>PCAM01000032.1 GCA_002730555.1 Chloroflexota bacterium
TATTCGATGAGTCAACGAATGGCGATCTACATGCAGGACAAGATCGACCTGCGAGAAGAACTTGAGTTGGCCCTGTACATGGAAGAGCGAGGCTTCAGCGAGATCTGGCAGGGTGATAATCGCTTGGCTCGTGACTGTGTGGTTGCGATGAGTGCTTTCTTGACTCACACTCGTCGAATCAGTGTCGCGTCGGGTGTGTTGCCCATATGGACTCGAAATCCCGCTGTTATTGCAGCCAGCTTTAGCACGATGTGGGAGTTGGGTGGCAAGGTCAACGGACGGGGGAGAGTGATGCTCGGCCTGGGGGCATGGTGGGAACCAATCGCAGGTCGAGTCGGCGTCGACCTCCACAGTCCGCTAGTCGCGATGCGTGAAAACATTGAAGCCATTAGGGCACTGCTGACCATGGAAGAGATTACCTACGAGGGCGAGTTCGTCCATCTAGATCAAGTGAGCCTTGATGTGGTCTGGGGTGACAGGTCAGCACGAGATATTCCGATCTACCTTGGTGCTACCGGCCCAATGATGCTGGAACTCGCTGGAGAGATCTGTGACGGAGTTTGTCTTAACTACGGTGTTTCAGTTGACTACATTCGTAGTGCCATCGGCCTTGTTGAGAGAGGCGCGAAAAGAGCTGACAAGAACATTAACGAGATTGACCTTCCGGAGTTGATCGTGGTCTCGTTGTCGGACACCGACCCGGCCGCTGCCCTCCATGAAGGAAAGAAACTGGCAGCCTATTACTTTGCGACAGAACCCCACATCATGAAGGCGAGTGGGGTGAGTGAAGAGATTGCCGAGAAGGCAAAGCAACTCATGGGTTGGCCCGCCACCGAGGAAGATTACGAGCGGGCGAGCACAGTAATTCCTGATGAGATCGTGCATGACATTATGGCAGTGGGGACAGCCGAGGATTGTCGGAGGAAGGTTCGCGAGTACTGCGATGCAGGAGTGACCTGCCCCATCTTGTACCCCTTGATGGGAAATATTCGCGAGGTCATCGACGCTTTTGCCGACGGCTTCTAGGACAGGCACTACCGTGAGATCAGCAGCCAATGATGAGGTGGTGCACTGGTGCTGATCACCAACGCGAACGTCATCACTTGGGGGGATCGAAATGAGATTCTCCAAGGCCAGGCACTACATCTTTCCGGAGGACTTGTTGCCGCTCTCGGCCCGAGTGCTGACCTTGAGGCCCAGCACCACAATGAGCCGCGTGTTGATGCCCGAGGACAGTACGTCATGCCCGGAAACATCTGTGCGCACGGCCATTTCTACAGTGCCTTAGCGGTCGGCATGAGCGTGCCCTACGACCCTCCTATCTCGCTGCCTACGATCCTCGAGCGCCTGTGGTGGCCCTATGACAGAGCCCTTCGGGAGGAGGAGGTCAGGCTGGCGGCCGAGGTGGGGATGGTCGATTGCATCAAGAACGGAACCACAACCTATTTTGACCACCATTCGTCGCCGAACTGCGTCGATGGTGTCCTTGATGTGATTGCTGACGTGGTGGACCGTGCTGGGTTGAGGTCCGTGCTGTGCTTTGAAGTCACAGATAGGAATGGCGACACCCGAGCGAGAGCAGGAATCGCAGAGAACGCTCGATTTGTTGCGCGTTGTCACAGCGAAATGGTGGCGGAAGGCCGTGTGGCAGCAAATTTTGGTATCCACGCTCCTATGACGGTGAGTGATGACACACTTGCCGAGTGTCGTGAATCAGTGTCGGACGATACGGGCTTTCACCTACATGTCGGAGAACACGAGTACGACCAGATTCGTAGCACCGCTCTTTCTGGGAAGAGATCCGTCGACCGACTTCACCAACACGGCATGCTTGGTGAAAAGTCAATCATGGCCCACGCAATCCACCTTGACGCGAAGGAGGTTTTGCTGCTCGCCGAAACCGGTACTGCTTCAAGCCATCAGGCCCGCAACAACATGAACGTGGGCGACGGCATCGCCGCTATCGAATCACAACTAAGGGCCGGCGTGCGAGTCTGTTTGGGCAATGATGGTCTTTCGCCGACGATGTGGCGCGAGGCTGAAGTTGCCTACTTCCTGCAAAAGATCGCCCACCGGGATGGACGGCGCTTTCCCGGTGACCAGCTATTAGAGGTGGCATTTAGGAACAACGCCGCCCTTGCCTCCCTCTACTACCCGCAGGCTCCACTAGGTGTTATCGAACGGGGGGCAGTCGCCGATCTCATCATGGTCGACTACCAGCCGGCCACGCCGATGACACCAGAAAACATTGCAGGCCATCTCGTCTTCGCTATGAACGAGTCAATGATCACCACGACAATCGTGAACGGTGAGGTTTTGATGCAGGACCGCCAACTCCTGACCGTTGACGAGAGCGAGATCAAGGCTCGTTGCCGGGAGGCGGCGCCTGCTTTCTGGGCTCGCTATGAAGACGCAGTGCCAGACGGCCCGATCCTCGGCTAATCGAGTAGGCCGAACACGACACAAGAGAATAGGACCGACAACAGCCATGTGGAGCAACTACCTGATCCCCAGTTCGCTGGCGGAAACTCTCCACCTCCTTGAACGACACGGAGACAAGGCCAGAGTGATTGCTGGCGGTACTGATGTCGTGGTCGAGCTCCATCGGCTTCAGTCGTGCCCGGAGACACTGATCGATGTGACGAATGTCCCCGGACTGGATTCGATCTCAAGCGACGACCAAGGACGGATCCACATCGGCCCGTTGGTTACTCACAATGACATCGTCGGATCGAACCTGTGCCGGCGACTTGCGTTACCACTTGTCCAGGCCTGCTTCGGGATTGGTTCACCCCAGATCCGTAACCGTGGGACTGTCGCCGGCAACATAGCCACAGCCTCACCGGCCAACGACACCCTCACACCGTTGCACGCCCTCGGCGCCGAGATAACTCTAGAGAGCACACGGGGCCAACGGACCTTGTCGATCGAGTCGCTGGTAACTGGAGTCCGACGAACTCAAATTGCGCGTGAAGAACTCATTGTGGATGTGTCCTTCCCCCAACTTGATGAATCTCGCATAGGAACCTTCGTCAAATTTGGTCTTAGAGCGGCCCAAGCCATCTCGGTGGTAAACGTGGCGGTTGTACTAACTCTCGACAGCGGGATAGTCACGGATGCCCGCATCGCCCTTGGTAGCGTTGCGCCGACACCCGTCCGGGCGGCTGCAGCAGAGTCTCTACTGGCCGGGGCGCCACTCTCACCTGACCGCATTGGTGCGGTTGCCTCGAGCATCTCGTTAGCGATTGAACCGATCAGTGACATTCGTGGCTCTGCTGAATTTCGCCGCTACATGGCTGAGGTCATTACGAGAAGTGCCCTCGAACAACTGGAGGCTGGCTGTCAAGCTGATGGCTTGCCTATGGCACCCGTGATGTTGAGAGCAAAAGGGTCTAGTTCGCTTGAGTTGAATCAGGAAGGTGGAGTGACTCGTCGCACCTACACCTCCGGTGAGGTGATTGAGACGAGCGTCAATGGTGAGCTGAGAACGTTCTCGGATGGAAACAATCGGACCCTCTCCCAGTTGTTGCGCGACGTCGCCGGTCTCACTGGAACCAAGGAGGCATGCGGTGAAGGTGAGTGCGGGGCGTGCACGGTGCTCATCGACGGAACAGCGGTGACGAGTTGCCTTGTTCCTGCTCCCCAGGCCCATGGGCGACGGATCACGACCATCGAAGGGATTCAGTCCACGGACGGCACCCTCCACCCAGTCCAGCAGGCCTTCGTCGACAAGGGTGCAGCCCAATGCGGATTTTGCACTCCTGGTTTCGTGATTAGTGCTGTCGCCCTATTCCGCGAAAAAAGTGAACCCACGGAGGACGAACTGAAACAGGCGATCTCTGGCAACCTCTGCCGTTGCACCACCTACTATCCGATCATCGCTGCACTCGAAGCAGTCGGGTCGGGGGTGTAGGTTCTGACGTGAGCCTCGAGGTGGTTGGTAGGTCGGTTCGCCAATTCGACCTAGAGGAATTGGTAACTGGTCGGAAGGTCTATTGCGCCGACCGCGTTTATGAGAACCAACTCGTTATGAAGGTGCTGTTCGCCAACCGGCCCCACGCCCGGGTAGTGAACATCGACACCCGTCTAGCCGAAGCTCAACCGGGCGTCATCGGTGTCCTTACCGCTGTAGACGTACCAGTTAATGAGTACGGGCAGATCCGTGCCGACCAGCCCGTACTGTGCGGCCCGGGCTCGAAGTTGGAAAAGCCGGGCCAAGATGTTGTGCGGTTCGTGGGTGACCAGGTTGCTTTGGTAATTGCCGAAGATGAGCAAACCGCCGTTGCCGCCCGCGATGCCATCAACGTCACATACGAGAACCTGCCAGTCGTAGACGACCTCCTGACCGCTGGTGACGACACGGCCACACAATTGCATCATGACGCGCCCAACAACATCGCTGATTCAGTCCGGATCCGCAAAGACGACGTCGAGGCTGCCTGGGAGGACTGTGACGTCTTCGTCGAGAGCACGGCACGGGTGCCATTTCAGGAGCACGCCTATCTCCAGACTGAAGCCGGGGTCGCCTATCTAGACGACGAGGGACGGATAACAGTCCATACCGCGGGCCAGTGGGCGTGGGAAGACCAACAGGAGATTGCCCACGCGCTTGACTTGTCCCCCGAAAGAGTGCGGGTGGTCTATGACGGGATTGGTGGTGCCTTCGGTGGAAAGGAGGACGTGAGCGTCCAGATCATCCTCGCCCTAGCAGTCTGGTGGCTCGACCAACGAGGAATTCGGCGGCCAGTCAAGACGGTGTGGGATCGGGAGGAGTGCACCATCGGTCATTCCAAACGACATCCGATGATCATCACTTCGAAGTGGGGGGCCAAGACAGATGGGACATTGGTTGCGGCCAAGATTGAGCTGATCGCAGATGGGGGTGCGTATCTTTCGACGAGTAATAAGGTGTTGCGCAACGCGGCGATCTGTGCGACGGGCCCGTACTACTTCTCCGCCGTTCACCTTGACGGGCGCGCGATGTACACCAACAATCTCTTTTCAGGTGCATTCCGCGGTTTTGGAGCAACACAAGGGCATCTCGCCGCTGAACTCCAGATGAACATGCTCGCAAACCGACTAGGCATTGATCCGGTAGAACTGAGACTGAAAAACGCATTGACTGACAAGACACCTACCTCACTCGGCACCCTCATGCCGGGAGGGGTGAATTTACAGGAAGTGATCAGCGAAGCGGCCCGGGTTGCCAACTGGGAAAAGCGCGGCGGTAACCGACCTGTAGGGGCACTCGATCATGACAATCTGCCAACTGTGGTGAGAGGACGAGGATTTGCTGCCGCGTTCAAGAACGTCGGTTTCGGCTATGGGATAGTGGAAGCGAGTTGGGCTCAAGTCGAGGTGCGTGGTAGCGGCGACGTCGAAGAAGCAATCATCCGTATCGATGGTGCTGAGTGCGGGCAGGGGCATCACACGGTGATGGCCCAGATCGCAGCCGAAGTACTCGACATTTCCTATGAGCAGGTAAGCATTTCCAGTACCGACACGGCATTGGTTGGTAGTCAGAGTGCTGGTTCGGCGGCCGCTTCGCGGCTTACGTTCATGGGTGGCAACGCAGTCAAGAAGGCAGCTGCAGCCGCCTATAAGAAGTGGGTTGATGGAGAGTCTCCCGCAACCGCAGATGGGATTTGGGAAGCGCCGCCTACATCAGAACTTGATCCCGAAACGGGACACTCAATACCGGCCTTTGGCTATGGTTACGTCGCCCAGGTCGTCGACCTCACCCTCAACACCGAAACGGGCGTCATCCAAGTCGACAATGTTGTGTGTGTGGACGATGTCGGCAAGGTCATCAACCCAGAGCGGGCGATTGGTCAAGTGGAGGGATGCATTGGCCAGGCCCACGGTTACTCGGTGCTCGAGGATTTCCGGGTGGAGGGAGGCTATGTCCTCACCCCCAACCTGTCTACCTATCTGATCCCTGGCGTTTTCGATATCCCGGCTGCAGTCGAAACGGTGTTGATGGAGATCCCCCATCCTGAAGGGCCATATGGGGCGCGTGGTATTGGAGAAATCCCATACTTGCCATATGCGCCAGCCCTGTTGGCTGCGGTTCACGATGCGACTGGGGTCTGGTTCGACGAGTTGCCACTTACCCCTGAACGGGTGTTAAGAGGGCTGGGGCACTTGAATTAGGTCGGTCGTTTGGTCTAGTTTGCTAGTGGTTGTGGTAGGAACCTCTCATGGGTAAGACACTGATCAAGAATGGCCACATCCTCACGATGGACGCCGACGACACGCGTTATACCGGCGACATCTTGATTGATGGCGAAAGAATCGAAAAGATCGCATCCTGCATAGACGAACAGGCCGACCGGGTCATCGATGCCACCGGTGGCCTGGTCCTTCCGGGTTTCGTCCAGTCACACATCCACCTTTGCCAGACCCTGTTTCGAGGCCAAGCCGACGACCAGCCCCTACTCGACTGGCTCAACACCATGACCGACCTTGAATCTCGACACACCCCTGAGACTCTTTACGCCTCAGCTCGTCTCGGGTTGGCAGAAATCATTAAGTCGGGGACCACGGCGATCATAGACATGGGCACGGTGCACCATCAGGACAGCGTTTTCACCGCGATGGATGAATCAGGCATTAGGGGCCAATCTGGCAAAGCCATGATGGATCTCACTGAGAACTTGCCTCCTGCCCTGCGGGAGACAACCGAGGACTCCATGAGCGAATCGATGGATCTACTACACCGTTGGAATGGCAAGGCCGGTGGGCGTATTCGGTATGGTTTCGCTCCAAGGTGGCAACTGTGGAACACCGACGGTCTCCTAAGGGAAATCAAGACTGAAAGCGATCGCCACGACGTGGGGGTCCACGGTCATGCTGGTGAGATCCAATACGAAGTGCCCGCAATGCTTCACCAGCGAGGGCGACGCAACCTGAAATACCTAGAGCACATTGGACTGGTCGGCCCCAGAGTTCAGATGGCGCATTGCATCTGGCTAGACGACGACGAGTTGGATGTCCTCTCAGAAACTGGCACCCATGTGATGCATTGCCCGTGTTGCAATCTCAAACTTGGTTCCGGCATCGCCCGAATACCTGAGATGCTGGCCCGAGGGATCTCTGTCTCTCTGGGCTCCGACGGGGCGCCCAGCAACAACAACCTCGACATGTTCATTGAGATGAGGGTGGCCTCGCTCATTCACAAGTACCGACTCGGGGCTGAGGCTCTACCGGCCAGAGAAGTACTTGGGATGGCCACCAAGGGTGGAGCAGCTGCATTAGGCCTTTCTGACCAAATTGGTTCACTTGAACCAGAGAAGAAGGCCGACCTCATCATCCTTGATGATGGGGGAGTCCATGCCGCTCCCATCATGGACTTTGAACTTGATGATCCGGTGGAGCGGATCGTCTCAGCTTTCCAGTCAGCGTCGGTGCGAACCAGCATCATCAATGGCCAGATCGTGATGGACAATCGCAAACTGGTTTCCATGGATGAAGAAGACGTTATTGAAAAGGCTCGTGTCGCATTGAGGACTCTGCACGAGGCCGCATCTTGACTCGCACTGAGGAGTTTCTACTATGAGAAGTGACTGGCTGGCTGAAATCGTCGACCGCTCTGAGACCGGCCCCTACTCGAAGGAGTCGGAATTTGATCTGATACTTGTACGCGTTGTGCCGGAGTTGGTCAAGAAGCACGGTCTGAAGTTTGATCCCGAAGTACTAGTCCCTGCTGATGATGACATGGCCGATCGACTCTATGAAGCAGGGTTGGAACTCCTTTCCACCACCGGGGTCTACAACCAGACCACCGAACGCCGCATCATCCTTACCCGTGACGAGATCGAAGAAGTAGTAGCGGCGGCCCCCCGAAAAGTCGTCCTTGGCACTGGCAAGGACGCAGTGACGATGAGCCATAGGGGTGTCGAGAGCGAAGAACGTTGTGTCATCCATTCCGCGCCCACGGGAACCCCCTGCACCGAGAAATATCACCCCCTGATCCTCCAGAGTGCTGCTCGCGAACCACTTGTCGATTGCCTTGGATCCGGATCGGTGGCCACCTACATGGGACGTCCAGTCATCCCGGGCACTCCGACTGAGATACTGGCGGCACGACTTGGTGCCTCGGTGGCCAGAGAGGCTGTCCGCAAGGCCGGTCGACCGGGTATGCACATCAACGATGTAGCGACTCCGCTTACCGCTCAGGGAAAGTTCGCGGCTATGGACCAGGCGAAGGGGCTCCGCTCTTCGGATGCATTCCTAGTGTCCCAGATGGTCGAACTCAAAACCGACTATGACCAACTTTCGCGGGTACCTCATATGCAGAACGCGGGCATGCACGTCGTCGACCTGCTCACACCGCTGATCGGTGGTATGGGTGGTGGAGCAGAAGGAACCGCGGTAGTGACGATAGCCGAACTCCTCTTAGGCACAGTCTGCTACAGCGCCTCCTATCACATCTTTGGCCATATGAGCCTGATGAATGTCAACAACACTGATCGCATGGGCCTGTGGATCTATTCGATCGGTGGTCAGGCCATTGCGCGAAACAGTCCCTTGCTGATGATCAACGCCATCTACTGCCGTTCCGGTCCTGGCACCACAGATTTGTTGTGGGAGGTGGCGGCGGGCTCGGTCGCCACAACTGTGTCTGGCCTCCACCAGGGAGGAGTCGGGTGCACCGGAGGTTCGGAGACTGATGTCTACACCGGGCTTGAGGCCCGGTTCAACGCCCAAGTCTGTCATGCGGCACTAGGAATGAGTCGAGAAGAGGCAAACGGTTACGTTCTTGAGTTCCTCAACCATTATGAGACGTCGCTGGCTGACCCCAATCGGGGTAAGCCATTCCGGGAACTCTACGACGTTGAACTTGTCGAACCGAATGAGTCTTGGCTCAACCAGTACGAAGAGGTAAGCGCTGAGATCACAACAATGGGCCTTGACATGGATAGAGGATGGAAGCGAGCTCTAGAGACTTCGATCAACTGAAAGTATCTAGGAGTAACGGAGAAAAGTTATGCCTTTGAATAAATGGGATGGTCTGCGTCGTGAAATCAACCTCGGTGCTGTTGAGGCAAGCGCCGCCGAGGCACTCCGGCTTGTCGAAGCTGGGGAAGACCCTTTGACAATATTCCTAGAGGGTATCGAACCGTGTCTGTCAGAAATCGGGGATCGTTTCGGACGGCTGGAGATCTTCCTACCCGAGTTGATGCTCTCTGCCGACGCGGTAAAGGCGATACAAGTCGAACTCCTCCCGATGCTGGAGGCTGATGGTTCTGACTACATGAAGAAGGGGAGGGTCGTGATCGGGACGATCTTCGGTGATATTCACGACATCGGAAAGAACATCGTCAGCGTGCTGTTGCAAGTGAGCGGCTTTGAGGTGAGAGATCTTGGTGTTGCAGTGCCCGCCCAAGACATCATCGACTCCGCCAAGGACTTCGATGCCGACATTATCGGAATCTCAGGGTTGATGATGCCTTCTCTTCCCTACATGCGTGACGCGATCTCTCTTGTGAAGGAGAACCCAGAGTTGGCCGATCGGTTCAGGATCTTCGTCGGTGGGGGGCCGGTAACCAGAGAGTGGGCGGAGATGGTTGGTGCCGATGGTTTTGCTGAGGATGCGGTTAGTGCAGTTGAGGAAGCCACCAGGCTCATGAAGTTAGTGAAAGGGGAGAGCGTATGAATGCCACGACGCGATTAGTCGACATTGTCAACCGCAGCCTGGACGGCCCGGTAGTCGAGGAAAGAACGTTTGACCTGACACACGTGGCACAAGGCGTGCAGCAGGTTGTTTCTGATCACGGAATCAAGGCGAATCCAGACAACATCGTCAACCTGGACGACGACATGGCTGACCGTGTCTGGGAGGCGGCTGTCGACTTGTTCGCCACCTGTGGAGTCTTTTCGAAGGACACTGGGCGGGTCATCATGTTCGATCGCGACGAGATCGAACAAATTGTCAGGGATGCGCCATCAGAGGTCACCATAGGCGAAGGGCCCGATGAGCGGACAGAGATGTCGCGCACCCTTGATGATCCCCGTCCCCCGCTGCTCATGGGAGGACCCATCGGTAGTCCAACACCCAATGAGCTGTTCGTACCGATCACCCGCAGCTATGTCCAGGAGCCGATCGTGGACGTGGCTTGTGCACCCACGTTGACGACGATCGCTGGTCAGGAAGTCCGTACCAAGTCACCCCTCGAAATTCTCGCCGGATGGGAAGAGGCCAAGTTGACGGCCGAGGCCCGCCACCTCGCCGGGCGTCCTGGCATCGGCACGACAGGCATCATGATCAGTATCAGCGATCTTGCCAATCTTTCGGCCACAAGCAGCGGGTACGTGCTGCCCAGGGACATGCACACCTTCGGGATCATCTCCGAGTTGAAGACCAACAATGAAATCTTCAACAAACTTGCCCACACAGTCCTGATGGGTGGCATCGTCGACCCCTTCGCCAACCCGATCTATGGCGGACTCGGAGGAGGCGTCGAAGGCGTGGCGGTGTTACTTACCGCAGAGATGATCGCTCTCAGTGTCGTGTTCATGGCTACTTGCTGCGGGTCTTCACCAACTCACCCCTTCCATTTCCACAGCACTGCTCCCGAGATCATGCGGGCCACAAGCCTTTCATTTCAAGCACTAGCTCGTAACGCCCGACTGCTCACCAACCTCACATGCTCACCGGTCGGTGGACCCGGCACCAAGACGGTCCTCTACGAGGCGATCGCCTACGCAGCCATGAGTACCGTGTCCGGTGCGAGTCGCATCCTCGGACCTCGATCCGCCACCGGAGTGATCGCGGCCCATTTCTCCGGCCTGGAAGCTCGGCTAATGGGTGAAGCAGCTCACGCCGCCACCAAGTTGACTAGGGAAGAAGCAGAAGCCATCGTGCAGACCTCCGTCTCCAAGTGGGAGCACCTCCAAGATCAGCAACCCTACGGGCTGTCATTTCCCGAGGTATACAACGTCGAAACCGTCCAGCCCACCGACGAATGGTTGGGAATGTATGAAGAAGTCAAGGAAGAAGCCATCGGCTGGGGGCTTCCACTCGATTCCTAATAGGTGACACCCGGCTCACTCATCAGGATGCGACCTCGAAACTCGGTGGGTACATGGAACCGGCCATGTTCATGAACGAGATCACCGTGTACCCACACAGCATCGATTCCCTCGGGTGCAACTAGAGGATCGTCGAAGTCGTTGCATTCCCGCACCTTGTCCCAGTCGAACATGACCAACGACGCGTCCGACCCAGGAGCCAAGATAGGGCTTTTTAGTCCGAGGAACCGGCAGGGCAGTGTGGAGAGACGAAAGACGATCTCCTCTAATGGAATTTCGAGTTCACGTGCCATGCGCAGCGCCTTAGGGAAAGCCCCCAGGGAGCGGGGATGCGGCTTTTGGCCAGGACCCGGAACCAGACCGTCTGTGCAAATTGCCATCGAGGGCCGGCGAAAGAATCTTTCGACCGTGCCCTCATTGCCATAGTGAGAAATGATGCTTACTGCTCCGCGATTGGCCAGGAAGAAGTCGGCCACTGCCTCATAGGCTCCATAGGAGGAGAGATTTGAGTGGCCAGAGGCACGTGCGACGTCACCAAGTCGACAACCGAGAAACTCATCTCCTGCTCCTTCATAGATGCCGGCAATTTGCACTCCATCAAAACCACCACAAAAAACGACAAAGTTGTCCCAGCTAGTGGTGTCACCGAGTGTCTTCTCATGGGCAACCCGGAGCAGGCCCGGATCGGTGAGCCGGGCCAGGAACTCTTCGCGTGTACCGCCCCGGATCTCCGGTGGGAAGATCGTGTCACCCGTGGTGCTACCGGCCGCGTAGGGATACATGTTCTCCATGGTGGGGATGATTTCTGCAGCATCGGCGAGCCTGTCTGTGATTGCTTGGTACTTGTCCCAGTTTCGACTCCCTGCAATCTTGCTGTGCTCATTGCAGTAGCCACCACCACCCTCAATTGCTGCTACCAACACCTCATCGAGAGCCGGTAGTATCTGGTCACTCTCGGATCGAAGGTGAGGGAACAGGGCTGCTGGTTTGACCTCATTGAACGCTCGAATGAGGGAAGTGATCTCGGCCGTGTCTGAATACACCGCCGGGTTGTAGACCAACCCAGTTGAGAGTCCCAATGTCCATTTTGCTTCTTCTCGCACTAGTACACACATGTTTCGAATCTCATCTTCGGTAGCCGGGCGAGCTTCGTTACCCATGACCGCTCGTCGCACCGAACCGTGACCCAGATATAGGCCCATGTCGATTATCGAACGGCCTTGATACCAGTTGTAGAATTCCACCACTGATGACCATGTCCACTCGCCATCAATGGTGCCATCCATAGTGGCTAGTTGGGCGGCGTACTCCAACCGCTGATTGGGCGTGACTGGAGCCGGTGACAGGCCGTCGACCCCACAGATTCGCTTGGTTACCCCCCCACTGAGTGAGAGTTCGCAGGCGATGGGTATGCCGTGTTGGCCAATCCGTGTTCCCGCCAGCAAACCGTGGTTGTGGGTATCCACAAACCCTGGTGCCAATACTCGGGTCCGAGCATCGAGGGTAAGGTCTACATCTCGGATCGCTGATCTTGGAACGTCACCGAGGTGGCCGATGCGATCGTTCACTATTAGCACATTGCCCTCAAAGGGTTCACTTCTCCCGTCACCTGTCACTATCAATGCATTCTGGATGAGTTGACGCATCAGTTTCTTCGTTCAGGAGATAAGAGCTATTTCGCCGATTCGTGAGGGTCTCATCGAAAAGTCCTGTCTAGTGCGCTGCACGACTGAGCTCAACAAATGGCAGCGAACACGTTACGGCTGGTACCGATCCGAGTTCACGGCCCCAATAATCAGCCCAATCAACTGTAAGTTCGATACCTGGCTCTGCCAGATTCGTCTGGATGAGGGCAAAACCGATCAGTCGCGAGATCGTCGGACTCCAAGTGATACTGCTGGCCCGTCCCACCTGGTTGCCATCGCAACGAAGAGGCATGTGATCCCAGCGAACCCGAGGGGACATGTCGGGCAAACGACCATCGTTGAGCGAAAGCTGGACGATGTGCTCTACATCAATCTCAAGTCCAACCAACCGTCGGCTCGGGCCACGAATATTCTCAGCGGCTAGCGCTTCCTGGCCGATGAAGTTGGCCGCCTTATCAAGTTTCACGCAGTGTGCGAGACCAAGTTCGTAGGGGGTGACGTGATCGACTGGGTTCGGAGCGACGTCCGCGCTGGGCGCTTCCATCGTGGCTCCGGTGTATTCAGCAGAAACAAGGATTAGGCCAGCCTCAACCCGGGCGACATCTATTGCATACTCACCGGCTTGCTGGATTCCGGCACTTGCACCTGCTGCAGCGACCGCTTCCCATACGTCATGACCATCGGGGCTGTCTACCCACAACTCGAACCCTATTTCACCGGTGAAACCTTGACGGATGACAGTTACCCTGTGGCCGGCAATTTCGGTGGTCCGGATACGTGAGAACTGTAGGTCTGACCAGTCTTGGCCGGTCGCTTCTCCGAGGACCTCTGTAGAGCAGGGACCTTGGAGAGCCAAGATCCCATAATCATCGGTTATGTCCTCAACCGCTACGTCAAACGGTCGGGCCTTCTGGCGAAAGAAGTCGGCGCAGTTATCGGCCGAGAAGACGAAGTGATCCTCGGCAAAGCGAAAGATGATCCCGTCAGCTACCACTTTGCCTTCGTCGTTGCACCACGGCGCGTACCAGGCGGAACCGGGGTTCATCTTTGAGATATTTCTTGGAACGAGGTAGTCAACGCATAACTGCGCATCAGGACCCTGCACCTGGACCTTTGGTATTGGGGACATATCATTCATCGAGACGGTGCTCCGAATTGCACCGAGTTCTGTGTAGAGGTCGGTGTATACATCGGGCACGATGTAGCCACCCCAGCTGTACCACCACGTTGAGTTGCTATGAACAGCCGTATTGGCGTGAAAGGGAGTCCCTCTGAATGCACTGGTCACTGTTTTCACTTCTCATTCTGGTGTGCGCCAACCTGATCACTGGCAACAAGTTGAAACATGACTTTCAATGTCGACTTAGCGAGCTTCCCGGGAATACGGCTTGGCTAGGGCCGCTGGCCCCGCAACCTTTCGAGCACGGGTCGGGCTAGCCGAAACGACGATCACAACTAGGTACGTTGCAATAAATGGGATCATTGCCAAGAAGTCTGATGGTACGCCGATGCCAGCGATCTGGAGGGTGAATCCGAGACTGCGCAAGGCACCGAATGCATACGCGGCCAGTAGAGCGAACCAAGGTCGCCAACCGGACAAGATAACTAATGCAACGGCGATCCACCCGGCGCCCGCTGTCAATCCTGCGGCCCATGTGCCAATTACGCCGATGGCGAGGTAAGCGCCACCCAAGCCAGCGCCGAATCCGCCGACAAGGGTTGAGACGTACCGGTACCTTGTAACCGAGAGTCCTGACGCATCAGCGGCGCCTGGATCCTCACCGACCGCTCGCAACGACAGTCCAGTCTGAGTTCGATACAGGAAGTAACTAATAGCGGCGACGAGGACCCAGGAAAGATAGACAACGGGGTCGTGTCCGAAGATGACGGGACCGACAACCGGTAGGTCACGAATAACTTCTGGAAAGATCGGGTCAAAGCGAACGCCAGTCTTTGTTTGGACCAATGTCGGACGGTCACCGCTGTTGCCCCAGAAAGCAGACAGTCCACTTCCCACGATCACCAGGGCCAATCCAGAGACGATCTGGTTTACCCGCAGCGAGATGGCCAGTACGGCATGGATCAAGCTGAGAAGGATCCCTCCCAGAGCACCGCCAAGGAGGGCAAGCCACGCGTTTTCGGTCTCGACGCCAATCCAGAATCCAGTAATTGCGCCGACGAGCATCATTCCCTCAATCCCAAGGTTCATGATTCCGGATCGCTCGGTCGTGATTTCCCCCAAAGCTGCAAACAAGATGGGCGTTCCTGCACTAATGGCGCTTACGACAGAGAGAACCAGCACTGTGTCATTCACCGGTCAGCCCTCCGTCAACTTCTAGTCGAGTCGGAGCTTTCGTGGTGATATTCACCTTGTTGGCAAGGAAGAACTCGCCAGCTGCGACAAAGAGAAAGATGAGCCCCTGTAGAAAGAAGACGATCTCGGGTTGGATGCCTAGAACTCTTTGAAGGCTGCTTCCGGAAGTCATGAGGGCAGCCAGAAGGACTGCCACCGGGATCACAGTCATGCAATTAAGTCGAGCAACCGCGGCTACAACGATGCCGGTGAATCCCAACTCGTGGGTGGACAACGCGTGTGGGTCAAGGCGCCCGACAACGCCACTCACCTCAATCGCACCTGCTCCCCCTGCGAGTGCGCCCGAGAGAGCCAGGACCGAAAGGATCTTGGTGTTGACTCGCATCCCTGCATAGCGTGACGCTTCTTGGGAGTCTCCAATCGTGCGCAACTCGAACCCGTAGGTTGTACGCCGGAGGATCCACCAAATTAAGATTGCGGCCAAGATAGCGATGACAATTCCGTAGTGGAGGCGGTAGGAGATCATGGGGAGTTTTGCATTCTCGGGGATTTGGAGGCCTTCTGGGTATCTGGTTTCGGGATTTCGCCAATAACTAACGGTTCCGAAGATCAGGTAATTCATGAAACTCAAGGCCACGAAGTTCAACATCAGCGTGGTGATGACCTCGTCGGCACTGAAGTAGGCCTTAGGTATGGCTGCAAGACCAGCCCACACCGCTCCGGCGGCTATCCCGCCGATCAGAAGTATCGCGATCGTGATTGACCTGGGAGTGCTTGTGGGTAGTGCTAGTGCCAACCCTGAAGCTGTCACGGCCCCTATGTAGAGTTGACCCTCTGCGCCGATGTTCCAAATCTTCATTCGGAAGGCGACAGCTGCTGCCAGGCCTGTGAGGATCAGAGGGGTAGCTAGCGTGAGGGTGCGTGTGGCGGGGCGCAAACCGTTGAAGCTGGCATCAACCATAGTCCTGTAGGCCTCAAGCGGGTTGCTGCCCGACAATGCGAGGATTGATCCGCCGATAATGGCGGCAGCAACTAGAGCGGCAAAGGGAACGCTGACCCGAAGTGTCCAGGACGGCACAGCTCGCGGGGAAATCGAGAATTGCTTGGACATCAGTTATGGACCTTGGCACCGGTCATCAAGAGCCCCAGTTCGCTGATGTCGAGGGTTGCCGGGGTATATGACCCGACTATCCGGCCACCCGCCAATACCAGGATCAGGTCTGAGAGTTCGACAATTTCACCAAGGTCTTCTGAGAACAGCAGGACTGCGCCACCCTTTTCTGTATCGGCCCGGATGTGCTGGCGAACTGAGGCCGTGGCCGCCAAGTCGAGTCCTCTCGTGGGCGATGCCGCTAGCAGGAGATCATGTGGGCGGCTCAATTCGCGCGCCAGTATGGCCTTCTGGAGGTTCCCTCCCGACATCAGGCTTACTGGCATGCCGGATCGGGCGCCGCGGATGTCAAAGTCTTTGACCAACTTCTCGGCTGCGGCAGTGATAACCGCAGTAGACAGCACTCCGCGGTGGCTATAGGGGGGTTCGTTGTAGCTCTTGAGTATTAGGTTCTCCTCGAGGGTTAGCCCACTGGCAAGACCGGTACCTAGCCGATCTTCAGGAACGTAGGCCAAGCCCGAGCGTGACCGAGCCCGTGAACTGAGTTGTGTGATGTCTCGCCCGCGCAGCATTATGGAACCACCACTGATTTGACGCCGTCCGACAATTGCTTGCTGGAACTCACGCTGCCCGTTGCCGGCCACCCCGGCCACTCCAACAATCTGGCCAGATAACACTTCCAGACTGGCACCACTTACAGCTTCAGTTCCGCGGTCACCAATTACCTCTAGGTCCCTAATAGTCAGAACCGGGGTGCTTTCGACAAATCGTCGCAGTGACTTATTGGCCAACTTTGGGAGGTGATCAGATCCGATCATCAATTTTGCAAGTTCGGCCGCATCGGTTTCATTTGTTCTGAGAGTCCCGGCGTTGCGACCACCTACGAGGACTGTGACTCGGTCAGTGTTTGAGAGGATCTCGTCCATCTTGTGCGATACGAGAATCACCGAGTGGTCTCGCTCTACCATGTGGCGTACTGCTTCGAACAGCCGGTCGCACTCCTGTGGGGCTAGTACGGCAGTTGGTTCATCCAGGATCAGTATCCGAGCCCCCCTGAAGAGTTGCCGCAGGATTTCCACTCTTTGCTGTTCGCCGACTGACAGTTGCCAGACATGGGCGCTCGGCTCGACATCAAGCCCGTACTGCCTAGCAAGTTCACGGACTTCGTCCTCTACGGTACCCAGCGATATATTTCGACTCTTGGCATTGAGCCCTAGCACCATGTTCTCGGCGACAGTGAAGCTAGATATCAGCTTGAAGTGCTGGTGCACCATGCCGATGCCCATGTTCGACGCGTCTAGAGGCGACCGGAACCGGATCCGTTCGCTGTTGAGTATCACATCGCCCGAGTCGGGCCGGTACAGCCCGGCGAGAATGGAGCAGAGGGTTGACTTCCCTGCTCCATTCTCGCCTAGAAGGCCGTGAACTTCTCCGTTTCGCAGGCTGAAACTAACCTTGTCATTGGCAGCAACTCCGTAGAACGACTTGGTCAGTTCCCGGACTTGGAGAATCTCCTTTTCGGTAGCAGCCACGATTGAGATACGGAGGCTGTCAGTCTGACGAAACCCCCTCTATCAGCCACAGGCAGCAACCCGTTCGCTCACTGAATGGGATCGTCTCTCCTTCAGCGACGACGACGTTGCCTTCGTTATCCAGAATCGGGCCAGCGAAATAGTCCAGTGAGCCGTCAAGGATTCCTTGGCGAGCTTCATCTACCAACGCAATGATGTCGTCGGTGACGTCCGGGCCATAGGGGCTATGGCCGATCATGTCGGCCGCCAAGCCTCCGTAGTGGAGGTCTGCCTCCCATGTGCCGTCAATCATGGAGTTGATCTGGTCGATAAAGTACGGCCCCCATTCGAACGTGAAAGATGTCAGCCACGCGTTGGGAGCCTCCGCGGAACGATCCGATGTATAGCCGATGACGTTGAGACCACGATCCTCGGCAACTGATGCCAGGGCAGGTGAGTTCAACTCGTGAGCGAGGATGTCAGCTCCGGCGTTGACCAGTGCTTCGGCGGCTTGAGCCTCGACCGGTGGGTCCCACCAACTGTTGATGAACACAACATCGACTGTCGCCTCGGGATTCACCTCCCGCAGACCAATGGTGAAAGCGTTCAGGGCCCGGTTGGGCTCTTCGAACGAGAACCCTGCGACATAGCCGATCTTGCCGGTCTCTGTGAGGCTGCCGGCTACTAGGCCGGCCAGATACTGACCGTCCTCAGTGGCTCCATCGTAGTGGCCGACGTTCTCAGCGGTCTGCCAGCCAGCCCAGGTCAGGAACTTGGTGTCTGGATACTTGTCAGCAATGGCCAAGATGTCGTCTTGCACGTAGGTCGTTGCAATCACCATGTCTACGCCGTCCATTGCCAAATCCTCAGCCGTGTTCGTCGTCATGGGTCCGGTAGAGATCTCCTCGAGCATCTGGACCTTGAGTCCAGGGAAGGCTGCCCTGACCTCGTCTATAGCCCTACCAAAGGTGCTGTTCCAGCCTCCGTCATCGACGAACAGATCCAGAAGAAATGCCACCGAGTAGCCGGTGCCATCGTGGGCGCCTGCTGCGATGTCGCCGACCTGGGTGGGGAAGCTGATTGAGGTGTCGATGAACTCGTTGGTAATGATGTCGCCCGGCGTCAGACCAGCTTCGAAGTCCATGCCTGCTGCAGTGATCTTGTCGATCACA
>PCAM01000038.1 GCA_002730555.1 Chloroflexota bacterium
CATCGGCTGTGGAAGGCTCCTGGGCCCTCGTGGTGCATTCACCCCGGGGAGCCATCACGCACGAGATGCCGTCCGCTGGTTCGGTGATCGATCTCGTCGTCGAGGCACCACCCGGGGAGACCGTGCTCCGATTGCGAACAGACGCACCGCGGCTCGAGACGACCGATCCGCGCGATATCCGGTTCCGGGTCTTCGAACCCACCGTGGTACCGGCGTCGTGAGCACCCCACGCCCCCTTCCCGAACGGGACCTGGCCGAGATCACGACGCTGGCGGAAGACGACCTGCGTGTGCTCGAGGGAGCGCGCATCTTCGTCACCGGCGGTACCGGCTTCGTAGGTACCTGGCTGGTGGAGGCGTTGTTGGCCGCCGATCGAGAGCTCGGTCTCCGCCTCGGCCTCACGCTGCTCACACGCGATCAGACGACATACCGGCGCCGGCGTCCGCATCTGGCCGGCGACGAGAGCGTCACCCTGATGGAAGGCGATGTGCGTACGTTCACTGCAGACGGACACCATGACTTCGTGGTCCATGCGGCGGCGTCGACCTCGACAGCGCGTACGCCAGCAGAACGAACGGCCATCTACAGCAGCATCGTCCACGGCATGGAGCGCGTGATCGAGGTGGCCTCCTCGTGGGGCCGACCCCGTCTACTTTTCACCAGTTCAGGGGCGGTCTATGGGACGCAACCCCCCGACCTCATGCTGATCCCCGAGAACCACCTCGAAGGACCTGATCCACTCGATACTGCGATGAGTTACCACGGGGCGAAGCGCGCTGCGGAACTCCGGTCGGCGCTTGCCACCGAATCGGGAGCCGTAGACGTCGTCGTCGCAAGGCTCTTCGCCTTCGTCGGGCCGTTGCTTCCCATCGACCAGCACTTTGCAGTCGGCAACTTCGTCAAGGACGCCCTCGCTGGTGGTCCAATTCGGATCGAAGGTGATGGGACCCCCTACCGGTCGTACCAGTACGCGGGCGATCTCGTGCGTTGGATGCTCAGGCTTCTCGTCTCCGGAGAGCCGGGCAGGGCCTACAACGTCGGCAGCAGCAACGCCATTTCCATCGGCGACCTTGCTCAGGTTGTCGCCGATGTTGCCGGTGGCGGGCTCGAAGTCCGGATCGCCTGCGAACCGGACCCCGACCGACGGGCGTCTCGATACGTTCCGGACACGTCGTTGGCCAAGGAGGAACTCGACCTCGTCAACGTGGTGGGCCTAGCAGAGTCGATCCGTCGAACCCTCGACTGGAACACATCGGGATAGGCCCTGGGAACTCCCGGTCAGCGAACTGGAAACTGGTGCCGGTCGAGGTCACCCGACGTCGGGTTGTAGGTCGCCGGGTTCCCGAGGCCGGCGAGTGGTCGTTCCATGCTGGGTTGTCAGTCGGCCCTGTCTGCGTCTGGCGTCGAACCTACAGCCATGTTGCGCTCCAGCTCATCCCGGTCCAGGAATGGCCAGAGGTCCTCGAGGGGGGAGGACATCATTGTGCCGTCGGGGAGTTGACGAGACGTGAGTCGCGGCGATGTCGCTTGGTCGCGGTCCAGGATGACCTCGACCAGAGCCGGTCCAGGATGCCCGAAGGCCTCGTCGATTGCCTTCTCGAGTTGATCGTGGTCGTCGACAATCCAGGATGTGATACCGAACGCCTCGGCCAATCGTGCCGTGCCGGGAAGCGTGAGCCCACTCGAGTCGTCACTGGCGACGAAGCGGCTGTCGAAGTGGTTGCGCTGGGTCGCACGTATCGATCCGTAGCCCTGGTTGTTGAGGACGAAGAACTTGATCGGGAGGTCGAGTCGACGGACCGTTTCGAGTTCCTGTGTGTTCATGTGAAAGCCGCCGTCGCCGTCGACAGTGATGGTGCGGCGACCCCCGCTGGCAAGACATGCACCTATTGCGGCAGCGATCCCGAAGCCCATTGCACCAAGCCCCTGCGAGTTCAGGATGCGCTGGCCTTCGGTGACCTGGAAGGCCTGCATGACTACCTCGCTGCAGGCTCCCGAACTCCCGGGCACGATGATGTCATCTGCGTTGGTTGACTTTGCCAGGCGATCGATGAGGACGTACAGGTCGACGGCACCAGTTCGTTCATGGAACTCAGGAAGAACCACGGGATAGGCCTTGCGCCAGTATGCACACTGCTCAAGCCAGTCTGACCGTTGTTCACAGGGGGTTTCGTCGAGTTGTCGGAGGAACTCGGCAATTACCTCTCCGGCATCGCACTCGATTTCGACGTCGATGTCGAAGCGCATCTTGGCAAGTTCACAGGGGTCGACATCGACCATGACCTTGCGGGCGTGCCGTGCGAAGTTCTCATGGTTGTATCCGGTCTGGCCCGCATCGAGTCGGGCACCGAGAATGAGGATCGCGTCGCTCGTCTGTTGGGCGAAGTTCGCTGCACGTTGACCGATTGATCCCGGTCGCCCGACGTAGAGGGGGTGGCTCTCGGGTAGGAAGTCGGCTGCCTTCCAGGTTGTGAGTACGGGGATGCCGAGCAGGTCCACGAGTTGCCGGAAGGGCTTGACAGCGTCGGCCAGACGGACGCCGTTGCCGACCAGGATGATTGGACGCTCTGCCTGTTCGAGGGTCGCCAGGGAGGCCGCAACGTCCCTTTCCAATTCAGCGGGCACCTCGCAGGGGGCGGGTTCGTAGCCGATCAGCGCCTCAGGGTCGATGTCGGCTGCCTGAACGTCTAGCGGTATGTCTACCCAGACGGGTCCGGGACGGCCGCTTGTGGCGGTGCTGATCGCCTCCTCCATCGCGCGTCGGATCTGTCCGGGATCCTCGACCAACGTCGCAAATTTCGTGATCGGCCGGACCATCGACACGAGGTCGACCTCCTGAAAGCCGGTCTGGCGGACACCTGTGCCGGTGCTGAGGTCGGCGCGCTTGACCTGACCTGAGAGGAAGAGTGTCGGGGTGGAATCGAGCCAGGCGGCAGCGACCCCTGTGAGTGCATTCGTGCCACCCGGCCCGGTGGTCACCATTGCGACGCCCAGGTTGTTCGTGTACTGGCCATAGGCGTCGGCGGCTATCGCACAACCCTGTTCATGGAGGTTGCACACGTAGTCGAGGTCAGGATTACGGCCGAGGCTGTCTACGAGGTGCATGCTGCCACCGCCGGGCAGCATGAAGACATGGCGGACGCCGGCGGCGGCTATTGCATCCATGACGTAGTCGGAGAGTTTCATGGTCAGGTCTTTCAGTCAGTTTGCGGACAGCAGGTCCTGGTAGGTCACGACGTTCTTGATGCCGAACCCGCGAATTCGTCGGGTGATCTCTGACGTGGAACTCTTGGCCAGCACGATCACGACCTGAGGCGGATCGCGACGCAGCACATCGGGTCGGTGTACAGCAGCGCCGTGGATCAAGTCGAGGTGCCGGGCCAGGTATTCGTCGATGAGCACCAGGCCAGTGGGGTCCAGGCCGCCGAAGCGGATCAGGGCATCGAACAGTCGTCCAGCGCCCCAGACCGCTGTCCGCTGTCGTGCGGCCAGATCACCGATCCGCTCGGCCACGCCGATGAGGCGCTCCCGGTTCTCGGCGAGGCGGAGGGCGTACTGCTCTATCAGGCGCACATGGCCCGTAGATCGCTCGGGGGAGAATGTGACGGTGCTCGGGTCGGTGGGTCGGGCGATGACGGTGATGTTCGAATCGTCATCGAGCGGTCCCCACTCGGGAGCGAAGCCGGCAACGGCGAGGAGGTCGAGGATGCTGTCGGGATCGAAGTGGAAGGAATGCTTGTCGATGAAGAAGTCCTCGGCGACGTCCGGATCGCCGATGAGGCGGAGGTTCGGCACCTCGAGGAACAACCGGCCGTCGGGCCGCAGCGCCTCCCGGATCTGCCGCAGCATTTCGAGGGCCGATTCTGCATGTTCGAGGGTGTGGAAGCAGAACGCCAGATCGATCGAAGCCGACTCCAGTACTAGGTGTTCCATCCTGGAGATGCGCAGGTCGATGCGACTGTCCCCAGCATAGGTTTCAACGATCTCCCCGTCTGGCTCGACGGCGAGGAGGCCGACCGAGGGCGTGTGGTCGAACAGCCATCGGGCGAAGTCTCCACGATTGGATCCCACGTCCAACACAGTCTGTATGGACGACCAGTCGAGTCGCGTGGCGAGGTCGTTCTTGACAGCGTCGAGGCGGAGACCCTTGCCGTGCCGGATGTTGCCCCAGCCGGCACCGCTGCTCGTCGAGGGGGCGTGGTGCCCGTCCTCTCGGCCGCTGTAGAGGGTCTGTACCAGCCCGCACTTCGGGCACACGCAGACCCGAGCTCCGCGGGCGGTGTCTTCGGCACTGTAGACCGACTCGGGGGTGGCATCACAGAGGTCGCAGTTGCCTTCCTGCTCAGTAGACAACCGTGTACTCCTTGGCGTCTATGTCGTATCCGAGTTGACGCATCATCGGTGCGGCGATTTCGGCGAACTGGAAACGCTGGTCGTCGCTGAGGCCGAAGTCCATCGGGTAGATGACGTTTTGAGGTGTCTTGAGATACTCAGCGTAGGAGTCCTCGCATGGGACGCCCACGAAGTCACAGAATGCCTCGAGGGACGAGGGTTCGGAGACCAGGTCCTCTAGGCGCAGTGTGAGTTGCCGGTCGGGTGGCACATGCTCTGCGAGAGATTCGGCGGCGACGCGATTCGACTCCACCCAGTGGTACGCGGTCCGCTGGAACTGGTCGAAGTCGGGGAACTCCTCGGCAAAGGGCATTCCATCGATTGGGATATTCCACCAGTACTTCTTCTCCGGTGGCGGCTTGGGGGTGCCGTCGGGAGCATCGAGCCATCTGCGAAGGATCGCCGTACTTCGGTCGTCGTACATCTCGTCTGGGAGCTTGTGGAAATACGAATTGGCGACCTTGCGGCCATCACGAATCAGATTTACGAATCTAGCCCCGGGGTGGAGCCGGAGGAGAGGCTCGACCACCCAGGTCAACTTGTTCGAACAGTCGATCCATGTGTCGGCATCGGACAGGTCGATTGCAGCACCGTGTAGCGATCGCATCTCGTCAGTCACCTCATCGATGCCGATACGGCCCATTGCGTAGAGCGCTGCCACCGGTTGGACATGTGTGCAACAGAATTCGTGGTGGATCTCGAGGCCTTCGATTCCCGACAGGAGCTTGAAGATGGTTCGAGTCCCCGAACGCCCGCTGCCGATGACGAAAACAGGCACCGTGTCACGGTTCGGAGCAGGGTCGATGGCTGTGTGGGGGGTCATGCAGGGTCCTTCTCGGGTGTGTAGGTGGTGGATGCACCGCGGATCATGTCAGTCAGTTGGGCCAGGGCCGTTCGGGGGTTGCCGCCGCCGTTCCATGGACGCGGAAACCGAATAGCCTCGAGTCCTGCCCTTCTTGCCCCATCGAGGTTCTCGGGACGATCGTCGATCATGACGCTACCGAGTGCAAGGAAGCGGAGTGCGTGTTCCTTGTCAGGATCGAGTGCCGGCGCATCATCGTCAGGTCGCGTCGAAGGCACCACGTGGAACGTCCGGATCCAGCGACCGAAGTGGCGCATCACCCATGTGGCAGAGACCGGGGCTGTCCGAAGTGGTGTCGAGGTCAGTGCCACGTGCCTCGCCCGGTCACCATGTTCCCTGAACCAGGAGAGCACGTCCGGCCTGGGTTCCATTGCCTCGAAACCTCCGTTCAGGCGGAAGTTGTCCAGAGAGGCCAGGTAGTCCTGCTCGTCGATTCCCAAGCCGAGGTGGAGCCGAGGATCGCGTAGGGACTCGTAGAGCCCGCTGTCCCCGGGTCGTTCGGCGCGGAGCCATTCGATGGTGAGGTCGTTGAGGACGTCGTCGACGTCCCAGACGAGGATCGGGTCCGTCAACGGCATCGATCAGTTGGACCAGAACGTGACGAACGTCTTCCGGCTGGGGTTCTGGGAGATCGACTCGTCGGTGTAGAACGAATCGTTCAGGTAGTGCGTCGAGGAGATCTCTTCGACGATGGCACCATGCCGACTGGTGAACTCGTGGCGGACACCGGGAACGATGGTCACCGTCTCGCCCGGGAACACCGTGCTGGATTCGCCGTCCAAGATCAGTTCGATCTCACCGTCGAGCACGTGGAAGGTCTCCTCCTTCTTCTCGTGCCACTGCTCGGGATGAGTCTGACCGGGCAGCACGATGAGGAGTTTCTTGCAGTACTCGCGGTTGACGACGGTCAGCATGCACAAGCCGACTTCGTCGAAGCGGTCCAGTCCGTAGTGGTGCGAGATCTCGAGGTCGGCGGAGGCGGGAATCGGTACACCGCTCGTGGCGAAGTAGTCGCGGACACGATCCACGATGTCGCCCACCCGGGCCCAGGTGTTCTCGGAGGCCACCTGATCTTCGAGAAGGGCGGCCTGGCCGTCCAGGTCGGTGGTTGTCGTGTACTTCCGATACTTGGACCAGTCGTTCGCTGTGATCTGGCCGTCCTGCAGGGGAATGGCGAAGAACACGTCGTCGTCGCCAAGCGTCGTGCCGGCGGGCGTGGCTTCCTTGACGAAAATGCCTCGCCGCAGCCCAGCCAGGGCTTCCGCCTCGGAAGCAGACACCGGAAACTTCCCATCGGTGTTGCCACACATGGCCTGCGCATCGCTGACCTGCCTGAGCCAGTCGGCAACCTGGCCTGGCGTCGATGAGTAGGCGTTGAGTGGCTCGCCTTCACGCTCAAGGCCGACGTGTCGTTCGAGGAGGCCGGCACCCTTGCCGAGGGCAATCAGGACGGCGGTCAGGTTGTCGGGGTCCTCGTGGGTCGAGTAGCCGACCGGCACGCCGGAATAACGGCTGCTGAGAGCGTCGATGCGGTTCAGTTGCAGGTCGCTGTCCGGGGTCGGATATGCGGCCACGCAGTGCATCAACGCAAAGTCCTTGTTGCGGTGCTGGAGGAAGCTGACGACACGGTCGATGTCCTCGATGGTTGACCCGGCGGTCGATGCCACGATCGACAGGTCGGTCTCAGCGATCTGCTCGAGCAGCGGCCAGTCGGTCAAGGAACAACTCGCAACCTTGACGAAGTCGAAGCCGTGGTCGACGACATAGGGCACCGATTCCTGGTCAAATGGTGTGCACGAGGCAAGGAAACCGGCGTCACGAATGTGCTGGAGCAGGACGCGGAAGTCGTCTTCCTCCATCCGCGTCTCGCTGAAGCGCTTGATGTACTTGTAGTCGAAGTTGCTGTGTTCAGCCGGGTGGATGAACGAATCGAGTTGGCGGTACTGGAACTTCAACGAAATGGGGAGTGACGACTCGTGGAGGTTCTCGTGGAGCTCATCGATGATTCGACGAGCATGGTTGACGGAGCCTTGGTGGTTGTTCGCCAGGTCGAGGATAATGAGCGGTCCGGCGGCTACGAGTTCTCGGATGCTGCGTGGCATTTCAGAGTCACCTTTCTAGGCAGATGCCTCGTGTAGGGAATCGGTGGGCTGTGGGCGACCATCTCGTACGACACGTCGGACGATGAAGTTGGGTCTGGCTTGGACCTCGTCGAAGATGAGGCCAACGTACTGCGCCATGACCCCGAGGAAGAAGGTGACGATTCCCAGTGCGAGAAGTTGGGCGCACAGCAGCGTGCCGAAGCCCGGGAAAGGAACGCCGTTCGCGACGAAGTTGATGGAGAGCACGACGATTCCCATGAAGGCACTAGCGGTGATGAGCAGGCCGACCAGAGGGAACATGCGGAGCAGTACACGAGACGAGGAGAGGATCGAGTTGATGGCATTTCTTACGACCCAGAGGATCTCAGTCTTGGTTTCGCCGGCGAAGCGCTCTGGGCGGTCGTAGACCACGCCGATTGAGCGGTAGCCCATCCATGCAACGATGCTGCGTTGGAAGCGGTTGCGCTCTGGCATTGCATTCGCCGCCTCGTAGACGGCTTTGTCCATGAGGCGGAAGTCGCTGACGTTGCGCGGAACCGCATTGTCGGACAACTTTGATACCAGCCAGTAGTACATCTGCGAGTTGAAGCGCCGGACAGGTCCGGTGCCATGACGACGGTTCACGATGCCGAAGACGTTGTCGTAGCCCTGCTCCCATAGTGAGATGAACGTTGGGATCAACTCCGGTGGGTCCTGAAGGTCGGATGTCATGATGATGCATGCGTCACCGGTAGCAAACGCCATTCCGGCGGCCATGCCGTTGTCGCAGCCGAAGGCCTTGGACATCTGGAGAACTGTGAACCGCGGGTCTTCGGCCGTGACTGCAGTGAGCTTTCCGATCGTGTCGTCAGAGGAGCCGTTCTCGATTATCAGCACCTCGAACTCGTACTCCGGGAGTTCTGCGAAGACCAAGCGAAGACGTTTGGCCAGTTCATCAATGCACTCGTACTCGTTGTAGGCGGGAGCTACGATCGAAATCCGCCGACCATCGGCGGGCCGTGGGTCGCCGGGAACGGGGCGAGGACCCGAGGCCATTCGAAGTTCGTGTTCCATCGCCTACCTCGAGTTCGCAGAACCGGCGAATCCATGGATGGCCTCGACCATGTAGTCGAGCATCTCCCCGGTGAGAGCAGGATAGACGCCGATCCAGAAGGTGCCATCCATGATGATGTCGGCGTTGGGCATGGGCCCGACGGCTCGGTGGGGCATGTCGAGGTACGCCGGTTGGCGCATCAGGTTGCCGCCGAAGAGTTGGCGGGTGGCGATGCGGCGACTCTCGAGATGTTGCACGAGGTCGAAGCGGGAAAACGGCGCCTCGGGACGGACGGTGATGGCAAATCCGAACCAACTGGGCTCGCACCCGGGTGTGGCCTTCGGGAGGATCAGGTGCTCCTCGAGGTCGATGAGTCCATCGTGGAGACGTTGCCAGTTGCGCCGTCGGGCGGCCACGAACCCCTCGAGCTTTTCGAGTTGGGCGACGCCGATGGCAGCCTGCATGTCGGTGGCCTTGAGGTTGTAGCCGAGGTGGCTGTACGTGTACTTGTGGTCGTAGCCGCGGGGGAGTTCGCCCAACTGCCAGTCGAAGCGCTTGCCGCACGTGTTGTCATCGCCCGGGGCGCACCAGCAGTCGCGGCCCCAGTCGCGGAAGCTCTCGACGATCTTGCGCATCGATTTCTTCCGGGCGAGCACGGCACCGCCTTCTCCCATGGTGATGTGGTGGGCCGGGTAGAAGCTCGTCGTGGCGAGGTCGCCGAAGGAGCCGACGGGTCTGCCGTTCCATCTCGCGCCCACGGCATCGCAGGTGTCCTCGATGACCCACAGGTCGTGCTCTTCAGCGAGTTCCATCACGACGTCGAGGTCGAAGGCGTTGCCCAGGGTGTGGGCCATGAAGATGGCACGGGTCCGTGGTCCGATGGCTGCACGCAACTGTTCGGGGTCGGCCTCGTAGGTGCCGAGTTGAGCGTCGACGAAGACGGGCACGAGGCGGTTCTGCAGGATCGGGTTGATCGTGGTCGGGAAGCCGGCGGCGACCGTGACGACCTCGTCACCCTCTACCAGCCGGCGGTCCTTGAGCCGGGGCGAGGTCAGCGAGCTCAGGGCGACGAGGTTCGCCGACGAGCCGGAGTTCACGAGCATGGCGTGCCGGACGCCCATGACCTTGGCGAACCTGGCCTCGAACTCTTCGGCGAAGCGGCCGGTCGTCAGCCAGAAGTCGAGCGAGGAGTCGACCAGGAGGCGGATCTCGTGGTCGTCGAAGACCTTGCCGGACACGGGGACGTTGCTGATCCCTCCGACGAACGGCCGCTCAGGGAACGCCTCGGCGTGGTACTCGGTGACCAGGCCAAGGATCTGGGCGCGGAGTACATCGGCGCGCGTCGTCTGTTCGGCGTCCACGGTTCGCTCAGTCTGCGAGAAGGTCCGTGTACCAGGCGAAGGTACGTTCGAGGCCGGCCTCGAGGCCGACCGAGACGCTCCAGTCGAGTTCGTGTCGTGCGCGCGAGGAGTCGAGGTACTGGTCGTGGATCTCGCCGACCGCCTCGTCGAGGATCAAGGGTTCGGTGCCCGGCCTCCCGGCGGCCGCACAGCAGGCCTCGTAGATCTCCATGACGGTGAGCGGCGTCTCGTCGGAGAAGTTGAATCCCCGGCCGCGGTGCTCCGGCCGGTCGGCGAATTCGGCGAGGTGGAGGTAGGCGTCGACGATGTCGTCGACGTGGAGGTAGTCGCGCAGGAAGGTGCCGTCACTGCGCAGGATCGGCTGCTCGCCGCGGATCAGCCACCGGAACGTGCCGGGGATGATGCGGC
>PCAM01000019.1 GCA_002730555.1 Chloroflexota bacterium
GATAGGCCCGCCACTGGCAACGATAGACAACGCCATCCACGACGCCCTGGGCATCCGGCTAAGGCAAGTGCCTATGAAGCCGGGCCGGATTTTGGCGGCGTTGGCGGCGAGTCGAGGATCGGAGGGCGCCTAGCCTTCAACTATCAGCCAACGATAGCGCTACCCTCTTGTCGTTGGCCACCGAGACTTCTACCTGTCTCAACTTGTTCAGGATCTGTCCGGTGAATACCCTCTTCTCGGCATCCCCCCCCTGGAAGCGTCCGGTCTCTAAGTTATTGACTGGTACCGCCTGGGGGGGGCAGGTCGAGCCTCATGTGCGAAATCTACCGACCTAGCCAGGCGAATCCATACCCTCGTACCCCCGAGCCTGAATAAGGCACAGTTGCAACCTTTGTCGGGTCGGTTACGTTGACGGTCAACAGAGACGGGTGGATGTGCCAGAATGTGTGAAAGGCTATCTGTTCGCTGTCTGGAGACCACTCGACATTCTCCTCAGGTCCCGGATACCAGGGAGAGATGTGCCTCGGTTCCTGCCCGTCCTTGTTGCTCACCCATATTTCGACGTTCCCGTCCCCGTCCGAGTCAGCGATGAACAAGAACAGTTCCCCGTCGGGTGACCATTTGGGACCTCCGCATGATTCAGGCTCATTCAATTTTCCCGCATCAAAAGGACAGGCCGCGATCTGTGAGAACTCACCGGTATGTATGTCGATTTCCCAGACACCACGCTTACATTCGACATTCGGCTTACCCGAAACGGTGATCGCGTTCCCATCGGGTGACCAGATGGCGTCCGCGATGACGGATCCATCCCAATTATCGCAGTCAAAAAAGCGGTTGATTGGGTGAGTTTGTTTGGTTTCGAAGTGGTCCGAATTCTGTGACGGATCAACGGTCCAAATCCCATTGCAGGCAGCCAATTCGTCACGCTCTGTGTCTTCAGGGAGCAACACTCCCGCTTTTTCTGAACACATTTGGCGTATCAGAATGGAAGACCCATCCGGAGACCAAGCATGCCCGGCGATTATGGCCGCGTCATTCTCCGATCCATGTATTACACGGGAACTCATGGATTCTAGGTCTGTGACGACTAGGTATCCACCGTCCTGGCAATTTTCCCTTATTAGATCGGTCGTCCCGAGGGCTTCCTGGTGCCGTGCTCCTTGCCAGCAGGGTTCGACGTAACTCAACCTCGACCCGTCGGGTGAGAAACGGGTCTGGAACGTGTCAGAGGAGAACATCGGGAATGTGACAACTCCTCCACCCAACCGTTCTTTTGCTATTTGCTCCCCAAAATCGGCGATAACACGGGAAGTTCCTGTGCTGATGTCGGTAAGCACGATTTGCCAGAAATGCGGTTCACAATCCGCTTTGCTTTGTGGGGGGGCTGATGAAGGCGATTGGCCGGACAATAGTTGTGGTAGTTCGTATCCGATAAATGTCTCACACCAATACTCATTTGTTCTGTAGATCAAAACCTCGGTGCTTTCGGGCCGTGAGGCCAACACATATTCATTGACGAGGTCGGTCTGCGTGAGATTACAAGCGTGGTGCGCATCCCACCCGCTTTCCATATCCGGACCTACCGCATATGTCTTGATCTCGACTCTGGTATCGGCATTGGGATCACTCCCTGGGACTAGGGTGATCGGGTTGCCTTGACTGTCTTCTAGTGACAAGTCGGCTTCTGCGATAGGAATGACCCACACTTCGTTCAGTCCGTTCCCCCAATCCTGACTCCAGCGGTTAACCGCTACCGCCGGTCCGGAACGGGGGGGGCAGTTTGGAATGGTTTCGATATCAGGCCCGCTCGCTTGGGTTGAACGCTCATCGGATGCACCGTTCGTGGGAGCCACCGTGGGATTGGCCGAAACCGATGGAATGGTTTCGATATCAGGCCCACTTGCTTGGGTTGAACGCTCATCGGATGCACCGTTCGTGGGGGCCACTGTGGGATTGGTCTGAACCGATGGAGTGTTTTCAACTCGGGACGGTGCGGAACTTGGTCCGGAAGTTTCAGATGACGATGTGCAACCGATCATCATCCACACCGCCAGACCCACAATTAACACGAGAAATTCTGAAGAGGGCTTCGCCTGAACAAATCTGGCAAGTTGTTTCATAGCGTTTCCCATTTCAGGCAAGTGGGCTGTACAGCCTGTCTGCGTTCCAACAAATTCAGTGGAGCCGATCTGACCTGCCCCCTAGCGCGGTACCAGGGATTATTTTAACCCTCCCGCGTGTCGATCGGGTGACCCCTGGACGCGAAACGACCCCTCCGGAGTGCGAAGAGGCCGAATCTGATTCCGGTTGCTGTCAAATCTGCTGTCAAACTCACGATTGTGAAGAATGACCGCACGATGCCAGCACGTTTAGATGCCTGTGGTCGGGGAGCCGGGATTTGAACCCGGGGCCTCTTCGTCCCGAACGAAGCGCGCTACCAAGCTGCGCCACTCCCCGAAAAAGGCACGAAGACTGATTATACGGCTCGGGCCGCCGCGATTCCTTTCCAGGTCAACCGATTTTCCGGACATCCGTGCAGACGGCCATCAGAGCGCCCGCCCTAAATCTCCACGGGCGGCACGATCGACTCCGGATCCTCGCCCCGTGCCACACGTGAAACGTTGGCTGCGGCGAATTCCATCGTCTTCCAGGTCGACTCAATAGCGCGCGTCGCCAGGTGCGGCGTCATCACCACGTTCTCAAGATCAAACAGCGGATTGTCCATCTCGATCGGCTCGATCTCGTATACATCGAGCCCGGCCCCGTACAACTCGCCCGCCTTCAACGCCGCCACCAGCGCATCCTCATCCACCACCGGCCCGCGACAAGAGTTGATCAGGATGGCCGTTTCCTTCATCGCCTTGAACTGATCGGTCGACATCAGGTGTCGAGTCGTCGGTTCCAACGGCGTGTGCAGTGTGATCACATCGGACATCGCCACAAGCTCATCCATCGTCACGCGCTCGACCTCGAGCTCGTCCTCGTATTCCCTGGAGAACTCGATCACGTCGTAATAAACAACCTTGCACTCCCAGCCCTGCAACCGGCGAGCAACGCGGGAGCCAATCCGCCCCAGACCAACAATCCCGACCGTCTTCTCTGAAAGGTCGTGCGCCTCCTCACGGTGTGGTGCAACGTTCTGGGACCACAGTCCGGCGGCCGTGTCACGGATCTGCTCGTCAAGACGGCGGTACACCGCAACCATCAGCCAGATAGCGTGCTCCGCCACCGCCACCGCATTTCCGCCGCCGTTGTTTGCCACACCTACGCCGATGGCGTGAAGTCCGGGCTTGTCCACATAGTCGGTGCCGGCGGACATCGTCTGCACCAGCTTGACCGTCGGCACCTGCTTCAGCACGTCTACCGACAATTTGGCGGCGTATCCGTGGAGGATGGCGACCGTGTCTTCCAGTTCGGCAACGAGATCAGCCTCAGGCTGTTCTGAGTCGACCCAGACAACCTCCGCGTCCGGACCGACCTCTGCCACGAGCCGCTGGAACTCGGTAAGTTGTGCCTGCGTACGTTCGTTATCCGCGCTTACCAGCGCAACCTTCTTCGGGGACATTCCGGTCCTGTTCCCGGTCTCTGACGACCGTGGCTAATGCGGTAACAGATGGTCGTTCCCCGGGTGCGCGGGGGAGAACCGACCCGGATTATACTTAGTCGTTGCCCGCGCGTCGGCGTGGGCTTTCTTTTTGTCACCCTGATTTGCCTGAACCGTGAGCTTTCCGGAGTTATCTGCCATTTGAAGTGTCCTCCGGGTACTCACTCCGGAACCCCCAAAGGAACCCGGCGACCCGGGCAATCTCGATATTCAAACGCCGAAAACGGTATTCACTGAGTCACATGACCGCCACCAACAATCGTCCTCAACGCGTCACCGTGCGCGTGCCGGCAACAACTGCCAACCTCGGGCCGGGCTTCGATTCAATAGGAATGGCCGTCGACCTGTGGAATGAGCTAACCGTCGAGCGCGGTGCCTTTGAGGTCGTTACCGAGGGCGAGGGCGCTAACACAGTGCCGAACGACGCCAGCAACTTCGTTGTCGCTGGCGCGCGGGCCGCTTACAAAGCCCGCGGCGTGGACTTCCCTGAGCTGAAATTCCACTGCAGGAACGAGGTCCCGTTCGCGCGCGGCCTCGGAAGTAGCTCCGCCGCGATCGTGAGCGGTATCGTGGCCGGGTTCGCCCTGCTCGGGGACGGAACCGATCCGTCGGAGGCGCTGCAGCTAGCCGCTAAGATCGAGGGCCATCCTGACAACGTCGCGCCCGCGATCATGGGCGGGTGCCAGATCGGGGTGAAGTCGGACGATAAATGGATCACCTCCGGCATCCCGCTGCCTGAAAATCTTCACACCGTGATCTTGATCCCTGATTATGTGGGCGAGACATCGGAAGCCAGAGACGTCCTGAGCGGTGAAGTGACACGCGCAGATGCCGTGTTCAACATTGGCCGATCAGCCCTGCTCGCCAACGCCCTCGCCACCGGCCGGCTCGATCTACTCCGCTACGCCACGGAGGACCGGCTCCATCAGCCCGCCCGGGCCGGCCTCTATAAAGGCCTTTACACCATCATCAGGGCGGCGCTAACCGGCGGCGCGCACGGAGCGTTCCTGTCCGGCGCAGGCCCCTGCGTGATGGCGTTCGCGACCGAGCATGAGTACACGGTCGCCTACGAGATGACAGAAGCAGCACGCCTCCACGGCATCGACGCAAGCACCCGCGTTGTCCGGCCGACCAGCCGCGGCGCGCACGTGATCGACTAACCACGGCCAGTTCCGTTTAGAAGAGATAAAGAGATGACCACTAACACGGGCAATCCCGGAGTCTCCGGAGAGGCCCGACCCGTCATCATCCAGAAATACGGCGGAAGCTCGGTCGCTGACGCCGAGAAGATCAGCACAATTGCCCGCAAGATCTGTGATCGAGCGGATACCGGCGTATCCATGGTCGTCGTGGTTTCCGCGATGGGCGATTCCACAGACCACCTGATCGAACTGGCGAACGCCGTCACCGGCGACACAGCCCCGGCGGCGCGCGAGCTGGACACACTGCTGTCGACCGGCGAACTGGTCACATCCACACTGATGGCGATGGCCATATCGGCTCAGGGCCACCCGGCGGTCAGCCTCAGCGGCCAGCAGGCCGGGATTCGCACCGACACCACCCACGGCTCGGCCCGCATCGCGGACATCCGGGCGGACCGGCTGCGACGTGAGCTGGACCGGGGCCGCATATGCGTGGTCGCCGGATTCCAGGGGCTTGCCGAGAACGAAGACGTAACGACTTTAGGCCGGGGCGGCTCAGACACCACCGCCGTTGCTCTCGGTGTCGCACTCAACGCCGACCGGTGCGAGATCTACACTGACGTAGACGGCATCTACACAACCGATCCCCGGCTCGTCCCGTCGGCCCGGAAGCTTGCCGAGATAAGCTACGACGAGATGCTGGAGATGGCTTCCCTCGGCGCCAAGATGAACCCGCGATCCATCGAACTTGGCGCGGTTTACGATGTACCGATCCTTGTAACGTCCACGTTTGAAGACGTGCCCGGGACGCTGATCCACGGAGGTGAACAAATGATGGAGGTCAGAAGGGCCGTGACCGGTGTCGCAATCGACCGCGATGTCGCCAAGATCACGGTCCGCGCAGTAGAAGACCGCCCTGGCATTGTTGGCCAGATCTTTATGCCCCTTGCGGAGGCCGGGATCAGCGTCGACGTGATCGTCCAGAACGCATCCCTGGAAGGCCTGACAGACGTAACCTTCACGGTGTCGCAGGGCGATTTCCAGCGGGCGCTGGAGTTAACGCGACAGGTCTGCGCGGACATGGCGCAGGACGTCGTCGGTAACTCTGGTCTAGCGAAGATGAGCATCGTTGGAACCGGCATGCAGAACGGCCCGGGCTACGCCGCGACCATGTTCGATTCGCTCTCAAAAGCGAACGTGAACATAGAGATGATCACCACGTCAGAGATCAGGATCACCTGCGTTATTGACGCCTCATCCATCAAGGACGCGGCCAACGCCCTCCACAACGCTTTTGAGTTGGATGCGGCGGGCGACTAACCATTGCCGGCCCCTTTCCTCGCCGTAGTCGTACCCGCTTACAACGAGGAAGAACGCATCGCGGCCAGCCTCGAATCGCTGGTGGGCTATCTCTCCGATCAGCCTTACACGTGGGAAATCGTGGTCGTCGACGACGGCAGCAGCGACGCCACGGCCTCGATCGTGTCTCAAGCAGCAGATCATTGGCCCTCCGTACGTTTGACGGTTATTCCGCATCGCGGCAAGGGCGCGGCCGTCCGAGCCGGAATGCTGGCGACCGACGCCGAGTGGCGATTTCTCTGCGACGCCGACCTGTCGATGCCGCCGGAGCAGCTCGAACTCTTCCTTCCGGGCGGTTTGCCACCGGCCGAAGCGGTCGTAATAGGCTCCCGTGAAGCACTGGGAGCACGGCGGATAGACGAGCCATCGCGCAGACACGTCGTTGGACGTGCCTATACGATGGCCGTCCGGCTGCTGGCGTTCAGGGGCATAGAGGACACCCAGTGCGGTTTCAAGCTGTTCAGGGGTGATGTGGCAGACCGCATCTTTAACCGGCAGCGGCTGGACGGATTCGGATTCGACGTCGAGGTCCTATTCATGGCAAAGAAGATGGGCATTTCGATCCGGGAACAGGCGATCGACTGGTACTACCGCTCAGGCAGCTCAATGACCCTGGTCAAAGGGCTGGATGGATTTATGGACATCGCAAGAGTGCGGATAAACTGGGCGCTGCGAAGGTACCGAGGCCCCAGATCCGATGAATGATCCAGGGGTCGTAGGGTCGGCTGACGATCCGCCCTTGACCGGGCGGACGCCCGGTCTACCAGCGCAGAACCCACTCTGAGACTCTCGAAGGGTGTTGGACAGGCAGGAATCATGACCACAACCGACGACCAACTTCGAGCCATCCTTGCCGACCACAAGAACGTGGCAGTAGTCGGTCTCTCCCCGAACCCGGATCGGGACAGCAACGAAGTAGCGGCCTACCTCATCGCCAACGGCTACAACGTAATCCCCATCAACCCCGCCGTGAACGAAGTGCTCGGCCTCAAAAGCTACCCATCGCTGGAAGCCGTACCCGGTCCCATCGAAATTGTCGACGTCTTTCGTCGATCGGACAACATCCCGGACATCGCTCGATCCGCCGTAGCCGTAGGTGCGAAGGTCCTCTGGACCCAACTCGACATCGTCAGCGAAGCAGGCGCCGAAATCGCCGAAATCGGCGGCCTGCAAGTAGTCATGGATCGCTGCACCCTGATTGAGCACCGGCGTCTGATCGGCACGGGCGGTTCGTAAACCCTTTACCCACCCTGAGGCTCTCGAAGGACGGGGTTGCGACAACGCTAGCTCCCAACGGGGTTTCCGTTGACCACGCCGGGCATGGATCCCCTTCTCCCTGCGGGAGACGGTGCAGGATGCGGGAGAAGTCTTGTAGGGAACCCTCGGTCGTATTTGACGAACAGCCTTCGCCCTCACCCCAGCGCTCTCCCGCTTGGACCGGGGGCGGAACGGAAGGACTCTTCGAGAGCCTCAGGGTGGGTTGGATCTGAACCTCAAGGCGGGTCTACGCGTACCCAAGCCTTCCGAGCACCTTCCGGATTGCGTCAATCAGCCCGTCGATGTCCTCTTCCGTGTGTATGGAGGACACCGTTCCCTGGCAGCTCGGCGAGAGCAGGTAGCCCTCGTTCTGCAACCCCAGGAACATCGCCCGGGTCATCGTTTTATCGTTTGTCATAGACGACCGATAATCGGTCACGCGCTCGGGCGTGAACTGGAGGCACCAGAGCGACTCGACGCCGGTGACGCCCATCGGCGCCTCGACCTCGGCGATCAACGCACGCAACTTGTCCCGGATCGCGCTGCCCATCCGGCCAACGTATTCGTACACCTCGGGCGTCGCCGCCTCAAGTGTTGCCACCCCGGCCGCCGCCGTCATCGGGTTGCCGTTGAAAGTGCCGGCGTGCTGGACCCTCGGGGCACCGTTGCTGGGGTCATACAAAGACATAATGTCGGCACGACCACCGAACGCCCCAACGGGCAAACCCCCGCCGACCACCTTGCCGAACGTCGTCATATCGGGCTTCACACCGTAGTGCTCCTGCGAGCCGCCGCGTGCGACTCGGAACGATATAACCTCGTCAAAGATCAGAATGATGCCGAGCTCAGACGTGACCGCCCGAAGCCCCTCAAGGAAGCCCGGCTCGGCGGGAACGAAACCGTTGCGGCCGTTAACTGGTTCCACGATCACGCACGCCAGATCGTCGGCATTCGCCCGGATGATCCGCTCGCAGTTCTCGATGTCGTTAATCGGCATCACCACCGCGCCGTCCGTTACCCACTCCGGTAGACCCTCGTAGTCGTCCACAGAGTTCGGGTCGTTGACGTCGCCGGCCAGGTCCAAATTTGGAGCAACGCTCACGGCGACCGAGTCGTGGGTGCCGTGGTAGCCGCCCTCCATCTTGCCCAGTTTCTGACGTCCCGTGAACGCCCGTGCGGCGCGAATAGCGTTGAGGGTTGCCTCGGTCCCAGAGTTGACGAAGCGCACCTGTTCCACGGACGGGACCCGCTCCACAAGGATCTCCGCCCAGCGAATCTGGAGCGGCGACGGGCCCGGGTAGGACCAGCCTTCGTTGACCTGATTCTGCATCGCTTGAACAACCGCAGGGTTGCGGTGGCCGACGATCAGGGTCGTCATGTTGTTGATGAAATCCGTGCGTACGTTGCCGTCTGCGTCGGTGATGTGCACCCCGTCGCCGCCCACGATATAGGCCGGGTAGGGCGGCCAGTAGATCGAGTTCCGGGAGTCACCGCCCGGCAGGTATTTGGAAGCCTGCGCGTTGAGGTCCTGGGACTTCGGGTTCCTGGCGATATAGGTGTCTATCTCGCGTTGAAGTGCGTCCTGAAGTGACATCGATGTGACCCCGTTTTAACCCTGGATGTGGTCGCCATGCGGCGCGCACGGGAATACTACCCTCTTGGGGTGCACATGCGTGGCCGGTGCGCGCCCGAAAGTCAGCTCGGATAGGTGGATCAGTGTTGGAGCTGGTTCAGCAGGGCTGGAAGGGCAGTGGCCGCCGGCGCCCGGATCACGACATCGCAATCCCCGGTAAGCCGCGTGTCAGAGGTGTTGATCTCAATCAATTTCGCTCCGTTGGCACGGGCGATACGCGGCAGGCCACCCGCGGGACGAACCGTGGATGAGCTGCCGATAACCAGCACGCAATCGGCCCGGTCGGTCTCGGCGCGTGCCGACTTCAGGACGCCCGGCGGAATCGGCTCGCCGAAAAGCACCGAATCGTACTTCACGGGGCCGCCGCAACGCTCGCAGGGTGGCGCTATCTGTCTGGCAAATAGATCGGGACGAGGCGTCCGGTTCTCGCACTCAACGCATCGTAAAAATCGTCTTGAGCCGTGGATTTCCACGATGTTTTGTGTTCCGGCGTCAGAGTGCAGGCCGTCGATGTTCTGAGTGATGAGCGAGCGCACGAACCCGGCGCTTTCCATCTCCACAAGCGCCAGATGCCCGGGGGTCGGCACGGCGTCTCGGACCGACTGCCGCAGCTCCGAGACCCACGGTTCAACCGCGCGCTCCATCTCCCGCTTCCACCACGACGCCGGATCTTGCAGGAAGCTCTGGTACCCGTTCCGGGATGGCGTGCCGTGCTTCGTCCACAGACCGTCGGGACCGCGAAACGGCGGGATACCGCTCTCGACGGAGATGCCGGCGCCAGTCATCGCCACCACGTAACTGCTGGCCTTGATGAGCCGGGCCGCAGCGCTAACAGATGCGACGGTATCAGCCGTCGACACGAGTCACCTGGCCGGATTCGACCCTCATTCGGGTCGCTCCCGATAAATAAGAGTCCTCAACGCGATCGAAATCGGTAGTCGTGATCAAAACCTGTTCGTAGGACGCCACGTTTTCCAGGACCAGTCTGCGACGGGATTCGTCCAACTCTGACAAAACATCGTCCAGGGCGAGCACCGGCGTTCGGCCGGTCGCTTCCGTGACGAACACGCCCTCGGCCAACCGCAACGCCAACGCTATGGTGCGGGCCTGTCCGCGTGACGAGTACGCCCCCGCCTCTTCGTCGTTCAAGCTCAGCACTATCTCGTCACGATGCGGGCCGATGACAGTTGCGCCCTGGCCGATCTCGCGCTGACGACCCGTCTCCAACGCCTCTCTCATGACAGCGATCAGGTCTGGGATAGTTGACGGGATATCGCCGAGGCCATTTTCGGCGATCGCCGAAATTCGCGGCCGGTACACAACCCCGAGCCGTTCACGCCCTCCGGACAGCGCGAGATGTCTCGGGGCCGCTTCTACGGCGAGCCGCTCAACGGCCAGCGCCCGCCGCTCTATGATCGCCGCCCCCTCGTTCACCAACCGGTCGTCCCAGAACTCCAGCTCGTCGAGCCCGACCCGGCCCTCCCGCATCTGCCGCAGCAGATGATTTCGCTGCGTCACGACACGGCCGTAACGCTGGATCATCTTGAGGTACGACGAGTCGCTCTGAGAAATGAGGATGTCCAGGTAGCGCCGCCGAATGGCCGGGCCGCCGACGATCAACTCCAGGTCTTCAGCCGAGAACGCCACGACGTTCACCGCCCCGACGAACTCCGACGCCGGCCTGGGGACGCCGTTTACCCGCAACTCTTTCTTTATCGACGGCGCGGGCCTTGCGCCCCCGCTCCCTGGTTCCGGCACACGCGGGATCACATCAAAATCGATCTGCGCCTGCACCGTGAGCTCGTGGTCCCGGGCGATCCCGGCGATCTGCACATGCCCCCCGTTCTGCACCACGTCCCAGCCCAGAAGTTCACGATCCGAAGCCGACCGGGGCGATTTGGCGATGGCGGTCATGTAGATGGTTTCCATCAGGTTGCTTTTGCCGTGTCCGTTTGGCCCCTGGAACACCGTCATGCCAGGTTCTAGCTCGAGGGAGCACTCCAGGTAGTTCCGGAAGTTCAGGAGGTTGAGTTTCGTGATGCGGATTTGTGGGATCCCGGAAACGAGCTGTTTGATGAACTGCTACCGCCAGCGGGAAGACGGCGACGGCCAAGCGAAGGCACAGATTTTAGCATCGCCGTACCTTTTAGGCGTTACGCGCGGCAGGCGGGAACCGGGATGCGCTCCGGGCACATCTAAGCGATGAGTTCACAACGCCTCAGGCCCTCAGGAAGGATGCATGTGTAATTGAAGATCGAGAAGTCGTATCTGCTCATGGGGTTGGCCGCGCTGGGCGTAGTTCTGTTCTTCGTCATGGGAGGCCCCGGGGCGTTGCGGATTGCGTTGCTAGATAAGGAGACCATCGTCGTGCCGGGCGATCCTGACTATCCGCTAACCCCCGGGTGAACTCTGGCGATCGTGCCGCTTGTGTAGACCACGTTCGGCCAGTGGGTAAGTGAACAACCGGACACCGCGATCCTGGACAAAGGCCGCAGCGGATCTTCTGATCGGTACGACGGCTACTACACCAATAGCGATGCTGGGGTGATCGGCGAGACGGTTGATGACGATCGACTTGCGCGCAAGGACAAGGTTCTGGGCATTGGCCACGACGGCGGGACCAAGACGTTTCCGCTGTCTGCGCTCGAAACCAATCCTGTAGTGAATGACCGGGTGGCCGGAGAGGATATGGTCGTGTTTTTCCAGCCTGACACCCAGACGGTGCTTGTTTGCAGACGGACGTTGGACGGGGAGCGGTCGGTGTTTGGACAGGAGGTAGACGAATACGGAACGGTGTTGCTCCGGGATGTGAGGACACGGTCACGACTCCTCCCGTTCACCGGCCATGGGATCGATGGGGAGTTGCAGGGGGGCACAACTGGTACGGGTCCACTCCGTCGTGTCGTTCTGGTCCGCCTGGTCTGACTATCACCCGGATACGGAGCTTTATCCGTCTACTTGAGTGTGGTGTACAACGTCGGCCGTACGCTGACCTACGATTACACTCTTGAAGGAACCGGCCCGCGATATACGAGTCGCACCAGCCCGACCCGAGGCTGGCCAAAGCCCAGATGGAGATGACGATGGACCTGAAGAACTGGATCCGTGACATCCCGGATTACCCGCAGCCCGGTATCCTGTTCCGAGATCTGACGCCGCTCTGGAAATCTCCCGAGGCGTTCAACTACACGATCGACAGCATGGCTGAGAGTTACAGCGGGGCGACTATCGACGCTGTGGCGGGGATCGAGACACGGGGCTTCATGTTCGGCGTGCCGCTGGCGCTCAAGCTGGAGCTGCCCTTCATTCCGTTGCGGAAAGAGAAGAAACTCCCACCTGAAGTGATCGGCGTGGATTTCGAACTCGAGTACGGCACGAGCCGCATTGAGATGAAGATCGACGCCCTGGACCGGGGTGACAATGTTTTGGTGGTGGATGACCTGCTGGCCACGGGCGGCACTGCGGAGGCGGCTGCCAAGCTGATCGAGGGCGTCGGCGGGCAGGTGTTTGCCATGGCATTCGTGGTCGAGTTGGAAGCCCTGAATGGCCGCGACCTGCTCAAGGGACGCGATATCCTCTCGCTGGTCACCTACTGATCCCAGCGCCAAGGGACTCCCGGTAATTATCCAGCGCGTGAGGCACCTCTCCGGCGAGCGCGTCGACCTTGCCAGAGGGTCGTTCTTCTTCTTCCTGGGCTATACCTAATGCTCCGAGCGCCATCAGGACCTCAGAAGCGTTGGTGTGATTTTTCAAATGGTTCGGCACCTGGGGGGGTCTCCATGCAGAGGAAAGGTAGTGGTTCCCAATTTGAATTGGGGCAACTTATCCGCTAGTGGAAATAAGCGCGGGAATCGGCGAATCTTGATCGGGCGGTTGGTAGCCTGAACAGCGTTCTCTGATCTCCGGGCCCGGTTACATCCCGCCCGACCTGATGACACTGCTCCGTGTACCCCGTTATCCGCTAACAAGTAGATCGTCCAATGCTGGAGCGGCGGGTCGTTGCGCAGAAGTATCGACCGCGCTTGCAGCACCGATTCAGGGGAGTCGAAGAGAAGATGTCCTCGTTCGAGTCAATAACGCTATCCCCGGCGCCCGACGGATCGGGAATCCGCCCAGTGAGTGTCGCGATGACCGAGGGCAACATGGTCCATTGCACGCTGAAGCCGGGCGAGATCACGAAAGCGGTTCAACACCGGACCGTTGCCGAGACATGGCTCTGTATATCGTGCGCCGGCAGATTGTGGCGGTCCAGAGATGGACCTAGGAAACGATCGTTCTCGTACCCAGGGCGGATTCAAGCATCGAAGTCGGAACACAATTTTAGTTCAGGAATGATGGTGCGCCGCCGCTGGTAATTGTGATCGCCACGTTTCCGCCGTGGCCCGGAGACGGGGATGCGATTCAGTGCCAAGGTGCCTGGCCGCCGAACCTGTAAAGCAGATATTAACCCCTTTTAACGCCCCAGCCGGTAAAGTACGCAACATGGTGAACAAGACACAACGGCTCCAAGCGTGGTTCGAGGAGCGTGAACGCCCAGATGTAGAGCCGTACGGAGAGTTCCAACACGTCGGGGCCAACCAGACGCTGGTCCGCATCCTGCTGCAGGGAGTGGAGATGGCGCCGGAGATGACCGTCCTGGACGCCGCATGCGGGATCGGCGGTAACGCACGATGGCTCGCGTCGCTCTACGGCAGCGTGGTCTGGGGCTACGACATCGATGAGGGGGCGCTTGCGACGGCGGCGGAACTGGCGGAGATAGAGGGGATCTCAGACCTGTGCCGGTTTGTCCCGGACAGAGACACGGCCCTCAGTTTTGGAGACGAACAGTTCGATATCGTGCTGTCCACGGAGGGTTTCTACCACCCGCCGGAGATATCGCGTGTGCTGAAGCCGGGTGGACTTTTCCTGCTGACCGACTTCTTTGGATCGAGCGAAGTGACCGGAGAATCGATTGCCGCCCAGTACGGAATGGATTTAGAGCTTTCTCACGACGTCACCGACCTGGCGCTCGGTTTCCTCAGGGCCAAAGAGATAGAGGCCAGCCTGTTGGCAGACGCCGGGTTGATAGACGCGCGGCAGCTGGTAGAAGTGATGAACGTTGGCAACAGGCGTTACTCGGCCGGGGGCGGCCGGCATATCCTCGCCCGTATGCGCAAACCCGTTTAGCCGTCTTTCGGCAACCTCGGGACGACGGGGGCGCCGCACAAAAACAAAGAACCAGCGAAGTACTGGCGCTGACTATTGCTTGTGACGTTTCCCGCCACCCGCGGGACCCGGGCATTTCCTCCCTGGATCCCGGACGGCTGCAAATCCGTTCCCGGCTGCACTCCATCGCTTTTCCTCACTACCGGCGCGATGAGCGGATGGCCCCCGGGTCGTGCGATGGGATTCAGCAGCCCCACTCGGCTTAATGAAATTCGACGATGACCGGCTCCGCGCAGGGCATGCAAGGTCAACCTGTCATCTGCAGTTGCGCACATGAATTGGTGGCACCGCTCGACCGCCTTTCGTCAGGCTGTGATCTGCCGGGCCGGGCTCACTGAATATCGACATGAATAATTAACCGTTGGCGAATCTTCTGAAATGCTCCAAAAACGCTGATCAAGCGGACGTGCACTGGCCTTACCGGATAGCGGTACCGTGTAACCTGCTACCGTGTATAAATTGTTCCCCGGACGTAGTCGGCGGCGTCGCTCGCCAGAAATGCCATCACCGCCGCCACCCCGTCCGGACCCGCCAGCGACGCCATCGCCTGCTGGAAGTGCTCGGCGTCGCCCGTTTGCTCGTAGCTTTTCTCGACCTGCCTGACCTTGAGTGGCGTGTAAATATTGCCCGGAGCGACGTCGTTGACGCGTATGCCGAAGGGCGCCAACCGCTGCTCTAGGACCATCGCAAGCCCGTGGACCCCGCCCTTGCTGGAGCCGTACGCGAACGACGAGCTGCCGCCCTTCACGCCAGCGCCCGATGCCGTGAGCACCATCACGCCCCGTCCCACCGGGCGCATCAGGGCGGTGACGTGTTTGGCGACCAGGAACGATCCTTTCAGGTTGACATCGACCACCCGATCCCAGACTTCTTCCGAAAAGGACTCCAGGTCTATATCCGCGCCATCCAGCACGCCGGCGATGTGCAACAAGACGTCGACCCCGCCGCCGAGCCATTCCGTCGCCTCTCCGATCACCGCTTCAACCGCCGGTTCATCAACCACGTCCACATGCCAGAACCGGGCCTGATCGCCGATCTCGTCCGCCGCCTCAACGCCTGCGTCGTCCATGACATCGAGCATCGCAACGCGAGCACCTTGGTCGGCGACGAGGCGCGCGGTCGCCTTGCCGATCCCGCTGGCGCCGCCGGTTACGATGATCCGTTTTCCGTCCAATGCCATGTGGATGTCCTTATGTTTGGTCGTGGTGGACCGGGCCCCGACCGGTCAAGGGTGGATAGTTATTCACCCCTACAGATTTAAGCAGTCGGGCGGGTTGTCCCAGCTAATCTCTGCGCGGTCCGCAGCCGCGTTCAGGCCGTCTCGTGCGGCCGGGACCAGTTCATCCGGGAGGTGCTCTATGAAGATATGGGCGTCGGGCCGGACGGCGAGCATCCGTCGCAAGAAGGTCGCTTGATCGAGCAACCCTTCGCCGATCACCGCTTCCTTGAAGTGAGGCAGAAGCCCCTCTTCCACGGCGAAGTCCTTTGCGTGCGCCGCTATCGTCACGTGACCAAGCTGGTCGAACAGGTCGTCCAGGAGGGATGTCGAGTCGTACGCCGTTTCCAGATCGGAGACGTAGTTGACTGGGTCCATGTTGTAGCCCATCGAGGGGGAGTCGACGGCGTCGAAGAACTCTCGGGTTCGGACCGCCGAGAACAGTGGACAGACCGCACCGCCTTCGACGGCGAGCATCACGCCCTCGTCTGCCGCGGCCCGCGCAGCCTCCCGCGACGACCGGACCAGCCGGTCAAACACCTCATCCGAACGATTGTCCGGGTGCGGCATCCAGGCCCCACGGGGATTCATTGACCCCGGTCGGAGGTAGGTGTTGGTGCCTCCAATGATCCGGGTGAACGCCGTCATCCGCTTCAGGGCCTCGACCGCTTCACGCCGGAGTGACTCGTCGGCGCTGACCAACCCGCCGCCGTATTCGCCAACGGTTTGGCTCAGCGCCAATCCCGCGGCACCGAACGCATTTTTCACGCGTTCGGCCAGCGCCGGCTCAGGATTGAAGGGTTCGGACACCCGTAATTGCAACGCCCTGAAACCGTGTTTTCGAACGGCGCGCGTGACGTTTTCGTTGACCGTTGTCCAGTCTCCGGGTGTTAGCCCGGCCACTCCGAGAAGCATGGATTTCCTTTGATCGTTTGCGGCTCCGGGATTAGCAGTTGACCGATGGTGGTCAACAGACTTGGAATTGAGAGACTGGCCTCATCTGGGGCGACGGGCGCCCGGGAGGCGTACACCGTTCTCACGTGCCGATTCGATATTGGTCTTGATGGCGGCAAGCCACGTCTGGCCGAAGCGGTCCAGGGGATCGCGAAATCGATCCGCCATCATTTTCAGCATCGGGCCTTCGTATGACGCCTCGCTGATCAGCATGGTCTGGCGGTAATCACCCTCAAGCCGGAACACCTGGCGATGGCTTGAGAACATGTGGCGGGCCTCCCAGCCGATCACCAGCGGCTCGTCGTAAATCTTCAGGCGGGCGTTGAAGCGAAACATTTTCACGCCGAACCTGAAGCCGCGCCGGACCATCGGCTCATCGTCTACCCACTCGGCATTTCCGATATCGGGGTGCCAAGCGGGCCAGTACTCTACCTGCGCGAGTCGCTCCCACACCTGCTTTGGCGGTGCGAATACCACGATCTCGTGCTTGAGCACGATGGGGGCGTCTCTGTTTATCTCCATATATCTCTATTCGGGGAAGAGTGTACCGATCCCGGTCGGTTCAGTCAGAGTTTGAGATGAGTTGCGCGTGCTAATCGAGAAAATCCCCGATAGCAGACAGGATCGCTCGGGAAGAAGCGAACCCGGCGTCGTGCGTCAAGTGTGGGATCGAGGAGAATCGGGCATGCGGCATTTCACCCGCGGCGCGGTTCGCGCCATCGTGAAATACCGTATCGCCTGTTCCCGCGTAGAGCAGCGTTTCCATCTGGATATCACTGATTTTCTGGCCAACTCCCGGCCATCCGGCCCACGCCTCTCCGGCGCTCGCCAGCCCGGACGCGCTGGCCGCAAGCAGGCGGCTCCGTAACTTTGGCACTAGCCTGCC
>PCAM01000033.1 GCA_002730555.1 Chloroflexota bacterium
CGGCAACTCGCCCTCCATCGTCAGCAGTCTCGCATCCTGATCAGGATCACGGCTCGCAAGCATGTTGGCAGTGAGCGAAGCGGCCATGCGGCGGGTCCTCTCCCACGCTTCATCACCTTGGCCAAAGTAGGAATCGCGACCACCGCGTACGGGATGGGATTCTGGCGTATTGGGATCTTGAATGGGAGGAGTGTCAGGATCCTTGTCCGTCACATCACCACTTGTGAGACCGAGGAGAACACTCTGCGACAGACGATCGCTGAAAGTACGAGGATCGTATTCGGCATTGAACGCTGGTTGCGATCGGGCTGCTCGTTCCCACTCCCGCAAGTCGAGTTTCTGACGCATTTGATCGTGGAATCGCTCGTGCATGTCTTCAACACGCACCTCGCCCATCTCCACCAGTGCTGGCGAGTTTGGCGTTAAATCGCCGCCGACCACAATGTCATCGGCGCGTGGCGATGGGGCGCGATTCTCCCACCACAAATGCTGCGGCAGCGTCTCATTGCGAGCGCCATTGAACAATGTTAGTCGGTGCCGAAGATCGTGAGCGAGTTGGCGGTTGTCCAACTGTTCGCCGGATTCGCTGGATTCCTGACGTCCGAACGTGCCGCGAAGGGCGTGCGCATCGCCATAGAGGTTCGCGTCCGAAGGGCCAAGTGATCGCTCAAGCCGTGAATAGACCCACTCGTGGTTGTTGCCCTCGTAGGCTCGGAGTTCAAGTTCTTCAGCAAGGTTAAATGGCGTAAAAACATTGCCTGGGTGCTGTGGCGTCTGCCCACTCTGCTGAAAGTAATACAGGCGGTTATCCCTATCGCTGATGTCGTAAATTTCGGTATCTGGGAAGAACGGATTTTGAGCTCCGCCAGCATCAACGTTGATTGCTTCAAGGAAGGCCCGGTTTGAGGTTGACCGCCAATAGTCCGAGTTCCAAATTTGGTAGGCCTCACTCAAAGCAGCACCGCTTCCTTGACCATCGGCTGGATAGGTCACAAACGGGACGGAGAGTAGCGAGTCTTGTGACATGTCCCAATCACTCTCAAGCAAGCCGGGCTGGTGCTGCTCGATGTCGAGGAAACCTGTGTTCCAAATCGGTGCGGCGTTTGGGGCGTACTCACCACTGCCGAGCGGCCCGAAGTTCTGGCTGACCAGGGCGAGGTCCGCTGGCGTCCAGCCGCGGGTTGATTCAAGCGTCCCGGTTTGGTCGGACTTCACAAATCTTGTCGCTACATTGGCGTTCATTCGGCCGGAGTTGTCCGTCACCGAGACCCCTATGACTTGCCGCGTACCGTCCACCCCCACGTGTGGCGAGAGCCACCAAAAGGAATCAGTAAACCCATCACCATCGGTGTCGGTCAGGATGCGGGAGACGTTCCAACGAGCGGTATCTGGGCGGAACTCGTCCATGGGCGTTTCGCCCGGGAAGTTCGCCGAATCGGTCGAATCGAAGTACTCACCCCGCTTGCCGTCGCCATCGAGATCGTCGAGATCATAGAAATTGGGCGGAAGCAAGTTGCCGTTGCCTGCTCTGGCCGCGACGATCGCCTGCTTGTATCCCTCAGGTCGCAGCCACGCCAACCAGCGGTCCCAGAAATCCAAGAACATGTCATCACCAGCAACTAGACCCATATTCTGCGGGGCCGCGGTGATTTCAAAACCCGAGTCGTCGGGCAAGTACACGCTGGTCGCAGAGTCGCCATAGAGCGATTGGTCTGGATCCGTTAATCGCTGCTTGACACCACTCACATCTGCCGCCGTCGGCATCATGGCGGGCCACTGCTCGATCGGGACGTCCATTCGGTCATAGGCCCCACCGTAGTATCGACGGCCATCAGACCAGGTCGAGTCCCAATTCGGATCGGCATGCCGAACACCATCGGATGTCATCGTCCCCTCTGGTGGGTTCGCAGTTGGATCAATGAATGATCGAACACCTGTCACGTCAGCAATATCCGGACACATCCGCCACGCATTGTCAGGCCTACCGATCCATGACAAATGCCTCCAGTGACTGTATGCGTCTGCCAAGCGATCCGACCATGCATTAGGTTGCGAAGTGAAGCCACCCGGAACCGATGGATCATTCAATCTCTCAACCGGCATGCGTTGCGGTTCGATGTCTCGAAGCCAACGAGTGTCTGAGACGCCCGGACCTCCGAGCGGATTCTCCCTGGGCTGCAACACAACGTCCTTCAAGTGCGATTCATCCTGTGGAGGCCATACTTCTCCCCCACCGGGCCAGTCGAAGAGATCCAAGCCGCCACTGGTATTGCCGAAACCGCCGCCAGTGTCCGCTCGATCCTCCCACCACCGCCAATTCTCCCAGTCAATGGGTATTTCTTCTTTCACCATCTCCCGCAGTTGACCCGGCTGAAGCGGCCACGTAAGCCAATCCGGCGGGTTGGTCCAAGGCACAACTTCCCATGGGGCTCGGTTCCACGTGAATTCTGGATCAACGCCATATCGCGGCGCCGAAACATCACTCACAAGCCTCCGCTGCTCATCCGGTGGCAAACCAAGATCGTACTCGGCACTCGTAAAGTCCAGCGGCCGCACAAAGAGGCTGTCGGCCAATTGCTGCGCGATCTCGTTTGCGGCGGACTCGCGACGATCGCGGTGAAACGCAGCCTGACGCTCAGCGGTTCCAAGTTCCCGCAGCGTGCTTGTTCGCGACAAAAACACCGTGGCCATGATGACCAGAAGCACCAGAATGCCGGCCACCAGGATGAGCGCATTGCCTCGACGATGATGTTCCGCTACTAGGTTCACTGCAGCCGCTCCTTGGGAAGTTCGACAATGAACTGAACGAGTTTGCCATGCTCCAAGTTCGTCTCCGAATCGTGCAGCACCATGGAAATCCGCAAGGCTGATGGCCAGGGCGTATAGGATGGATCAGGGTCGAGAAGACCGTCGGAACCACTGTTCTGCTGATCCGGATCGGCATTGCCCGAAGCGACATCGAGCGTTCGCATCAAGGGCCATCGACGGTTCGGTCCGAAGAGCGCCCAATACTCACGAGGTTCGCCCGGAAATCCCGCGGCTTCCTCATCGATGGCGTTCGGATGTACCAGCGATGGCGCTGCAATTGCCGACTTCAGAGCTTCGGGCAGAACGCCTTCTGGAGTATCCCACACGTCTGTCGAGGCTGGATATGCGTCCGCAAACTGAGCAAAAGACACAACGCCTCGGTCCCATCCATCATCGTCTTCAGCCACATCTTGCTTGTCAGAGAGCCCGAACCAGAAGAGATCGCCCTTCTGCCTGAGACGCGTTTGCATACTTCCTGAAGCATCTGGCTCCAACATCGTTCCTGCATGAGGCAAATCATTTGGGCTGGCCTCAGCGGGGTCATATCGGAATCCCTGCCACGTCACCTTTGTGCGGCGAGAGGCAGGATTGGCTGGTTCATTGACTTTCCAAGTGCGAGTCTCACCGACATTGTCATCCCACGTCCACTCGACGATGAAACTGCTGCATGCCGAGCCAAGGATGCTGTTGGTGAGCGCTTGGTCATATCGAGCTGGCCCAGGCGGCGTGCGTTCCACACGCGGCCAGCCGAGCAATGTCTTGAGCAGATACCGCTGCGTTCCCCGCTCAGGGTCGCCGGATCCGCCCGGAAGAGTCGTGTTGTCCTCCAACACACCATGAGTTCCATCAATCGCATCATCGGCAAACCAACTACGGCGTGCCATGTTGTCTGGATAGGTTTCGTCACGAGTATGCAAAAGCGACTTTCGAACATCTCCGAGATTCATGGCCATCACGTCGACGCGTCCCATGTCGTGTACCGGCGACTCTCTGACAAACCCAGCCTGGCTACCGTTCACCCGCCGCGGATCCGCGGGAAAGAGCGACTCGATCGAAAAGGCGTTGGACAAATAGATTTGCTTGTTTGAAGCATCGGGCGGATTCGAATCATCATCGGCCATGGCCAACGCCTGTCGCGTCAGAATCCAACGGCGAGCTTCGGGCTGGTCGCCTCGGATATCGCTGGCGCCACCGGCTGGCTCAGTCTGGTTGTACAGCTCACTGAGGCTGCCTCCATGGAAGCCATACTTGGAATACACCGCATCCATCTGCCCCCCCCACTGGCCAAGCACATTGGAACGATGGAATGGCGCAACGCGGGCAAGGTTGTAGTCATCACGATGGTCATCGAGGTCTACGTCGTGACCTCGGAACTGCATGGGCAGTTCGCCATGCAGCGAGTCATTGACTTCGTCGTTTGAAGGTGTGTCGATTGAATACGCCGACAACTCGGAAGAAAACTGCAGACCGTGCCCGTAGGTCACCGCAGCAGCACCGCCGATGACACGAGGTTCTCCGCCCTCCATCACCAGTGTTGATCCATAGGGTTTCGTTGGCTGGAATCCATCCATGAAGAACAGCAACTGGTCACACCGAACGACGGCCTCATTGGAAAGCCCGGGATTGATCAGCGGGGGGCGAGCCCCGGTTTGATCCCACTTGCGTTGGTTGTAGTCGTTGGGCACTTCGACCGAGTGAATGACCAATGCACCATCCGGGCTGATTCTCGCAAGATCCGCTCGAATCTGCTGCTCGATGCCCCACGCTTCCTGAAGCACATCGCCAGACGCGTTGCTCGTACGCGTTACCGCGGACGCGGCCTGAAAAACCTGCCCACAGACCAGTACCACGACCACCAGCACCGCCACCGCGACGAGAATCTCGATGAGGGTGAAGCCTCTCCGCAAGATGGATCGGAAACCTGTCACAGACTTCCCACCGTGACATAAATTGGAATGAGACGGTAGGACCCCGTGCTGGTATTGACCGCCGGCGGAACGTACCAGAGTCGATCAACAACCGGATGCTCGCTTTGTTCGGAAATGAGGCCCGCGGGATAATCGGTCCGGTTCATATCCGCCATTGAACTCGCCGGCAAAATCACGCTTGCCGTAAAGAGTTGCGGGTCATCGTTGTCATCGTCAGCGTCCAAATTGGCCCGATCCCTCTGGAATGCGGCCAGTGGAGAAGGGATCGGAGCAGTGAGCGAGAATGGCGTTTCATCTTCGTGGGGATAATTTGGATCAGGCTCGTCTGAAATCGATCTCCCATTTGCAACGCGATGTACATCGCCAGCCTGATCGACCAACCACTGCCCTGGCCACATCCATCCAAAGTCCGGATGGTCCGGTCCATGTCCGTAGCCCGGGTTCATCACCCCATCCTGCGTGAAGTTCTCGACATTCGTGCCTGGGAAGTCCACCGCCCCTTCCACGGCCTCCACCTTCCATGGGCCGAAACTTCCATCAGCCACTGTTGTGAGATCCACAACCCAGGGAACCGGGATGAATTGCTCACCGGGCGCATCTGCCTGAATGATCGGCCTAGGCTGCCACATCGGCTGCGAGAGCGAAGATCGCTGAGCGCGATACACGAATATCGCAACCTGCACGTCGGATCCGATGCGACGAAAGGCACAATCCCAATAGTACTGCGGCACCCGGCCCATAGCATCTGCGTTGGGCCATGCCCGCTCCTCTGGTGTAATCAGTACGCGAGGCACGGAGATGAGTGGCGGCCTCATTCGCAGCCCGGTGTCCGGATCTTCGGTGACGATGTGCCGAGCGTGGAATGGAATGCCGATCTTCGGGAATTGAGTTGAAGAATCATGTACTGGATATGAAAGCATCTGCTGCCACACGTGATCCACGGGCAAGGTGTGCTCTCCGATCGTCTCGGCTTTGTTTTCAAAGCCAAGCGAATTGAAGATGTCCAAGGTGCCTGCCTTGATGACGCCGCTGTTTGCCAAATCTTCATCGGTCACATTCACGACCATGGCTGGCCGAAGCCACGGCCACGTCTCGTGGTTCAACCACGAGACGGGCTGGCTGTACCGATTGTTGTACAACTTGCCAACGGTGTTCGATTCCATCACATATGCAGCGTCATCTCCCTCAAGCCACCGTGTGTAGTCGACCTGAGTATTGTGAAAGTCCCACCAACTGCCAAAGTCATCCGAAGACAATCTTCCCCGAATGACTTCCAGAGCGTGCGCAGCCACGATCGGTCCGTTCAACTCGTCTTCCGCCCGCTGCTGCAATGCGATACCGGCGGGAAAGAGCGCGGCGATGCTGATCAGACCGATTCCGAGAATGAAGATCGCCATGAGCAGTTCGATCAGTGAGAAGCCGCGGCGGGTCATCGGGATGATCCCTCATGCGCGACACCCGTGTTTGGATTGAAGTGCAGTTGTCTGGCGTTCTCGTCAATGAACGTGCTCATGTCAAAACCGCGCCGCGCCGCGGCTGCACGCCGCAGCGTATTGGCCCCGGTATCGAGCCACCGCTGTGGATCCAGTTCCTCGCGGGCATCGCGATCGTCGTAGATCGCTAAGTAGGGCGCCACCAGAACAATTGGTTCGTCTTTCTCGACCCGCTGGCACATGGGAAGTCGCTCATCGTCATCCCAAAGATCGGCACTTGGGCTTGGGTTGCCATTGCTCGCGATATAACGCGTTCCGAGCCAACATCCTGCAGCTGGTGGGGACCACGCCTCGATGTCCGCCAGATCAGGAGGGCACGCTGGCGGCGGATTAAACCCGGACTCTTCGGGGCGATTGCAATAGTCGTCACCGCCATACCGCTGGGCACCGTCCCCATTGAAATCGACCCACAACCAATCAGCACCGGCCTCGGGGAGCAGCACCGTCTGGCTACCGTCTCGGGCAAATACCACACCGATCATCACGCCGGGAGCCTCCGGCAATATGCCCGCCAGATTGGAAACCGTGAGGTACTGCTGGTCGCCGTCAAGGTCAAGCCGAAGGTCATCAACCACGTTGGCGAGTCGGTGGCACGGTGACGCCACGCCAATGCCCTCCGAGAGGAGCATGGGCTTGCCGGAATCGACCGGCAGGAAGCGTGCCACGATGGGCTTGCTCTGCACGCCCCCATCTTCGAGAACGTACCGAAAGGCATCTCCGGAGAACTGGGCGAGCATGCCTTCTATTTGCTGAACACCGGGGGCGGTAAGTACGGGTCGAAAGATCAGTGCCGTCGATCTTGCATCGGAGAGCGCCCTCATACGAGCCTTGGCGAGCATGGACTTAACCTGCTCCACCGCGCCGGCTCGACGGACATCGTTGGCAATGGCTTGATACGACGCGACTGTGGCGATGCTGAGCAACCCGATAATCGCA
>PCAM01000020.1 GCA_002730555.1 Chloroflexota bacterium
CCGTCTGCGCCCGCCGCGATCGAAGCAACGCCCATAGGCAGCACCATGTGCCATCGGCCGGTGCCGTGGCTCGGGTCGGCGACGACGGGGAGGTGGCTCAGCCGATGGATCACCGGGATGGCGGCGATATCCAGGGTGTTTCGTGTGTACGTCTCAAAGGTCCGGATGCCGCGCTCACAGAGGATCACGTTCCGGTTTCCGGCGGCGAGGATGTACTCCGCCGCGTTCAGCCAGTCGTCGTATGAGTTCGCCATGCCGCGCTTCAGCAGCACCGGCTTGTTCAGCTCGCCAACGGCGTCCAGCAACATGAAGTTCTGGGCGTTCCGGGTGCCGATTTGAAGGATGTCTGAGTACTTCGCGACCAGTTCGACATCGCTTTCGGACATCAGCTCGGTGATGACCGGCAACCCGGTCTCATCGCTGGCCACCCTGAGAAGCTTGAGCCCCTCTTCTTTCAGGCCTCGGAACGAGTAGGGCGTCGTCCGGGGCTTGAACGCGCCGCCCCTGAGGACGGCCGCGCCCGCGGCTTTCACGGCGTTCGCCGTCGCCATGAGCTGCTCTTCGGACTCGACGGAGCACGGTCCAGCCATCACGACCGGGGCGTTGCCGCCGCCAATCTTGACGCCCTTGACGTTGACCACGGTGTCGGTCGGGTGAAACTCTCGGCTGCCGAGTTTGTACGACCTTGTTATCCGGACCACGGCTTCTACGCCCGGCAACGCCTCCAGCCTGGATTTGAGGTCTTCGTTAATGTTGTCCCCGACGACGCCGATCACGGTCCGCTCAATGCCGCGGATCAACTCGGTGCTGTTCTCCGTTTCGGCGACGTTGGTGACGACGGCTTGGATCTGCTCTTCGGTGGCAAGCCGTTCCATTGTGACGATCATGGAACTTCAACTTTCTGACGGCCGGTAGCCGTCAATTATTCCCGATGCTTGGTCGATCTAAACCCCCGATTCACGGTGCAATCAGGCCGACGCGCCGACCTTCCCTGTAAGCGTTGCGTGCGCCTCCAGGAGCAGTTCTTCCGTCGTGTCCCAGCCGATGCAGGCATCGGTGATCGAGATGCCATACTCCAGTCCTTCGAGGCCGTTCACCAGCTTCTGCGCACCGGGATTGAGGTGGCTCTCCAGCATGATCCCGGCCACGGAACGATTGCCGTCAACGCGTTGCTTGATAACGTCACGAAAGATGATCGGCTGACGGTTGTGGTCCTTGTTGCTGTTGGCGTGCGAGCAGTCGATCACAAGTCGTTCGGACACGCCGCTCGCGCCCAGGAGATCGGTGGCCTTCGCTACGGACTCTGCATCGTAGTTCGGGCCGTCCGCCCCGCCCCTCAGGATCAGGTGGACGCCGACGTTGCCGGAGGTGTGAACGACGCTGGCGCGGCCGTCGCCGTCGATCCCTAGAAACGCGTGCGGAGACTCGGCCGATACCATGGCGTCGACGGCGATCTGGAGCGTGCCGCCGGTGCCGTTTTTGAAGCCGATGGGCATGCTTAGCCCGCTCGCCATCTGGCGGTGCGTTTGGCTCTCGGTCGTGCGTGCGCCGATGGCGCCCCATGACACCAGGTCCGCCATGTATTGCGGCGTGAAGGGATCCAGGAACTCGGTGCCCGCGGGGAGGCCAAGCTCCGCGACCTGCAGCAGGAACTTGCGACCGCGTCGCAGCCCGGTAGCCACGTCAAAAGTCCCGTTCAGATTCGGGTCGTTGATGAGGCCCTTCCAGCCGACGGTGGTCCGGGGTTTCTCGAAGTAGACCCGCATCACGACAAGGATGCGATCGCTCAACTGCTTTGCCAGCTGTGCCAGCTTCTCGGCGTACTCAAGCCCGGCCTTCTCGTCGTGGATGGAGCACGGTCCGACCAGTATGGCCATGCGGTCATCTTTCCCGGCGAGGATGTTTTCCAGATCCTTCCTCGCACGGGCCACTAGCGCCGTCGCTTCGGACGTGATCGGGAGCTCTGCGAGGTAGTCGTCCGGGGTGGGAAGGCGGTCCATTCGCTCAATATTTACGTTGGAGGTAGTCATTTGGTTAACGGATCTTTCGGTTGTTGATGGGAAGGGGTTTTTCTTGTGAAAGTGGCTCAGGGGGTTAAAGGCGACCTGGATAAAAGAACCACACGCCGTGATCAACCGGGACCGCGCTCGTCAGGAAGTTGTTCTGTGGAGTCATGTGACCTTGTGACCTCTGGGGAGAAATGATGTGCACAACACGCGCGCTGACACCGGGGGCAGCAAGAAAAAGGAAATTACGGGCGCCCGGGCGGAAAGTTAGCCGCTATAGGTATAAGGGCGCCCGCTCGTAAAGAACGGGACCAGGGTGAAGCGCGTAAAAGCGCCGCGCACGAAGCTGTGTACGTTGGGAGCGCTTTTGGATGTCACCGGTCTACCGTTCATCTGCCTGTCTTTAAAGGCCTTCTCAGGTCAGTTTGCTCTGCTTCGCCCGCAAGTTTACCGCGTCTCGCAGGTAGATGTGTTTTATGTCCTGTGGCGCTGTTTCCGTGTTCCACATCATCAGCACGCGGATGCAGCGAGGAAAGCCGTGAGGCACATTCATCTCATGGCTGTTCATCAGCGGCACGTGGACCCAGCCCAACATCCGGGCTGCGACCGCCGGGAACTCTGACACGAGGTCGTCGGTGGTCGTGAACTGGACCGAGGCGAGATCGTCTTCCTCGATCCCGTTGGCGGCCATGACCTCCGTTATCAACTCCGTGGTCGCGTCGAGGATCGCTTCCCGAGTGTCCTCGGTCACGGTCGTGGCCCCGCGTACGCCTCTAACTGTCATCGTGCTCCCAAATAAATTAGTCGGAATTCGTCGTGACGCCGTGGGTCGAACTTCGTCGTCGGCGCGGCGAGCAGTTTAGCCGGAGCGCGTCCCTGCGGCCAGTTCGCGGACGAACGCGCCCGCCCGCTCCGCGCATGTGCTTGCCGGACCGGCCCCGATCACGTCGACCAGCGCGCTCCCGACGATGGCCGCGTCTGCGAAACCGGCGACCTTGCGCACGTCATCGCTATTGCGGATCCCAAACCCGACGCCGACCGGCAGGTCTGTGTGGCGGCGGACCTGATCCACGAGGCCGTGCACCCGGTCGAACGCCGTCTCGGCGACGCCCGTCACGCCGAGCACCCCGACACAGTAGATGAATCCGGATGCGCCGGCGCAGGCCTCAGTGAGGCGCTCATCCGGGCTGGTGATCGCCAACAACGGGATCAGGCTTATGCCGTTGCCCTCCGCCAACGCCCGTAACTCGGCGCTTTCCTCCGAGGGTAGATCCGGTACGATCAGCCCGTCTATCCCCGCCTCCGCAGCATCCTTGCAGTAGCGCTCCGGGCCGTACGAGAGGATCGGATTGTAGTAACCCATGAAAACCATCGCGACCGTCACCCCGTTGGTTCGCAATCGTGTCGCAGTCGCCATCGCTGTCTCGGACGAGACGCCCAGCTCAAGGGCGTGCTGGCTGGATTTCTGGATCGTTGGTCCCTCCGCAAGAGGATCGCTGAACGGGACCCCCAGCTCGATCACGTCCGCGCCTGCGGCCTCAAGCTCCGGGACGATGTTGAGCGTCGCCTCCACCGATGGATAGCCGATGGTGACGAAAGGCACCAGCGCGGCGCGGCCTTCGTCTTTTGCACGTTGAAACGCTGAGTCAAGTCTTTCAGACATCGAAGTGAGGTCGTCTTCCCTTCTTAAACGGGGCTACGGTGGAGGTTACTGAGGATCGGTACTTGTAATCGGTTATCCGGCGAGCACGGTCGTTACGATATTTTGCAACGCGTGGGCGAACATGCTCGGATAGATAGATCCGGTTTTTACGTAAAGCCACGCCAGGACGATACCAAAGATAAATATCGGGACCGCGGATCCGATGCTGAAGTGGAAGGCGGAAAAAAGCGCAGCGCTGATGAGCATGCCGCCCCCGAGCCCGTAGCGTCTGGCGAAGGCCGGCAGGGCGAAGCCGCGAAAAAAGACTTCTTCGCAGAACGGGCCGAACAACCCGATGATGACGATCGGCAACGCCAGGCTGGCGCCGGAGTAGTCCACCAGTTCTTCGGGTGGCTTCGGGATTTTGAGCAGGTCGATCCCGATAATCTCCGTGAGAAGGTTCCACCCGATCAACGCCGCCACCCCGGCGATCCACGCCGCCACGGCGAGCCCGTACGGCCAGCGCCCTTCGGGCTTGATGAATCCCAGCTGACGGACGATAGCGCCGCGCTTCAGCCTGGCGTACAAAAACACCGCGCCAAGGAAAAAGGCTTCCAGCAAAATCGCCAGCGCCAGAGGGGCGGGTAACCCGAATAGATCACCCCCTGTTAGCCAGTCGTCGCCCCCGCCGACCAAGGCGATAATCGTCGTCGCGGCCGCAAGCGTCGCCAGCACGACACCGACTACGGTCGCGGAAGCGAGAAGCACGTCCCCTAGTGACCACGGGACATCGATTTGGCTGCGGTCACTGCCAGGTCGGTCGATACCGGGTACCTGCACTAGTCCTCCAGCCAGCTCACGTTCCCGTGCAGATCCTCGTCGTGCCTTTTCGCTGCAAATATCCCGTATTCGTTCTTCGCTTGAGCGATCGTAGTGTCGGTGCCGTGGCCGGGCATCACGACGGTGTGGTCCGGCAGTGGGAACAACCGGCCCGTGATGCTCTGCACTTCCTGCCGGAACAGCTCCGGGCTGCCTGACCGTCCGGGGCCTCCGGGGAACAGCGTGTCGCCGGACAGCAGGATCGTGTGCTCGCCCTGTTCGGTATCGATTGCGTAGCAGGTAGAGCCGGGTGTGTGGCCCGGGGTGTGGATCGCCCGGATCTTGAGCTGGCCGACCACGTTGATGTTCGGCCCGGGCGCCCAGTCCGTGACGCCCTTGCCGTCAAGCGACTCGCCGTCCATCGTGCCGATGCTTACCGGCACGTTGTGGGCGCAAAACACGGCGTCGAACCCGGCCAAATGGTCCATGTGGTTGTGGGTGATCAATATGGCTGCGACATCGGTCTCCCGCGCCTGTTCGATCACCGCTTCCGGCCCTTCGGGCGCGTCCACGATGGCGCTCTGCCCGGTCCTGCGGCATACCAGCAGATAGCAGTTGTTGTCGTAAGGCCCGCAAGATGTCTTGTAGACGACAATGTCACGGTCCTGATAGTGGATCCCCATTGGCCCGACTCCTATGTGATCCTGTTAAACAGGGCAACTCAGATCGGCATAAGGCTACCCTAATACGCACCGATGACGTTCGCTGGCCGTTCCGGCCGTAGCGCAGAGCGGCCTGTTAGCGAGGAGAAATCATGAGCGCCGATGAAACGCCGTCCGATTCTGTGGGGTTAGTGCACGGCGGGTTCACCCTCAAGACTGGGAAGGGAAGCGCCTCGATGGCGATGGAGTGTCCCCACCAGAACGGGCTGCTCTACATGGTCCCCGGGGATCGTAGCTGGGTGTGCGAGGACGACGTGCGGCCCGCCCATGTGCTCGCTGGTTTTTTCAAGGAGATATCCGGGCTGGACGACGCGCGTATCCGGGAGGCGATGAACAGATGGGGGCTGTACTACCGGCCTCGATCGTTATTCGACGGGGACGCCGGGACCGAAGACGGCTAACGACCGACAGGGCAGTCGGGCGTGGGGCGTGGCTCCGGCCACAGCTCCGGCGATCACGGGTGACCACCGGGCGGTGAGGCTAGTCTAGGCCCAGCTGTGGATTAGCGTCCCTGATGTCCGGTGGGTGGCCTCTGTCGCCGGGTTCCTCGGTTTCCGATGAAGACGACGGGGTTTCCGTTTCTTCGGACTCATCGGATCCAGACGCCGGTTCGGGATCAGGAACCAGGGACACGAGCGGGTCTCTTCCCTCGACTATCTCGACCATCTGCTTGCCGTCGATGGTTTCGTGCTCGATCAGAAAGCTAGAGATAGCGTTCAGGTGCACCCGCTGCTCGTTGATGATGCGCTCTGCCTGCTCACGTCCGGCCTGCAGAAGGCGGTCGACCTCTGAGTCGATCAACTCTTCCGTGCGCGGGCCGTAGTCCCGGTGCTCGCCAAGGTCCTTGCCCAGGAACACCATCTCCTCACGTTTGCCGAAGAGCCGCGGCCCGAGCTTGTCGCTCATGCCGAACTGCGTCACCATCGCTCGGGCGATCTGCGTCGCCTTTTCGATGTCGTTTGACGCTCCGGTCGTGATCTCGTCAAAAACTAGTTGCTCGGCGACTCGCCCGCCCATTGCGGTGGCGATCATCGCCTCAAACTGATTTTTCGTCTGCAGCGTTCGCTCTTCTTCCGGGAGGTAGCGCGTGTACCCGCCCATGCGGCCGCGAGCGACGATAGAAATCTTGTGGACTTTGTCCGCGTGGGGCATGAAGTAGCCCACGATGGCGTGTCCGGATTCGTGGAAGGCTGTGACCTCTTTCTCGTGTTGTGAGATCAACTTGCTTTTGCGTGCAGGGCCGGCGATGAGACGGTCGATCGCCTCAAGCATCTCGTCCTGACCTACCACCTTCTTGTTGCGACGGGCGGCGAGGATGGCCGCTTCGTTGATAAGGTTGGCCAGGTCCGCTCCGCTGAAGCCCGGGGTTTGTTGCGCCAGGTTCTGCAGGTCAACATCGTCCGCAAGCGGCTTGCCTTTGGCGTGGACATCCAGGATAGCGGTACGGCCGCGGATGTCCGGCGAGTCCAGCGTCACGCGGCGATCGAAACGGCCGGGACGGAGGAGGGCGGGGTCAAGGATATCCGGCCGGTTGGTGGCCGCGATCACGATCACATTTGTGTTGGATTCAAAGCCGTCCATCTCAACGAGGATCTGGTTGAGGGTCTGTTCCCGTTCGTCGTGCCCGCCGCCGAGTCCGGCGCCGCGGTGACGGCCGACCGCGTCGATCTCGTCGACGAAGATTATGGACGGTCCGTGCCGTTTCGCCTGCTCAAAGAGGTCGCGCACCCGTGATGCGCCGACCCCGACGAACATCTCGACGAACTCGGAACCTGAAATCGAGAAGAAGGGCACTCCTGCCTCGCCCGCGACCGCCTTGGCCAACAGGGTCTTGCCGGTGCCGGGAGGGCCTACAAGAAGGACGCCGCGCGGGATGCGAGCGCCGAGTGCCACGAAGCGTTCCGGGTACTTGAGGAACTCGACTACCTCCTCGAGTTCTTGCTTGGCCTCCGGCGCGCCGGCCACATCAAAGAAAGTCACGGTCGCCTTCGTGCCCACGAACATGCGTGCACGGCTGCGGCCAAATCCCATCGCCTGGTTTGAGCTACCTTGCGCCTGCCTCATCATGAACAGCAGGATGCCTCCAAACAGGATCAGGGGCAGGAAGTTGATCAGGAGGCCGATGATGCTTCCGAGCCCGCTGCCGGAGTCCTGGACCTCGATGGAAACATTTCCGGTCGCGCCGACTTGGTCCAGAAGCTCAACGATGCTCGAGCCGGGTTCTTTGCGGGACACATAGGTGGTTGCGCCCACACGGATCGTGAGATCGTCCTCCTGGACCTCGATCAGGATGCGCTCATTACCCGGGTTCTCGGCGAGTTCTACGACCTCGCTGATCGGGATTTCGCGCGCGTCCTTCAGTGGACCGTTGTCGAAAAACAGGAAGAACACCGTAATAACGGCGACGACGATCAAAAGGTAGATCAGGCTGTTACGCATCCAGCGCCGGCTCACAGTCACCTCCCAGGTGACCGGACATGCCTCACACTGCACCTGGCAGTTGCGGGCGATCCCGTACAAGTTATGGAAGTCCGTCGGTTCGATCCCGGCGATCTTCAAGCCGATGTCCGCAAGGTTTGCGTCAAGGCGCGGTAATCTGACGATTACGAACAATTAATCCTACCACAGGCACCCGTTTTGGCCCCCGTGCAAACCCGGGACTTTGTCCAGAGCCGGAAGTGGGATTACGCATGGCCGTTCAAAGGTGGATACGTTCGATAGCCGTCGCGGGATTTGGCGTCTCTCGGACAGTAGGTGTGTCTCGAACGAACGAACGTAGACCGGCGACCCGTCACCGTGGTATTCTTCAGCGTGGTCAATTAGCGTCCAAAAAAAAGTTTATTCCCGTGGCCGTATGGCCGTTGGGCAGAGGATCCCGCATATAGCCCGCGATTACCGTATTAACCGCCAGATCCGAGTTCCGGAAGTGCGGATTATTGAAGAAGATGGTTCTGGAGTTGTTCTTGATTTCCAGGCGGCTCTGGAGATGGCGGAAGAACAGGGGCTCGACCTCGTGGAGGTGGCTCCCAACCAGACTCCGCCGGTATGCAAGCTGCTTGATTACGGACGATTCAAGTTCGTGCAGCAAAAACGCGAGCGCGACGCCAAGAAGGGACAGGCCCGGAACGAACTTCGCGAAGTTCGGCTGAGCATGAAAATCGGCGAGCACGACTTCCTTTCGAAGATCAAGCGCGCGAGGGATCTGTTGGCCGGCGGGGCGAAGGTAAAAGTGACGGTGAGATTCCGCGGGCGAGAGATCGCCCACCCGGAACTGGCCATAAAGCTTCTCAGGCAAGCCGCAGAGGCGCTCGCCGATGGAGCGAAACTGGAACGTAAACCCATGATGGAGGCGCGTTCACTTAGCATCATCCTGGCTCCGGACGAGGTGGCCGTAGCGGCCAGCGCCCGGGCCAGCGCACCAAGCGAAGGCAACTGATAACTAAATGCCGAAGATCAAGACCCACAAAGGCGCTAAGCGCAGATTTCACGTAACCAGCGGCGGAAAGGTTCTGCGGACCAAGGGTCCCAAGAGCCACCTCCGCCGGAACAAGTCGGCGCGGGTTCGCCGGGCGTTCGACAAGAAGATCGGCACCTCGTCGGCAAACGGCAAACGGATCAAGCGGCTCTTGGGCCGATAACCGGAGTTAAACTTATGGAACGCTTGCGGCGGTACGCCTGAAGCGTCATCCTTAGTAATTTCCTCAAGCAACCTGATCGTCAAGGGTCGGCGCGCGTCGCCGTCCCGGACACAAAAAACCTGAACACGTAACCAGAGTGACGGACGGAAAGCACGGGTCACCTGGGTGGCCACCGTCACACCTAGTCACCGGAGAAGCCTCAATTGGCACGAGTCAAGCGCGGCACAACAAAACACCGAAGGCATCGCGCCGTACTGAAGGCCGTTCGCGGCCATCGCGGATCGCGTAACCGCCGCTACAAGGTCGCCCGTGAGTCGTTGCTGCACGCAATGGCGTACCAGACGGCCCACCGCCGTCTGCGCAAGCGGGAGATGCGGGCACTCTGGATACTCCGCATCAACGCAGCGGCAAGGATTCACGGGCTGAGCTATTCCAGGCTTGTCCACGGCCTGACGCTGGCCAGTGTGGAGATAGACCGCAAGCAGCTTGCCGATCTCTCGGTCCGTGAACCGGACGCATTTGCCGAGATTGCTCGCGTGGCGACCGAGGCGCTCGCCGCCTGAGATAGCGGCCGATCTGCCCCGATCTGCAGATATAAAAAAGGACGCGCCCGTTCCTTAAAGGGGCGTCCTTTTTTACTCTCTTGATTTTTCGGATCCCTGAAAACCGGGGCATTCCCGGCGTTTCTTCTAGCCGATCGTCCCGTCGACCATGACGACCACGAACAGCAGGGCGAGGTAGAGCAGAGAGTACTTGTAGAGACCCAGTATGACCGGGCGGGTGTCGTCCCAGAACAGACGAGCCGTCAGTCCCAGGTACACAAGTCCAAGCACGGCCGTCGGTATCAGGTAGATCGGGCCCAGCCTGTCCGTCGCCACCACAAATACTAAGGTCAGGACAACCAGCAACACCGTGTACAGCATGATCGACAGGTTGGTCGTCGACCGCGGCGCCACCACCGGCAACATAGGAATGCCGGCCGCCCTGTACTCATCCTTGATGAGCAGCGCGAGCGCCCAGAAGTGGGGCGGCGTCCAGAAGAAGATGATGGCGAACAGGTACCACGCTTCCAGGCCGATGCTGTTCTCGACGCTGGCCCAGCCGACCATCGGAGGTATGGCCCCGGCGGCGCCTCCAATGACGATGTTCTGGACGGACGACCGCTTCAACCAGATCGTGTAAATGACGATATACACAAGCGTCCCGGCCATGGCGAGCAGGGCTGCCAGCAGGTTGGCCCATGTCACGAGTACGACGAAGCTGATCACGTTCAAGATCACGCCGAATGTGAACGCGCTCCTGGGCCTGATCCGTCCGCTTGCGACGGGACGAGTGGCCGTCCGTTTCATCTCCTGGTCGATATCTCGGTCCAGCCAGTGGTTCAGTGCGCTTGCGCCGCCGGACGCAGCCATGCCGCCCACAAGCACCGCCAGGAGTACGACGCGATCCGGGAATCCCTCGGCGGCGAGCACCATCCCGGTCACGGACGTCAGCAGCAGAAGGGACATCACGCGCGGCTTGGTCAAAGATACGTAGTCCCTGAGGACCGCCGTCATGCCGACAGAGCCTGACGTGATGCTATAGAAATCAGGTCCCGACACTTCGCAGCGATCCCGATCCGGATCCCGAACTCGGGTTCGAGCCGCCGTCGCCCTCGTACGGCCGCATCGCCAGCACCGCGACAAGGAGGACTAGATCGGTCCACATTATCGTCGCCATGGATAGATGAATCGCCTGCGCCCATTCCGAAAAATCGGTCCACGGGTTCGCCGCGCCGACCAAGACCTGTATGACCACCGTCGCCATCGCTCCCAGCGAGAGTAGCCGGATATTCAGCGAGGCGCCGGGAAGCCGGTAGGCTTTGTGCGCAGCGTACAGAGCCACGAGCGTCACAGCGATCGCCGTCAGCCTGTGTATTGCGTGGATCCATACAAGCTCCGAACCCGGGATGAACGATCCGCCGCAGAGCGGCCAGCTGGGACACACGGCCCCGGCACCGCGCCACACGGCGTACGACCCGGACAGCAGCGTTACAAGCGCCAGCGCGGCGGCCAGGACGGTGAACCGTCGAATTGTGATGAGGTTCCCCGTGGATTCTACCGCCCCACCCGCTGCGTCGCCGGACAACCCCGGTCTCCAGCCCGTCACGGCGGCGGCGAGCGCCAGCAGCGCCAGCAACACGACGCCCTCGGCAAGGCCCAGGTGGAGCGTCCTGAGTGCCGGCTCTACCTCGGACAAAACAACAGCCCCGCCGATGCCCCCGACGATCGCTATAAGCACCAGCGATCCCGTCGTCATGGCCAGGAGGAATCCGTTGTCTCTATGACTCAACCAGACACGAACCACGGCGGCGATGAAAAACAGCCCGACGATAGAGCCGGAGGTCCGATGGCTCCACTCGATCATCGTGTGGTACTCGAATTTTGGGATGATTGCGCCGTGGCACAGTGGCCAGTCAGGGCAGCCCAATCCGGACTCGGTCACCCGTACGACACCGCCGAGGGTGATCTGGATGATCGCTCCAACGACCATGACGCCAAGCATCACGATCAAGAATCTATCGTTCGCCGCTCCACGAATTGCGTCGGCACGCCCGCCTGACGGGACGTCGGTTTGAAGGGTAGCCAATTGGTTGGATGAGCCTCACGTCGGGGTTTGAGCTCTGTTTCACAAGGCGAACTAAATTATAGCCGCGTAACCACACTAAATCAGCGGGTCAGACCGGCTGTTCAAGCGGATAAATTGATCGGTCAGATGGTCAACCGGGAGCACGGTAGGCGAGAAGCTCTCCCGTCACAAGCAGTCGGTGATCGTAAACGAGTCTTGGGTAAGAGGACACAAGCGTGACGGTCGAGGCGGACGACTCTTCAAGCACCAGGTCGTCACGATGGATAAACCCCGTCCCGGTCACCCTGTACAGGAACTCGCCGTCGTCGCTGCCGATGATGATGTCCACCGGGTCGTGCTGAATCAGATCGACCACGTCCGGAAGGTCATGGAACACGTTACCTTCGCCGCGGACCGGACTCTCCAGGTGGCCGAAATACCAGCCGGCTCCGGGCTCGCCGGGACGCGCGCTGCCGGGGATGTGGCCGACGATGTCCACCGGGCTCTCCCAGAGCTGTCTGCCGCCTTCGTCGTAGACGGAAAGCCGGTAAACGGAGGTCGAGAGCCCGATGGCCGGGATTTCAAGGGTGGTGGCTTCTGAGAACGTTCCCGGGCTTGAGATGATGTCTGCCGGGTTTGCGTAAGCGAACCCCTCGGGAAGATCGGCGCCGCCGTACGGTAATGATCCCGCCCATTCCGGCTCAGACCAGTACCTGGGATTGGTCCATCGGGCGGGGTACAGCTGAGTCGGATCGAAGGGTCCGGCGCTCGCCGAATCGCCCGGGATCCCGTCTGATCCGGGTTCCGGATCGCTGATACCTGAAACGGAGGATCCCGGGACTGCGATATCCGGATCGATGGAACTCGGCGCCGGCGCGGTCAACCACGCAGCGCGCTCTGATTGAGGAACATCGTAGACGAGATCGCCAAGCTGAGAGCGCGCGATCTCCGCGTAGATCAAATACCCGACGCCGCCGACCGCCAGCAGAACCCCCAGTCCGATAACGACGCCCGCGATCCGCGCGCGCCTCTGGTTCGGCGGCTTCGGCGGGCGCGCGAACCCGTTTGCGTCTGGTTGTCTGACTGCTGAACTCAAGGGCGGTTCACTGCCTCGTCAGCCGTCCCCTGAAGTCCTGTGATGCGCCTGAAGCGTCCCAGAGGACGCTCCGGTGTTAACGGGCGGCCTGTCTTCGGTGGCGGTCCGCTTCAGTGAGGATCGGCTCGTTCAAGTATACGTCGCCGTTCCTGATCTTCAGATTGAAACCACATGTGGGGTTCGTGCAAATCCAGGCTTTGTAATGCACCGCAGAACCTTGGCCGCCGAAATCAGAAAGCGGCACGAGGTCACCCTCGCCACATGACTTACACTCCGGGAATTGATCTGTTACCACGTCGACCTCCGCTAGATCGTCAACTTCTTCCCCCCAACCTCGTCGGTCCGGGGCATTCCATCAGTATTGCCATCTACAATCTGAGTGAACGTAAATTTTCGGTAATGGGTGACTTGCAATAAATACAAGTCCCTGACTGAGTTTAGCACGGGGAATGGATCGGTAAAACACCTGAAATGTCTGAACTGATAGTCCTTGGAGTGGAGTCATCATGTGACGACACGGCCGCCGCTGTCGTCGTTGACGGTCGCGAGATACGATCCAACGTGGTTACATCGCAGGCGGAACTGCACGCACGATACGGCGGCATCGTACCGGAGTTAGCATCCCGCAGCCACATCCAGCAGATCGTGCCTGTCGTGCGCGCCGCTCTCTCCGAGGCCGACCTGGCGCTGCCGGACGTCGATGCCATAGCGGTCACGAGCGGCCCCGGACTCGCCGGTTCCCTTATAGTCGGCCTCAACATGGCGAAAGGGCTGGCGGCGGCGTCCGACAAGCCCTTGATCGGCGTCAACCATCTGCAGGGCCACGCCTACGCAGGCTGGCTGTACGAACCTAACCCCGGTGTCCAGGTTGCTCCCGCGCCGGACGAGCTATGCGGGTTCCCGTTGCTCTGCCTCGTCGTGTCCGGCGGGCACACGGATCTGGCTTTACTCAAATCGCACGGCGAGTTTGAGCGGATCGGACGTACACGTGACGATGCGGCCGGGGAGGCTTTTGACAAAGCGGCCCGATTGATGGGGTTGGGCTATCCGGGAGGGCCGGCCATCCAGAAGATCGCAGCACTCGGCGGGCCATCTGAGCCGTTGCCGCGCGCATGGATTCGGGGCACCTGGGATTTCAGCTTTAGCGGCCTCAAGACCGCGGTATTGCACCGTGCCCGGGCCGAGGGGATCTACCCGGCTCCGGACGGCGGGCCGGATAGCGATGCTGTAGCCGCGCTGGCGCGAGCTTTCCAGGAGGCGGTTGCCGACGTTATCGCCACCAAGACGGCGCGTGCGGCGGAGGAGTTCGGGGTGAACGGGATCGTGATCGGCGGCGGCGTCGCGGCCAATTCAGCTCTGGGGGAAGCGCTGAGCGACCGCTCAAACGTACCCGTCATGTCGCCTCCACCGGCCCTCTGCACCGACAACGGGGCGATGATCGCCGCCGCTGCATTCCACTATCTGAAGCGTGGGGAGCGGTCCGGGTTCGACCTCGACGTGACGCCGGGGCTAACGATCGAAGATGCGCCGTCTGCGCCCTCTGCGCCCGCGGCGACGCCCGTTCAGGACCCGGGGTAGCGGTATCTCCGGGTGATCCCGGCCGGCTTGCCCGGACCTGGTCCTCCAGACTTGTGGGCAGGGCCCCGAGTGTTTTGGGACTTGAGCTCGAACACCCTGTCACCAAACGATCGCGCTCCCGCCTCTGACGAGCGACTCAGCGGTCCGCCGATTTCGTTCCCGTCGGCGTGAAAAAGAAGGCGTGACGGCGGTGTCCTCAAATAGTAGTCCCAGAACAAGGTGGCGCCCAGAATCGCCATCACGATTCCGCCGACGATCCCGACGGTGTCGTTCGTAGCCACCTGCCAGATCCCGATCGCAGCGATCAGCCCGAGCACGCCCCACAGTAGCGACGACCGCTCCCTCGAGACGCGCGTGACCGCTATCGAACTGATTTGCTCGACCGGTGCGAACGACCAGTTGCGGTGGTCCTCATCGCCGCCTAAGTACATCACGCGTCGGTCGGTCAGGATGAACCTGTTTGCCCCATCGACCTCCAGCGTCTCGACCACCGATTCACCCTCGGCCAGCCGGAACCCGTCTACCACCGCTGCCGGCTCGACAAAGGGCACGGGGTCATCGACCTCAAAGGCCGATGACTGCTGGGATTGATCTTCAACTGCCACAGGGGCTTCCGATCCGATCTTGTTTCGACCCAACGATGATATCAGCGCCCCGGGACGGGGTCCGTCCGTCGGCAAGAGCTTTTTGTTGTAATTCTGAGTTTGAGACGAAGAATCTCCCGGCCAGCACTCCGCCACGTCCGTGTCTTGCAGTCTGTGTTCTCCAACAGAGGGCGATTCGCTATCGACCCGAGGGCGGATACCAATCCGCCCCTACGGCGTGTTACCAAACCTGTAGGGACGGTGCTTGCCCCGCCCGCCGCGTGCAATCACATCACGCCGTCATCCTGAATTTGATTCAAGATCGGCCTGTACAGCAACAACCCCGTCCTGTGGACGAGGGGTATGTGATCCGGCGGACCGTGGAGCGCAAGACGGCCGGACGGAGACAAAAACGGATCATGAATCGAGTTCGGGATGGCAGTAGAGACCCTCAGGACGGGCAAATATGCCCAGGATGACAGGATGCGCGGGCCAGCGAACGCGCAAACCTGCCGTATTCCGCGACCAGCCCGTCTTACGCGAACGTGTCGTCCCCGTGTTCCGCCGTGAACTCCCGTCCCGCGCCGATGAGCAGTCCCTTCATGTCCAGGGTCGATCCGTAGTCGGACCACAGGTGCTTGCCGGCCGCACGCACCTTCGCCTCCACCTCATCGTGGATGGCCAGTACCTCGGGGTGCTCCGGCTCTCCCGGGTGACCGAGTGACGCCGCCATGTCGTGCGGACCCCATGCGATAGCCATCAACCCGGGCACTGCGAGGATCTCGTCCGCCCGTTCGGCGGCTTCTTTGGACTCAATCTGCCCGCCGACCAGCATGTTGGCGTTAGCGAACTCCGCGAAACCCAGCTTGCCGCCGTAGGTGCCTTCGATGACGTCGATATCGCCGTGCTCCGTGCCGCGGCCGCCGCCCCATGAGCGCCAGCCGTCCGGCGGGAACAGGCATGCATCGGCGAGTGCCTGTGCCTCTTCTGCGTTCTCGATGTGTGGGCCCATGATCCCCTGCAAGCCGCGGTCCAGCCAGCGGTTGATCTCGTTGGCGTTGATGTTGGGCACGCGCGCTGTGACGCTCATGTTGAAGGCGTGCGCAATCGCCACGATGTCGTCCACGGCGACCGGGTTGAACGCCCCGTGCTCGCCGTCCAGGTGGATGGAGTCAAATCCCCCCCGTGCCGCCAGTTCAACGGCGCTCGGGACCGGGTACTGCATGGCGAAAACGAGCGCCTGTTTTCCCTGCTTGTTCTTGGCGAACATCGAGTTCTCGATCATGGTCTTTGTCCTTTCCTGTGGGCTGATCCAATTTCATTCAGATCGTAGGGGGTAGCGCAAGCGCCGCTCCCTACGCGTGCTCCCTAAATCCGTCTGCTCGTCCCCGCCCTTGCCGTCGCCGTCGGGTCGTACCCGTGCGCCGCCAGCACCTCTTCGTTGATGGTGAGTCCCAACCCGGGCGAATTCGGCACCGTCAGGTAGCCGTCCACCTGCCGCGGGAAGCCGTCGAAAGCATCGAAGTAGTGCGGAGTGTAGAACTCTGCGTGGTACTCCTGGATCAGGAAATTGGTCATCGTCAGGTCCAAGTGGCATTCGGCCATCGTGCCGACGGGCGAGCAAGTGTTGTGCGGCGCCATGTTGACGTGCCGTGCCTCGGCGATTGCGGCGATCTTCTTCAGCTCCGTGATGCCGCCTGCGTTGGCGATATCCGGCTGGAGGACGTCCACGGCATCCGCCGCAACCAACTCGTAGAACGGGAACTTTGTGTAGAGCCGCTCGCCGGTTGCGATCGGGATGTTCACCCGGTCGCGGACGTACTTCATCTCCGCCACGTTCTCCTGCGAGGTAGGTTCCTCGAACCATAGCGGCCGGTATTTCTCGAGACGCTGTCCCAATGAGATGGCGGTGCCGGCGGAGAACTTGGCGTGGACCTCCACAAGAATGTCGATGTTAGGGCCAACCGCATCACGCACCGCCGCCACGCGGTCCTCGGCTATCTGGGCCTCTTCCAGCGATAGGTTGTAGTAGTTGTTCTGGGCGAAAGGATCGAACTTCATGGCGGTATAGCCCATCGCCACGACCTTCTTCGCCTCCTCGGCGTTCAATTCCGGCGTGGCCGGGTTTGTGTACCAGCCGTTGGCGTACACCCGCACCTTCTCGCGCTGTGCCCCGCCCAGCAGCTTGTACAACGGCAGACCGAGTACCTTGCCCTTCAGATCCCAGAGAGCGATGTCGATTCCGGAGAGGGCGGTGGTGTCGATCCGCCCGCCCCGTGACTGGCTGTTGTAGTAGATCTGCGTCCAGATCGCCTCATTGTCCATCGGGTCCCGGCCGATCAGGAACTTCTCGGCCAGCTCATTGATCAGCGAGATCACCTGGTGGTCGTTCCCGAGCCCGCTGGCGTCGCCGAGGCCGTACTGGCCGTCGTCCGTGTTGATCTTGACGATCACCCAGTTCCGGTTGGCGTTGTGGTGCGCGGCCGAAAAGATGAACGTCTCGACATCTCTGATCTTCATTTGCGGATCTTTCTGAGAGCCGGTTAGGTGCTAAATGCGTCGACCGGGGCGGCGTCCGGCTTTTGGCGGCACGTAGCCGTGGGCGGCGATCAACTCGTCGTTCGGGATGATCCCAAGCCCTGGCCCTTCCGGCAGTGTGATGTAACCGTCTTTCTGGATCGGGAAGCCCTCAAAGGCTTCGATGTACCAGGGCGAATAAAACTGGGCGTGGTACTCCTGGATCAGGAAGTTCGTCATCGTCACGTCAAGCTGGCACTCGGCCATCGTTCCGACCGCTGAACAGGTGTTGTGCGGCGCCATGTTGACATGCCGTGCCTCGGCGATTCCGGCGATCTTCTTCAGCTCCGTGATGCCGCCCGCGTTTGCGATGTCCGGCTGCAGAACGTCCACAGCGTCGGCCTTCACCAGTTCGTAAAACGGGAACTTCGTGTAGAGGCGCTCGCCGGTTGCGATCGGGATGTTCACCCGGTCCCGCACGTACTTCATCTCGCCCACGTTCTCCTGCGAGGTCGGCTCCTCGAACCACATCGGCCGGTACTTCTCCATCCGCTGGCCCAGCGAGATCGCGGCCCCTGTAGAGAACTTGGCGTGGACCTCGATGATCACGTCCACGTCCGGCCCGACAGCTTCACGGACCGCTGCTACGCGATCCTCTGCAGCCTGCGCCTCGGCCAGCGAGATGTTGTAATAATTGGCGGTGGCGAAGGGATCGAACTTCATCGCCGTGTAGCCCATCGCCACAACCTTCTTCGCTTCTTCGGCGTTTAGTTTCGGGTCGGCGGCCACGGTGTACCAGCCGTTAGCGTAGACGCGAATCTTCTCCTGTTGCGCCCCGCCAAGCAGCTTGTAAATCGGCTGGTTGAGGATTTTGCCCTTCAGGTCCCAGAGGGCGATATCGATGCCGGAAAGAGCGGTCGTCTCGATGCGTCCGCCGCGGGCGTTGTTGTTGTAGTAGATCTCCGTCCAGATCGCCTCGGTGTCGAACGGATCCTTACCCACCAGGAACTTCTCAGACCACTCCTCGATCAACGACGCCGTTTGCATCTCGTTGCCGAGCGGGCTGGCGTCGCCGATGCCAAATAACCCTTCATCGGTATGAATCTTGACCAGCAGCCAGTTGCGGTCGGCCGTGTAGATGCGAGCGGAGAAGTAAAGGGTCTCGACGCTGGTGATCTTCATGTGTGGTCCTTAAGTGAACTGGATAGTCGTCAAAAACAGGGACCCAGCACGCTGGGCCCCGTCGTGGTCGATCTAGCCGTTGTAGGGGCGGTGCTTGCCTCACCCGAACCCTCTCCCAGCGGGAGAGGGTTCGGGTGAGGGAGAAGTTACGTTGCCGCAACCCCACCCTTTGAATGCCTCAGGGTGGGGTTTTCACCTCATGGCGCTGTCCCTTGCGTTAAAGTCCCACTGGAGCCTCAGTCCCGCAGGTTGAATGGAATGTTCAACTCGCTCGTGATGCCCTCGAACCAGTCGACAACCTCCGGGTGCAGCGGGATGCCGATCTCACGGCGCTCCGCCTCGGTCTCCACCTCGATCATTCCGGCGTAAACAACGCGGTCGTGACCCGGGGCAGGTTTTGTCTCGCGCAACCCCTTCATCATGCCGTCCATATCCGCCTTGAACTCGTCCAGCGGCACGAATGCTTCTACGTCATACGCCGCCACGAAATGCGCCCGCCGCTCTTTGGTTGCCGCACCGAAACCGGCTGCGCCGGAGAGCGGCCCGCACATGATGTCCACCATCACGCCCAGGCTATAGCCCTTGTGGGAGCCGAGTTCCCGGGTGGAGCCCATCGGAAGCTGCATGCGCACGCCGCCGGCGGAGAAGTCTGAAATTGCAGCGCCCTCCATGTCGGGGGAACCGTCGTCGTTGGCGACCCAGCCCGGCTGCAACCCGTGGCCGAGGCGGTTTGCCAGCCCGATCTTGTTGCCTGCGATAGAGGTCGTCGCAGCGTCAAAGCTGAACGGCTCTTCGGTCCCGGCCGGGGCAGCGAATGCGATCGGGTTCGTTCCCAGCTTCGGTTCTGCTCCCCAGGTCGGCACCATCGAGTTGCCGCCGGCAGTGTACGCCGTGCCGATCATGCCTTCTTTGACGGCCATCAGCGCGTGGTAGGCCATCATGCCAGCGTGGCCGGAATTCTTGATGGTGACCATGCCGACGCCGGTGTTCTTCGCCTTGGCGATGGCAATATCCATGGCGTGCGGGGTGGTGATGATTCCCAGGCCGTTGTCTCCGTCGTAAACGGCGGTGGAAGCGGTCTCCCGGACGATCTTCTCGTTGGGGGTCGGATTCGTCCGGCCGTCGCCGTAAGACGCCACGTACGCCCGCAGCATGTTGGAGACACCGTGCGTGTCGGCGCCACGGAGGTCCGCCTTCATCAGCACATCGGTGGCGAGGTCAGCGTCCGCCTCCGGCACGCCCATCTTGAGGAACACGCCTTTCGTCGCTGCGGTCAGGTTTTCGATCTTCACTCGGACAGCGATGTCGTCTGGGACCTGGAAATGCTTCAGCAATTCGTCCTACCTCTTTGCGACTTGGCGATGGTGTAGTCGGGAACGGTCGTCCCCAACGGCGATCTTCTAAACGGGCACCAAAACGGCGGGATTGTAGCACCCGCGTGCGGGGTTTATTTGGTTGGTTATTTTGGGTTACCGGTGTTGCCGCGCCCTTGGACCGGAACTTGCCCCACCCGCCGCGCCGCGAACGGGCCATCGTCATGCCTAAATACCGTAGGGGCAGTGGCCCGCTCACGCCAGTCCTCCGACAACCTCAGGACACGCGCGCGGGTGTATTGCCATACACCGCTACAACGCCCCGCTACCGCCGCCGCTCCACCAGCCTGCGCAAATACGATGCCTGCCCCACGTGCTGCGGTCCTGTTCACGACGCTCGTCAGCCGTGCCCCCGTGTCTGGGAGATCGGGCGGACGCGACGAACCGGCAACC
>PCAM01000021.1 GCA_002730555.1 Chloroflexota bacterium
ATGGGGCTGTAGCTCAGTGGGAGAGCACCTGGTTTGCAACCAGGGGGTCGCGAGTTCAATCCTCGCCAGCTCCACCAGAAAACCAATCGTAAATCCGACCTCGGAGCCTTGAACAGCCCGAGGTCTTTTCGCGTTTGACAGCAGATTTGACAGCAACCCGGGCGCACTTCCGCTCAGCTCCGGTAGTCCGTCACCTTCCACAGCACCGCTAGTTCGCGTGTGTCCGGTAGCCGCCAGACAACTGTTCCAGACGGTGCAGTGACGCGCCGAGACCGCGCCACGTCTTCCAGACTCACGTCATGTTCGAGGACGGTGTGAACGATAAAGCATGCCGGTCGAGATATTGACGTTGGTAAGCCCGATGAAGCGTATGATCCCGCTTCAAGTCACAAATATGTCCACACTCAACATATCGCTATAACAAGAACTTCACAGAAATGGAGAGACAAATGGCAACGGCAGAACTAGTAGAACTAGGCATCATTAACATCAAGTTGGGCGACTTCCTAGAGGTGGGCGACGGCCCTAAGGGTACCCGCCTCGTCGTGGAGGTTCGAGAAGCCTCCTTGGAGAGCGAACGAGTCAATGCCTCGTTGGCCACACGAGACGCCGCGGATTGGGGCACGGTTAGCGACAACGGGAAGCTCATGTCTCTGGACGTACGGTTCACATTGAAAACCGATGATGGCGAATTCATCTACGTCGAATACTGCGGGAGGGGCAGCCTTGAAACCGGTCTGATTGGTGCCGCACCCACTTTCCAGACTGGCAGCGAGAAATACAGCTGGCTCAACACCGTACAAGGCGCTATGGCAGGACAGGCAAATCTTGAAACGGGAGAACTCGTATACCGCCTGTATGAATTGAAGGTAACTGCTTAAGAAATATGTAATTTCTAGTTAAGATTTCGAACCCGAATTTCGACAGATCAATTGACCCGTATCTCATAACCTCCAGTTGAAATGTCGGGTGAATCGAAAACCGTTACGACAAATTCGCCTGAATGAGGTGCCACGAAATTGACCTGAGCATCGTGCAAACAGCGCAGCAGCGCACGAAAGTTCGGCGGCAGGACGTGCAGTAGTAGGCCGTCCTGCTGGCACTGATGTCCATCAAGAGACTCTGGGCTAACGGTGCCTCGGGTACGGGATAAGAAATCCGCTTCCATCCCGGTACTCGCCAACGATCAGCTTGTACATGAAGTACACGGTGTGGATAAGGTCCAGCAGAAGCAAGAGTATTCCTGACGCCATCAGAGCAGAAAAGCCATTTGCACTGGTGATGGCGATGACTCCAAGAACCGACATCGACAGATCGAACACACCGTGGCCCCAGCGCCCCACGTAAAAATGGTGGATGCCGATCACGCCGAAGATGCCAGCCAACACTGCCGCGGTGACATAAGACTTGTCGGAGTATTCACGTTTGTCGGTCATGCCCGTAGCTTCAGTAGCTAGCGATTCAAAAATCATTAACTCGATTTGACTGGCAGGCCGTCTCCGTCGTTAAAGCTGCCGACGGCGATCCTGATCAAATCTATGAGTGTCCAGATCCCTAAACCACCTAACGTCAGGATCATAAAGATGCCAGAGATCGGCTTACCAAGGTAGAAGCGGTGTACGCCGAGTCCCCCGAGGAGAATGCAAAGGAGGAGCGCCGGAACGAAGCCTTTTGGACTCACCTCGGCTGATGGTGTCGTCATGTTCTCAATCCTCCGTGTCCATATCACGACCGATCCGAGCCGTCACGTTCGTGATAGCCAAATCGGAGGCCGTTGAGCCCAATATACATTGATCACCTTCCTTTTATGTAACGATTTCACTCCTGTATTCTGATTTCGTTGGACGCGTCGATAATTTGCACTGATCGCGCACACTTACCGGAAGTATCACGGAGCTGAAGAAAATAGCGACGATGGCGGAGGCGTACTACATTCCTATCTCGCCGCATGACGCCAGCGGACCCATCAATGTCATCGCCGGGGCGCAGGTGATGATCACGGTGACCAATCACTACCGAGTTGAGACCAGCCGGGCAGATCTGAGCGCATATAACGCCTTCACCGACCACCCGATCGATCTCAGAGGCGACGCTATCCACCTGTCAGATCGCCCGGGACTGGGCTTCGAGTTGGATCGTGAATACTTGACCGCCCACGCGCTGGATGGTTACGCGGGGTAAAGCAAACTAAGACCCGGGCCTACCGCACGTTTGTTGCGCGGCATGGCGATGCCTGTGGGAAGCATGTAAATCGTAATGGGGAATACGATCCCAAATCTCACACGAAGAACGGGTCGCGTTATCCGGAACGGCAACGGCGGGTTAATTTATTTGATGTAGTGAAGTATCTAATTGAAGCCGAGGGTTAATAGTTTCATCACCTGGAATAAAGCCTCGCTGAGTCGGTGAACTCGGTTACTTCGTCCGAGGATTTATTTAGGAACACCTCTGCTTTCAGCAATCCCGGTTCCAGCATCTCCAACAACACAGTTCCTGGGGTTCCTGGGAAAAGTTTCACCCCGAAGATCTCTCCTTCAACAGACGGTTCATTCCACCACTGGAGATTGGGCTTGGCAGGGATATATGCCATGTATTGCTTAATCTCGTAACGAGCAGGGGCCAACCCAACCGCGGGGTTGGCAGGGTCGGCGTCCCCGAGCATCACGAAGTTATTGTCGTCAGTATCGAGATGCCCAACCGCGATTACCCAAACGGAAGGATCGATAGCGTTGGGTGCGATCGAAAGGTGTCCTTCCCAGTATTTCCGTTGGTTCACGCCGTTGTACCAGTCGGTATCCAACTCGAACCAATTCCCGGGGAAAGCCCCCGGTATGTCGTAGTCAATTTTTCCAGCACGGGGCTCTGCGGTACGGATTGATTTTGCGAGTAAAGCCTCCCGAATTCCCGATGGGAAATACGGAAACGGGTCGACCGTATGCACTTTCCATGGTTCGCGTTCGAAGTAGGCTGAGGGGTTAACGAACCCGGGTAAAGTGATCCAATGGTCGTAGACACCAAAATCTAATGGATGTTCCCCGATATACCCGATTATCTGCCCCGCTTTTACGGGAATCCCATCCCACGGTCCGGTTTGCCCTGCCTTGGTCGCATCCCATGCCGCTTCGATTTCTGGGATGACCGATGTCATCAAGTCCAGGTAACTGACGAATGTACAGGTGTGGCCGATGTCAACGCGCCAATCACTTTTCTGAGCTTGGTTGGTTTCGGCACTGATGTCTCTGCGATGAATGTCGAAAATGTGTCCGTCTTGTATCGCTCTGACTTCATAAGCATCTCTACCAAGAGATGGATCCTTAATGCCTATGTACATATGATCGACCGGCGTCACATGGCCCCCCACAACCAGTCCATATGGCTGGATGTGGCTAATGCTCTGGAGATCCAGCGGTGAGTTAGCAAATTGCAGGCTACCCCCACCGGAACAATTCTGTGCCCAGACGGGGTATTTTGCATGCGCCGGAACGGACAAAGCAGACGAAACCACGGATTCCTGCGGGCCGGTTGCCGTAGGATTGGCTGTGGCAGTCGAAGCTGCACTCGGCACCTGCTGGTGAGGTGTGACTGTCGGACCCGGAGCTATCAACGGAGTTTGCGTTGGTTCACGTGCCGCTAGCTCCGCTGACACGCGCTCCGAGACTTCCGCTTCGACCGTTGCCTGAGGATCTGTTCGCCCACTACAGCCAACGCTCGCCACCAGGGCCAGCACGGCGAGGGCAGATAGGGTGAGTGACCTCATGCCGCGAACGATACTCCTTCAGATCACATGCGATTCCAAGTTGACTGCCGAGAACAGTGGTGACTCACCCTTCAACATCTCCGCCCAGATGAGCCTGCCCTCGATGATCCCTCTCCACCCCTGATAAACAATATGGGCGAGTTGATCTCGGATTCTTCTCCTGACCCCCCCCCCGCCCGCGTCGCTATGATCTTGACGCACTTCGCGCGTTCGCGATGTTACTCGGCATCGTCTTGCATGCGGCCATTCCATTTATACCGTACTGGCAGGACGGGGATATGGGCGGTGGATTGCTCTCCGGGATCTTTGAATTTATTCATGGTTTCCGGATGCCTCTTTTCTTTATTCTCAGCGGCTATTTCACGACCATGCTCTGGCGAGGACGGGGACTGGAGTCGCTCATAATTCACCGACTACGCCGTGTCGGCCTGCCGCTGCTCATCGGTCTGTTCACAATCCTTCCGGCTATGTGGTTCGGATGGGGTCTTGGATGGGTAATCTATGAGGCGGGTGTCCCTGATAAAACCGAAGTCCGAGTCAAAGAAACCATTGGTATCTATGATCAGAACCTCGGCCACGTCAGTGAGGCCGATGGGAAACAGTCAGATACTGATAAACCAGCCAAGGGGGGGCCGTCCGCTGAGGACAATCCGGAAGATGAACTCGACTTCGCCCATATGTGGTTTCTCTGGTTCCTAATCTGGTTGGTAGCCGGATTTTCGATCATAGCCAGGCTAATAACGTGGATCGCCATCAAAATACGCAGAATTCGACCCGTGCCATCCCGGGTCTGCACGCTGGCCCTTGTCACGCTCCCTTTCCTATCCATTTTCCCCCAGGTCTTGATGGTTGGAGACGTATTTGGCCCTGACACATCTTCGAGCTTCCAGCCCAACTTCATCGTTCTCGGTTACTACGGCTGTTTCTTCGGCTTCGGTGCCCTGGCCTACGATCGTCAACAAAAGGATGGTCAGGGGTTGATTGACTCGGTTGGAACCGGTTGGGCAGCTCAATTACTACTCGCATCTGTGGTGTTATTCCCAGTGGGGCGAGTACTAATTGATGACTCTTGGGTCGTGTCCTCTCTACTTCAAGTTACATTCGCCTGGACAATGAGCTTCGGACTGATCGGCCTGTTCCTTCGCTACCTTTCGACTCCCCGTTTCGAAGTGAGATGGATATCTGATGCCTCCTACTGGAAGTACCTTATGCACCTGCCGTTCATCGGCCTCGGCCAGGGAATTGCCAGCCACTTGCTGCTAAACGCGCTTGTCAACTTCACATTAATAGTTGTCGCAGTAACGTCTGTGATGTTGATCTCTTACCGACACCTTGTTCGCTACACGCTTGTTGGCAAGCTCCTTAACGGTTCCCGCACTCGAGACCAAGATATTGCCATTCGCAGGGATATCGATCTCGCCCGGCTGACGAAAGGATGACACGGGAACAACCCATTTACGGACTACCGGAGATGAACTGCTAACAGAAAAGTCATCCGCCGTTTGCCCGGGCATTTAGCTTGACCCCAGATCAGGGCGTTATCGGCGTGAATCGGCGTGATCGGCGCAGACTTCACGGCGACGAATGACACCGCTAATTGGTCCAAGCTGGACATCGGTAGCTGTCCCTCTAGGGCGGCCGCGTACGAAGGCTACGCCTCCGGGCTGATCGTAACCTTGAAGGGTTGGGGAGTGTCGGCGGGACACGGCTGTGTGTTTCGCCGGAGACGCCGCGACTTGAGGCGCAATGTGCCCCCCCGTTTGATAATCAACGGCCAGGTTCTCGCACCTTTCTGGGGAGAGATTCTGGAGGCTGCGACCCTATACTCGCTGCATGCGCCAAATACCGGCGGTCGACGCCCTCCGAAACCCGGTCTTCCGCCGGCTCTGGTTCGTCACGATGATCGGTGGATTCAGCGTTGGCGCCACTCTGACGACCCTGGGCTGGGCGGTCGTTGAAGAGTCCGGGTCGCCTCTGCTCGTCTCGCTCGTGCTGGTGAGTTTCCTGGCGCCCCAGATGTTCGCTGGCCCCATCGGGGGCGTACTTGCGGACAGGTACGACCGGGCACGACTGATACGGCTCGGAATCTCGGGACGGATGATTCTTGCGCTGGTGATGGCCGGGTCACTGTTTCTGTTTCCACACGAGCTGACCCCGTTGTTCGTGATTAACGCCGCCCGTTCGGTGACATCCGGCGCCACCATACCGTCGCGACGGGCGTTCATGGCCGACATCGTGTCGCCACACCAGTTGGCGAATGCTCTGGCACTGGACGAGTTTGCCCTCACGATGGTGTTCATCACCGGGCCCGTGGTCACCGGATCTTTGCTCGTGTTGATCGAACCGGAGGCGATATTTCTCCTGCTGGCCGCCGTCTCGTTGATTGGCGTAGCACTGGTGCCGAACGGCCCCGAACGCTCCCGGCCGGAGGTCAGGCCAGAAACCATGAGCGCTTCGGCCGAACGGACGTCTTTCTTTCGCGATCTGGTTGATGGGATTGGCTACATCCTCCGCAGCCGGTTGCTGCTTGGCATCAGCGCGATCACCCTCACCGCGGAGATGCTGGCGTTTAACTACATGACCCTTGTGCCGGTGTTCGCCAGGGACGTCTTCGATGGTGGATCGGGATTGCTTGGTGTTCTCAATGGAACGATGCCGGCCGGAGAACTCGTTGGCGCCGGATTCATGGCCGCGTTTGCGGCTAGGGTCGCCAGACCGGGACGACTGATGGCGATCGGCATAGTCGGCACCTTCGCCGCCGGCATCCCGCTCGGCGCGTCATCCTGGTTGCCGGCGACATTCGTGTTCCTCATGCTGATCGGGGGATTCGCCCAGATGTTCTTCGTGATGACATCAATGTTGTTGCTCAGGGAGACGCCGCCGGAAGCGCGAGCGAGGGTGCTGGGGTTACAGCAAGTGACGTGGGGCGCGGGCGCTCTCGGCGGCCTGATGTCCGGCGCAATCGCTTCGGCAACCAGTCCGCATATGGGAATCGTGATTCCCTCCAGCGTCGGACTGGCGATCGTCGTGATCATCGTTGTCATATCGCCTGAACTCCGGCGTGGCGGCCTGGCTACTGGTGTTGCGCGCCCGCATCCAGCGCGTAAATCCCCGGAAGTCCGCGGTACTGTTGGTCGTAGTCGAGGCCGTACCCGACGACGAAGTGCCCGGAGAAGGTGAAGCCGGCGTAGTCCGCCTTGACGTCCACCACCCGCCGCTCGGGACGGTCGAGCAGGGTGCAGACGGTCAGTGACGACGGACGCTTGCGTCGAAGGTGCCGGAGCGCAGCGCTTGTGGTGAGGCCGGTGTCCAGGATGTCCTCGATCAGGATGACCGGACGGCCCTCGATAGCCTCTCGTTCCGGACTGGAGGAAATTCTCACCCGGCCGGAACTTGCGGTACCCGCGTCGTAACTCGATAACCTCATGAATTCGATCTCGACCGGCGTCTGGATCGCCCGCACGAGATCGGCGAGGAAGATAAACGCCCCTTTGAGAGCGCCGACGAGAACCGGAGGGTTCGACACGTAATCCTGGTCGATCTCGGCGGCGAGGTCGGCGACGCGTTTGGCGATCTGTTCCGGCGTCCACAGGGGTGTAAGTACGGGACGAGCCGGTAAAGAGACGGGGTGTGAGTTGCTCGGCATTGTCCGTCCGATTCTTGGGTTTAATTTTTGCTGAACCTGGTGACGAACGCGGAAAGCGGGGACTAGCCCTCCAACCGTGGTCGAACGCCGTGCCGAAATGACCGGCTTGGGTTAACGTTGACTACCTTACCGACAGAAGACCGGACTGACGACGAGAACGATAGCCCCGTCAAGCCTGATAGCCGAATCCTGAATCAAGTTCAAGATGACATCAGTCATCTTCGGGATGGGGGTGACCGGACCCCGTAGGTCCCCAAGGAGAAATATGGTCCAGACGCACGATATCGAACGTCCATCGAAAGCGCTGGTGGAGGGGCTGTCGAAGATCGGCAGTGCGACGGCCACCGGCGAACTGAACCGGCTCGGGGTAAAAGACGCCCAGATCCTTGGCCCGCTCCCGTACACGCCTGGAAAGTCGATCTGCGGCCCGGCGATCACGCTGCAGTACATGCCGATGCGGGAGGACCTGTACCCGCAGGAGGAGTACCGGGACCCGGAAAAGCAGTTGCACCGCCATGCGCTCTATCACACGCAGCCCGGAGACGTGGTAGTCGTTGACGCACGCGGGGACATGTCGAGCGGTGTCTTTGGATCGATGATGCTGACCTACTTCCAGGGACGGGGTGGCGGCGGGATTGTGATCGATGGCGTCATCCGTGACGTTGAGGAAGCGGCCAAACTTGATATCGGCATGTGGTTGCGCGGGGTATCCCCAAACCATCACACGCAGACGAACATCATGCCGTTCGCAGTGAACGAGCCCATCGCATGTGGTGGAACGCTGGTAGTGCCGGGCGACATCGTGATCGCAGACGACGACGGCGCCGTGAATGTGCCGATTGCGTTGGCTCCTCAACTTCTGGAGAAGGCATCCGATCACGTGGAGTGGGAAGAGTTCACCCGCATCCGATTGTTTGAGGGCGGCGACCTCCGGAAGTACTACCCGCTTCGTGACGATGCCCGGGCCGAGTACGAGGAGTGGAAGAAAACGCAAGGTTAGCCCGACAGGTCCGGGGTGGCGTCGCCGCGGTTACGGGCCAGAATCGTCACCGTACGCGGCTTTTCACGGATGTTTACGGTGTCGCTTCGGTGGTACGCTAAACGCGACGAAATTCGTCGGGCCCACGCTCCACGCACTGTCGAGCACCTGACTTGAGCAAGTGACACACGGTCCGGAGCGCGGAATTCGACCGCTGGTTCCGGGCCTTCTCGCGTTTCCGGGATCACATATCCGTCCCGGCGCAACAGAGGCAAAATGTCTATGCAGACTCGTTCAGATCGCCGCAACGTCGCGATCATCGCCCACGTCGACCACGGCAAAACAACGCTGGTCGACGCCATGCTTCGGCAGTCGGGTTCATTCACCGAGCACGAAGAACTCGTGGATCGGGTGATGGATTCCAACGAGCTAGAACGTGAGAAGGGCATCACCATCCTGGCCAAGAACACGGCCGTTTGGTGGGACGACACCAAGATCAACATCATCGACACGCCCGGACACGCCGACTTCGGCGGCGAGGTGGAGCGCGGCCTCACGATGGTGGACGGCGTTCTTCTGCTGGTCGACTCCAGCGAAGGCCCCCTCCCGCAGACTCGCTTTGTGCTTCGGAAGTCGCTCGAAGCCCACCTGCCGGTGATCCTGCTCATCAACAAGATCGACCGGCCCGATGCCCGGATCAAGGAAGTCGTGGACGAGGTCTACGAACTTTTCCTGGATCTTGACGCAGGAGACGACCAGATCGATTTCCCGATCGTCTACACGAACGCCCGGACCGGCACGGCGACGACCGATATCGAGATGCCTGGCGTCAATCTGAATCCGCTGTTTGAAACGATCATGTCCGCCATCCCGGCGCCGGCGTATGAGGATGACCACCCTCTGCAGGCGCTCGTGACCAACCTGGACGCTTCGTTGTACGTCGGGCGACTGGCGCTCTGCCGGGTTCGCCAGGGCACCATCAAGCGCGGCCAGCAGGTCGCGCACTGCCGAGTCGATGGCAGCGTCGAACGCGTCAAAATCACTGAGCTTTATGTGACAGAAGCGCTGGAGCGTGTTGACGCTGAAGAGGCCAGGGCGGGCGAAATCATCGCCATCGCCGGGCTTCCGGATGTGACCATCGGGGAAACGCTTGCGGATCTGGAAGACCCTCGGCCCTTGCCCGTGATAGCGGTTGACGAACCCAGCCTGTCGATGACCATCGGCATCAATACCTCGCCGCTATCCGGCAAAGACGGAACCAAACTCACCGCGAGGCTGCTGGAGAACAGGCTCAAGCAGGAAATAATCGGTAACGTTTCCATCAGGGTTCTAGACTCCGACCGGCCCGACACGTGGATAGTGCAGGGCAGGGGAGAACTCCAGCTCGCGATCCTCATCGAGATGATGCGGCGCGAGGGATTTGAGCTGACAGTCGGCAAGCCGGAGGTGGTCACGAGGACTATCGACGGCAAGCTGAACGAGCCGATGGAACGATTGTCTGTTGACGCCCCGGACGAGCACATGGGCGCCGTTTCCAAGCTGATGGCGGCCCGTAAAGCCCGCATGCTCGAGATGGTCAACCACGGCCACGGCCGGGTGCGCATGGAGTTCGTGGTCCCCGCTCGGGGCCTGATCGGGTTCCACAACGAGTTCCTGATCGAGACCCGTGGCACGGGCATCGCCAATCATGTTTTCGAGGGTTACGAGCCCTGGCACGGCGAGCTTCGAACCCGACGCACGGGAAGCCTGGTGGCGGACCGCACCGGCCAGACGACGGGTTACGCGCTGCAGAGCCTGCAGGACCGAGGTCAGCTTTTCGTGGCACCCGGCACGCAGGTATACGAAGGCATGATCGTGGGCGAAAACCCGCGCTCCCAGGACATGGACGTAAACCCGACGAAGCCCAAGAAGCAGACCAACATGCGGGCGGCGGCGGCGGATGCCACGGAGCACCTGTCGATGCACAAGAGCCTGACGCTGGAAGAGGCGCTTGAGTTCATCATGCCCGATGAGTGCCTGGAAGTGACGCCGAATACGGTGCGCATCCGCAAGGTGACGCTCTCGCAGCTGCAGCGAGGCCGGGAGCAGGGCCAGAAAAAGCACGCCAACGCCCGCTAGGGCCTTTCTGGACCGTTATTTTGGAGTGTTTGAGTGACCGGTGATATTCCAGTTGTAGGGGCGTATGGCAATACGCCGTTCCGGGTGGCGCTCTGAGGCTCTCGAAGGGCCGGGTAGTGCGATAACGTCGTTTTTCCGGCGCACTACGACCGAATCGTGCCGACGTCTGCTGGGTACCAATACTTAGTTTCGGGAAAATTTCATAGCACGGCGCCAACGAGACCAGGTACTGCCCGTTGGCCCCACAGATTGAGAGTCGGAGGCAGTAATTTCGGCATCGTCGTCCGCTTCCTTTGAGTAGGCGCGACCGATCTCCAGAGATTTGGGAATTGGTCCACTAGCATGTTCTTCACGATGTTGTGACTTCTCTCTCACCCCAGCCCTCTCCCGCTGGGAGAGGGGGAGACGGGCGGAGCAAGTGCCGCTCCGACGGCGTCACCCGGCATACTTCCCGACAACCACACGTTCTGCTACGTTTGGCCGTAATGCCAGAAAAATCAAGCCAATCCAGCCGACCCGTTCAATCCACCAGACCACAGCGCGTCCAGCTTTTCGTGACCTGCCTTGTCGATCAGTTCCGACCCGAGGTCGGCGAGAGCGTCGTCAACGTGCTCGAACGGCTCGGCGTGAACGTCGAATTTCCCGAAGGCCAGACCTGTTGCGGACAGCCCGCCTTTAACTCCGGTTTTCGGAACGAAGCGCGCGACGTGGCCCGGCACTTCCTTGACGTTTTCGACGCCACCGAAGGCCCGATCATCGTGCCCTCAGGCTCCTGCGGTGCGATGGTTCGGAACTTCTACGCCGAGATGTTCGAGGACGATCCTGCCGAGAGGGAGCGCGCGAGGCGCGTAGGCGAGCGCATCTACGAGTTCACGGAGTTCCTCGAGGATGTTCTCGGCGAGGACGAACCTTATTTGAATCTCGGAGCGAAGCTTGAAGACACGGCCACGTACCACCAGTGCTGCCACCTTGAGCGCGAACTCGGCGTCGACCACCAACCTCAGGAGCTTCTAAGGCAGGTGGAGGGCCTTCAAATGCTTCCGATGACCCGGCCGGAGGTGTGCTGCGGTTTTGGTGGGACATTTGCGGTGAAGTTCTCCGACGTGTCCACGGCCATGCTGGATGAAAAACTGGACAACGCTGCTGCCACCGGCGCCTCAACCATCGTGGCCGGGGATACCGGCTGCATCATGCACATGGCCGGCGGCCTGAGGCGGCGCGGTTCCAGGCAGCAGGTTCGCCATATTGCCGAAATCCTGGACGAAGCCAGCGGGGCGCAGGCTTGATGCTGCCGAAGACCGAGCGGTTCAAGCAGGGCGCGAGAGAGACCATCGCAGATCCCGTCATCCAGGAGTCGATGGAGGCCGTGTACAACGGCTTTCACAACAACCGGCAGTCCGCTGGCGCCGCCACCGAAGGCTGGGATGACCAGCGCGACAGAGGCCGGGCGATCAAAGAGCACACGATCGCCAACCTCGACTACTACCTGGAGATGTTGACGGACAAGGTCGACGCAAACGGGGGCAATGTCTTCTTCGCCGACGACTCTGCGGCGGCGACTGAGTACATCCTGAGCCTGGCGCGCACCAGGGACGTGAAGACCGTTATCAAGAGCAAGTCCATGGTGTCTGAGGAGATGAGTCTCGCCCATGAGATGGAGGCGATAGGCATCGAGGCTGTGGAGACCGACCTGGGCGAATACATCATCCAGCTTGCCGGTGAAGCGCCGTACCACATCATTGCCCCGGCGATTCACAAGTCCCAGGATCAGGTCGCCGAGATGTTTGCGGAGACGACCGGCACGGACCCGGGGCAGACGCCGGAGGAGTTGACGACCACGGCCAGGGGCATGCTCCGGGAGACTTTCCAACGGGCCGACATGTCCGTCACAGGCGTCAACTTCGCCGTGGCCGAGAGCGGCAGTATCGTCCTCGTCACTAATGAGGGCAACGGCCGGATGTGCACCTCGATTCCCCGTGTCCACGTCGCCGTGATGGGTATGGAGAAGATCGTTCCGTCCATGCAGGACCTGGCGATGATGCTTCGTATCTTGATCCGGTCGGCGACCGGCCAGCGCATTAGCAGCTACGTCACGATGGTCAACGGACCGAGGCGCGACGAAGAAGAGGACGGCCCTGAAGAGTTCCACCTGGTGATTGTGGATAACGGCCGGATGCGACTGCTGGCCGATCCTAAGCTGCGGGAGGCCCTCTACTGCCTGCGATGCGGCGCCTGCCTGAACGCCTGCCCGGTGTACCGCAAGGTCGGCGGCCACAGCTACGGCTGGGTGTACCCGGGGCCGATCGGCGCCGTCGTTTCGCCGGTGTTGTCCGGGTTAAAGCAGGGCAAAGATCTGCCGTTCGCGTCGTCCCTGTGCGGGGCGTGTCGGGAGGCCTGTCCGGTGAAGATCGATATCCCGAATATGCTCCTGCACCTGCGCCAGCAGATCGTGGAGGGGCCGTCCGAAGTGCGTAGCGTGGGGTGGATGGAGCGACTGGGCTGGAGGGCGTGGCGCTTCGGCAATATGAAATCGGGCCGGTTCCGGACCGGAGGCAAGATGGCGAATTTGATGGGACGCCCGTTCGCCCAGGGCGGTATGTTCAGACGACTCCCGCCGCCTCTTTCCGGCTGGACTCGGAGTCGGGATCTGCCACTGACGGCATCGTCGCCGTTCCGTGATCGATTTAACAAGCGACGTACGCGAAGTGAAGGCTGATGGCCATCACTGGACGAGACACATTTCTTGGCCGCGTGCGCGGTGCGCTTGGCCGGTCTCCGGGCGTGCCGGAACCGGACGCGGCTACACATCTGGGGCTAACGCAGGATGACGTTCGGTCCGCAGCGGACGGTGTGCGGCGGGAGATGGCCGATCAGGCTGACTCCCTTTTAGATGCGGTCGCGGACTCGGCCGCGACGGCCGGTTGGAAGGTTCGTCGTGTCGGGTCGCCGGAGGACGCTGCCGACGTCGTCACGGAGATCTGTATCGCGACGGATGCGACCAGGGTGTTGCGATCGGATCAGGACGTCTTCGACGCCGTTCCGGTAGATGCTGCACTGGGCGCAAAAGGCGTCACGCCGGGGATCGCCACCGTTGGAGAGGCTGGGGCGGACATCCCGTCTCTCAAAGACGTAGCTTTTGATTCTGAGATCGGCATCACCGGCGTGGACTACGCCATCGCAGAGACCGGCACCGTTGTGCTGCACCCGCGTCAGGGTCTTTCACGGCTGGTCTCGCTGGCACCGGGGCGCCACATCGCCATCTTGAACAAAGGTGACGTTTTGCCGTCACTGGATGAACTCTTCACGCTGGAACGCGCGGGCTACCAGGACGGATCGTTGGAAGGCTCGATGAATCTGATTTCGGGGCCGAGCCGCACCGGCGACATCGCAGCGACCATAGTTGATGGAATACACGGCCCGTTTGAGGTGTACCTGATAATCGTGGGGTGACTCCCACGGCGAAAGACCGAAAGCTGGCCTTCTAATGAAATTGACAGCTAACGACGCCCTTGTGATCGTCGATGTTCAAAACGATTTCTGCCCCGACGGCTCGCTGGCGGTTTCGACCGGCGACGGGGTGGCGCGCACCATGACGCGAGTGTCCGCGGCGTTTAATGAGCAAGGTGCACGCGTCTACGCCACGCAGGACTGGCACCCGGCCGGACACTCATCGTTTGAGGCGCAGGGCGGGCCGTGGCCGCCGCACTGTGTGCAGGGCAGTCGTGGGGCCGAGCTACACCCCGATCTGGATCTACCGGACGGCTGCGTGAACATCAAAAAGGGCGGCGACCCCGAGGTGGACGCCTACTCCGGATTCATTGATTCGGACCTTGAAGAGCAGTTGAAGACCGCCGGAGTGACGCGCGTGTTTGTAGGAGGCCTGGCGACCGACTACTGCGTGCTCAACACTGTTCTGGACGCGCGTCGGATCGGTTTTGAAACGTACCTGCTGAGCGACGCGATCGGCGCAGTGAACGTGGAGCCGGGCGATGGCGAACGGGCGATCGCGCAGATGGTCGGCGCGGGTGCGGTGGTGATCACAGCGGGTGAAGCGACCACACTGTAAGGGCAGTTGACCATCCGCCCTACGCCCATCAATCTGACAGGCCAATAGACGTCAAAGCACTATGTCGGAACGGCCGATTGTGATTCGCGTCAATGCACCTCAACCGTGAGCGCGGATAGTCAGCCGCCCCTGCGGCGTGCCGTACTACGTCGTCACACTATCACCAGACGTAAACACCCCCAACCCTATCCCCGCGTATAGGTCGCGCCACCGTGGTTCCATGTCGTCGTCTTGCCGGAGCCGTTCGCCCCGATCAATCCGATTCGTTCCCCGGAGTTGGTCGCGAACGAAACGCCCGTCAACACGTCTTGACCGACCAGGTTGACGGTGGTGTTTTGCAGACTTGTTACTTGCATCTGCCCGGCCTGGCTCTTTGGCCCCCTCTCCCGGTCCTATCGTCGTCAATTTGTTCTTGCTGGCCGGACCTCCCCGTCCTAGGGCCATCCGATCTCAGCGTTTCAGGGAGCGTCCAATCTCTACGGTCCGCATGATCTCTTCTGTAACACTAGAGAGCAGGTTCGCGGTGTCCGCCATGGCATCGTCCAGCGACATCGGGCCGCTGATGAGAGTGAACGTGGCATCGATGCCCTTGTCGTGCGTCTCGCGATAGCCCTCGCCAAGGCCGCCTGCGATCGCTATCACGGGGATGCTGCGTTTCTTCGCTCGTTCAGCGACGCCGACCGGAGTCTTGTTGAAAATGGACGAGTGGTCGATCTGGCCCTCGCCGGTTATGACGAGGTCCGCCCCTTCGAGCGCGGCGTCCAGTCCGACCGCGTCCAGCACGATGTCCACCCCGGCGTTCAGACGTGCGCCCAGGAAGGCCATCAGCCCCGCGCCAAGGCCGCCCGCTGCCCCGGCGCCTGGCAGTGACCTGACCTCGACATCAAGGTCGTGCTCCACCACATCGGCAAATCTGGATAGCGCGTTGTCGAGCTGCTGAATTATCTCCGGCGTTTTGGCTCCTTTCTGCGGACCGAAAACCGCAGAAGCGCCGTCATCTCCGCAAAGTGGGTTGTTGACGTCGCACGCCACCGTGACTTCTAGACCACGGAGTCGTTTATCAAAGCTCGACATGTCCACATGGTCGATACCCGCCAGTGCGGCACCACCACGTGCGAGTTCGTTTCCGGAGGCGTCAAGAAGGCTGATCCCGAGCGCCTGCGCAAGGCCCGCTCCACAGTCATTAGTCGCGCTGCCGCCGATGCCGACTATGAAGCGGCGGTACCCGGCGTCCAGCGCCGCCGTGAACAACTCGCCGGTGCCGTACGTGGTCGTGATCAGCGGGTCAAGTTCGTCCCGCGCAAGCAAGGCCAGCCCGGACGCGCCCGCCATCTCGATCACCGCAGTCTCGCCATCGCCCATCGCACCCCAGGTGGCCTCGATGGGCCTTCCCAGCGGATCAGACACCGCCGCGGTCTCGATGCTCCCTGCCGAGTTATCGACGAGCGCCTGCAGCGTTCCGTCGCCGCCGTCCGCCGCGGGGACCAGCACCGTCTCGGCATCGGGCATGACCTGTTTCACACCCGATTCGATGGCACGTGCAATATGGAGGGCGGTGAGAGAGCCTTTGAACCCCTGGGGGGCGATCACAATTTTCATGCCGGAAAGTATAGGGGCCGGAGGCCCGGTTATCTGTAACTTGTGTTCGTGTCACAGTTGCCCGGATCGTTTCCAGCGCCGTTTCCGACCGCAGGCCTACCTTAATCCGGAAATCCGAAGATACAGGTGTTTCTCTTGGTACACTTCAGCCTTTCCCGGTCCGACCAAGTCCCAATCGGAGCAACAGTTGGCCACATCTCGCACAGCCGTAGACTTGAAAGATGCCGTTTCGGAGCACATCTCATCGCACGGCGCGCCGGCGATCGATCTGGCGCGCGCCGCGCTGAGCCACCCGGAGACCGGCTACAAGGAGATCAAGACGGCGGCGGCCACGGCGGCCGCTATCCGGTCCCTTGGGCTTGACGTGCGGGAGGACATCGCCGTCACCGGTATGACGGCCACCCTGCGGGGCGGATCGCCCGGGCCGAACATCGCCATCCTCGCTGAGCTGGACGCACTGCCGGTTCCGGGGCACCCGAACGCCGATCCGGATACGACCGCGGCGCACGCCTGCGCACACCACTGCCAGCTTGGCAACATGCTGGCCGCGGCAATAGGCCTGCAGGCGCCGGGGGTGCTTGAGTCGCTCTCGGGCAGCGTGACCTTGATGGTCGTGCCCGCAGAAGAGTACGTCGAGATCGAATGGCGGAACGAGCAACGCATGGCGGGTCGCATCGAGTTCCTGGGCGGGAAACCGGAGTTTGTGCGGCTGGGCGAGTTGGACGACGTCGACATCTGCATGATGACCCACGTCACCACCGAAGATCCGCACGACGGATTTGGCGTTGGCGGAACAAATACCGGGCTGGTGGCAAAGTTCGTTCGCTTCAAGGGCGTGAAATCGCACGCCGGGGGTGCGCCGCATCTTGGGATCAATGCCCTGAATGCAGCGCATCTGGCGATCGCCGGGATTCACGCGCAACGTGAGACGTACAAGGACGGCGATACGATCCGGGTGCATCCCATAATCACGCGTGGAGGTTCTGTCGTGAACGCCGTGCCGGACGATGTGCGGATGGAGACTTTTGTCCGAGGGGCCAATATCAACGCGATCAAGAGTGCCAACGAAAAGGTGGACCGTGCACTGCGTGCCGGAGCGCTGGCCGTTGGCGCGACGGTGGAGATCACGACACTCCCGGGTTATCTGCCGCTCGCCCCGAATCCAACTCTGACGGTGCTCCACCGTGCAAACGCCGAAACGCTGGTCGGCAGCGAGCGCGTCCGCGAGTTCGGACGGCGGGGCGGCTCCACGGATATGGGCGACCTGACGCAGATGATGCCGGGCATCCACCCGTACGTCGGCGGGGCCGTCGGCCGCTCCAACCACGCCGAGGATATGGTCGTGGACGACTACAACCTGGCGGTCCTCGACGCGGGCAAGGCGATGGCGATGACGGTGGTCGATCTGCTTTCCGACGACGCGACCGAAGCGACGCGGGTGATATCGGAACACAAGCCGGCGATGACCAAGGACGAGTACCTGGACCTGCAACGGGCGTTTCTCAGCGAACGGTCGTACACGGAATGAGCACAGTACGAAACCTGAGCCGGGTCGAAGTAAAAGCGGCGGTACGTCGGACCATCGAAGGCGCTTCTGACGAGATCATCCGTCTGGCGCGTGACGTTTACGAACACCCGGAGCCGGGATTCACCGAGGAACGCACTGCCCGGGTGGTGGCAGAGGCGCTATCACATGCGGGCGTTAACCCGGAGACGGGGATCGCCATAACCGGCATGAAGGGCGTCAGAACATTCAACGGTGATGGCCCGACCGTCGGCGTGATCGGCGAGCTCGATGCCGTTAAAACACCGGGGCATCCCGGGGCGGATTTAACTACCGGGGCGGCGCATGCCTGCGGGCATCATGCCCAGCTGGGGGCGCTCATCGGCGCCGCCATCGGCCTCGGTGTGCCGGAGGTTGTCTCCACGCTCTCGGGGCGCGCCGCGTTCATAGCAACGCCGGCGGAAGAGTTCATCGACGTCGGGATGCGTTGGGGCTTGCGTGAGACGGGCCATCTGGGGCTGCTCTCCGGCAAGCAGGAGATGATCCGGCTGGGCGCGTTCGACGACGTGGACATGGCGATGATGATCCACACCAGCTCCAGCAAAGCCCAGCGACGCTTCGTCGTCGGCGGGACGAGCAACGCGCACGTGGTCCACTACGTGAAGTTCATTGGAAAAGCGGCCCACGCGGGCGGGGCTCCTCATCAAGGGGTAAACGCTCTTCAAGCTGCGATGCTGGCCCTATCCGCCATCAACGCGCAGCGTGAGACCTTCGAGGCGGAAAACCAGACCCGGGTGCACGGGATCATCACCCACGGGGGCGTCGCTACGAACGCCGTGCCGTCCGAGGTTGTGTACGAAGGACGTGTGCGAGGGCGCACCATGGAGGCCGTGGACATGATCTCGGCCCGGGTAGAGGACTGTTATCGCGCCGGCGCCCTGGCGATCGGCGCCGACCTCGAGTTCGTAGCGATCCCCGGTTATCTGCCGCTCGAAAACAACCCGGACCTGGCTCGGATTTTCTCGGAAAACGTGACCGCAGAGTTCGGCAAAGACAGCCTCATGACGCAGGCCGATAACGTCAACGCAGGCGGGTCGACGGATATGGGCGACCTGTCCCAGATAATGCCGGCTCTGCACCCGTACGTGGCGGCGGCAGATGGTACCGGACACGGCGTCGATTACGTTATCGCCGACTACCGTCGCGCCGTGGTGGACTCGGCCATCTCGATGGCGATGACGGTGGTCGATCTGCTGTCGGACGGCGCCTCGGAGGCGTGTGGAGTTATCGATTCCCACACGCCGTCACTAACGCGGCAGGGCTATCTACAAAGCCAGGCCGCCAGACTACGAAACATCAACTACCATGGCGCCTAAGGCCCGGCCGGGTAGCAATCGCCTGGCGGCGGGGCGGACGGACGGTTGTCGTCTGCGTGTGAGGCTCCGTCGACCGATTGTTTCCTCTACTGGGGGCTATTGGGTCAGATGGGCGGGTCATCCGATGCGGAGTGGTCCAGCCCGGACAATTCGCCCGGCAGGGCTACCATCGGTCGAAGTGTAGGACCTCGTCAACAGGCGCACGGCGGGTCGGGCCGTAACCGTGCCCCTCTTCCGGGAACCCGAAGGGCAGCAACGCCGCCGTCTGGACGTTCTCCGGCAGCCCCAGGATCTCGCCGACCTCTTTCTCGAATCGGGTGTGGAAGGTCGTCAACACACTTGCCAGCCCGAGACCGCGCGCTGCAAGCAGCATGTTCTGCACGGCCGGGTAGACCGATGCGCCGCGGCCCATCGTCTCTGGAGAACCGTTGTGCCTGACGCAGATGATGATCCAGAGAGGTGCCTCGGCGATATGGCTGGCGAGGTGTTCGGCGGAACTGTATGAGCGTGCGCCGAGACGGCCGGGATCACGTGACTGGCCGTAACTGTCGTCCCACGCCTGCTTGTAATACCTAGCGATCTGGTCCTTGACGTCCTGGTCCTGGATGATCACGAACTCCCAGGGCTGGTTATTGCCGCCGCTCGGCGCTCTTGAAGCGGCCATCAGAATGCGGTCCAGCATTTCGGACGGGATCGGATCAGGCTTGATGTAGCGGAGCGCCCGCTGGGTGTCGATGGCCTCAAACAGGCCGATCTCGTTCGGCATTTCGGACTCCGTATGTGTTGCGGGCGGGCGTGGGTTTGGCCAGGACGTTTGGATTACGACCCGACTATAAACGCGTTACAGGTCGAAAACCCGGGGCGGTTCACGTTCAGACTCGCTGTCGATGACGCCGATCACTTCCCGGACAGCGTCGTCCAGCCGGTCGTCGTGGTTGACGATGCTGACGTCGAACCAGTTCGCGTCGTTTATCTCATCCATCGCCCGGGACTGCCGTTCGGTAATCGCTTCAAGGGCGCCCACGCCGCGCTTTTCGAAGCGCGCCCGGAGGCTCTTCAAGTTTGGCGGCTTGATGAATATCAGGAGCGCATCGCTGACGAGCTGCCGGATGCGGGCCGCGCCCTGGACATCGACCCTGATCATCACGTGCCGGCCCGCCGCCAGCGCATCACGAACCTGCTGCTTTGGCACCCCGTACATGTTGCCGTAAACCTCGGCATGCTCCAGCAGTTCGTCTGAATCGATCAGTTCTTGAAAGCGCGTCCGGTCCACGAAGTAGTGATTGACGCCGTCCACCTCGCCCGGACGCGGGTCTCGCGTGGTGGCCGTAATCACGAAGTGGTAGGGGTATTTGAGCTCCGCCATGCGCTCGAGGATCGCGTCTTTACCGACGCCGGACGGCCCTGACATAACGACGATCATCGGCGTTCGGTTGCCGGAGAATTTGAGCGTGCCTTCCGGGTTGGTCACGCAACGACCCCGGACAGGGTGTTTAGGTCACGCCAGAATGTCGGGTAGGAGATGTCTACAGACTCCGCTCTTTCGATGCCGATTGTTCCTTCGCTCACAACCCCGGCGATCGCCAGAGACATCGCGATCCGATGGTCGTCAAAACTGTCCGCTACGGCGCTCTGGATTCGACCGCCGCCGTGGATCGTGAGGCCGTCCTCTGCCTCCTCGTGTTCCACTCCGGCTGCTTTGAGCCACGCGACGGTCGCAGAAATACGGTCGGACTCTTTGACCCTCAACTCCGCCGCTTCTGTGATCTTGGTCGTGCCCTCGGCCATCGCCGCCGCGACCGCTACAACGGGTACCTCGTCGATCATGAGTGGGATCACGTCGCCGCCGATATCGACTCCCTTTAGATCCGAAGAGCGCACGTGGAGATCGGCCACCGGCTCCCCGGCGACGGTGCGCTGATTCACGAATTCGATCTCTACTCCCATGCCGCCTAGGACCTGAAAAATCCCGGTCCGGGTCGGGTTTATTCCGACGTTGGAGAGGGTGATATCCGCGTCCGGATGGGCGGCTGCTGCGACTATCCAGAATGCAGCGGAAGACACATCGCCGGGCACCTCGACGTCCGCCGCCGAAAGTTCGCTGGCTGATGTCGTGACGGCGAGGCCGTTGACCTCTATGACGGCGCCCATGCCGGCGAGTATGCGCTCGGTGTGGTCACGGGTGACGTCCGGCTGATTGATGACCGTGCTTCCTGTGGCGCGTAACCCGGCAAGGAGCAGGCACGACTTGAGCTGAGCGCTGGCCACAGGCATGTCGTACTCGATGCCGTGCAGATCCCCGCCGTGGAACACTATCGGAGCGAGCCGGCCGCCGCCGCGCGCAGAGATCTCGGCGCCCATGCTTCGCAGGGGGTTGATCACGCGGCCCATGGGCCTGGACCTGAGAGAATCGTCGCCGGTGATGACGGTCATGATCGGGCGTCCGGCGAGCAGCCCGCACATCAAGCGCGTGGTCGTGCCGCTGTTGCCCGCGTCAAGGATTTCGATCGGCTCGGCCAGTCCGTGCATGCCGACGCCGGTGATATGAATCGTGTCTCCGCGTCCGGCAGGTCCGGCCGAGCGTTGGATCTCGACGCCCATCGCCCGGAGGATTCCGATGGTGGACGTGCAGTCAGCGCCGCCCGACAGGTTGGTGACGGTAGCCGATCCGTTCGCGATGGCGTTGAACATCACCGCGCGGTGGGAGATTGATTTGTCGCCGGGTATTTCGATAGCGCCGCGAAGGCGCTTCGGACGTGAGACCTCTCGTGCCATCGATCCAGATTAACCGCGGAAGGATGGGGTTTTCAGGAATTGTGAGGCCAGTTCTGCTAATTCCGCCCGTTTGAGTCGTCTTTTCCGTCGCTCCGCCCGCCACGAATGCGTCCCATGATCCCGCCACCCAGGAACATCGTTCCCAGGGTTTCGGTCATGGTCCCGGTCTCGTCCCCCGGCATCTCGGTATCCGGGCTAACGCCGGCGGTCCAGCGCAGACGCTGCTCGTATGCCTCGGTCAACAACGGCTTCAGCCTGCCGTCCTCGCCCTCATCATTCACCTCAGCCAGAGCGTGCCGGAGCTCGGTTAGCTCCGCGAGGTACGTGTCCAGCCAGTGCAGCATCATGTCCGGGTTGGTCTTGCAGATGCCGTGCGTGGTCTCGGGAAGCATCCCGGCGAGGCGTGAAAGATCGCCAAACTCTGCCGATGCGAACTTGCTGATCTCTCCCCAGGCGGGGCTCTTGGCCGCCGTCAGGACGAGGGCCGACGACATGAGAAGGGGGCCGTTCGATACCGCCGCGATGTAACTGTCGTGTTCGGCGACGTCCACAAACCTGGGAGTAGCGCCCAGAAGTTCCACGAACTCGACCACGGTCTTGACGCACTTCTCCGGCGCGCGGATCGCAGGCATGAGCGGGTAAGAGACGCCCGCGAACATGTCCGGGTGGGCAGCGTCCTGTCCCGAGAGCCCGCCGCCGGCCAGTGGATGGCCGCCAACGAAGCCGACGGAATCCGGCATCTTCTCCGCCGCCCACTCCATGACCCGGGTCTTCGTGCTTGCCGTGTCGGTGACCGCCGTGCCCGGTTTCAACCAGCCCGCCATGTTGTCCATCAATATCGGGATTTCCAGGACCGGGACGGCTAGGACCACCAGATCGGCGTCCTCGATCGCTTTGTTCAGGCGCCACTCTGTGTCGTCGATAGCGCCGATCTTCTTGGCACGGCTCTGGACACCCGAGTTGTGGTCAAACCCCACAACCTTCACGTTCTTGCGGGCAGAGCGAATCGCCATGCCTATCGAACTGCCGATGAGGCCCAGTCCGATGATTGTTACCTGTGTCATGCGGTTTTCCCCTGATGCCTCCCGAAACGATTACGGATGCCTCCCGGGACCCAATACGGCGCGAGGGAGGCGTTAGGAAGCACTGTTGGCGGGCGATGTGGCGTCAACTCACCGTTCGCCGAATATGCGTTATTGCCCGGGATGCGGTGATCATATGGATCCCGTCTCACGAGCGTGAATCAGCTTTAAATGCGCCTGAAGAATAGCACAGCGGAGTCCCGATTCTTGCGCGTCTGCTGTATTCCGGGGAACCTTTGATGCCCCGGGCTGGGCCGTACGTGGAGGCGTATATCTGGTCAGGAATACGAAGGCCGCGTAGAAACGGGTTGCCGTCCAGGCTATGGCGGTCAACCCCCTTGGCCGAGGCCGGACTACGGAGAAGGCGCCCGGTCGTCCCAGTCGTCATCATCATCGTGATCATGCTGGTGACCGCCGGTCGGGGCGCCGGTCTGCGGCATGGTCGCATCGGGGTGATCGCCGCCGCCTGCACGTGGCTTGCGGGGAGGCAGGCCGTCAATGCAGTCACGATACTTTTTGAGATCGGATTCGGACGTGCTGGTCAGGTCGATCAGCAACGCGTCTACTGGCAGGTTGCGCACCATCTCAAGATCCCCGGATGACGGCGGTTTTTCCACACGGAGGACGAAGTGGCTTCCAACGAGCCCGATGGTGCTCTCTAGGGTGATCAGACTCGAGAGTTTGAGGGGCCAGAGGTTTTTCGGTGGGGTCAAAAACAGGAAATCCACCGGCAGGAATTCGAGCGCCCGCGCCACGCTTTCGCTGAGCATGGTGTCGACTTCGTAACCACGGCCCATGTCGTCATCGCGTAGCACTGTGGCAGGATGGTCGTCGGAGGCCGGTACGACGAAATCGCAGCCCTTCTCCTTGAGTCGATCCAGCCCTTCAAAGTCGATATCTCCGATCGACACGCCCCAGATCACCTCGGCTAGCGCTTTGCTCGGGCTCCCCTTTGTCGCCAGCTTTTCGGCGCCGGTCAGCATGAGCGCGTCGACGCCTCTCCAGTCGGCGTACTTGTCGGCGTGGCTCGCCGGGGCTGACCCCAGCAGTAGCATCGTTGCCGCCGGTTTGACGCGGGTGCGCGGCGCAAACCCCATGGGGGCTGGAGCAACTCGACCGAGGGCATCCAGGCGATCGGCCAGTTTAGACACTCGGCGAGTTCCCTTTGTCTTGATCTTGATTACCGGACTCGCCGTCTGGTGTCTCGTCGTCTTGGGATTCGAGCGGAGCGCCAGCTTCCTGCCGCAGGAACGCCTCCAACTCAGCGATCAGCGGGGCCGCATCGGCGCCTTCGGTCTCCTCGGGGCCCGACGGGGAGTTCTGTTTGTCCCAGCGCTCTTCCAGCTCCGTGACGTATTTCGTGATTTCGTCCTGGTCGGCCAGCGCCTTTGTCAAACGGCGCATGAAGTCACTCCCGCGGCGCACCAGCCCCTCCGTATCGACCTCGACCGGGATGATCTCAGTGACAGCTTCCAGTAGTGCCCTGGTGACGTTCGGATTCGGCTTGGCCTGCACGTAGTGAGGAGAGTGGCCCCAGTAGCTGGCGCATGGGATCCCGGCCGCCGTCATGCGGTCCAGGACGATCGACATGATTCCCGTGGGGCCCTGGTAGCTGGAGGGACGGAAATTTAGGTGATCGAAATCTGGGCCAAGGTTCTTTGTCTGCGACGACCGGGTTACCTTCACTGGGCGGGTGTGCGGAACGGCGTCCAGTAGCGCTCCCAGGGTGACGACCAGCTCCACATTACAGGCTTCTGCGACCTCGTAAATCATCGACGAATATGCCCGCCACTTGAAATGCGGTTCCACGCCGCGGAACAGCACCATGTCCGGGCCTTCGCCATCGGTGTTGCGCCAGGCGTAGAACTGGTTTTCTGGCCAGGAGAGGATTCGCTCACCGTTTGCGCCGTTTCTCACCTTCGGGCGCAGTTCGACGAAATCGTAAAAATCTTCGTGGTCGATGGAGGCGAATTTTGTCGCCGCTATCTGGTCCGCCATGTATCGGATAGCCCGTGTGGCTGCCTCAGACGCGTCTGGCCATCCGGCAAACGCCGTGACCATGATCGTCCGCCGCAATTCCGGGCGGTCTGTGAATTCGAGGCTGTCCATAACGGCGCGCCTCACTCCTGGGTGCAATGTCGTCGGGGGGACGCCGGGCCGACAACACGCCGGTCGTTGACAGGACGAGTGTAGCATCGGCGCAGACGTATCGAACCGGCCCGCGCAATCAAAGTGGGACGGACCAACGCAGACAAACCTGCACAGGCCAGCAGCGCCCCAACACCGTGGGAGCTGACTATCCGCCCTTAGCGCCTCGCCCGGCACGGAAAGTTATCTCGCACCGAGTTCCGCTGTAACCGACGACGCGGACGCGTTTTCGATGGCGTTTACGTACGGCAACCGTGAGGGCGGATAGACAGACGTCCCGACGATGTGATCACACATATTGTTCCTGCCCACTAACCCCGGGACGAGTACCGGGCGCTGCGTGTCAGATACCGGACGAGACTGGAGTCGTAGGGCAGGGCATCCGTGTCGTATTGCGGGAAGGCTGGCGGCATCGTGAAGGACAGGGGGGTGCCGTGCGCCATCTCCTCCACCATGAGCTCGGTCAGGCGGGGGAGTGAGGCGACGTCCTCGGCGTTGTAGCGGATGAGCGTCGTCAATGCATCGGGCTCGCCATCGTTCGCCATCTTCCAGAGTCGCACGGCGTCGTAACCGCTAAGGCCGGAAAGTTCGCTCGGTCGACCCAATCCCGTCGCCTGCTCGATCTTCTTCAATCCGCCCTTGAACCCGAGCCTTCGCAAGGGGTACCGCAGGTCCAGGTGTGCGGCATGGGCGAAGAGCGAATCACCGCCATAGATGGCGACTCTGCCGAACTCTTTATCGAGGAACGGCATGTCAAACGATGCGCCGCTAAAGCTCACAAATAGCGCGTACTGTCGCAACGCATCCGGCAACTCGTCCAGGTTCTCGCCACGTACGTACGCCGTGAATCCGGTGTAGTCGATGATCCCCACCATCGTCACGTACGAGTTCTCGGGCGACAGGCCGGTCGTCTCGATGTCCAGGAAGGCCGTCTCGCGCTGGAAGTCGGCGTAGAGTCGCCAGCATTGGGCCGTACCCAGGACGTTCTGGAAATAACGGGCGTTCCGCCCGACAAGGCTTTGATTCGCCGCTTCAAGGACTTCCGAGTGCTGCGGTTGTACTGTTAAGAGTTCGTCCCATGTAGTCACGCCGTCGGTCCACAGATCGGATTCCCTTTCGGGGCCGATGCCGTCAATGAGTTGGAAAGAGCTGCGCAACAAATCGTTTCGCCTGTGTGGGGCCTAGCCCGTGTGCTTGAGGGTGTCATCACAACGTACCGTTACCCGGGATATCCACGGGCGTACCTGTCACCAAGCTCAGGACGGACGACACGGATCATCGACCCTAACCCATCGTGGCAAGGACTTCCGCCGTAACCTCGTACTGGAGCGGGCATTCGTCCGTCCATTTCTCGAACTCCTCGATCACGCAATCGGCAACCCGCACCACTTCGTCGCCGATGGTTCCGCCGACGTGTGGACTGATGACCACGTTCGGAAGCACCCACAACGTGGAATCCCCGGGCGGTGGTTCGGGCGAGGTGACGTCCAGCGGCGCTGTGAAGTCGGGGCGAGCGCCCAGTACGCGAATCAGATCCGGCTCCACGATCTGGGCGCCGCGCCCGGTGTTGATGAAGATCGCGCCGTCGCGCATGGCTTCGAAATGTGCCGCGGTTAACACGCCCTGCGTCGATTCCAGATCTGACGTGTGATTGCTGACAACTAGCGACGCTTGAACACCTCGCGCAGCGTGACCGACTCGACGCCCATTTCGGTTGCACGTTCCGGGGTGAGAAACGGGTCGTTAGCGATCACTTTGATCGGACAATCCGCCAGGAGGGTTCGCAACCGTGCTCCGATCTTGCCGGGCCCGATCACCCCGACCGTCTCGCCAAAGATCCCCGGCGCGCGGGAAAACCTTCGCTTCGGGCGTCTGCATGTCTCGATACCCGCGTATGGCTCTGGAGTAGCCGCGTGACGACAGCAGAATCTGCGACAGGCACATCTCGGGAATCGGGATGGCGTTGATGCCCCATGCGCTAACCAGCGTCACGTCCCGCGGGATCAGCGGTTCGGCAAAGGCCTTCAATCCGAGCATGCGCGAGAAGTGGTGATTCGCGAAGCGAGGCATGCTGCCGGTGGCGAATATCACCTCGACATCCACCAGTTCCGCAGCGTGCTAGTCAAAATTCCCGGCGTTCACGACGTGCGGGTACAGGTCCGTCAACTCGGCGATACGCTCGCGTCAGCCCGCGCCAAACACGTTGTCATCGCCCGGCCGGTAGTCGTAAAAGAGCGCCGAGTTAACACGCAGCACAACGCTCCTGTTCCGGCTGAATGAAGAACGCCCGGCCCCTCCGGCTTCAACACCCCTAAGCGCCGAACTCCCGGCCCATCAGCAGTGCGACGGGGCGGTTCGTCTCTTCGGCCTCCGTGAACGCCATCGAGATGCGATCCATGTCCTCGCCCTGCTCGACCAGGTAGTAGCGGATCCCGAAGGCGTCAAGGACGGGCTCGATGAAGCGTGCGGCGGAGTCCGGGGTTGCGCCGTGCCGTGTCCAGCCCCGGTAGCCGATCAGCAGGACGAGTGGCATGCTAGTGTCAAGAGACATCCCGCGGATGGAATCGCCGGACTCAAACACACCGGTGTTCTGGATCATGACGACCGGTTTCCCGCCGCCGACCCAGAGACCGGCGGCGATCGCCATCGTCTCGCCCTCACGGCACACCGGTACGAGGCGGATATCGGGATCATCCGTCAGCAGGATGTGCATGAAGTTGGTCTCGCTGTCCGGGAGCCATACGGCGTGGGTGATGCCGTGTTCATGCAGGGCGTCCACGACGGCCGTGGCGCTGATCGTCGATGAGTCGTAGGCGTTGGTCATGTTGTCCTTTTCCCCGGTGACCGTTCGAGGCGAAAGCAAGGGTGTGATGGCTGGGAATTATAGGGCGCTCGTGAATCAATGGGTGGTCTGGATTGGAGATGGTGATACGCCGTCCGGCCTCGGGGCTATAATCCGCCTGCCTCATCTGGCTCAGTCAATCAAAACGCACTCGCAAATTCTTCCCCCAGCAGATCAATAGGAGATCTTTTCATGGCCCTGCCTCAGGTAGCCGTAATCGGCCCTAACGACTCGCGCACGCAGGCCGTTGTGGAGCGCTACAACATGCTCGCCGGTCAGTACGGGGGGGCGGTGCAGGTCCGCTGGATCGACAACGCCTCGGGCGACGACAGCGTCCTTGAGGGGGCGCAAGAGGCCATCGCCGTCATTCCGGCTGGGCCGCGCGCCATCACTACCGAGCTGGCCCTGAAGTTGCCGAACCTGAGGCTCATTCAGACGACCTCCGCAGGAACCGACTACCTGGACAAGACGGCGCTTGGCGAGAGCGGCGTGCTGGTCGCCAACAACGGCGGCGGTAACTCCGTGGCGGTTGCGGAACACGCTATCGCACTCATGATCTCCGTCTACCGCAAGATGAACCTCCAGCTCACTAGCACGCGCGCCGGCACGTGGATGGCCGGTGTGACGGGCGAGCAGGACGAGTATCACAACCTTGTCGACAAGACGGTCGGAATCGTAGGACTGGGCCGTATCGGCTCCCGGGTGGCGCGCCGATTGCGCGGCTGGGAGTGCGACATCATCTACTCCGACGTGGTTGCTATTCCCGACGACGTGGAGAAGGAGACCCGGGCGCGGCGCGTCGAGCTGGACGAGCTGCTGGCGACGTCCGACCTGATCACCCTCCACGTCCCGCTGGACCGCTCGACGCACCACATGATTAGCACACGTGAGCTTGAGTTGATGAAGCCGACGGCCATCCTTATTAACGCCTGTCGCGGCCCGGTGGTCGACGAAGCGGCCCTGACGGTCGCCCTGCGATCTGGACAGATCTTCGGCGCCGGGCTGGACGTGACGGAACAGGAACCGACTCCGACCGACAACCCGCTATTGACTATGGACAACGTGGTCGTGACGCCGCACCTGGCGAGTCTCTCGGAGGAGTCAGGCATCCGGTCGACCGACTTCGCAATGGCCAACGTCTCCCGTCTGGCACGGGGCGAGGGCCTAGAGTCGATCGTCCACCCGGTTTAGACGTGGCCGGACTTGAAACAGAGAGTTCGCGAGGCCGGCTAAAAGCCGTCTGTTTCGATATGGACGGCGTGATCGTTGATTCCGAGCCCGTCCATTACGAAGCGGATCGGCGGACGATGGCCGCGCACAGCGTGGAGTTCACCCTTGAGAACAAGCAGGCGAACTACATCGGTCGAACCGTCCGGGACACGATGTTTGAACTGTCTGCTATCCACGGAATCCTGGACCCGGAGGCGGTGCTGCGTGAGCGACAGGCTCTGTTTGTAGAGTTGATCGCCACAGATCTGGAACTCCGGGACGGGCTTCGGGAGTTGCTGTCACAACTGGCCGAGAGAGCCGTGCCGTGCGCGCTGGTCACGTCCGGAAACCGCTGGTACATCAATAGCGTGTTCGATCGCTTCGGGCTGGCGTCTTTCTTCGCCGGGATCGTCTCCGTAGAGGACGTCAGCGCGCACAAGCCGCTGCCCGACCCGTACCTGGCTGGAGCGAAGTTGCTCGGCGTCCCGCCGGTTCAGTGTGCGGCCATTGAAGACTCAACCACCGGCGTGGCTTCTGCCAAGGCGGCCGGAATGTACTGCATCGCCGCCCCCAGCGAGTCGACGCTTGATGCGGACCTGTCCGCAGCGGACGTGCGGGTGGAATCGTTTCGCGAGATTGGTTCGGCGGCGCTGGACGAGTTATTTGGGGTGAGGTGATCTCGCTCGGGATGGCGGAATAAATTTGCCCGGAACAGAATACTGTCATCCCGAGCGAAGCCGAGGGACCTTAACCAAAAGTTACGGCGTGCAATTAGCCCGATTCCCACAACAACTCCTGACCTTCAATCAATCGCTAGCAACCGCGCCCTTACAACAGATCCTCCGCCCAGTAGTACTGACCGTGCGTGAAAACCAGGTTTCTGGAGTTCGCCAGCACCGCGTTAACCGCCTGCTTGCCGGGGAAGATCGCCTTCCAGAAGCTGGCGTCGCTTGCGGGCCACGCTGCGTACAGCGAGTCTCAGATGAAAGACGGAGCATTTGCTGCTGCGACGTCACAGGTGTCCGAAATCAAGCTGGCGCTCCGGGATATCAACCTGTAAGAGGCGGCAGAGCGGGCCTGATCCTCCGGTTGGTGCGCTGTAGCTCCATAACACCAACCAAATCGCCACCCGGCCGGGTTAGATGCCGGCGCGGGTTTTGCCCAGGACCTCCGGGTTGATGATGATGTCCGGAGGCTCGCCGTTCAGCACCCGCACAACCTCTTGTGCCGTACGCTCCTCAAGCTCGATCGTCGATGCCTGGGAGAAGAAGGCAGTGTGCGGGGTGATGATCACGTTATCCATAGCATAGAGCGGGTGATCGTCCGGTGGGGCGGTCTCTTCCAGCACATCCAGCCCCGCTCCACCGATCTCACCGGCCCTGAGCGCCTCCACCAGCGCCGCCTCGTCGATCAGGGGACCGCGTGCCGCGTTGATCAGGAAGGCGTCGTTCTTCATCAGTTTCAGTTCATTCGCGCCGATCATCCCTGTCGTTTCCGGGGTCAACGGCGCGTGCAGCGTCACGAAATCGGACTCGGTCAACATCGAGTCCAGGGAAGTCATCTGGACGCCATCCGGGGCGTCGCTCTGCTGGACAAAAGGATCGTGCGCAAGCACCGTAATGCCGAAAGCGAGCGCACGTGTGGTGACGGCGCGGCCGATGCGGCCCATGCCGACGATGCCTATGGTCCGGTCCCGCAGCCGGTGCATGGTGTCGTTGAGGGTCACCGCTCCCCAGCCGGAAGCCTTTACCTGGGCGCTGTGGCGGACGATCTTGCGGTTGAACGACAGCGCCATCGCCATGACGTGATCGGCCACCTCGTCGATGCAGTAGTCAGGCACGTTCGTCACCACAATGCCCAGTTCAGTGCAGGCTGCGATGTCCACGTTGTCGACCCCGATGCCGTAGCGCGACGCGACCTTGCAGTTGGGGGCGTTTCGGAGCACTTCGGCAGGGACCTGCGCAAAGCAAAACATGATTGCGTCGACGTCCGCTGCCAGCCGGGTTAGGGTCTCGACGGACGAATCCGGGGCAACGATGGGCTCGATGCCGACGGCCTTCAAGATCGCCGTCTCGGCGTCGATATTGGGCCACACGTAGTCGGTGATCAGGACCTTGCTCAAGTTGTGTTCCTTCTAGGGCCACTTGTGGATCGGCCAGCGTAAAGCGATGCCTGCGGCGCTACAGGGTAGCGCGAAAAGATTCGGTGGTCGTGCACTGGCGGGAAGAAGTAGGTCGGATCCATGCCCCGTCGCTTTAACCCGAACGATGAGGTCGTGACTCCCTCGGCCACCCCGTCAATGACGAGATCGTCTTCGTAACAGAGACGCCGGGCAGCTATCAGGTTGGCGATCCACTCAACCCGGACATTTCGGCCACGGTTAACGTGTTTTAGGCAGGAAGCGCAAAGTTACCTGGTCGATCCCGGCGATTCTGTCTTGCCCTGGAATATCGTATTCATGTTTGTGGACGTTACCTTTACCCGTTAGCACGAAGAATTCGATTCACCCGGTAACGACAGGCGCTTCAGCGGGCACGATGCCAAGGTTCTCGCAGGTTCTGGCGACCACGGCGGCACGGTTGAGCGTGTAGAAGTGGAACTCATCCACGCCCTCTAGCATCAGGCGATGGGTGAACTCGGTCGCCACGCTGACGGCGATGCTTGAGCGGGCCTGTGTGCCGCTTCCGACCCTGCCGAACCGTGACACCAGCCAGTCAGGGACGCTCGCCCCGCAGCGCTCGGCGAATCGGCTGACGCTGATGATGTCCACCACGGGCAATATGCCCGGGACGATGGGCGCGGTTATCCCGGCGGCGCGTGCGCGGTCCATGAATCGCAGGTACAGGTCAGGCTCGAAGAAGAACTGCGTAATGGCGCGCGTCGCACCGGCGTCGATCTTGCGCTTGAGGTTGTCGAGATCAGCATCGGCGTTCGACGCTTCGGGATGCGTTTCGGGGTATGCGGCAACGGAAATCTCAAAATCAACGACCCGTTTCAGCCCCGCGATCAGGTCCGAGGCGTAGTGATAGCCGTCCGGATGTGGGTGATACCCGTCGGAGCCGGCCGGAGCGTCGCCGCGAAGCGCAACGATATGTCGAATCCCGGCCTCCCAGTAGTCGCGCGCTACCTGGTCGACCTCATCACGCGTCGCTCCGACGCAGGTCAGGTGTGCCGCTGCCGGGACATCGGTTTCCTCCTGCATCCGCTGGACGATCTGATGCGTCCGTTCGCGAGTGCTGCCCCCTGCGCCGTACGTTACAGACGTGAAACGCGGTCCGTACGGCTCAAGCCGCTTGAACGATCTCCAAAGGGTACGTGCGGCGTGAGACGTGCGCGGAGGGAAGAACTCGAACGACACCAACGGCAGCCTGCGGGTGGATGAGATCAACTATCGGGCACCGGGGCGATTTCTGAGCCGGCGCTGGATAGCGGTAAGGAAATGTGTGACGCCAGCCAAACGTTCACGGTCAATGGTTCGCCTTTCAACTCTCGGGCCAGCTCGGACCGCAACCCGGCGCTTTCGCACCATGCGGCCACCTCTTCTTCAGCCAGACCGAGCCTGTGGTGGGCGTGCTCTTCAATCAGAATACGCTGCTCGTGTGGAGCGAAGTCGATGACAAGCAACGGCCCACCGGGTCGCAACACCCGGGCGGCCTCCGTTATCGCAGAAGCCGGCTCCTCGGCATAGTGCAGAACCTGGTGGAATACGACCGCGTCTTGCGAGGCGTCGTCGAACGGCAACTCATACATATCGCCGTGCCGGACCTGGCAATGCTCCAGCCCCGCCTTTCCCAGGTTCACACGTGCGACGGCAAGCATCTCGTGTGACAGATCGATCCCGACGCCGTTCTGGATATCCGGCGCCATCACCTCAAGAATCCGACCGGTGCCGGTCCCGATGTCCAGCAGGTCTGAGGGGTGGGCGCTGCTGAGCAGGTCTCGGACGCACGCCTCCACTTCCTCCTCCGGGACGTACATGGAACGCATCTGGTCCCATTGGGGCGCGTTGTTGCTGAAGTAAGAAGCGGCTGCCTCGGCGCGTGCCTCTTTAATCTCTTCCAGACGCTCGAGATCACGAACATATACGGGATCACGAGACGGGATCAGGTCGACAATGGCACGGCCCAGCCGTGGGCTTTCGGGTCCGTTGGCGATCCGGTAGAAGGCCCACTGTCCCTCTCGAAAGCGGCCAAGTAGCCCGGCCTCGACCAGCAGTTTCAGGTGGCGGGACACGCGCGGCTGACTCTGGCGCAGGATCTGCGTCAGCTCGGTCACCGTGAGTTCGGACCGGGCGCAAAGAGCCAGCAGGCGGAGCCGTGTCGGCTCTCCCGCAGCCCTCAGTCCTGCCAGAAGTTGATCCATCAGGCGGTCACCTGTCTCCTAAATGATGAAAACGGATCAAGCACCTGCATATAAACATTTCTTTATATATTGGTCAAGCGGAACCGGAAACCGGAATCCCCTGAGACACCCTCAGGCGGAGGCCAAGTCCTGTTTCATGGGCTTGAACTGGCACCCTTCCACGAACAGGTCAAAGAAGTCCGGCATCGTCTCAAGCTCCACGTGCTCGATGTCGCGGGTCAACAACTCGATTTCTCGACGCTTGACCCGGGAGGTGAGCATGATGGTCGCTCCCTCAAGGGCGGCATTCCCGACCTGGGAGACACGATCGGCCGGGACGTTGGCGATGAAGCCTATGTCACGGGCGTTCTCGACGTTGATATAGTTGGCGAACCCGCCGGCCAGGTAAAGGCGAGACAGCCCCTCGGGCGGCGCCCCGTACTCGCGGAGGACTATCCACTGGCCGCAGTAGTTGGCCGCTTTGGCCTGTGCCAGCGCGCTCATGTCCGCACGTGAGATGGTGATGCCGCGCTCGGGGACAACCGTGTACTCCGAAGAACCATTCTGCAGCACGCCGAGCTCGTTTATGGCCTTCGTCCTGACCAGCTCTGCCAGAAGGTCCACCAGGCCGGAGCCGCAGATCCCTTCCGGCGTGACGCCGCCGATCGTGCCGTACTCGACCGCACCGTTGATGATTCGCACGGACTCGATAGCGCCGTCATAACCGGGCATGCCGAAAGTCACCTCGGCGCCCTCAAACGCGGGGCCTGCGGGGCAGGACGCGGCGAGCATGCGGTAACGGTTGCCCACGATCACTTCCGTGTTGGTGCCGATATCGACCAGCGCCACGACCTCTTCAGATTCGTCCATGCCTATGGCGAGGATGTCGGCCGCGACGTCGCCGCCGATGTGGCTTCCCACAAGCGGCGCCCCGTACACGTTGGCGTCCGGGAAGATGCGCAGATCCAGGTCACGCGCCTTGACGTTGAGCGCGGTGGTTTCACGTTCGCCGGAGATAAGTTCCTCTTCGATGGGCGACCGATACGGTTTCTCGCCGATGGGCTGGACATCAATCCCGAAGAACAGCTCGCGCATCGTGGAGTTGCCCACGATCACGGCCTCGTAGATGTGACGTCGACGCACCTTGAGGCGTCGGGCCATGTCCCCGATCTCAAAGTTGATGGACGAGAGCATTACTTGCCCCAGCTCGCCCTTGTACTCGCCGCTGTCGTAAGAGATGCGGCGCATCGTGTCGCTGCCGCCGAAGCGCTGCGGGTTCTCGAAAGACCCGATGTGGATGATTTCACCCGACTCCAGGTCGACAAGGTTCAGTACGACGGTGGTCGTGCCGACATCGATCGCCAGTCCGTAGATGTGGCCGCGGTAGCGGTCGATCACTTCGCCGTCGAACACCACATCGTCGCCGACGCGGGTCGTCAACGGGTCGTGCGCGACGCCCAGTGAGACAGACTCGGTCAGGATGCGGGGTTGCCGGCGCAGGACGGCGAACTCGATATCTGCGGCCGGGTCTTTCACCACGGCCTGGCATGCGAGCCGGTAATTCTCGTTCAGGAGAAAACGCTCTGACTCGGCCGGATCGTTGAGCGCGCCCGCCCCGCGCTTCACTTCGACGATGCACTCGTGGCACTCGCCGGTGCGCCCGCAAGAGGTCGGCACTCGGACGTTCAGGGCGTCTGCGTAGTCGAAGATGCTCTGATCAGCGACCAGTTCCAGAACTTCGTCGCCGTGGTGGAGGGGAGACATTACTTGGCGGGTTACTCACTGAGGTGTGTTGTGTTGGCGGGAATCGTTTATGCAGTCATGGGAGCGCGTTGGACCGGCCGGCACTTGATGCGCCGACGGGACAATCTAGGTTTCCCACGCCGACCAGTAGTCGATGTGGTCGCTGCCGGTGCAGATCGCCTTCTCGCCGGCGACCTTGAAGAACTGATTCCGGCAGGGGAACTTCGCCGTACATCGGGACTTTGCGTCCTTGTACGGGCAACGGGCCTGTCCGGGAGCGGCTGCGGTCCTGGAGATGTCGGAGTAGATGTCCATGAGCCGCGACATACTCGCCTGCAGACGCTCGGGATCGATCCCGTCTGCAGGCGGATTTTCCGGCTGTACATCCGAACTGTCTGGCGTGGAATTGTCCCTTGAATCCGCCATGCGATAGCCCCCCCAAATCTGGGCCGAAGTGTTACCCGGAGCTTGCCACCTTGGCGATCTCGATCAGCTCTTTCGCCTTCTCCACGCAGGAAATGGCGTTGTCGCCGTAACCGTCGGCGCCCATGTCATCAGAGAACTCCTGGGTCACCGGCGCCCCGCCGGTCATGAACTTGTACTCGTCCCGGAGCCCCATATCCTCGAACTCGGCGATCGTACGACCCATGTTCGGCATCGTCGTCGTGAGAAGGGCGGACATCAACACGAGGTCGGCGTCCTTCTCGTCCGCAGCCTCGATGAACTCGTCCGGTTTCGTGTCGACCCCGAGGTCGTGCACGACAAAACCGGCGCCGCGCATCATCATGATGCAAAGGTTCTTACCGATGTCATGAAGGTCGCCCTTCACGGTCCCAAACACTGCGGTTCCGATCGGTTCCACGCCGGACGCCGACAGGATCGGGTCGATGTGGGCCATCCCGGCCTTCATGGCGCGAGCTGCGATAAGGACTTCCGGTACGAAGATAAGGTTGTCGCGGAACTTCACACCGACGACGGCCATCCCGGGAATCAGGCCTTCATCAAGGACGTCGTTGGCCTCGCGGTCCTCGCCGAGCGCCTTCTGAGTCAACTCATCGACGGCGGCGTGGTTGCCCGTGATAAGGCTGTACGCCATCTCCTGCATAAGCGCGTCACCCGCCTCGATCTGCTCGAGGATCGTGGCACGCTCTTCTTCCTGCGTGACGTACTCGAACTCTCGAGCGAGCCCTTCATGAACGATTGGCAAGGATCAATTCTCCGGGACGACCGGGTAGGCGACCGCGCACGTGCACGGGCAACTTAACCAAGTGATATTGATACATAAACATATCGTTATATATCTGTCAATACAAGATATCCGTACGTTTACCGGAATTTGTACGCCCGGGTTCGTATTGCCGGATTAGAGGCGTTCAGCGCTCCAGTCTTTGACCGCGTCCGGGATGGCCAGAAGGTTATGCAGTTTCGTCTGCAGAGGAATGGCGCATTCCGGGGCGATCATCTGCACCCCGGCCTCCAGACAGGCGTAAACCTCTTCCCTCACCTCATCGGGTCCACGAGAGTAGAGGGTCTGCGGGTTATTGATGTTGCCCACGAGGCCGATACCACCGTCGACGGCGTCCATCGCTTCCTGCGGGTCGTTTCGTGAGTCGAAGTGGAACGACGCCATGCCAGTCTGGGCGATGTAGGGCATACGATCCAGCGTTTTGCCGCAGATGTGCAGGATCAGCGGCGCGTCGATACGCTCCGCCATCTCCGTGTGTATGTCCTGGAGGAAGCGCTTGTAGTACTCGCCAGACACTAGGTCCCCTGTGGCGTGGTCCGGCACGCATATGGCATCGGCCCCGGCTGCGATCTGGGCGTCTGCGAAGAGGACGGTCGCCTCTTTCAGCTTGTCCATGATACGCATGGTCATGTCCGGGTCGTCGATCGTCATCAGGAGAAAACTCTCGACGCCGAAGACGTGGTAGGCGAGCGTCCACGGCCCCATGGACTTGCCGATGATCGCGACCTCGTCGCCGAACTGTTTCTTCAGGATCTCGATGGCACCGGTGACCGAGACCATGTCACGGTGCTCAAGGAAATCCGCCGGGATGACTACATCGTCCTCGCCCTTCCAGATCGGGTTGGACATGCGCACCGTTGGCCAGTTGTCCTTCTGCTCCCACTGCATTTCGCAGCCGAGCGCAGAGGACTCCTGAATAATCGTGAAGTAGGGCTGTATCGAATCGAAGCCGAGTTCGGTGTAACCGGTGGCAGCCAGCTCAGCATTCAGCTGTGGATCACGGCAAGCGTCCGGGAAGGGCGCGTCCACCATGTCCATGAGTTCGACAGTGGCGACGTTGGTGGGGTTGGATACCGGGGTTCGGTCCACCGGGAGATTGGCGAGCGCGTTCATAACGCGCTCACGAGGGGTCATAGTCTCTTCATATGGCATGGGTAATCTCGCTCTTTAAACGGGAGAAGTGGAGCTAAGTGGAAGCAAAACCGAGGGTGGAGGTGGTCATCTGCCCGCGCAGGGCATCGGCCTCCATAGCGTCTTCCACGGCGCTGATGTTCCGGGAGTAGGGCAGTATCAGCCTGGCGAGTCCATCGTGGCGCTGCCCACAACTGAAAGCCATGGTGGAGTCGTCGATCTTCTCCATCTCTCCGTAGCGAATGAACCCGGCGATGATGGCCCGAAGACGCAGCGCCGGGTTCTTTGCCTCGCCGGACGTCGAGACGCGGTAGGCGTATCGTTCGCCGGCCTGCTCCCCGGTCATGTCGATGGTCAGTGCGCTTTTTGAGTCCTTGATCTGCAGCTCTTCAGGCCGGTCCCGCTCCGCCGTGCGCTCGATGGCGGCGGTGGTGAGGAACTTGAGCGGGCGCGTGTGGAGGTGGCCGCACGGGAAGCGCAGCCGGTTCCAGGCGTCAGCGACCTCCATACCGCCGAGCTGCACCAGGCGTTCGACGATGTCACGGATCCGCTCTTCCACGCCGGGACGCCTGCTGAAGGTCCAGACGGTGGAGACGCCGTCCCGCTCGTACAACCCGACGCTGATGTCGTGGAAGTTCGGGTCCATCGGCACCAGCTCAACGCAGTGGCCGTAGCGGGTGACTACTTCCCGGGCGCTGAGCAGTTCCAGGGTTGTCATGTGTAGGCGGTTCCTTCTGCCTGTTTTAGCCCTTTACCGCAGTCACCAGGGACTTGATGTGGTCCGGGCCGGTGCCGCAGCACCCTCCCAGTATGTTGATCCCGAGGCCCTGCAGGGTCTTGAAGTGTTCTGCCATGAATTCGGGCGTCTCGGGATAAACGATCTCCATATCGACGATCGCCGGGATGCCGGCATTTGGGTGGATGAGCATGTACCCGTCGTCCACGGCGCGCATAAGGCGGGCGATCTCGATCATCCGCTCGATACCGTTGCCGCAGTTGGTCCCCACGACATCTGCGCCGGCGGCGCGTAGTTTCTTGACGCCGTCTTCCGGCGCGACGCCCATCATGGTGAAGAAGCCCCGGGGTCCAGGGTCGTACACCATCGTGGACATCACGATAAGATCGGTGCTTTCTTTTGCGGCTCTGACGGCCAGGGTTGCTTCCTCGATCGCGGTCATGGTCTCGATAACCACGGCATCTGCGCCGCCCTCGGCCAGCGCTGTGATCTGTTCGACGAAGGCGTCGTACATCTCGAGCGATGTCACGGGCCCCAGTGGCTCCAGGAACTCACCCGTCGGTCCAACAGACCCGACCACGAAGGCGCCGGGAGGCGCCACGGAACGGGCGTGTTCCGCTGCAAGTCGGTTGAACTCAGCTACCCGGTGTTCAAAACCGTACTTTTTGGTCATGAACTTGGATCCGCCGAACGAGTTGGTGAGGACCATCTCGGCACCGGCATCGAAGTAACGTTTCGCCATGTTCTTGACAATTTCCGGGTGGCTCACGTTGAACTCTTCAGGGCAGCCGCCGGGCTCCAGGCCGTTTTCCTGGAGGTAGGTGCCGGTGGCTCCGTCCGAGATTATCGTGTCGCCCCGTTCGAGGCGTTCAAGAAATGTTGGCGTGGATGTTGATGTCATGAAGTTCCAATTGGCCGTGGCGCACCCGGGTGTTGTCCCGGGACGCCCTCACGGCGTTATAGCTGTAAGCAGTTTACTTCGGCTCAGGTCGTGTTGGTGCTTGATTGTGGGCGATCACTCGTTCAACCAGTCGTCTATAGCGCCCGGTGTGGTGTCTCTTTCACCGGCCCGCTCAAGGTCCCGAATCCGTGACACGAAATCGTCCGGGAATCCTTCGTTGAAACGCTGGGCGATGGCGGCGGCGGCTTCCTTTGGGCGGGCGTCGACCTCCCCGTAATCCTTCAGTTCCCAGGCCATCAGGTAGTCGTCCGTACCGACGCTTCCGTCAAACATGGCAATAGCGTCTACGCCTTCCTGAAATCTCGCGTCGAGCGGATGCGAGATCATCTCGCTGTCATGGTTTGCCTGAATCGAGACGGGGATTTCTTTCCAGTACATGATTCGAACGAACGCGATTGGATTGCCTCCCTGTGACCTGAAGATTCGACGTTGTCTCGCTAATCCAAACGGCCGTCGCGAAACGCCTGGATGTAGTTCATGCAGTAGTCGTCATGGCCGCGCAACATATCCAGCGCAAGCTTGACCGGTTCGGAGCCCGTGTCCAGGTCCAGCACCTTCTGGATGGAGGCGGGAATCGGGTCGATGATCCCGCTGTCCAGCCCGTTCTCGATCGCCAGATGGAGGAAACAGTCGTTGATCAACCTGCGTTTTGGCAAGCCGAACGACACGTTGCTTACCCCGCCCGTGATGTGGACCTCCGGGCCGTACTTCTCCCTGACCGCAGCGACGGCGTCAAGGTAGTCGTTGCCGTAGGTCGAAGCCACGGAGATAGGAAACGCCAGGCAGTCCACGTACACATCGCTCAACGGGATGCCGGCGTCCTGGATGTGCACCATGATCTGGTCGATGTTCTCCACCCGTTCGTCCGCGTCGTCCGGCATTCCGGACTCGCCGGCGGCCGTGACGATCACGTGCGCGTTGTTGTCTGTGACCAGCTTGATGGCTTCCACGCGCTCAAGTGCGACCGAGTTGATCATGGGCCTGCCGGCGGCGCCGGTGTAGGTGGCCAGTCCGGTCTCGATGATCTCGGTGTTGGACGAGTCGATGCTCGCCGGGATGGTCGATACCGCCTCGACGGTCTTGACGAGCCACTCCATCGACGCCTTTTGAATATCCAGGTACGGGCTTACCTCGTCGACGTTCAGATCCAGGAACGTGGCCCCGGCGTTTGTTTGCCGTCTCACCTCGCGGTGGATGTATGCCGTTCCGATGGCCTGCTCTTCGGCGTCTCCGTTCAAACCCTTCCAGACGGCGATCATGAAGTGCTTGACCTGGTTCTGGCGGTAGGGCTGTTGTTCCTTGAACTCGTCCGGGATGGAGAGAAACAGGTCGTTGCCGTTTTCGTCCTTGAACGGAACGCCCTCGGTGCCGTCGTCGAGCGTGCGCACGCGCCGCCCGTTGAGCAGAACGATGCGCGTGGTGTGAATATTTTCGCCGATTGTGACGAAGTCTTCGGCGGATTTCAGGTGGCGAGGCACGATCACTCTCCGGGCTGGGCGTGGCCTGAAAAGGCCAGCTTGTCAAGATATATAAACATTTCGTTATATCTCAGTCAATCAGAACCGTTTGCGGAACCTCCAGCATCTGGATTCGCGAGGTTCTCACTCCCGTTGCCCTCGATCGCGACCGGGGCGTTGTGATCGCGCTTCAAGAAGGTGTTCCCCCAAGCCGAAGTTCCCCGCAAAGCACCGTTTTTGAACACCACCGGCCGGTCCAGGATCGTTTCCTCTTCGCCGTAAGCCTTGGTGCGCTCGTACGCCTTCACCCAGATACATCGCTTGTCGCCGACCTCGCAGATGCCGTCGTGCGATCCGCCGCAAGGGCCGTTGCGCTGGTTTTTTGCGCACTGCGATTCCGGACACAGGTAGGCGATATCGGGGAGCGAGCAGTCGCCACAATCCCGGCAACCGTACATGGGGATCTTGACGGCCTGCTCGGCCAGGTGGAGAAGGTCGCCGACTTTCCGCCGTTTGTCGGCGAACCAGTACAACTTTCGAGCCAGACCGGACGCCGGTGCGGCGCTGTCAAACACCAGGCCATGTGCGGTGCGCCCGGCTTTATAGGCCGGTGAGACATGCCCTCTGGCCCGCTTCATGCCCTTCGCGGTCTTCGACTCCAGATACTCCCGATTGACCTGATCAGAGGCCAGTCCAGTGTTCTGGTCGCGCTCGTAGTAGTTGAACTCGCCGGGCTTCTGGAACTGGATCTCTTTAGAGAATTCACGCCAGTCGTCCGGCCCAAAGCTTGCCTCAAGGTCCAGTATTCGCCGTATCCGTGTGAGCGGAAGACGGCCGGAGAGGTAAACGCCGCGGTAGCCGATGCCGCGTAGCACGGCGATCTGCTTGGCGGCGAACTCCTCGAAGAAAGCCCGCCCCCGATCCTCAGAGTCGGCGTGTTTCTGGACCAGCTCAAAGAGTTCATCCGGGACGGTGATGCCCGGGATGCCGCCGTGGTGGAACACACGGGCGGCGGGGGCGTTCAGAACGTACACCGACCCCAGAATCGGGATGTCCATATCGTTGACTGCGGCGTACTTTTTGAGTTCGTCCAGTTTCCGGGAGTCATAACCGATCTGTGTCACCGCCCACGCCGCGCCCGTCCTGATTTTGTAGCCGAACTTGAAGAGCTGGGGCAGCAACTCGGCCTCGGTGGACTTGAACGGATTGATGGCGACGCCGGGAAAGAACGATGTCTGGCGAAGCCGTGACGGGTCGCCTCCGGGACGCCTGGACGGGATTTCTAGCCCGCCGTTCATTTTGCGCATCACCTCAAGCAACCCGACCGAGTCGATGTCGAAAACGGGCTGTGGCCCACCCGCGTGGCCGGTGATCGGATAGTCGCCTGTGACGGCCAGCACGTTGTCGAACCCGAGGCTGCCGAGGGACCACAGGCGGCTTTCGATGCCGTTCCGGTTGTAGTCCTTGCAGGAGAAGTTAATGACCACTTCCTGCCCCCGCGCCAGCAGTTCGTAACCCATAACCTCGGGCCGGATGTGCGGGTTGCCGCCCGGGTTGTCCGTGATGCAGATCAGGTCGACGGGGTTGGAGCCGGCAAGACGTCTGGCCAGGCTCAGCGTTCGGCTAGAGCTCTCCTCCATCGCCAGACCGCGTGTGGTCTCAAGCTCCACGGCTACGATGAAACGGTCGGTCTCTTCGAGGAGGTGGCGGAACGAACCGGAAGTAGGACTGGACGCTGGCTGGGTCAAATTATCCTCAGGTTGGTGTGCGTGAGGGCGCCGCCATTCCCTGGCGCCCCCCCTGGAAATCCCCGTGAACCCGTAGATACAGGAAATGCCGGGGTACCATGCGCCCCGTCAGCGCGCGCCAAGCCGGAGTCTATTATGCCCAAGTTTTCGCCCGTAGACCTCAGTTCTGCATACAACCGCACACGTAGCGATCGGTCGCCATGGGACGATGGCACCGCGACGGCGATCGCCGGGTTGCCGGGCGGCGAGAACGTCTTCTGGGGCATTCCATTTTCCGGCGCTGACGCCTTGGAACCGTCGATAATCGTGGCGGGCGCTGACGGCTCAACAGAGCCGATTCAGATCGAGATCGACGCCCCGGATTATCCGGGCATCACCGGCGTCCCGTACGTGGTGTTTCAACATGTATGTGACGCCCGAGCGCTGGATGATGCCGGGCAGCTGCGAGGGCCGTACCCGTTGCAGGCCGGCCGCCCGCCGGTGGCGCTGAATCCGGGCGAACTCCTTGCCGAGTACACGTTGCTGTACGAGGACGGGTCAGGGCAGGCCGTTCCTGTGCGCCGACAGTTTGAGATCAACAACCCTCGCAACCGAGGCCAGAGCACCTACGCTGCCAAGGACCACCTGGAGCCGGTGGCGCTCGACTTTCGGGGACCTTCCCCAAAGAACCTGTGGGGCCGCATGCAGCTCAACGTCAACGTGGGCTCGCTGGACACCCTGACCAACGATCAGGGTGTCTGGCTACTTTACGCGCTTCCGAACCCGCAGCCTGAGAGGTGTATATCCGGGATAAGGGTGACGCCGACCGGCCAGGCTTCGATCGGCATCGGGGCCATCACGCTGTTCCACGGAACCAACCACCCGCTGCGCCACAGCAAGCTGGAAAGCGTTGCCGTTGATCTGCCTGACGGCGAGGGTTCCGACCTGGCGGCCAGTGACGTTGAGATCGACCTCGGCACCGTGGCGCGCACTTACGCCGTTCCGGCGTTCGACCCCGACACCTGGATGGCCGAGGAACGAAAGGGATGGGGCGATGAGGTGGGCGGTGATTCGTCGCTGGTGCTGGATGTAGCGGCAAACCCGGACGCGACGCTCACCGTGGGTGGCCACGAGTTCGATATGTCGGAGTTGCGGTCTACCGGCGAGGTGACCGCATCGGAAGGCGCTGCAAAGATCAGGCTGCTCACGGCGGATCGGACATGGGTGCACACAACGATAGTCGATGCCGCAACCGGCAAACCAACCCCCGCCCGCATCCACTTCCGAGCGCCGGACGGGCGTTACATCCCGCCGTACGGCCACCGACACGAGGTCAACGACAACTGGTTCGAAGATTACGGGGCCGACCTTCTGCTTGGCTCCACCCAGTACGCCTACGTGGACGGAACGCTGCAGGGCGAGCTGCCTGTGGGTGACGTGTACGTGGAGGTTGTGAAGGGCTTCGAGTACGCGCCGGTGCGTCAGAAACTGCACATCGAGCCCGGCCAACGGGAGCTTCGGATCGAACTCGACCGTATCGCAAAAACCCGTCCGAAGGGCTGGGTCACCGCCGATACGCACACACATTTCCTGACGCCTGAGACCGCCCGGCTGGAGGCCGCGGCTGAGGACACGAACCTGGTCAATCTGTTGGCCGCGCAGTGGGGCGATCTGTTCACAAACGTGGGCGATCTGACGGGCGCGCTCTCGGGCTCTTCCACCGACGAGACGCTGGTGTGGGTCGGGACCGAGAACCGCCAACATTTGATGGGCCACATCAACCTGCTGGCCTACACCGGCTCGCCCATCTTCCCGCTCTCCACCGGCGGTCCAACCGAGGGCTATATCGGCGACTCCGTAAAACGGGCGATGAGTGAGTGGGCGGAGGAGTGCCGCCGCAAAGAGGGCGTGGTGATCGTGCCGCACTTCCCGTTCCCGGAGTCAGAGGTGTACGCAGAGGTAATCCGGGGCGTGGTTGATGGACTGGAGATCAGGGATTTCTGGTCGCCTAGCATGGATACCTTCGCCGTTCATGAGTGGTATCACCTCCTGAACGCGGGATACCGTGTGGCGGCCGTGGGAGGGACCGACAAGATGTCTGCCTCGATGCCGGTCGGCGGCGTTCGCACCTACGCACACATCGGAGGCGACGAGTTCTCGTTTGCAGCCTGGGGCAGGGCTGTCCGCGCCGGAAAGACGGTGACGACCTCTGGCCCGATCCTCTCGTTCTCCGTGGATGGGCGTGTCCCGGGCGATGAGATTCAGATAGCCGGCGGGGGCGCCACCGTGCATGTCGAAGTGTCCGCCGTGTCTACCTCACCGATCCACACGCTGGACGTGGTGTTCAACGGCCGGGTGATCGCCAGTGAGAGCGTTCCCGCCGGTGCGCTGTCGCTGTCCCTGAGTGAGGATATTCACCTTCAGGGAAGCGGCTGGCTGGCGACGCGCTGCGGCAGCGAGAACGTCGCCTGGCACGTGTGGCCGGTCAACATGAACGCGCACACCTCGCCCGTGTACGTGGTGGAGGGAGGCAGTGAGCTATTCCAGGAGTCGGCGGGTGAGCACCTGATAACGGTGATGCAGGGCGGGCTGGAGTGGCTGGACACGCTGGCCATCCCGGAAAGCCCGGAGCGTCACGAGGCCATAAAGAAGGTGTTCCACGACGCAATTCACGATGTGAACATGAAGAGGAAACATCACGGGCACGGGCACTAAGGCGCTGCGGCGCCTCCTCCCGCAGAAGGAAGGGGCCACGCGCCTCCCTCCAAACGGGAGGGGGCTCTACTACGCGATGTTCAGGCGGTCACGCCCTGACGTAACTCCCAGCTCCTGATGAAGTCGCGTGCCTGGACGATGGCCGACATTGGCGACGGCGTTGTGAGCTTGAATTCGATGCCGATCCCGCCGTCGTAGGGCAGCGAAACGAGCGTCTCCAGGAATTCGTTGATCACCGGTGCCTTCAGCACACCGTCAAACAGCGCCACGTGATCGTCAAACTCGCCGTGGTTGTCGTCGATGTGGACGTAACCCAGCCGATCCCCGGCGTTCCGAATGCTCTCGGAAGGGCTCTCTCTGGTGATGAGGCAGTGGCCGAAATCGACCAGGACATGGACGTTCTCGTGGCCGGTCTTCTTCACGAACTCCAGGCAAGCAGCATCGGATGGGATCGAACGACCCGGATGTGGCTCGATGGCGAGTTTCACGCCGGCCGCCGCGGCCCGATCGCCGAGCGACCGTATAGAAGCAAGGAACTGTGTGTCGTCCGACGGGTACTCCATCGGCGTGACCATGTACACCCGTTTCACGCCAAGTCCGGCGGCGGAGTCGATGGAGCGGTACATGATGTCTAGTACGGGCTGCGCGTTATCGCCCGTGATGTCATCCAGTGACAGCCCGCCCGGCAACGCTCCCGCCAGCAGCCCGAAGCAACCCGGTTTCAGACCGCGGTCGGTGATCTCGCTGGCGCTGCCTATCGCACCGAAAGAGTTGGGCCACAGGTCCACCGTGTCGAAACCGGCCAGTTTTATGCGGTCGAGTGAATTGAGCGGACTCGTCGAAAGCGCCCAGGCGCAGGCTGAAAGTTGAAGCAAGAGGACCTCTGGTGGCTGATGCGTTGCCGGAATACCGCTTGAACGACGTCGAGATCGTGCCGGACAATGTGCTGCGCTGCCGCGCCGGACAGAAACCGGGAAGCAGCCGGGATATCAAGCTCGTTCGTAGGGCGGCGGTATGTTAGCACGCAGAAATACGAACGCTTTCATCGTGTCACGCAATCCGGCAATCAAGTTCCGGGCTAGAGCGACGCAGAGGAATCCGGGCAGAACATTTGGTCAAACTGGTAGTAATTGACGACGCACCGCCCGTGTTTAGCGACACCCCGGCGCTGGTGCGCCTGCGTTCAACCCCCAATGTCGAGTTGGAACTGTTCGACAGTCTTCCCTCGGGCACAGACGAAACGGTGGAACGGATAGCGACCGCACACACCGTCCTGAACGTCCGGGCGTCGACCAACTTCGATTACGAAGTGTTGTCGCGCTGCGGGCGACTCAGGCACCTTGCTCTGTGGGGCTCAAACACCGGCCATGTCGATCTGGAGAGTGCCCAGCGATTCGGCATCACCGTCACTAATACCCCTGGAATAGCGACCGCCTCCGTAGCGGAGCACGCCCTGGCTCTACTTCTGGCGATCGCACACCGGGTGCGGCAGCTCGACTACCGGATCCACCAGGGGGAGTGGCCACGGGGGATGATCACCCAGCTACACGGCAAAACCCTGGGCATCCTGGGCGCCGGCAGGGTCGGGCAGCAGATGGCCGCTATTGCCCGCGGCATCGGAATGAACGTGATCACCTGGACGCGTCACCCGGAACTGTACAACCCCGAAACCACGGAATTGGAGTTCGTCGATCTTCCGACACTGCTGGCGGATTCCGATGCGATCTCCATCCATCTGCGCGGATCTCAGGAGACTTACCACATAATCGGTTCCTCTGAGCTGTCGCAGATGAAGCCGTCGGCGTTCATCATCAACACCTCCCGCGGCGACATGATCGATGAACTGGCGCTGGAAGAGGCACTCCGGGGCGGCGCGCTGGCCGGCGCCGGACTGGATACATTCGAATCGGAGCCGCTATCCGCCGACAACCCGCTGCGCACTCTGCCGAACGCGTTGCTGTCTCCGCACACCGCCAGCACCACGGACGCAGCGCTGGCGTCGAGTCTGAAGATGGTGGTCGATAACGTGCTGTCGTTCCTGGACGGTGACGTCCAGAACCAGGTTCATTTCGATCCGACGCCCGGGCAACGTCAATCGGACCCGAATCTGCCGGGCGGGTAAACGCCCGGTCAGGCTGGCATTGGCGTAGTCGGTCTCCAGTCCACCAGCTCCCGCACCGGGATCACGGTCGGATGCAGCGGCAGCAGAACGCCGGCCTCGCTGGAGGCGTTGAACACGGTGTGCCGGACACCGGCCTCGGCGACGAACATGTCACCCGGCCCGAACGGGATCTCGTCACCGCCGTACATGGCGACCAGCTCGCCGGAGACGCAGTACATCGCCTCTTCTGTCTCGGGGTGATAGTGCGGAGGGGCCATCGAACCGGGCTCAAACACCAGCTCGCTGAATGCCGTCGACAGGGCGCCGCGCTCGTGGTTCATCATGTCGTAGCGGGTGCATAGCTCCCACGGCGTCCAGGCCTCGACGCTGGAACGCAGAGCGATATTTGCCGGAAGCGTGCCCGTCGCGGCGTTCCCCGGGTCGAGGTGCTCAACGTCGGGAGCGGTGTGCGGAAACATCGTTATGACCCGTGCCGGACCGCTCCCGTTGTTCGTGAAGCCGTGTCCGGTCCCGGGCGGCGCAAGGACCAGGTCGCTTGCGTGCAGGTCTACTCGGTGGTCACCCACCACGGCCGCGAGCTCGCCCTCGAACACGAAGTAGCTCGCCTCGGTGTTGCCGTGGGCGTGATATGGGATCACTGCTCCCGGCTGGATCATGGCGTCAAAGACGCGTAATTGACTTGCACCGGTAGCTGCGCCGGCGGGATTCCGCTGGCTAACGCCGGGGTACGGCTCCGTAATCTTCTGGTCCGTCAGGCGGAGGATCGACATATGAGGGGTGGCTCCAGTTATTCGATGCGTCTTAGTCGGTCGGTATCGCGGGAAGGGGCTTCGATGGCGTCCAGTCGACCAGCTCCCGGATCGGCGCAGTCGTTGGGTGGATTGCGATCAAGGTCGCCGTTTTATTCGAGGCATTGAATATCGCGTGATGGGCGCCTGGTTCGGCCAGGAGCATATCGCCGGCGTGCAGGGTGAACTCCTCGCCGTTGTACATTGCCATGAGCTCGCCCTCAAGGCAGTACATGAACTCCTCGGTCTCCGGGTGGAAATGGGGCGGTCCTATGGATCCCGGTGCGGTCACGCCTTTACTGAACAGGATCGTGGACGACCCAAAACTGGCATCCATCGGATCGAATCGCTCGGTCCCCGGCCACGGGTAAGTGGGGAGCACGTCCTCGGCGAATACAACGTAATTCGGCAGCGGGCCGTGGCTCGGCGGTTCAGGTTCATGATCTATCCGCGCCGCGCCGATGGTCGTGCCCGCTGTAATGAACTTCGCCGGTGCGCCGCTCCGGTTTTCGAACGAGTGTTTCACGTTGACCGGGGCGAGCGCGCCATCTCCGGCGTGCAGGGAGACACGGTGGCCGTCGATCACGCCCTCGACATCGCCCTCGATCACGTAATGCATGATCTCGGCGTCCGGGTGCGAGTGGTAAGTGATGATCGCTGCCGGCGCCAGCGTGTTCAAACCCGCCGTGATCTGCGTTGCGCCAGAGTTCGGACCGCCGATACGGCGACCGACGACCCCGGATGTCGATTCGGTAATGATCTGGTCAGCTAAGCTCAGGATCGCCATGCGTGGCATCTCCATATGTGACATCAAAGTGCTTTTTGCGGTTCGGTTCTCCCCGGCGATGTCAATGCGCCGGGACGTGAGAACGGCCGGGCACGGAGTATATAATCGCTCCCGCCTTGATCGGGCCGATTTCTGTCCATCTCCGTGGTCCTCAGCACGATCACATCCCGCGTCGCACACCACTTATCACTGAGGTTCGCGCCTGATATGCCAGCAACAAAGGTAGGGTTCATAGGACTTGGCAGCATGGGACGCCCGATGGCGGTCAACCTGCTGAACGCCGGGACCGACCTGATGGTACACAACCGCAGCCAGGAGGTTGTGCGGGAGCTCGCCGGGTTGGGCGCGGAAGCGGCCACGAGCGTTGCGCATATCGCTGGCGAGTGTGATCGGATATTCGCATGCCTGCCGAACGAGGAGACGTGCGAGACCATCCTTATGGGCGATGACGGCGTGTTCGCCAACGTGAACCCCGGGGCTATCGTCACAGATCACAGCACGGTTAGCGTCGGACTCTCGAAAAGAGCTGCAGAGTATGCCGTCAGGTCCGGCGCCCAGTTCCTGGACGCGCCTATCTCCGGCGGGCCGGTGGGTGCAACCGACGGGACGCTCTCGATCATGGTCGGCGGCGATGAAGCCGCGTTCAACTCCGTACTTCCGGAGTTTGAAAAGATGGGGACGAACGTCATCAGGTTCGGCGCTTCTGGCGCCGGCACGGCGGTGAAGCTCATCAACCAGCTCCTGACCTGCATCCACACCGTCGCCGCCGCAGAGGCGTTCAATCTTGCCAACGCGGCGGGCGTAGACATCCTGAAGGCGACCGACCTACTTCAGAAAAGTTTCGGCGGCAGCACGATGGTCGGCCGCTCCGGCCCGATCACGGCTGATCGATCCTTTGAGCCTTCCGGCGCGCCCATGCGCAACTTGATCAAGGACATCGGGATCATCATGTCGATGGCGGACGACATGAAGCTGTCGATGCCAACCGGCACCGCCGCCGCAGAGATCCTTTACGAGGGCCGGGATGCCGGGCGGTCCGAACACGATATTGCGGCGACAATCATCTCGATAGAGGAAGGCTCCGGCGGGCAAGCTTCACGATCGGCCCGGCAATTGAAACGAAACAATTAATAACCAACCCTTTGGGTTTGGATTAACCAGAACAGGCGGATACATGAGCAAGCGCAAGATCGCCGTAATCAGGGGCGACGGAATCGGCGTCGAAGTGGTCGGCGAGGCCTTGAAGGTGCTCGAGGCGGCGGGCGCGAAACACGGCATCGAGTGGACCTTCGACGAGTTCCCGTGGAGCTCTCAGTACTACCGCGAGCACGGCCAGATGATGCCGGACGATGGCGTGGACCAGTTACGGGACTACGACGCTATTTTCCTGGGAGCAGTCGGCCAGCCAGATATCCAGGACCACATCACACTGAACGGTTTGCTGCTGCCCATCCGGCGCACCTTTGATCAGTTCGTGTGTGAACGGCCTTCGATCCTGTTCCCCGGCGTCACGTCTCCGCTCTCCGGCAAGAAGCCGTACGACGTCGATATGCTCGTCATCCGGGAGAACACCGAGGGCGAATACTCCGGTATGGGCGGCTTCATGTACGAGGGGCAGCCCGATGAAGTGGCGGTCCAGACGGCGGCGTTTACCCGGCGCGGTTGCGAGCGGATTATCCGCTACGCCTTTGAGGCGGCTAGCAAGCGCAACAAGCAGAAACATGTCACCTCTATCACCAAGTCCAACGCGCTGGGCTACAGCATGGTGCTCTGGGACCGGACGTTTGAAGAGGTGTCTGGGGACTACCCGGACATCAGCACGAATTCGCTGCTGATCGATGCGGCGTGCATGGACTTCATCCGCAAGCCCGAGTCGTTCGATGTCGTGGTCGCCAGCAACCTGTTCGGCGACATCCTGACGGACATCGGGGCGGTAATCACGGGCAGCATGGGACTCGCCTCCAGCGCCAACTTCGACCCGACCCGCGAAAACCCATCGATGTTCGAGCCGACGCACGGGAGCGCACCGGACATCGCAGGACAGGGATTGGCGAACCCGATGGCGCAGATATTGACCGGGGCGATGATGGTTCGACACCTGGGCGATGAGGCCGCCGCGGACGCCATCGAGGCCAGCGTCAAGAGCGTGCTGGAGGTCGGAGAGTTGCTGACGCCGGACCTTGGCGGAAGCGCCAGCACAAGCGGGGTGGGCGACGCGATCGCCGGGAACTTGGCTTAAGTTTTCGGTCTGCACCGGACTCGGCAGTACACACGAAATCAGGCAGGAACGACCCCGTGAATCCGTTTGAGAGCATCCCGGTCGGCGAACATGGAGCGGGGGTAACGCGCCTCGGCATGGGCGGCGTGTTCATATCTGGACGGGGCTCGGCGGACGGAAGGGAAGCGGAGCCTGCGTACGACACGGCGCTCGCGACGATCGCCAGGGCCCACGAGGTAGGGATCAAGTACTTCGACACCGCTCCGCTATATGGCAATGGCCGAAGCGAAAGGCGATACGGGAAGGTACTCGGACGATACCCACGTGATTCGTTTGTGCTGTCGTCGAAGGTCGGGAGGGTGCTTGTGCCGGACGAAAACGACCCCGGTGAGTGGGAAGTCGACGGCATCCCGCACCTGACGGCCAGATTTGATCTCTCTCGGGATGGGATCTTGCGTGCGCTCGACGAAGGGCTGGAGCGGAGCGGACTGGACCACGTCGACATCCTGTACCTCCACGACCCGGATGTTGAAGGCATGGAGGACGAGGCCATCACCACGGCCTTTCCGACGATGATCGAATTGCGTGAGCAGGGTGTCGTGAAGGCGATCGGTTGCGGGATGAACCAGTGGGAGATGCCAGGTCGATTCGTCGAGCGATTTGATCTCGATATCATCCTCCTCGCCGGTCGATACACCCTCCTCGACCACGATGCCTACCCGGAGTTTTTGCCGCTCTGCGTTGAGAAGAACGTCAAAATTGCAACCGGTGGCCCGTACAACTCCGGCATCCTGGCCGCCCCGGACCTCGATGGACCGCTGGCGTTCAACTACGAACAGGCGCCGCCGCAGTGGATCGAAAAAGCTCGGGCGTTGAAGCGGGTTTGTGAGAACCACGGCGTTGATATGCGCGCGGCAGCACTCCAATTCCCACTCGCGCACCCGGCCGTGGCATCCGTAATACCGGGGGCGGCGACGCCGGAGCAGGTCGAGCAAAACGTCGAGCTGATACGGGTCGAGATCCCCGGGGACATGTGGTCCGAGATGAAGTCCGAGGGGTTGATCCCGGCCGACGCGCCTACTCCGTAAACGGCTCCTGCTGGATTGCGTCCTTCGATAGCCTCGGGATACCGTTTGGAGAGGTATTGCGACGAAGCAGATGTATTCGGCCGCATCACTGACGCCAGACCGACGTGTGCGGGAATACGAAACCAATCGGGGAATAACAGGCTGGTGGAGCCCAGGGACCTTCACCAACAGGCTCTACATAGGACCAGGCCGGGAGCGTCAATCTCGACCGTCAGCAACCATCCGTCCGGAAACAGGCCGTGACACTACATCCAGTGTTAAACGCGTGGTTTATCGTGTGTATTCCCCTCACGAAAATCTCATGTCCGCCGGAGTACAATCTCCGCCGCTGCCACCCTGTTGACCTACCCGTGGCGAAGCCCGTATCCGCCCGCCGGTTTGGGCGAATCAACCGAAATCTGACTCTGCAAAGGCCGATGAATGTTCTACGACACTTCCCCCTATCTCAAGCCGCTCAAGGGAATCCGGGATGATCGATCCCATGGGCTGGTCATGCTGCGCCCGACCGAGGGAAAGCGCCTTATTGCGAAGGCGGTCATGGAGCTTGAGGAAGTGAAGCGCGTGATGGACAAGGGCTGGTTTGTCGTGTCTCGTGGGGTGACGATGGCGTACGTACTGGATGAGCTCGGCATCCATGTCGAGAAGCAGAACGCGACGGCCGGAATTGTTGCTCAAGGCCGTCTGGGTTCGGTCGTTGCAGAAAATCAACTCGGACCGTGGGTGTTCAAGGACGGTAAGCTGTCCGAGACTCCCCCGGACGTCGCTCTGAATCAGTTCTCCCACACCGACGTGTCGATCAAAGGTGCTAACGCCGTCGACATGGAAGGCCACGTCGGAGTGCTCGCAGCGCACCCCGCTGGCGGCACAGTCGGTGGGATCTGGCCGGTCCTCACCGCCCGTGGCGCGCACTGGATCTCCCCGGTCAGCATGGAGCGCCTGGTTCCGTCTGTCCTTGAAGCCGCCAAATACATGGGCAATTACCTGCACAACTATGTGATGGGTGGGATCGCCGGACTGATGCCGATCACCGGGGCTAAAGTGGTCACCGAGATTCAGGCGCTTGAGCGCATGACGGGCGTCAAGGTTGTCCACGTGGCATCTGGCGGTGTGGCCGGATCAGAAGGTTCCGTGATCCTCGCGCTTGAAGGCGACGACGAGACGGTCCGCACGGCGTTTGAGCTGTGTGAGTCGGTTAAGGGCGAGGCGGATATCAACGAACCGGTGATGCAGGACTATCTGAGAGACGTCACGATAATGTAATGGAACGCCAGAACCTCTCCTTCAGGGAGAGGACTGGAGTGAGGGTGAAGCCTCGATCCGAGGACAGTCGATTCCTGAAAGAGGGCGTTCCACATACCGTGGGGCGCCCTCTTCGCGTTTCCCGGCCCTTCTGACCTCAGACGGCCAGTTTGTCGAGCCGCATCCGGGTGATCTTGCCCACCTCGGTCAATGCGAAGTACAGCTCCATGTCGGTGCTGTCGTTGCCCAGATGCTGCTCCGCCAGCGCCAGAATCTCGGCGGCGTTACGGCCGCGAAGCGCCGCGACAAACGGGAAGCCAAACCGGGTTCTGTACGCGGTGACCAGGTGTTCGATTCGCTCTTGCTGGTGTGCCGTTAGCTTGTCGAACCCGGCGGCGATGTGCTCCTGCTGCGAATCCGGCGTCATGGCGGCGATGGCCTCGGTCGTGACCTGCATGTCGGTGTGACCGGACAGGAATTTGATCTGGTCGCCGCGGTCGGCGCCCTTTAGCGATTGCATCAGGGCGTCTTGCAGCCCGTCGACGCTTTCGAACGGTTTGCTGCTCCAGGTGTTCGATGCCACCCACGGCGCGTACTCAAACACCGACCCAAATGCCTCGACGAATTCGTCGTGGTCCATCTCGTTTGCCCGGGCTACCGATATGCGTCCGTCCGATTGGGTCATTCCCCCAGCACTTTCTCTGCGACGATCCACTGGAACGTTGTTGGAGTCCCGTCGACGTCGAACTCAACTGTTTCGTTTCTTGCGCTGATGATCCTCAGTCCTGCCGCCTCGACCATCAGTCGATTGTCCTCCGGGCCGTAGCCACTCCAGTACATCGGAGCGCCAAGCCAGTTGGGATCGTAGTCCTCCGCGCTGGCTCCTGAGTGGAACGTCCCGATAAAGCGTCCCCCGGGACGTAACCAGGTGGAGATCTTTTCGATCAACCCGGGCTGTAATTCCCTCGGGACGTGGATTATCGAGTAGAACGCGGTAATCGCGTCAAAGTTGTCCGGCGGAAACTCGACCTCGGCGATGTCCGCAACGATAAATTCGCCGGCCGGGACGTGTTCCTTTGCGAGTTCGATCTGTCCCGACGAGATGTCGACCCCGGTGACGTCGAAATAGATGGAAAGCATCACCGTCCCGGGATCCCCCGCGCCACACCCCAGATCGAGGACCTCAGAACAGCCTGAAAAGCCCTCTGTTAGATAACCGATATATTGCTCCCGGAGCCCGTCATGGTCTTTGCGCGCCTCCCTCAGATAGGTCTTGCCGATGGCGTCATAACCATCGGCAACAATCTGTCTCGGATCAGCGCCCGGCGGGAGGGGGTTCGGCATGGACTGACGTTAACGCAAGCTCGCTTATGGAAACAGATGACGACGATGCATACCCAACGGGAATCAATGTCATCCTGAACTCGATTCAGGATCCGCTATTTTTCATATTCGACAGATTATCGGATGCGAGGGTCATGTTTAGATCGGTCCTGATCATCTGAAAAGGTTGCCGCTGAATGAACCGATGCTGAATCAAATTCAGGATGACAGATCGAACGTGCACTACATGGTTAGCGTGCCGGAAGCGTCACCGGCGACCGTCCGCGATCGGCTGTCTCGCCATTACCCCGCCGAGTGCATCTCGGCATGCGTTGGCACCGGATCGTTGCCCACCAGGAAGTCGAAGTCGCAGCCGTGCTGGGCCTGCATCACGTGCTCGGAGAACATCAGGCCGTAGCCACGTGTATAACGGGGAGTCGGCGCGACCCAGGCCGCCTTGCGCCGCTCCATCTCGGCGTCATCGATCAGAAGGTCGATTCGGCGGCCCTCAACGTCCAGCTCGATCATGTCCCCGTTCTCCACCAGCCCCAGCGGCCCGCCGAGCGCAGATTCCGGCGAGATGTGCAAAACCACCGTCCCAAACGCCGTTCCGCTCATTCGGGCGTCGCTGATCCGCACCATGTCCCGGACGCCTTGCTCCAGCAGTTTCTTTGGTATCGGCAGCATGCCCCATTCCGGGATGCCCGGTCCGCCGACCGGTCCCGCCGACTTCATGACGAGTATGTCGTCCTTCGTGACGTCCAGATCCGGATCGTCCACGCGGGCGTGCATGTCTTCGTAATTCTCAAAAACAACTGCCCGTCCCGTGTGGTGCAGCAGCTCCGGCGATGCGGCGCTCTGCTTGATCACAGCGCCGTCCGGGGCGAGCGAGCCCTCCAGCATAGCCAGGCCGCCTTCCTCGAACATAGGCGTCTCCAGCGTTTTTACGATTTTGTCGTCGATCGCCACGGTCTCGGCGATGTTCTCGCCAAGGGTTTGCCCGTTGACCGTGATGGCATCCAGGTGGAGCAGCGGAGAGAGCCGGTTCAGGACGGCCTCGATACCGCCGGCGTAAAAAAGGTCCTCCATCAAGTACTCGCCGGACGGCTTCAGGTTGACGATGGTCGGGGTGGAGCGCGAGATTTCGTCAAACTTTTCCGGCGTGAGGGTGACCCCCAGGCGTCCAGCGATAGCCGTCAGGTGGATGATGGCGTTCGTAGAACCGCCCGACGCCATAAGGAAGCGCATGGCGTTTTCTACAGCGTCTTCGGTCATGATGTCGGACGGTCGGATGCCCTTCTCAACCAGTTCGACCGCCTGACGTCCGGCAACCTCGGCAAACGCGCTCCGGCGCATGTCGGCCCCGGGGATGGACGCCCCGCCCGGGCCCGTCATGCCCAGCGCTTCCGTGATGCCGCCCATCGTGGACGCCGTCCCCATCACCATGCAGTGGCCGGGCGACCGGTAGATGGCCGACTCAAGCGAGTCGTACTCCTCCTGGGTGATCGTTCCGGCGCGCAGCTCCCCCCAGTAACGCCGGCAGTCGGTGCAGGAGCCAAGCTCTTCGCCCTTCCAGTTGCCTTTGAGCGACGGTCCGCCGGTTACGACGACCGCCGGAAGGTCCGCGCTGGCGGCGCCCATGAGCGCGGCGGGGGTCGTCTTGTCGCAGCCGGTGAGCAGCACCACTCCGTCGATCGGGAGGCCACGGATCATCTCTTCGATGTCCATCGCCATCAGGTTGCGGAGTAGCATCGACGTTGGTTGCAGGAAGAACTCCCCTAGCGAAATAGTTGGAAACTCCAGTGGAAATCCGCCGGCGGCCATGATCCCGCGCTTGACGTGACCCGCCAGCGCCCGGAGGTGGACGTTGCAGTGGGTGGCCTCACTCCAGGAGTTGGCAATGCCTATGACGGGCTTGCCGACGAAGGCCTCTTCCGTATAACCCTGGGACTTGAGCCCGGCGCGGTGGAGGAAGCCTTCCAGGTCTCGTGGCCCGAACCATTCGTGGCTTCTGCGGACCATGTTTACGCCGTTCGCATCGTGCCCGTTGCTGCTCATGCGGTCACCTGTTCATCACTGAATATTGATGCCCTAAACGAACGATGCCGCCAAACCTACGTGCAACGTGATCTTGAAGGGCGGCGCGGAGTGTAGCACGGGGTCATCGAAATCCCGTGGCTGGCGTGTAGAGTGGTGGCGCGTATTCATATCCGACTGACGAGGATCGAAGCGGCCACCCGACCGGCGCAACGAGAGGACAGCTCCAGCAACATATGAGACTCTCCGGGTTTACGCGAATCGGCGCAATGATCGGGTTCTTTGGCGCTTTCGCCATCATGCTGATCTCCGCGCTCCAGTTCGATTCCGACGAGGTGTCACGTAAAGATGTGCTCCTGGCGGAGTTGCTGTTCGGGGTGCCGATATTCACTATCGCAGGCGCTGCTATCGGCGCGGGGTGGGACTTCTTCGAGAAACGGAGCGCTCCAGCAAACGCGCCAGATGTGGTCGAGACGGATGTAGATCCCGAGTCCGTGCCTGACGCCGCCGGCTCGATTCCCAATCCAACCCGCCGCCGCCGTCGCAAGCCGCCTGGTGGCCGACGCCAGCGTTGACGTTTGAGCGTTGTTCATAGCGATCGCTCGAAGCCTTGGCGATGCCAATTGTGGACGGGCTATTACGGTTATCGACCGGTAGATGTATCATCCCGTCATCACAGAGGCGTGGGCTTGCGGCGAATGCCCCTCACATGCCAATTAATGCGTGATGAAGGAGAAAAGAGAATTGGTCGAACAACAGGCGGCGATCCTTAAGCCGGAGACTCTCGTTGAAGAGTTCAAGAAGAACGGCGTAACCCACGTGGTTACGATTCCGGACAGTGAGACCAACTACCTGTATGAGCTAATGCTGGAACAGGACTGGCTCGACGTGGTCCCGATTTCACGCGAAGGTGAGTCTCCGGGAACGGCGCTCGGGCTTGCGATCGCCGGAAAAGTTCCGGTAGTGCTGATTCAGAACACCGGGATGATGGAAGCCGGAGATTCGATCCGCGGCATGGCGATAGACGCCGGGTTCCCGATGGTGTTCATTGTCGGATACCGGGGCTGGACTCGCAGAGGCGTAATCCGTGACAGCGCAGCGAAGTACACGGAGCCGTTCTTGACCGCGTTTGGGCTCGACTATTACCTGGTAGAGACCAACACGGACGGCGACCGTATTTCAACCGCTTTCGAGCAGGCGAGGGCGACGAGTCGTCCGGTCGTCGTGCTGATCGGTGACGAGTACCACGGCTTCAACCGGTAATTCGTTTTCTCACGCGGCAGCGAAATGTTTGCGGCTGCGTGCAAGGCGACCGGTATCGGATATATTTCTACGCCCGGAGGAAAATTAGATGATCAAAGCAGATGATGTTTACCGCATCTTTGAACCGCACCGCGGGAAAGCGATTATTACCGCAAGCGGGGTCGCTGGACGCAAGTGGCCACAGTCGAGCAATAACCCGGAACGTGACGTTTCCATGGGAAGCGCCATGGGCCAGACCACGTCCGCCGCATTTGGACTGGCGCTGGGATTACCGGACGAAAAGGTAGTCCTGTTCGACTCAGAGGGCGCGCTGCTCATGAACCTGGGCGTGCTGGCCTCGATCGCCAACAAACAGCCGAAGAACTTCGTCCACTTCCTTCTCGACAACGAGGTTTACGCCACGACGGGCGGGCAGCCTGTCCCGAACAACACGAATATCGATTACGCGGGTATGGCGAAGGCCATCGGCTACGCGTCGACGCACCACTTCGACGATCTCGAAGAGTTCGCGACGCAGATCGAAAGCATCATGGCCGAAGAAGGCCCTGTGTTCGTTTCGATAAAGATCGTTCCTGAGATCGAAAACTCGCCGGTGGGCTTGCGAGACTTGACACCGGCGCGGCCCCGTCCACAGACCATCGAGGAACTCAGGGCGGAACTGGGCATTACCGCTTAAGGTTCCCGTCGCTGCCGGATCCTGAGGCACAGATAGCAAAAGGCGTCACCCGTGGTGGCGCCTTTTCGCGCGCTGCGCGATGGACGAAGAGGAAGTTAGCCGACCGCCAGGATGATTGCGACGATGACAACTATCACCAAAGCAGCGCCGATCGAAACGCCCCAGTTGCCGCCGCTTCGCGTCACTCTGTCGCCCACGCTGCGGCGTCCGGCGCGCTTGTTACGTTGCTCGGTGCAGGTCACGCAGGTGCAGGTTGGAGGGTGTGGGCTGCGGCCGTAGTCTCTATCCAGCAAAAGGGACTCCATTTGAGGGGCGTCGTGGCCTACAGCATAGACCCGCCCGGCGATTCCCCTGAAACATCGGTGTGCAGACGGCAGCGTTGAGGGGCAGTGACCGAATGCGACCTATCGTGGATGCCGCTTCCGGGTCTGGACTGGTGGACATGGCGCCGAGGGACCTTCACCAACCGGTTCTCGATCAGACCAAACTGGAAACGGCACCCGCAACCACCCCTCCGACGGGGCAACTCGGTTGGTTCTGAACGGCGGCCCTGAAGGCCGGACACGTCAGATACAATCCCGGTCCTTACTCCCGGCAAGCCATGAGAACGACCCGTATTTAGAAAGCTGCGACTCGTTGACATCAACGCCTCAGATCACCACCGATACCGCTTTTGCCATCGACAATTCGTCCATACACTTCGGCCCCGGCGTGACGCGAGAGGTCGGATTCGAAATGCGGCGGCTCGGGGCGAAGCGGGTGATGGTGGTCACCGACCCGCGGATTAAAGACAGCCGTGCGGTCGGCATCACTATGGAATCGTTGGCCGCAGAGGGCGTTGACGCCGTCCTGTTTGACCGCGTTGAGGTCGAACCGACAGACGCGTCGTTCAAGGATGCCATCGCGTTCGCGGTAGACGGTGGGTTTGACGGCTATGTTGGAGTCGGTGGCGGGTCCGCAATCGACACATGCAAGGCCGCCAACCTTTACGCCACGTTCCCGGCCGATTTTCTCGACTACGTGAATGCTCCTATCGGCAAAGGCAAGCTGGCGCCGGGACCGCTGAAGCCGATGATCGCCATCCCGACCACGGCGGGCACCGGAAGCGAGACGACCGGCGGCGCAATCTTTGACCTGTTGGAGATGAAGGCCAAGACTGGGATTTCCGACCGTGCGATCCGCCCGGCGATAGGGCTGGTGGACCCGGACAACACCGACACGATGCCGGCCATGGTGGCGGCCTGCAGCGGATTCGATGTACTGTGCCACTCGCTTGAGTCGTACACGGCGATGCCGTTCAGTGATAGAGAAGCGCCGGAGGACCCGGGCAAGCGGCCCGCCTACCAGGGTGCAAACCCGATCAGCGATGTGTGGGCGATGGCGGCGCTCGAGATGGTCGCAAAGAACATCATCCCAGCCGTCGAGGACCCGACGGACCGGGCTGCCCGCTCCAACATGATGCTCGCCGCCACGTTCGCCGGAGTCGGCTTCGGCAACGCCGGGGTTCACCTGGCCCACGGTATGTCGTACCCGGTGTCTGGAATGGTGAGAGAGTACGTCCCAGCCGGGTATCCGGAGGGCCACGCTATGGTCCCGCACGGCATGGGCGTGATCCTGTCCGCTCCCTCGGTATTCCGGTACACCGCGCCCATCAATCCCGAACGGCACCTGCACTGCGCAAGGCTGCTGGGTGCGGACACAGCGGGCGCCGGCCTCGAGGACGCTGGAGACCTTCTCGCGACCGCTATCGTCGGGTACATCCGAAAACTGGGTATGCCAAACGGGCTGTCGGGAGTCGGGTACACGTCCGACGACATAGACGCCCTGGTGGCGGGGACCCTGCCGCAACACCGGGTGACCAAGTTGTCACCGCGGGCCATCGATAAATCCAGCCTGCGCGAGATGTTCCAAGACTCGATGACCCTCTGGTAAGAGCCGCACTGCGGACTGCACTCGATGAGCGTGATATTTAGAGAAGGCTCGGGGCGTTTAGAATCCTGTTTTCATGCCGATAGATAAGACCGTAAATAGCTTTACAGAAGCCGTGTCCGATATTTCGGATGGGGCTGTTTTGATGATCGGCGGTTTTGGTGGCGCAGGGGGGATGCCGCATCTCCTCATGCTTGCGCTGCGCGACCAGGGCGCCCGGAACTTGACCATCATCGGCAACACCGCCGGCATCGCAGCGCCGACGGGATTTGGCTGGCCCGACGGTGTGGAGCCGATCGACCACGCCGTCTTGATCGAGAACGGCCAGATTGCGAAGGTCATAGCGTCCTTCCCGGTTTCCGGGTCTGTGTCCCGTCCCAACGCGTTTGAGAAGGGTTTCCGTGCCGGTGAAATTGAGCTTGAGCTGGTCCCGCAGGGGACGCTCGCGGAACGGATGCGCGCGGCAGGGGCGGGAATCGCCGCGTTCTACACGCCGACCGCAGCCGGCACGATGCTGGCCGACGGCAAGGAGTCACGGGTATTCGGCGGTAAAGAGCATGTGCTTGAACACGCCCTGTATGCCGATTTTGCGCTGGTGAGGGCGAGGACGGCAGACATGGTCGGCAATCTGGCATACACAGGAACGTCCCGGACATTCAATCCGCCGATGGCGATGGCAGCGAAGGTGACGATCGCCGAGGTCGACGAGATCGTTGAGCCGGGCGGAATCGACCCCGAACGCGTCGACACGCCGGGGATATACGTCCAACGCATAGTGGCCCGCCCACCGGCGTCCGGTGGTGGGATGGTGCTGCCATGAGGGAGTTTCGGATGCCCTCTCTTCCAGCGGGAGAGGACTGGGACCCTGCTCTTCTGCGGAAGGGTGAGGAAGAACATACTGCTTAGCATTTCGGGAGTTCGGACCCCATGACAGACCTCGCACCGCGCCTGGGCCGGGATGTGATAGCCATGCGCGTAGCACGGGAGTTCGGTGATGGCGACGTTGTGAACCTGGGGATTGGCATCCCCACGTTGTGCTCGGATTTCGTGCCGCCCGGTGTGCAGCTCATGTACCACTCGGAAAGCGGCCTGCTCAACTGTGGCCCGCTGGCGGACGATGGCCACGGCGATGTCGATCTCATCAATGCCGGGGGGCAGTTTCTGAGCCCGATCCCCGGGATGGCGTACTTCGACTCCGCAGAGGCGTTCGCCATGATTCGCGGCGGCCATATCGACGTCACCGCTCTTGGCGCGCTTCAGGTCTCGGCGACCGGCGACCTGGCGAACTGGTTCCTGCCCGCACGCGGCGTCGGAAACGTAGGCGGCGCAATGGACCTGGCGGCGGGCGCGAAACGCGTGATCGCTGCGATGGAGCACAACGGTCGCGACGGCACGCCCAAGATCGTGCCGGAATGCAGCTATCCGTTGACCGGAAAGGGATGCGTCAGCCTGATTGTCACCGATATCGCCGTGATCGAGGTGCTTCCCGGCGGCGCCGGGCTGCAGCTCATCGAGCACGCTCCGGGCTGGGATGCGGCCTCTGTCCAGTCACAGACCGAGGCCGAACTGGAGGTATCGCCGGACCTGACCGAGATAACACTCGTCTGACCGATGACAGGGAGACTGTGCGCATTCGTCGGCGTCCGGAATGCGGTCTCCGACGCGTCTGTCCGGGTTGCGTGAGGAATCTGACCTGGTGATCGGGCTCAGTCGGAATGCGCGATTTCACTTATGTCGTTGTCCTCCACCCACCGCGGTGGCGTACGAGCTTCACCGACGGCGCTGAGGTTTAATAGTCTCTACCTGAGTTCTCGGAACGACCTAGAACGGGCAAACATCACGATAATGACGATGAACGAGAACCCGTTACCAAGTATCAATGCTGTTTCGGCGCCAAACTTTTCGGCGGTAAACCCACCCAGCATCCAGCCCAACGGGAAGAGCTGCAAAGTCAGGCCGAATACTGCCATGATCTTGCCCCTCAGATGCTCGGGTGCATACGTCTGGAACAAAGTAGCTACGGTTGAAATGTAGAAAGATGCGGCGATTCCAAACAAGAACAACAACACTGCCGAGAAGTAAAAATCCCGTGAGAACCCGAAAAGAATAGCTACAGGGTCAAAGATAATAACCGTAAGGATCAACAGCCAGCCCTTGTGTTTAACGTCTCCAAGGAAGGCCAGTCCCAACCCCCCAACAAACCCCCCGATTCCGAACGAAGCCATCAGAATTCCGAATCCCGACTCCCCTACTTCAAGAACGTCACGAGCATAGACCGGAATAATCGGAAAGATAAAACCGGCGATCAACCCCAGAACGTTCAGGGCCACCAAAATTCGTAACGGAGGAGACGACTTCACGTAAGAAAGTGCATCTTTTATATCGGTCAACGGGTTCGATCCCGGCAAGCGTTCCGTACGTGTACGTGTCTTGATCTTCCATGTGGCGTAAATCACTGGTACGTAAATCACAGTTATCACGAAGTACACCGGCGCTACCCCCATCACACCCAGCAAAGCACCACCCGCCGCCGGACCCGCGATCCCCCCAACGGTAGCCAGAGACTGGTTAAGTGAGACTGCCGAGAGCAGTCTCCGACGGCCAACTATGTCCTGGACGATTGTCTGGGTGGCTGGCATACCGAATGCAATGGCACCACCTTGTGCAATCGAGAGAAAAAGCAAATGCCAGATAGAAATCGCGTCGATAACAACCAGGTAACCAACGACAAGATTAACCAGCCCTAACCCTAGCCGCACCCACAGTAGTATGTCCCTCTTGGGCCAACGATCTGACGCGACACCTCCTACGAGGCCCAGCAAGATTATGGCAATTGCAGGCGATCCATTAATCACCCCGACCCAAGCCTGTGAATCAGTTAATTCAAGCGCAAGCCATGACTGCACTACATTCCGCATCTGGAACGCCATGAACAGCATCATGTTCGCTAGGAAAACATACCGAAAATCGGTAATCCGCATGAGCTGCAGCACGGCGGACTGTTCGTCGGAATCTTCCTGCAATATCGACTCTTGCTCGATATCCTGAGGTTGATCGTCCGTGTTCGATTCTTCGCCGGTACCTGAATTCGCCATACCATCAAGTCTCTAACTGAACGGACGGTGGTGCAATCCGCCACCGCCTTAGGCCTTAGATGGGTCTGTGCCTACGTCTTCACAATTGATCCGATCTGATGCTGCATCTACACTCGCCGGGCCATGTAGAAAAGCTCTCAGCGGAACGGATCATTAGCTTGCAATTCGGTATCGCCATCACCACGTCGGTCAATCCCGCAACTACGGCGGAAGGGCAGGCCCGATACGTAACCGCGATGTCGGACGAAATAGAGCGGCTCGGGTTCGATTCGCTCTGGGTTTCCGATCGTACCGTCTACCCGAGTGATCTCGGCGGGCGTTATCCAGATATGTACGGTCCGGGTCTCGCTGACCCGGATGCGCAAAATGTTCTGGAAGCGGTTACGACGCTTTCCTACGCCGCCGGCCGTACCGAGAACTGTCGGCTTGGTATCAGTGTTCTTGTGCTTCCCTTCCGAAACGCTGTGCTAAACACAAAGATGCTCAACACATTGGATCAACTCTCAAACGGCCGCTTGATCCTGGGCGTGGGAACAGGGTGGATGTCCGAAGAGTTTGACTCGATGGGCGCATCGTTCGAACACCGGGGCGATGTGACTGATGAACACATGGACCTGTTCCGAGCGTCCGAAGGTAGCGACGAGCCCCGAATGTCAGGCGATTATGTGCGGTTAGACGGCATGAAACTCTTTCCACAGGCGGTCCAGAAACCCAGAGTCCCGATATGGATTGGAGGAAATTCCCTCCGTGCCCTCAGGCGCACCGCGGAGTACGGAGATATCTGGCACTGCATCCGGCTAACGCCAAGTGAGATCAAAGCACAGAAGTACGCGTTATTCGAGGCGTGTGAGGCAGCAGGGCGTGAACCCGACGAGGTGGGTATCTCTATCCGTACCAGCGTCACCGTGGGAGGCACCGAAACCAGCCATGCTCACAGCGAGCAACGTGGGTTAATGACCGGTGACCCCGCTCAGATCATTGACGACATTGAAAGCTACCGGGCCGCCGGCGTGGATTACATGGTCCTATCCGTGGTCGGTAACTCAACCGAACAAACCATCGAAAATCTCAATACCTTTAGCGCTGACGTAAGGCCTTATGTCGACTGAGACTCTACGGCTGGGGGCAGCGCTCCTCGCTCATATATCAGGGTGATGTTAGTCAGCACCACTGGAATTGTTTCCTTAAGGCCAGTACTCCAACGAAACCACCAGTTAATGTGCGTGAACGGTTACTCAACAAATACCGAGATAACAACGGAATGATGATCCAGTGCTGTTCTCAGTCACAACGCTGTCGAAATCAAGCTCATCCAGCAACAATGAACCGGGGTCCACATGCGGTAGCTGGCCGGAGCTCGCCAGCAGGGCGGTGGGGAGGGGCAGATCGTACGGCGCAAGACTGGCCGTGTCCGTTTCATCGGGAACTTGGTCCCAGAATTGAATTACGGATCGCAACACACACGCGCTCGGTCGACTCCCGGACGGCGGCAGCCGGCAGCCCCGGTGCGACCTCCAAACGGACATGTCACACTTGCAGACAGATCTATAATCCGGCCCACACCGACCACGCCTTTCCAGGCCGTTCCAGCAGGAGCCAGCCATGGCCGAAGAATCACGCACGTTCACAGACGCCGATATTGACTCCATGCCCGTGTTGGTAAGGCGGCGCATCGAGGCCATGGTGCTCGGCCCGATGATCCGCGCCTTCCAGAACGAGTTCGGCGTAGAACAGGCCAACAAGGTCGCTCAGGAGGTGATCGAAAAAGTGGCGTTGGGTCAGGGCGCGGCGATGGCGGAGCGGGCAGGCGCCAACGACCTCACCACGTACCTCGCCAACAAGGGTGCCTGGGCGGCCAACAACGCCCTGGAGATCGAGGTCCTGGAGCTGGACGAGAATCGCTACGACTACAACGTGACCCGTTGTCGTTACGCAGAGATGTACCGGGAGCTTGGCATGCAGGACCTGGGCTTCATCTTCTCGTGCGGGCGCGACTTCAACTTCCCGGCGGGGTTCAACAAGAACATGAAACTTACCCGCACACAGACCATCATGCAGGGCAATGCCATCTGCAATTTCCGGTACGCAATGCAGGACGAGGGGTAGTCGACGCCGCCTCGTACGACCGGCGCCCTAAACGACCGGCGACTGCCCGCCGTCGATGTTGATCGCCGTGCCCGTCACGTAACTGGCGCGCTCACTGGCCAGGAACGCGATCACGTCGCCGACCTCCTCCGACTCGCCGATACGGCCTAGGGGCACCGTGGACGCGATCCGCGCGTGAAAGTCGTCCCGGGTTAACGACGGATTGGCCTCCCGTAGCGTCTCGAAGATGCGGTCGGTCTGACCGCTCTTGATGACGCCCACACACACGGTGTTTACCAGGATGTCGTCCGCCGCGTAATCCTTCGACATCGCCTTCGTGAGTGAGATCCCTGCGGCACGTGACAGCGATGTCGGCATCGTGCCGCCCGGGGTGGCCTTGCCACCCCAGGTGGTCAGGTTAATGATGCGCCCGCCGCTGCTCTCCTTGAGGTGAGGGAGCGCCGCACGGGAGCAGTAGATCGCTCCGTACACCTTGAGCTGGATGTCGTATTTCCAGGTGTCTATCGCGACCTCCTCGAACTTGCCTGTGGCGGAAGTCCCGGCGTTGTTCACGAGGATGTCGATCCCGCCCCATGTGCCCACGACGGTATCGACCATGCTCACGACCTGCGATTCATCCATGACATCGGTCGATATGCCGATGACCTGGTCGCTGCCGCTTGTACGCATGATGTCGGCGATGGCAGAATCAAGCCGCGTCTGATCGCGCGCCGCAAGCGCCACCTTTGCGCCTTCCGTCGCCATGCGTGTTGCAGCGGCCTTGCCGAGGCCGTCGCTGCCGCCGGTGATGATGGCGATCTTTCCGGTGAGTCCAAGATCCATGGGGTGAGTTCCGACGTGAAGTTAACGGGCCTTCATCCAGATCGATCACTCGAAAGCCCGTTGCGGTTGCCTGCTGGGTCAGTGGGGCCGTCTTTAGACGCCTCTAAACTACGGGGGACGACCCGCCGTCCACGTTGATGGATGCGCCGGTGATGTAACTGGCCCGCTCGGAAGCCAGGAATGCGATCACGTCGCCCGCCTCACGCGCCTCGCCGATCCGCCCGACCGGCACGTGTCCGCCCATGTTGGCGTAAAAGGCGTCCAGCGTGAGGCTCGCGTCCTGGGCGTTCGCCGCCTCCCAGCGTCGTCGATGCTGACGGCTCTTCAGGATGCCGACGCAGATCGTGTTAATCAGGATGTTGTCGGCGGCGTAGTCCTTGGACATGGCTTTGGTCAGGGAGATGCCCGCCGCGCGGGACAGGGATGTCGGTAGCGAGCCGGCCCCGGAGGCCTTGCCCCCCGGCGTGGTGGTGTTGATGATCCGGCCGCCACCACGTTGCTTCATGTGGGGAAGGGCGGCGCGCGAGCAGTGGATAGCGCCGTAAACCTTGATGCCGAGGTCCGTCTCCCAGGTTTCGTTCTCGACCGTCTCAAACTTGCCGGCGGATGACGTTCCGGCGTTGTTCACGAGGATGTCGAGCCCGCCCCACGTGCCGACCACGGTATCGACCATGCTCTGGACCTGCGCTTCGGCCGTGACATCTGCGGCGATGCCAAGGATGTCGTTGTTGCCGGTCTCTGTCTTGATGTCCGCCGCTGCGGCGTCAAGATCGACCTGCGTCCGCGCCACGATTGCGACCTTTGCGCCTTCTTCGGCCATGGCAGTCGCTGCAGCCCTGCCGATTCCGTCGCTGCCGCCGGTCACGATAGCGATCTTCCCGTTAAGTCCTAGATCCATATCCTTGGGCCTCCGTTGCCTGTTGTTGGGGGGACGATTGTTGGCCAATCGCGGCTGGTACGTCGGGGTGAAAATCAAAGCTGTGGCCCGATTGAAGGGCAGAGGTATTATACGACCGTTTGGGGCGAGTTCAGGGCGGTGTCTTAGCCAGCGTCGTCGCCGAGCCGGTACGACTCATCCAGGAGATCGATGATGTATCTCACCTGAGCCCCCTCGCCCGCACGAGCCAACGCCTGCTCCATCTGGATCACGCACCCGGGGTTGGCTGTCGCAACGACGGCAGCGCCAGAGGCCACGATGTTGTCGGTCTTACGCCGTGCCAGCCGGAGCGACATCTCCTGTTCAAACAGTGAGTAAGTGCCGCCGGAACCGCAGCAAACCAGCGACTCATCCATCTCGACAAACTCGATGCCCGGGATGGCGTACAGCAGTTCCCGGGGGGGCGCCGTGATGCCCTGAGCGAGCCCGAGGTGACAGGAGTCCTGGTACGTGACCTTCAGATCGACCCCGTCGGTTGCCATTGAGCCTTTTGGCGTTTCAAATCCCAGCTCGCTCAAGAACTCGTGGATGTCCTTGCTCCGCTCGCCGACCTCGGCCGCCTTCTCGGCGTACTCCGGGTCGTCTGCCAGCAGCTCGCCGTATTCCTTCATGGTCGATCCGCAACCGGCCGCTGCGACGATGATGGCGTCGGTCTCGACCTCCAGGAAGGCGTCGATATTTCGGCGGGCCATCTTGCGCGCCGAGTCCTGTTCACCGGAGTGGACATTAAGCGCCCCGCAACATCCCTGTGCCTCCGGCACGTAAACTTCGACACCGTTGCGGGCCAGTACCCGGGTCACCGCCTCCAGTGTGGGACCATGGGTGAGCCGCATCACGCAGCCGCCCAGCATCGCCACGCGGGCGCGAACCTCTACCTCCGGACGGATGATCTGGCCTGACGTGACGAAAAACTTGTCGCCCAGTTTGGGCAGGTACTTTTCGAGCGATCCGCCGGGCGCCAGCCGCACCGCGCCGGTCTTCCTTGCGATCGTTTGCAAGCCCGACTTCTGGTAGAACCTGAGTGCCCCTCCGATGCGGTTGAGCCGCTTCGGGTTTGGCAGGACGCCGTTGAACCCGATGTTCCGGGCACGCCGCTGTTTGAGCCCCCGCTTGAACACTTGCTCCACGTTGGCGCGCGTCGCCTCCATGAGCCTGCCATACGGCACGCCGGACGGGCACACGACCTCGCACGCACGGCACTGGAGGCACTTGTCCCAGTGGCCGACTATCGCAGGGGTGATCCCAGTCCGGCCCTCTTCGACCGCCTTCATAAGGGCGATGCGGCCCCGTGGAGATTCGGCTTCCAATCCGGTCTCAAGGTATGTCGGACACACCTGCAAACAGAAGCCGCAATGCACGCACTTGTACATGTCTTCCGAGGGCGGCACGATCGGCCCCAGAAAATTAGAGGTGCGTGGCGCAGAAGACGGCCGGGGTTCGGTGGACATCTAAATCCTCCCGGCGAATCGGCCCGGGGACAGCGTCCCGGTGGGATCGAACTGCTGCTTCATGCGCCGCATCACGGCCAGCGATGCGCCGAGGTCGCCGAACACGTCCAGCTCGGACTTCAGGTCGATCGGGCAGCGTTCGATCATCCATGCGCCGCCCGCGTTTCTGATGGCGGATTGCGCCGATCGAACCAGCTCCGGAGATACGTCGCCTCTCCAGTGGGCCTCGACCGTCCCGAACCCGATCTGTGCCACGACATGCACGTCCCTGGAATCGGAATCGGCCGGTCCCGCCAGTGCGCCGGCCAGGTTGAAGGCCTCCGTGGGTTTGACCGTCGAACGTACGGAGAAAGTTGGCGGGGGCGGATTACCCTCACCGGCGAGCGACCAGACGCCGAACTGGGCGTTGTCCTCAAGCACAACGAAGCCGTCAGCCATGGCGCTACCGAGGATTGACGTTGTGTCGTTCACCTGCCGTTCCACGGTGGCGGGCCCGGCAGCCAGCGCGACCAGCAGCATGACGGCGTTTTCTGAGGCTTTACTCGAGTCCTGAGCGGAAAGTTCAGATGCATGCTTTGCGGCGCGCGGCCCGGCGACCAGCGTAACGGCCTCCGGCATGAAGGAGCCGTTGGTGATGCGCATCCCGGCGACGGCGGCCGATTCGGCGGAGTCGAACCAGGAGGCAACGGTGCGCATCGTATGCGGAATCGGACCGATCTTGAATGCGACGGTGGCGATCGCGCCAAGCGTGCCGAGCGCGCCGATGTGGAGGCGGGCCATGTCGTATCCGGAAACGTTCTTGACGACGCTGCCGCCGCTCTTGGTCATCGTCCCGTCCGCCTGAACGACCGACATGCCGATCACAAGATCACGGATCCCGCCGTAACGGCCCCGCAGCGGGCCGACGGCGTTGGAGGCCAATGAGCCGCCGATAGTGGCGTGTTCAGGCGACTGTACGTCGAAGGGGAGGCGCTGATTGTTCTTGCCAAGCTCCGCCTGCAATGCGGCAAGCGTCATGCCGGCCTCGGCGACCACGACAAGATCGGGTGGGCGGTAGTCGACGATGCGGTCAAGGCCCGTCATGTCCACGGCGACGTCGTACCGGGCGATCTTGTTGCCGACGTGCATGCGCGATCCACCGCCCCAGATGACGGCGGTACCCGCGTCCGCGTGTACCGTTCTCAGAGCGGCGGATAGGTCTTCAACCGATGCCGGGCATTCCACCCGGGACGGCGTTATGCCGTCGATTTCATAGGGTTCAGGCAAATGAGTAAATCGATATTCGTCGTTCAGGCCGCGCCTGTCCCGCCGAGCGGTGGGATAGCGAATGGTGGTGGATAGTCGGTCGGCGTTATCGCAGCAAACTCGTCGGCGATTCGGCGCACCTCCGCCATCACGTCCCGTGACGCTTCTTCCGACCAGGCATCGATTATGCCCTCGATATGGTCCTCGCGCCGCGCTCCAACGATGGTGGAGGTGATGCCGGGGGACTCACGTACCCATTGGAGCGCCAGTCGCATGGTGGTGTTGCCGGACTTACGCGCCAGCTCACCCAGCAAGTCCACCACGTCAAACATCGCCTCGTTCCAGTAGCGGTTGACCAGGGTCCCGCCGCGCGCCGCATCCCGATCCCCGAACTTGGTATCGGACTCCGGAACCTCCGCCCTGCGGTCGTGCTTGCCGGTGAGCATGCCGCTCGCCATCGGGCTGTATGCGGTCGCCCCAATGCCCTGATCGACGCACAGCTCAAGCACGTCACAGGCCATTCCCGGCCGCAGGAGATTGTAACCGGACTGGATGCAGTCAAATCGCGCCAGATTCTTCACGTCGGAGATCCACAGCCCCTCCATCAGCAGCCATGCCGGGAAGTTGGAAACGCCGATGTAGCGGACCTTACCCGCACGCCGGAGATCGGTAAGGGCCTCCAGGGTCTCATCTAACGGGGTCGTCGGGTCAGGGGCGTGGATGATGTACAGGTCGATGTGGTCCGTTTGCAGGCGTTTGAGCGACGCCTCGACGGCGTTCATAAGGTGGTAACGGGAGTTGCCGTAGTCGTTCGGCCCGGGGCCTGTCGGCGTCCAGAACTTGGACGCCAGGACCACGTCGTCCCGCTTCTTGCGTGAGGACAGGTACTCGCCGATCACCGTCTCCGAATTGCCTTTTGCATACTGGTCGGCCGTGTCGATGAAGTTGACACCAAAATCGAGCGCCCGGTCGAGGATGCGAAAACTCGTTTCCGGCGATGCGCCAAAGGAATTGCCGAAGTTGTCGCTCCCGAGACACATCTCGGAGACCTTCAACCCTGTTCGTCCAAGATTCCTGTACTGCATTGCGTTCCTGTCTCAGATTCGCTTAATTCAGCTCCACCCAGCGGTCCTCTTTTGCCGAGAGGAATGCAGCGTCCACGATCTCGGCCGCCTTCATACCGTCGTAGAAGCTGGTCCGCACGGGCGTACCGTTGAGGATGGCGTCGACAAACTGGCGGTAGGGCTGCGGGTACTCCGGTCCCATCTCGACTTCTTGAAGTGGACCGGATACGCCGCTGACGCCCAAGATCCCGGTGATGCCGTCGTTTTCAAGCCGTCCGTCCGACCCCGAGATCTCTATCCGGGGTGAAGTCCGTCCGTCGGCATCGTTGCCCTTAGACACGAAGCTAGTGTGCACGACCGCGTAGCCGCCGTTCACCCACTCAAGCAGGTAGCCGCCGGAGTCCGGCACATCAACATCAACCGCCTCGCCATTCGCGAAAGTTCGATGCGGGACGGCGGTCGTGAGCAGGGCGCAGACGCGTTTGATCTCGCCGCCCAGCAAACGAGCCATGTCAAAGACGTGAATCAACTCGTACACCGGCCCGCCGCCGTCTTCCGCTTTAAATCTCCATGAAGCAACGTCCGGCTTGTCCTCGATGGCCTGCGTCTGACCCCACCAGATGTTGGCGTGGAACAGCCGGCCGATGTACCCGGCGTCCATGTGCTGCTTCATTCGCCCCACAGGCGTGCGGCCTCGCTGATTGAAGTTGGTGGCGTGCACCACGCCGGCGGCCTCGGCTGCGTCCAGCATCTCTTTCGCATCGGTGGCGACCAGCGCCAGCGGCTTTTCGCAGAGCACGTGCACCCCGGCGGCGATAGCGTTCAGCGAAATCTGTCTGTGCGAGCCGGTCGGCGTGATGATCGCTACCGCATCGAGACCGTCCATTTTCAGCATGTCGCGGTAGTCGGTGAATCGGTGCTCGACGCCGTACTCGTCCGCAACCTCGTTCAGCGCCGCTTCATCCCGCCTGCAAAAGGCGACGACTGCCGCCTCCGGAATCTCCGAAAAAGAGTCCATGTGCGTGCGCATAAAACCGCCAGCGCCGATGATGCCGATACGAACAGGAGTGGACTGGGACATGGGGTCACCTCGAATTGGAGATGGGGCGGGCGGTCAGTTTAGCGAATCCTCGATGACGCGCAGGGGGCCTATGGCAATACGGCCGCGGCACCCAACCGTCATTTCGAGCGTAGCCGAGGGACCTTTACCGACACGCCTGACCGTGACCTAAGCACTTTCCCGTCCGAACCGTGGCCCTCCCTCACCTTTGATGCATCGGGCCTCTCCCACGGGGAGAGTGGGCGCACAGAACGGAAATCATGTGCGCCTTATGTAACGACAACGCGTAGGGGCGTATAACAATACGCCCAGGCGTTCCAGCAAATGGATGCGTCCGCGAAATTCCGATCGTTACCGAACATCGTCGAAGGACGGATAGCCAGCCGCCCCTACGGCCCGGTGAACTTCCATCCTCCCCTAAATCACCACGTCCGCGGTCAATCGCTGCATGATCGCCGCGTGCGGGACCCCGGTTCTCAACTCATCCGTAGGGAAGATCTTGCCGGGGTTGAACATCCCGGCCGCGCCAAAAGCGGGCTTCAGCCGTGCCATCGCTTCCAGATCCTCATCAGTGAACACGAGCGGCAGGTAGCCCTGCTTCTCAAGACCGATCCCGTGCTCGCCGGAAAGCGCGCCGCCCACTTCCACGCACATCTCAAGAATGCGGCCTCCCGCGATCAGCGCCTTCTCCACCTGTTCCGGGTCTCGTGAGTCGAACAGGATGCAGGGATGCAGGTTGCCGTCGCCGGCGTGAAGCACGTTTGCGATCGGAATCTCAAGTTCGTCCGACAGGGCGTTGATCTTGGACATCGTCTCCGGAAGCCTGGTCGGCGGGATTACGCCATCGATCAGGTAGTAGTTGGGTGCGAGTCTGCCGAGCGCGCCGAGTGCCTTCTTGCGGGACGCCCAGAGCGTCTCCCGTTCCTCCTCGTCCTCCGCCGTCCGCCAGTCTGTGGTGCCGTGCTTGTGACAGAGCTGCTCCACAAGCTCCGCCTGCTCGGCGACCGTTTCGTGCAACCCGTCCACCTCCACCAGCAATATCGCCTGTGCGTCCTCCGGGTAGCCCGGGTGGAACGCCGGTTCAACAGCCTCGATGCAAAGCCGGTCGATCATCTCGACTGCCCCGGGAATGACGCCGGACGCCACGATGTCCGCCACCGTCTCGCTGGCCGCCTCCACGCTTGAGAACGCAGCCACCATCGTGCGGATAGCTTCAGGGACGGGGACCAGTCGCACAGCCACCTTGGTAACGACGCCCAGCGTGCCCTCTGAGCCGATGAATACGCCTCGCAAGTCGTATCCTGGCACCTCCCGGGACTCGCCGCCCAGCCATGTGATCGAGCCGTCCGCCAGCACAACCTCCATGCCGAGTACGTGGTTGGTAGTGACGCCGTACGCCAGGCAGTGCGGGCCGCCAGCGTTCTCGCCGACGTTGCCGCCGATTGTGCATGCGGCCTGGCTGGAAGGGTCCGGGACGTACTGGAGGCCGTACGGCGCGAGCGCCTGGCCAAGCTCCAGGTTGACCACGCCGGGCTCGACGATGGCGACCCGGTTTTCTTTGTCGATCTCGAGGACCTTGTTCAGGCGGGTGAGCGCCAGGACGACGGCGCCTTCCATAGAGATAGCGCCGCCTGATAGCCCGGTGCCAGCGCCGCGCGGCACGACGGGCACGCCGCGCTTCCGGGCGATCTTGATGGTCTCGGAAACCTGTTCGGCGTTCGCCGGAACGACCACCGCATTCGGGGTGTTGCGGTCGATCGAGCCGTCGTACTCGTAAACAAGCAGGTCTTCCGGCCTCCACACGACGTGCGTGGGCTCGACAACCCGTTCGAGGTCTCGGACAAGGGCGGATTTTTCTGGCATGAGATCAGGATGACATATCGGGAGTGGTTGCGGGTGAAGTGGCTGGTCTGTAAATAGCCGTCCGCGGCAGTCACCCGAGTAGTCATTCTGGGGGGTCTTGCGACGAAGGTTCAGGATGAGTTGGCGCAGGAGAGCGCGAATGCGTCGATGTGTTTACCCCTTCCGCTCCCGGTCCAGTTTGTCCAGGTAGAGCGCTATCAACGTCGGGCCGTGGGTGAGTTCTCCTGCGGTAACCCGCCGTTCGACCTCTGCCGGCGAAAGACTCACGACACCCCGGATCTGGTCCGCTGAATCGCTGTGATCGGCGTCCCACCCGACGCAGTCCTCGGCACGGAACACGTAGGTGTCGTGGGCAAGCAGGCCCGGATCGACGTTCACGAGCCCGATACGAGTAATCCGGCCCGCATCCAACCCCGTCTCTTCCTTCAGCTCCCGAAGGGCCGATAGGTCTGGAGATTCGCCCTTCTCGCCGAGACCGCCCGGCAGCTCCAGCACCCAACGTTTCACGGGGTGCCGGTACACCTCCACGAAGACGATGTCGCCCGAAGGCAGGACGGGCACGATGTTGCAGACAAACGGGAACTGCAGCTCCATCCAGACACGCGCGCCTTCCGAGCCATCTGAAAACCGCAACTCATCCTTCTTGAAGCGAATCCAGCCGTCGTCGTACGGCGTGATGCTGGAGAGAACTTCCGGTGGTTTGTTTCCGACCCGATCGCTCACTGCGCCGTGTATCCGCCGTCCACGCTCAGTGCAGTTCCGGTGACAAACGACGCCTCGTCAGACGCCAGGAAAAGGGCGCAGTTGGCGATCTCGATCGCCTCACCTAAACGGCCCATCGGGTGTGCCTCTTCCATTCGTGCCAGCAGTTCCGGGTTCTCGCGCAACCCGGCCGTCAGCGCCGTGTGGGCAAACCCCGGGCAGAGGGCGTTGACGCGGATGCCCTCACGGGCCGTCTTCACCGCCAGGTCACGCGTGATTTGCAGCACGGCACCTTTTGAGTGTGCGTATGCGCTGAAGCCGTCTCCGAGCCATTCGGTACGTCCGACCAGGCCGTAGATCGAACTCAGGTTGATGATCGATCCAGTGCCAGCTTTACGCATAGCTTCGACCGCGATCCGGCACGCCAGCAGGGTGCCTTTCACGTTGATATCCATCACCCACTGCCAGGTCTGGTCGGTGTCGAAGTCCGCTGGCGCGCCCCGGTCCGAGACACCGGCCGAGTTCACAAGGATATTCAGCCCCCCGAACTCCCCGACAACGGCCCCCACGACGCGCTCTACGTCGGCGCGACTGGTAACGTCCGCCTGCAACGCGATCGCCCGGCCGCTCGCGTCCCGGATGCGCGCCGCTACCGATTCCGCCGTGTCCAGGTTAACGTCGCATACAGCGATCGCAGCACCCTCCCGGGCAAAAAGCTCGGACGACGCTTCTCCGATGCCTGAGCCGCCGCCGGTGATCAGGGCAACCTTGTTCTCAAGTCGCATCGAGAGTCCTTTCATGTGGGTAGGTCAAGAGGTCGGCGTCAAGCCGGGCCAATCTCTGGCCCAGGATGACTCCTGTTAGATCGTCTGCGGGCATCGTAAAGACGGCGAGATTGCCGGTCAACGCGGCGCGCCTGCGGGCAGCGATTCCGCATATCATTTATCGAAATGCCCTCCCCACCCGGCAACACGGCGTCAGAGCGAACCTCCTATCCGTTTGTGTACGCGCACACCTTCAGGCGCATGTACGCGAGCGTGGTCGATATCGGGCTGCTGCTGATCATCATCGTGATCGTCAACATGATCACCGGCGGCAACGCCTTCGCTGGCCCGGATACGGCGCCTCAGGACATATTCATCCTGCTCGGTTACCTGATCCTTTTCACCGGGATCAAGGGCCAGACCCCGGGCAAGATGGTCGCCGGCATCATCGTCGTGGACGACGAAGGGCACGTGCCGGGCGTTGCGGTGGCCATTCCCCGCGAGATGGTTGGGAGGCTGGTCGCGAGCGCTGCACTCGGGCTCGGGCTGGCCTGGATATCGTTCGACGCCAGGCACCAGGGATGGCATGACAAGATCGCCGGAACGTACGTCGTCATGAAGCCGAAAGCTGAACGCCCCGAAAAGGCGGGCGTCGACGGGTTCAGGCCAGGGGCGCGACGGAACAGGGAACGGCCATGGCGCTTCCGGCGAAAACGCTAATCGCCGGTCGTTAAGGTCGCTACCGTGGCGCTGAGAGCGTCATTGAAGGCCGTGTACTGCAACCCCAGCTCCCTGGTGGCGCGGCCGCCGTCGTAATCCGGCGGGCCGATCCGCAGGGCGCGATACCCGCTGACCGGAGGCCGCCGCCGCCTCGCCAGCGAAACCAGTGCCCAGGCCGCCGCCCCGGCGATGGCCAGCCAGTCCGGTAGAATCAGCCGCGGAGGACGCCGATCCAACACGCCTGCCAGTTCGACGAAGAACTCGCCGACCGTCACCGTTGGCTGTGCGAGGACGTAGCGTTCGCCGCTTTCGCCGTGCTCCATCGCAAGAAGGCTTCCCCGCGCCACGTCGTCTACGTACACAAGCGGCATGGGCCTGCGGGCGAACGCGATGGCGGGCAGACGACCGTGCATAAAAGCCCGTATGAGCTGCACAAAATATCGATCGCCTGACCCGAATACGACAGCCGGGTTGACCGACACGGCGTACATATCTCCAGCCGCGACACGTACCAGCTCTTCAGACTTGAACTTGGAGCGACCGTAACCCGGACGCCAGCGCCCGTGCGGCGTCGTGAACTCGTCGGCGTGCGCGCCCGGCTCAGCGCCGAGCGCCGCGATGCTGCTCACTTGCAGGAATCGCCGCACGACCGACGCCCGGGCGGCGTACAGTACGTTTCGGGTGCCGCCGACGTTTACTCGATCGAAATCATCAAGGTTCCAGTGGAACGGATCGACCAGCGCTGCGCAGTGATAGACCTCGGAGCAGCCATCCACCGCCGCCGCAGTTGAAGCCGAGTCCGTGACATCACCGAGAACTATCTGAGCGCCCAGCGCCTCAAGCTGCGCCGCCGGGCCTTCCCTCCGGCGCACAAAAGCCCGCACCCGGCCACCACGTTCAAGAAGCGCCCGGGTGATCGCTCCCCCGATCATCCCGGTAGCTCCTGTTACGAGTGCCAGTCCGCCGGACGCATTGCGATCCCATTCTCCGGCGAGTGACAACAACGTGGCTCCAGTAAGTGGGATCGGGGTAGCAGACCTATAATAGCCGCCGCTCCCGGGCGGCCCGACACCCTGTATTCACCCCCGAAAAGGATCACCGATGGCAGTTTCTGAAGCGGTACGCGGCCAGATGGAAGGCGCATCGTGGATCCGCCGGATGTTCGAAGAAGGGATCCGCCTCACCGCCGAGCACGGCAGGGAAAACGTGTTCGACCTCAGCCTCGGTAACCCGCTTCTCGAGCCGCCTCAGGAGTTCCGGAACCGGCTATTGAAGCTCGTCCAGGACGATACACCGGGTACCCATCGTTACATGCCGAATTCGGGATTCCCGGACGCCCGAGCCGCTGTGGCATCAAGCCTTGTACGTGAGTCAGGGATTCCCCTTGAGGGCGACGACATCATCATGACCAGCGGAGCGAGCAGTTCGCTCCACGTCATCCTGCGGTCGCTGCTCGATCCGGGCGATGAAGTGGTGATCCTGACGCCCTTCTTCGTGGAGTACGTCTACTACGTCAGCCACAACAACGGGGTCCACAGGCTGGTGGGATTCCACGACGATTTCATGCCGGACATGGACGACCTTGAGGCGCAGCTTTCGCCGCGCACCAAGGCCGTCATCATGAACTCGCCAAACAACCCGACGGGCGTTATCTACCCGGAATCGGTGGTCGCCGAGATCGGCGCACGGATACGCGCCGCCGAGGGCAAGTACGGCTCGGAGATCGCACTGATCACGGACGAGCCGTACCGTAAGTTGATCTACACGGATGAGCCGTACCCGTTCGTGTTCAAGCACCACCTGCGGACGATCGTCGCCACATCCCACTCCAAGGACCTGGGGCTGGCGGGAGAGCGCATCGGCTACATCGCCATCAACCCGGACTACCCGGATAAGGGCGAGATGCTGGACGCCATGGTGTTCTCATTGCGGACGCTGGGCTTCGTGAACGCACCTGCACTGATGCAACGGGTTGTGGCCGGCCTTCAGGATGTCACCGTGGACGTGTCGGTTTACCGGGGGAAGCGCGATTTTATCTACGACGCACTGACCGATATCGGTTACGACGTAGTGAAGCCGGACGGCGCCTTCTTCCTGTTTCCGAAATCGCCGCTTGAAGACGATGTTGAGTTCGTCCGGAGCCTGCAGGAGAAGATGGTGCTGGTCGTGCCGGGCAGTGGCTTCGGCGCGCCGGGCTACTTCCGTCTGTCGTTCGGCGTGGAGGACCGGGCGCTGGAGGGATCGCTGGACGGGTTCAAGGCGGCGCTGTCGGAGGCGCGGGAGCGGTAGCTGCGCGGATAACGCTGTAGAGGCGGCCAGACACATCCCCGCGAAGCATCCACCCTGAGGATCTCGATCGACTAAACTGCTGTAAGTAGCTTTGGCCTATTCACAATTTGGGTAAATTAGAGCAGTCGGCTCATAACCGGTTCTTCTGCGACTGGCGCTCATCACCCATTTCGTTCGATCTGGCATCCCATGACGGCGAGAATGGGAAACGGGTGTCGTTATTAAACGAAGTGCCGGTGAAGGTCTTTACAAGTTCATTCGGGATGACAGTTACAAAGCGCTTCTTGTCTCCATGCCACCCGATCAGCCCCTCGCCAGCGGTTCCTTCAGCCCTGAACCGGTAATCGGCATTAAGACCTGGGCGTCTCTGGAGATATCGCCTCTTGCGATCATCGCCTCCAACCCGGCGAAAGCCGCCGCAGAGGTCGCTTCGCAGAAGATCCCGGCCTCGTATGAGAGCCGGCACTGCCATCTCAGCATTGCGCCATCGTCCACCGCTATGCCGGAGCCATCAGAGAGTTTGACCACGCTCACGCACTGCTCCAGTCGCGGCGGGTGCGATACGGAGATACCGCTCGCGACCGTCTTCAGGTCCGGGTTAAACGTCCACTCCTCATCGTTTAATGCCGCCACAAGCGGTTGGACCGGTTCCGCCTGTACCGCCCGCAGTCTCGGAGTGGCGCCGATCCGCTCCGACGCCTGCAGCTCCTCGAACCCTTTGAACAGGCCGATCAGCAGCGACCCGTTGCCCACGGGCACAACGATGTCCGTAACAACGGCGGCATCCGACCCCACGACCTCATACGAGAACGACTTCATGCCCTCCAGGAAGTAAGGGCTCAGGTTGTGCGACAGGTACGGCAGCGAGTGCTCTGCGACGTACGCCACCGCTGCATCGGTCGCCGCCTGCCGTGGCCCGGGCGTCGGGTGCAGTGCCGCGCCGAAAATACCGATCTGGTCGACCTTCCCCTGCGCTGCGCTATCCGGGAAGAAAACATGGGCGGTGATCCCGGCGGCGGCGGCGTAAGCGGACAAAGATGCCCCGGCGTTTCCGGATGAGTCCTCCACGAACTCGCTTACCCCTGCCTCCAGCGCGGCCGACACCAGTACGGCCGATCCCCGGTCTTTGAACGAACCGGTCGGCGCCATCATCTCCAGCTTGGCCCAGAGTCGCCTGATGCCAAGGGCGGCGGCGATGCCGGGCAGCGCTACCAGCGGCGTGGCGCCCTCGCCCAGCGATATGCGCTCAGATACCCGGGACAGCGGGAGCCGCGGCGAGTATCCGTCGGACGGCTCGTCGTACGCCACGTCCAACACCGAACCACAGGAATCACAGGCGAGGTCACTGATGCGTGCCGGTTGCGTTGCTCCACACGAGACGCACCTGAACTCAAACGACATCGCCATCAAACGAGCGGGTTGAACCGCGCGTCGGAGTTGGCCGGTCCGCCGCTCAGGCCGGCCGGCACGCCGTCTGCCCGCCAGCACGCGGCACCCGTCATGAGACCGCGCTCGTGGTCGATCAGGATGCCATTCATGCCGCCGGCGACGTTAGGCACTCGCACCACCGGATGGCCGAGTCCCGACATCCCGGCGCCTGGACCCTCGCCAAACTCGTGCTCCAGTTCAACGTCCTGGCCCTGCGTCCACAGCCTTGGCGCTTCCACCGCTTCCTGGAGCGTCATGCCGTGGTCGATCACGTTCATGATCGCTTGCATGACCGATCCGAAGATACGCACACCGCCGGGCGTTCCGATCCCCAAAAACGGCTTGCCATCCCGGCTCACGATCGTGGGCGCCATGCTGCTCACGACGCGCTTGTTTGGCAGCACCGAGTTCGGGTTCCCGGGATGCGGGTCGAACATGGCCTGCGTGTTGTTGAGCAGGATTCCAGTGCAGGGGACGGTGACCTTGGAGCCGAACACCTCGTTGATGGTCTGCGTCATCGAGACCATGTTGCCTTCGCCATCGGCGGTCGTGAGATGCGTCGTGTTTGATGACTCTGCCGAACGCACTCCGGCCGCCTGGGCACTGGACCGGGAGACGTCGATCCCGGCGGCCCGCTGTTTCGCGTAGTCTTTGGAAGTCAGCCAGTCGACCGGGATCTCCATGGTTGCGGGGTCGCCCAGGTACTCGAACCTGTCTGCGAAGGCGATCTTGAGCGACTCGGCGATCAGGTGCAGGCCTTCTGTGGTGCCGAAACCCTGCCCGGCTACGTCGAAGTTCTCCAGAATGTTCAGCATCTCGATGATGAGCGTGATGCCGGTATTGCCGGGCGGCGGCCCGGATAACTCAAAACCCCGGTAAGTTCCGCGAACGGGTTCCTTCCTGAGAGTGGAGTAGCCGCGCAGGTCGTTCATCGTGATCAACCCGCCGTTGCGCTTTATGTCTTCCGTAATGGCATGGCCAAGCGGCCCGTCGTACAGCTCGGACGAGCCACCGGATGAGATGGCCTTCAGCGATTCGGCGTAGTCGCGCCGGACGATAAGTTCCCCCGGGACGGGCGGTGATCCACCGGGCAGGAATATCTCCGCCGTCGCCGGGAATCGCCCGATGTCTTCACGGTTCTCGGTGATCAGCCTCACCAGATACTCGGACGCCGGAAACCCTTTCTCGGCGTACCTGATGGCGGGGGCGATGATCGTCTCCCAGCTCAATTTGCCGTATTCGGAGTGCAACTCCTCCCACGCCTTCAGATTGCCGGGGACGCCGACGGCGAGGTAGCCAACCTGGCTCTCCCGGTCCTCGGTCTGCAGGTAATCAGGCCACGTGTCCGAGACGGGCCGGTACATGTCCGGCGTGGCGGCAGCGGGCGCCAGGGTGTAGTTGTCGATACAGACCGATTCGCCGTCCGCCGTTCGCAGGTTGATGTAACCGCCGCCAAAAGGTCCGACCATCATCGGTTCGACAACGCTGAGCGCGAATACGGTGGCTATGGCGGCGTCGATGGCGTTGCCGCCCATGGACAGCATCTCAAGCCCGGCGGCCGAGCCCATCGGGTGGTTGCTGACCACCATCCCGCGCGACGCCGTGGCGGGATGTTTGAAGGTCTCGAAGGTGACGCCCGCGCTGGCACGCCAGTCAGTAGCGGTGGTCAATGTAACGTCTTTCTGCGGGATTCAGGGCCGATTGAGAAGCGGGGTATGCCGATTATATTGCCGTGATTCGTCATATCCGACCTCTTCGAGGTCACAGTTGAAGCTGGCGGTCCTTACTGACCTGCGCGTCTCTCCGACAACAAGTCATCCTGAACTTGATTCAGGATCCGATGATCGCTGGCTTCGAGGAGTTCTTGACGACCGGGGCGCCGTTCCCGAGTTGTTGTGCTCTCTTGAAAAGGCTGTCGTTGTATGGGCCTATCCTGAATCGGGTTCAGAATAGGCATGATGTGGATCGGACGTGGAGGCAGCCAACGGGCGGCGCGATTCACTTCGTCAGGCTCAGCACGAGCTTGATCTCAAACTCCTCAGGATGACATTTCTGTGGAATCGCTTTCTTGCCGCACATCCGAGCCGGGCGTACCGTGTGGCTATTCGCCCAACTTGAAACCAACCCACATCCGGAGTCATCTCATGGACCAGCCCAATCGAGTCGTAACCGCCCTGCGAGAAGGCCGGAAGGCGTACGGCTTTCAACTGACCTTCCCGGCGCCGCAGATCATCGAAATCATGGCGCCGCTGAACTTCGACTACGTCTGGCTGGACTGCGAGCACGGCCCTTTTTCGCTGCAGGACGTTGAGGCCGCATGCCGGACCGCAGAGTCCGTAGGCATCACGCCGATCGGGCGCGTGCCAAGCATCCAGTCGCACGTCGTTCTCCAGTACCTGGACCGCGGCATGAAGGGAATTATGGGACCACACATCGCCACTCGGGCCGACGCCGAGCAGCTTGTCCGGGCCTGCAAGTTCGGTCCGGAAGGCGACCGTTCATACGGTGCCAACAGGGGAACCGGGTACGACTTTGTCGAGCCGGGGCCGGACGGCTGGGGCGACCGCCGGGAGTTCTACAAGAACGCCAACGACAACATGCTCGTCGGCGCCCTGCTTGAGGACAAGCAAGTGATCGAAGAACTGGACGGCATCCTGGAGGTCGATGGGATCGACTACTTCGGCGTCGGCCATAACGATTTCGGCCAATCTATCGGTTTGCCCGGGATGGGTGACTCTCCAGAAGTGCAGGCGGCGCAGGCGAAGATCTACGACCGGATTCGCACCGGGGGAGGCCGTATAGGCGACGACTTTATGGTCGCCAACTGGGTGCACTCGATACTGCTGGACGGCGGTCGGAAAATCGTGGAAGGACGGGACTAGACGGCCGACAAGGGACCAGGCTTGCTCCGCCCGCGCGCTGTTCTTGATGTCAGGGGCACCGGCGTGAGGGGGGACCCACAACGAGTCAGCCCGTGCTCAACCTCCAGGTCGCCGGACCGCCTCATCGTCGCCGACTACCCGTACGTAAACCGCGCTGCGTCAAACTCCACCGGAATCGGGTCCCGGCCGGAGTTTCCTGTAACTGCTCCCGCCACCATGCGTCCCATCACCGGGCTCAGCAGGATTCCCTTCTTGCCCGCTCCGTTGGCGGCGAACAGGCCGTCGTAACCGGGCATCGCTCCGAGTATCGGCATCTCGTCCGACGTCACCGGGCGGAGGCAGGCCGTGTGCTGCACTATCTCCGCGCTCTCCAGCACAGGAGCAAGGGCCAGTGTCCCGGCCATGATCGAATCCCGGGCGGCAGTAGATGGCCTGTCGTCGAACCCGACATCCTCCTCGGTGGTGCCTACCCAGACGAGCCCGTCCGGCTTGCGCGCTATGTAGTGACCGGCCAGTGAAATTCGGTGGACGAAGTCACGCCCGGGGAATCGCAACCGCAGGATCTCGCCCTTCTTGGGCTTTACGGGGAAGTGGGGCAGGCCTTTGCTGCCGTCTCCCGACCAGGGTCCGGTCGCCAGGACCACCGAGCCGCCGGGGACCGATGACCCGTTGCCAAGCGCCACGCCGGTCACGCGATCGCCATCCCGCAACAGCCCGACCACGTCGCCCGGCTGATGGCTCCCGCCGGCGCGCTCAAAAGCCGTCACGAGCGCCAGCGTGTACTTGTAAGAATCGACCTCAAAGTGACTCCGTTGCACCAGCCCGCCTGTCAGCTCTCCGGTGAGCGAAGGCTCCTCGGAGCGGACGCCGTCTGCGTCTAGCAAATCGACCTCCAGGTCCTCTTCCCGTTGCCACTTGACCGACTCCTGGAGATGGCGATAACCATCCTCGTTCACAGCCAGGTCCAGGGAGCGAACGGCCCGGAGTTCGATATCGATCCCGGTGGCATCCTCCAGCTCCGGCGCGAGCCGCTTGTGCAGGGAGATTCCCCGCTTGGCATGCGACAAAATCGGCCCGGGAATACCGGCTCCCATAGTCGGAAACAACCCGCCGTACGCGAAACCGCTTGCGTGGCTGGCGATCGAATCACGCTCGATCATCGTCACGCCGAGCCCGCGTTTCACAAGCTCATACGCAACGGAAGCGCCGGCCGCGCCGCCACCCACGACGATGACATCTGGGGCGCTGGTCACATCACACCTCGTTCCACACGAACGCCGTCCTGGTACACATCGACCACACTCCAGAGCGACTTCAGGTCACGTGAGGGATCGCCGTTAACCACAAGCAGGTCGGCGGATCTTCCGGGGACAAGCCGCCCGGAGACACCGCCCATGCCGATCGAATCAGCAGCGCCCGACATACCGGACGCCAGGGCCTCCGGCGCAGATAGACCGGCGCCCGCAAGCATCAAAACCTCGTTCACGAACTCTCCCGGGGCGTAATCACCCCACGGCGAATCGGATCCGGCGGTCATCTTCACGCCGGCCTCCATCATCCGCCCGCACGCCTCCATGCGGTTGTCCAGACCGCGCTGGCGCTGATCGAGCGATTCCTGCATGACGGCCCGTTCATCGCCCGCCGTTTCCACTCGCTCGGCCAGCCGTTCGATACCCGCCCGCACCACGTATAACGTCGGGTTCACCCATGCGTCCGCCTCGAGCAGCCGATCGACCAGGTCCGGCCTGTATTCGTAGCGGCCTTCTGAATCCTCGAATACGCAGTGGACGATCATGTCCACGTCGGCGTCCAGGCAGTTCTGAACGCCTTGGGCGGATGCGCAGTGGGCGGCGGTGAGTTTGCCGAAGTTGTGCGCCTCGTCCGTGGCGACGCGTAACTCGTCCACTGTGTAGGAGGGGAGCAGGGGATCGGACTCGCGCGTGCTTCCGCCTGTGGCGACGAGTTTGATGTAGTCGGCACCCTCTTTGATGAGTTGACGCACCTGTTTGCGCACGCCGTCTGCACCGTCCGCCTCGCCGCCGAAGTACCACATGTGGCCGCCGGTGATTGTGACGGGGCGGCCGCAGAGCGTCATCTTTGGCCCCACAGCCAGCCCGCGCTCGATGCCCTCACGCAGGGAGAAGGTGACGTGGTTCTTGGCGCCGTTCTCGCGGATGGACGTGACGCCCGAGTGGAGGATCGTTCGGGCGTTCTTGATCGCCTGCATGAGCAGAATGTCATCCGCCTCCTGGCCGACCACGTCCGATGGCGTGCCGTCGCCCGGGGAGACCAGGTGCGTGTGGGCGTCGACCATCCCGGGGAGGATCGAGGCGTCTCCGTAATCGATCACCTCCGCCGCCGCCCCATCCGGGGCGCGTACCTCGGTCTGGCTCCCGACCAGTGCGATCTCGTCGCCGTGGATCAGGACGGCGGCGTCCTCAACGGCGGAGCTTCCCTGGCCGTCCAGCAAACGGGACGCCCTCAGGAGCGTGTACCGGTCATCTGTCGCCGATGTGGAGGCCATGCGGCGCTACTCCCATTGGATTCCGAGGTCGTGGAGGTCCGACTCAAGTTTGGCGACGGTGGTGAAGAGCAGAGCACGAATACCGGTCGCTATGGCCGACTCAACATTCTTCTGGTTGTCGTCGATGAACACTATCCCACCCGGCTCCACCCCGCAGGCGCTCACCAGGTCGCGGTAGATCCCCTGATCGGGCTTCATCGACCCGACCTCAAACGACAGGATTACGGGCCCGAACAACTCGGTTACGGGCACCGTGGCGCGCATCTCATCCCAGTGTGGGCCGCTGGTGTTGCTGCAACAGCCAACGGTGAACTGCGAAGCAAGGGAGCGCACGACATCGAACATCGGCTCATGCGGCGTCAGGACCGAGGTGAACACAGCACGAAACTCGTCGTCATCCATATCCAGTTCCAGTTCCGAACGGATCATGGAGGAGTACTCGTTCCAGGTCTGAAACCCGGATTCGAGCGGTCTCTTGCGCTCCGGTGAGAACATGGCATTTTTAATGTCCGCCTCGGTCCGGCCGGTGCGCGCCGCAACGACGCGCACCGGGACCGATTCGTCGACCAGCGACAGGACCTGGCCCAGGTCGAAAATGACGTGGGAGATGCCAGGAGTTGCGGGCATCAGTAGACGACCGGCATCCCCGGGGTCTGGACTCGGATGCTGTAAACGGACGTCCGGGCGGTGAACACAAGCGTCTTCCGGTCGTCGCCGATGAAACCCAGGTTCGCCGGCAACTCCGGCGCTTCGATGACGCCAATTGTCGCCCCGTCTGAAGAGAACACCCAGCCGCCGCCGTTGCCCGTGCAGAAGACGTTGCCGTCCTCGTCCACTTTGACGCCGTCCGGCACGCCGTCCACGGTCCCGTTGGGGCCGTACGGGATGTCTGCGAAGCGTTCACCGGCGCCCAGTGAGCCATTGGCTTTCACGTCGTACACGTTCAGATACGGCTCGGTCCGGGTGTTGGACACGTAGAGCTTGCTTCCGTCCGAGGACATCGCGAGCCCGTTGGGGAACTCCATGTCCTTTGCCTCCATCGACACCTCGCCGTCCGGGGAGATCCGATACACGCCGGCGAAATCAAGCTGGCGTTTGGATGCGTCCACGGCCCATGGCGGGTCGGTGAAATAGACTGTCCCGTCCGGGCGGGCGATAACGTCGTTTGGAGAGTTGATCCGGAGCTTGTTCCATCGCTCGGCGATGATCTCGATACGCCCGGTGTCCTTATGGGTCCGGGTCAGGCGGCGATGGCTGCCCTCGCACATCAACAGGTTTCCGTTGTGGTCAAAGGTCAGGCCGTCCCCGGAACCGGTCTCCCGGCGGATGACCTCAGGCTCCCCTCCGGGTTTCATTCGCAACAGGAGGTTCGTGCGGATGTCTACGAAGTAGAGGTACCCGGAGTCCCACACGGGACCTTCTGTGAACACGAAGCCGGTCGCTATCTGTTCGAACTCGGACCCGGGTTCGATAATGGTGCTGAGGTCGCCTGCCATTTAGTACTCCAGTAGTTGGTTGCCGGGTGATTTTCGCGGCCGGGCGAACCTACTTTGAAGTGGCGCGCGTGTCAATCAATCCGGGGCGTCTGAATAGACCGATGGTTACGCGTCTGACGGTGGCCCGGAGAACGGGATCTGGACCGTGAAGGTTGTGCCCGAGCCGGGGGTGCTGGAGGCGTCCACGTTGCCGCCGTGGACCTCCACCAGCCGTTTGACGATTGTCAGTCCGAGCCCTGCGCCGCCGGTCACACGATTACGGGACGGATCGACCCGATAGAAACGGTCGAAGACGTGGAGGAGATCGTCGGGCGAGATGCCGGTCCCTGTGTCGGAGATCGAGATGGTCGCGGTGGCCGCGTCAGGCGTTGGGGCCACCGTAACGGCGACCCGCCCGCCTTCCGGGGTGTGGGTGATGGCGTTCTCGACGAGGTTGGACACGACCTGCCGGATGCGGGTCGGATCCAACCGGGCGATCGGCATGCCCGCGCGGGCGGTAAGTTCAAGCGTGATGGAACGTTCTACCGCGCGCGGCCGGAATGCCTCCGCTGCGTCGCGCACCAGGCAGGACAGGTCTGATTCGACCAGCTCAAGCCGCAGACTTCCGGCTTCTACCAGCGCCAGCAAACGCAGATCTTCGACAAGTGCGCCGAGGTACTTCGTCTGCCAGTAGATCGTGTCTATCGTCCCGTCGTCGGGCTCCAGGACGCCGTCTTTGATCGCCTCCAGGTAGCCCTGGATGTTGGTCAGCGGACTGCGCAGCTCATGAGCGATATCAGCGGTTAGTCTTCGGCGTTCGGCCTCTGAATCTTCCAGTGCGCCGGCCATTTCGTTGAAAGCGAGTCCCAGGTCGCCCAGCTCGCTTCCGGCGTTCGCTTCGACACGCTGTGACAGATCGCCCCGGGCGACTTCCGATGCCGCGATGCTCAGCTGGTGAACCGGAGCGAGGGCGCGCCGGGTCGTGAATGTGACCATGCCGATGCCGGCCAACGCTGCGATGAGACCGGACAGTAAGAGCGAACGGTTGAATGAGGACGCCAGCTCGGAAAGCTGGGGCTCGGCAGCAAGGGCGATGTCTGAGACCGGGTGCTGGTCGTCGTTGCCCGATTCCCGCGTGGGAGGCGGTTGCAAACCGGTCGGGTCACCAAACCCCCTTTCCCTTTCACCATTGGCCAGTTCACGAATAAAGGCCGACCGCGAGCCCGGGGGCGCGACAAACGCCTCGCCCGTTTCGATGAAGAAATTTCCCATCTGGACTCCGCCAACAACGACCGGTCGCTGGAGGAAGAACTGTGAAAGGAGCGGGTTCCGATCGAACGCGGAGTGGGAGTCGCCGACGATAAGCCCGCGCTCGTCTTCGATCACGATCCGCCAGTCGTAGAGCCGGGACACCTGCACCAGCGCATCCTGCACTTCAACCCAACTGTCGTTCTTTGTGTAGGAATCGGCCACGACCTGGTCGAGACGCTCCGCACGCGCGACGGAAATCTCGTCGCTGAATGCGTCGATCTTCCGCTCGGTGGTGGCGTAGGCGAAAGCGCTGACCGACAGCAGTGCGCCGCCCAGGATCACGGTGAATCCCAGCGTCAGCCTGAATTGAAGAGATCGCGCCCAGTTAGGCATCGCCAAACCGGTATCCCATCCCGTACACGGTGTGGACATATCGTCGGCCTGCGGACTTCTCAAGCTTCCGGCGGATGTTGGATATGTGGGTGTCGACGGTTCGGCCCATGCCGTCGTAGCCGTACCCGAGCACTTTCTCGATGATGCTGTCACGGGACAGAATCTGGCCGTTGTTGAGCATCAGGTATGAGAGCAACCGCATCTCCGTGGCGGTGAAGCGGAGCATCTCCCCGTCGACCTTGACCGAACCCGCCCGCATGTCCAGCTCTATGGGGCCGAAGGACAGGGTTTTCCCGGCGTTATGATCATCTTGTTTTGGGCTTGTTCGGCGAAGGACGGCCCTGATCCTGGCGGCCAGTTCACGCGGTGAGAACGGCTTCGTAACGTAGTCGTCGGCGCCGCTGTCGAGGCCGGTCAAACGATCCGACTCATCGACCCGTGCCGTCAGCATGATTATCGGGACGTCGGACTCCGCCCGGAGTCTCTCGCACACGGCGAGGCCGTCCATGCCGGGCAGCATGATGTCGAGCACCACCAGGCGCGGCGACTCGGTGAGCGCCTTACGAAGGCCGTCTATGCCGTCCCTCGCCTCGATCACACTGTGGCCGTCACGCTCAAGGTAGAGGCGAATCAGCCAGACGGTGTCGGGGTCGTCCTCGACGATGAGGATCGGCTTTTGCGACTCGGTCGGTGGGGTGGAGTCAGTCATGAAGCCGTCCACAACCGTGTGTACCTGCGCCATGCGGTGGATCCTCTTGAATTGATCTAGAGGTTGACCGGCTCCGGGTCGTCGGTTGATTCATCCGTCCGGGGAGTGAAGTCATGGAATCGCTCGAATCCACCGAACCCCCTGAAATCACGGAAACCGTGACCGTCTCCATCCCGCCCGCCGCGGAAGAAGAAACCGGGTCCAACGCCCTCGAGCTCAAACTCAAAACCATCTCCACCGAACTGGGAGAATCCGCCCTCCGGAATATTGAAACCGGGGAATTCAGGCGTTTCGCCATCGAACTTCGGCAGTTCATTTCGGAACTGCTCCAGCCGTTCCCGAAGCCCGTCCAGGTCAAGCGACCCCCGGTCTTCGTCAAACCTGTAAAACCCGCCCCCGCCGAAGGGCGAAACGCCCTCGCCAAACGGGGCGAAGCTCCCAAAAGCTTCCAGGGGATCCGGTACCAGTTTATCGACGGCGTCCGGGCGAAGGTCCAGCCATGCCTGGACTGCGTCCGCATCACCCTGAGAAAGCCTGTCGGCTTCGACCATGGCGGCAAGCTTTTCTGGCGAGATGTTCGGAATGGGCAGCGCAGCGCCGGGTTTGGGATGGCCGGGCTTGCCTTTATGTGCCTGCTTCCGGGCAGGGCCAAGGCCGTCAAAAGCAATCGGCTGAGAGTTGAGCCATTCGGTGATCTCGGTGGCTTCGTCGCCCGTGAGAGTGCCGTCCTCCACGAGTGCCGCAAGGGCCTCCGCCTGTTTCTCGTCCTGAACCTCAGATTTCGCCTGCACAAACGCGTCGTCGAGTTCCGTGCGTTCAATCCCCAGGATAGAGGCGACCCTGTCTAGCAGCTCGCCTTCGCCCGTGCCGCCGCGGAAATCGGCGGAGGCGGCGGTAGCGCCTATCAGAACGCCAACTGCGCCCAACGCCACCACCAGGCTCAAGAACCATCGACGACTCATGTTTTAAAACTTCCTGATCGAGCGAGTGCCCGCTGTTTTCCATCGCTTCAACTATATTTTACGCGCGCAATGTCAAGGAAGTTTCAAGTTTTAGACTCGGCGAGTGGCAACGTGAGTGCCAGGGACCGGGCCGATGGCCCCTTCAGACTGCGGAGATGGCAGCGGGCAGGTAGGGGCAGCAGGGCTCGGAAGCCAAGGGATCGCCGGTCATCGCGAAAGACCGGGCGCGCGATCCGCCGCAGACGACATTGAACGGGCACAGACCGCATTTGCCGTTCAGAGCCCCGGGGTCCCGGAGGGCACGGAAAGTTGGATTATTGCGGTAAAGGTCCAAAACATTGTCGGTGCGCACGTTACCGGTCCGGTAGGGGAGGAAGCCGCTCGGATACACGTCGCCGATGTGCGAGACAAAGAAGATGCCCTTGCCGTCATTCGTGACAGGCCCTGGCCACAGCCCGCGCACCTCGGCGGGGCCCATGCCCCCGATATCCCGTCCTTCGGTCTGCAGGCGTTTCTGGATGCTGACGCGCCGGAAAGGCTGACCAAGCGTGGTCTTGCTCATGAACGGCCAGTTGCGACGGTTATCGACGACCCAGTTGAAGGTTTCCTCGTGCTGCTCCGGCGACATCAGCGCCACGTCAAGCCCGCGCCCGACAGGCACCAGCAGGAACAGATCCCAGAGCGCCGCGCCTTCACGGCCAACAAGCTCCGCCATTTCGGGGAGGTACTCCCGGGTCCGGCGGGTGATGGTGGTGTTGACCTGGAACTCCAGCCCGACCTCGTGTGCATCCCGAAACATCTGGATCGTGCGATCAAAGGTCCCGGGAAAGCCACGGAAAACGTCATGAGATTCCGCATCGGGACCATCGAGGCTGAACGATACGCGTGACACGCCGAGATCGACCAGCTTCTGGAAGCGATCTTTCGTGGCGAGTGCGGTGGCGCTCGGAGAGACAGAGGTCGTCAGCCCGAGGCCTACGGCGTGCTCCACGACTTCAAACAGGTCTCGTCGCATGAATGGATCGCCGCCACTCAGAACGATGATGGGCTTGTGGTCGAATCCCGTCAGCCGGTCCATGAGTTGGAGGCCGTCCTCGGTGGACAGCTCCAGCGGGTGCCGTTTCGGCTGCGCCTCTGCGCGGCAGTGCTCGCACGCGAGCGCGCAGGCGCGCGTCATCTCCCAGAAAACGACTACGGGATCGCGATCCGTATCGACACGAGGCATCCCACCGGGCATGCCGGGCCGCCCACCCGGATGGCCTCCGGGGTGTCCGGATCCGCGCTGGCCCGTCATTAGACGGCGACCGTCTCCGCTATCTCGGCGTCGGTCAGGTAGCAGGCCGGGTCCATACCGAAGGGATCGCCGGTGGCGGACTCGCCGCGGACCCTCAGGTTGCCGTTGCAGGAGTTCAGCCATGAGCAGTCACGGCAGCGCTGCGGCAGCAGGGCCTTCCGGTCACGGAGTTGAGACAGGAATCCGTTGTCCGCATCCTCCCAGACCTCGCTGAAAGGCTGTTCCAGGACGTTGCCCAGGTTGCGGGTCCACCAGAACTGGTCCGGGTGGATGTTGCCAAGGTTGTCGATGCTGGCGATGCCACGCCCGGCGCTGTTGCCGCCGTTCTTCAGCATCAGCCGTTCGATGTCATCTGCGCGGTCCGGGGCGTGTTCACGCGCCCACATGGCGAGGATCGGACCGTCCGCGTGGTTGTCCACGGTCAGGACTTCGAGATTGTGGCCAGTCGCGTGGGACTGGATCGTGCGCTTGAAGATGAACTCCACGGCCTCACGTCGGCGGTCGTTATCCAGGTCAAACGACAGCAACTTCTCGCCGCGGCCGGCGTAGGCCAGGTGATAGATGCACACGCGCGGGATGCCGACTTCTTCCGCGAGGTCGAACAGTCCCGGCATGTCGTCGACGTTCTGCTTCGTCATGGTGAACCGAAGACTGACGCGCATGCCAACGTCTGTGGCGTTGCGGATGCCCTCAAGCGCGTCCTTGAACGCGCCCTTCGAGCCCCGGAACTTGTCATTGACTTGTTCAAGACCGTCCAGGCTGATCCCGGCGCGAACCATTCCGGCATCGGCAAGCGTGCGTGCTATCTCGGGCGTCATCAGGGTGCCGTTGGAGGACAGGGTCGGTCGCAGGCCGCGATCGGCGGCGTGCTTCACCAGGATCGGCAGATCGAAGCGTTTGATCGGCTCCCCGCCGGAGAAGAGAAGAACCGGAATGCCGTAATCGGCCAGGTCGTCTATAACCTTGATCGCCTGCTCGGTGGTCAGTTCCCCCGGGTAGACCTCATCATGCGACGAGGCGTAGCAGTGGGCGCAGTGGAGGTTACAGCTTCGCGTGACGTTCCAGACGACGATGGGGCGTCGATGGACGGGGGCCGGGTTGGGGTTTTCGGCCTTCTTCTCGCCGTACCGGAGATCGTCCCCGGGGGTTCGTACGTCACAGAGAAGACGCGTAACGCTCAGCAAATCTGGCCTCCCTAGGCTTGTCGTCAGGGGAACTTTACGGCGGCCGGCGACCTGCGATGGTCGAGCGATATCTCGGCGGTGGAAGAGGGATGGATGCGATTCCTCGAACCGATCGGAGTCCATGCATAAACCGGATGCCGCACATCGAGTCTCGCGCCGGGTTATTCGTTGTGCGCGTTTCTTCACACAACCCTCATGAATTGGCTCAGAAGGAGACGGTTTGCGATCTGGCGTTTCTACAGGGACGGCTTCTGGGTCGCATAAACGTGGTGCGATGATGTCCGGCATCGCTTCCGGGACCAGATCGCTCTCCCGATGCGTCTGTAGATCTGACGGATGCTTCATCGCCACACGGCCGAGCTGCATGAAAGACGAGCTGCATGAAAGAGAGGACGGATGAACTCCGACACGGCACACCCCGGCATCCGACGATTAAGGCTGCTCGGCGCCCTCTGTGCTGCCATCGATCCGCCGGTTGCCGTTGTTCCAGGTGCAGATCGAGTCTTCGACGTGGAACACCAGCGATCCTTCCTCCGAGTCCTTTCGGGCGGACAACGCCGTCGGCACATCTATGAGACGCAACCACACAATTTTGGCCAGTATGCCCAGGATGACAGTTGTTGGATGGAGCCGATCGCGATACGAAAGTGACGCCGTACTTTACCGCCCCGCGAACCCGCTCGCCAAATAAGGGGCCACCGGTCCTACCCCCAGTCCTTCGACTTCAGCATGCTGAAGTCTGTTGGCACCGGCGTGACCGTGCGCACCACCACGTTCAGCGTCCCCTCGCGGTGCGACACGATCCCGCTGCACAGCAGAATCGCATCGCGCGCCGTTCGGCGTACCCGCTTGTAGACATCCGGCCAGATCACCAGCGGAGCGTGGCCGGTCTCATCCTCCAGCGTGATGAACACCGCTTTCGCCAGTGGCCTTTGCCGACGGATCACGACCCCGGCCACGCGTATCGGCGTGCCGTCCTTCAGATGGCGAATATCGGCGCTTCTCACCACGTCCGGCGGCAGGTGCAGCCGTAATTTCTCCATCAGGTGGCCGCGTGGGTATAACCCGAGCGTGTTGTACTCGCCCTTCATCACATCCCACTCGGACGCCTCCGGCAGCGCCACCATGTCCTGCTCCACCGGCAACTCGAAGGCGAGTTGGCGTCCGACGGGCCGATAGCGCAGCCCAACCTCCCACTTCGTCTCGCGCCGGTTCTCGTCGAGAGGCGTCCAGACGGTTCGCTGTTCCCGTACCACTTTATTAGTGTCAGGGCTCGATGGCAGGGGCACCGGACCCGGCACCTCCAGCACGCCGACCAACGCCGGGGCGCTTGTTGCTACCGCTCGTGATACAAGCGAGTCAAACGTCCCGGCATCCACCAGCTTGTCGAGCGACTCGTGCCTCACGCCGGTGCGCGCCATGAAGTCGGAAACAGACGCAAACGGCCCGTTTGAATCGCGCTCCGCCAGCACCTGGTCGGCCGTCGCAGAGCGCACAGTTGCCACGTGCGCGAAACCCAGCCGCAAGCGTTCATCGTCGATGACCGACAGCTTCCCGCTGCGGTTTGCGTCCGGGTTCAAGACCTGCACGCCGTGGCGCCTTGCGTCCTCCTTAAGTGTCTCCAGGTTATAGAACCCCATCGGCTGCTGGTTGAACAACCCCACGAAGAACTCCAGCGGGTAGTAACGCTTCATCCATGACATCTGGTAGGCGGTGACACCGAAGGCGAAGGCGTGCGCCTCCGGGAACTGGAACTCGCCGTGGAACTTGCTGAATATCTTGTCAGCGGCCTCCGGCGGTACCCCGCGTGCCAGCGCTCCAGTCATGAACTTCTCTCGCCAGAAGGGAATCAACTCTGCCCGGTTGCGTCGGCTGAACGCCCGGCGCATTCGGTCGCCCTCCGCCGGCGTGAACCCGCCGACGTGGACCGCCAGCTCCATCAACTGGTCCTGGTAGAGCGGCACGCCGTACGTGCGTTCAAGCGCTGCCTTCTCAAGCGGGTGGTCGTAGTCCCAGTCGGGTTCGAGGCCGGTATGTCTGCGTATCAGCATCGACACGCCATCGTTGACGCCGACTCCGGGACGGACAGCGCCCACCTCCCACGCCATCTCGAACAGGTTTTTGGGTCGGATCCGTGGAATCGTCTGCATCTGGGCGGCGGACTCCACTTGAAATACGCCGACGGTGTCCGCCCGGTGCAGCATGGCGTACACCTTCGGGTCCTCGAAATCGATGCGCGAAAGATCGACACGCTCCTCCGTGCGCTGCTCGATCAACCTGAGCGCCTCGTTCATCTGCGACAGAGCGCCCAGCGCCAGGAAATCGATCTTCACAAAGCCGGCGTCGTCTGCGCTGTCCTTGTCCCACTGGCAGATGTATCGACCGTCTATGGCGCTGCGCTGGAGCGGTACGGTCTCCGAGAGCGGGCGTGCCGAGAGGATCATGCCGCCGGGGTGCTGCGCCAGGTATTTCGGGAAGCCGCCGAGCTGGAGGGACAGGCGCACAAGGTCCTGCCAGAGCGGCAGGTCTGCACGGTCCCGGTACTCCGGCAACGACCGCATCTCCGCCGGCAGGTCTTTCACACCGGCGTGGCCGTCGACCCGCTTCGTCAGCTTGTCCAGATCGTCCTCGGGTAGCCCGAGCGCCTTGCCGATGTCCCGGATGGCGCCCTTGATTCGGTATGTGGAGATCATGCCGGTGAGCACGGCGCGATCATTCCCCCAGAGCTCGTGGACGCGCAGGATCAACTTCTCCCGGATGTCGCGCGGGAAGTCCAGGTCGATGTCGGGCGGACCGTCCATCTCGGCATTCGGCAAGAAGCGGTCCAGCGTCAGCCCGAACTCCAGCGGGTCGATGTGCGAGAGGCCGATCAGGTAGCCGACCAGCATCGCCACCGAGGAGCCGCGCCCTCGCCCGGGCGGGTTCTCCTCCAGCGGCAGTCCGGGTTCGACCAGCCCCAGGTCTTCCTGCACCTCGCGGGCGATCTTGATGATCTCGTAGTACTGGAGCACGAACCCGGCCAGGTTGTGCTTCTCCAGCAGCGCCATCTCCTCATCCAGCCGCTCCTTGATGGGCGGCGTGACCTCGCCGTACTTGCGGACGGCGGACTCCTCACACAGCTTCCGCAGCCAACTTGTCTGGGAGTGATCGCCAGGAACGTCGTAGTCCGGGAAGTCGTAGACCTTTGCCGATGTGAGGTCGAAATCGCAGCGGTTGGCTATGCGGACCGTGTTCTCTATGGCCTCTGGATATGCGGCGAACAGCGCCGCCATCTCCGACGGTGGCTTCAGGTAAAACTGGTCGTTGGCGCGCCGCTCCCTGTGCGTTTCTTCAAGCGATTTGTTGTGCTGGATGGAAACGAGAACGTCGTTCAGGTGGCTGCGCTCACGGAGGTGGTAGTGGACGTTGTTTGTGGCGACCACGGGGATGCCGAGGTCGACGCCGATGCCCGCCATGAGCCGGTTGCGCTCGGTGTCGCCGAGCACCAGGTTTTGTTGTAGCTCAAGGAAGAAGTTGTCCGCGCCAAACCAGTCCCTGTACTGCGCCGCCAGGCGACGGGCCTCGCCGAGATTACCCGTAAGGACGAGCTCTGGGATCTCCCCGTGACGGCAGCCGGAAAGGCAGATCACCCCGCTTGCGTGCTCTTTAAGCAGGGCAGGGTCGAGCGCTGGAGGAACCCCCTTGGGACCGGTTCGTTCAGAGGGTTCCATGTGCGCCCGAGTGGTGAGCAGGCTGATGTTGCGGTAACCCTCTGCGTTCTCCGCTAACAGAGTCAGGTGGTGGCCGCTCTTGAGTGTGATCTCGACCCCGATGATGGGCTTGATCTTGACCCCCTTCGCCGCCTGCGCAAACTCCATCACGCCGCACAGGTTGTCGTGATCCGTAATGGCGAGCGCCTTTATCCCAAGCGCCTGCGCCTCGATCAGCAGCTCAGAAGTGTGAGAAGCACCCTCCTTGAACGAGTAATTGGAGTGGCAGTGAAGCTCTGCGTAGGAAGGCTGAGGGGAGGTGGCGGTCGAAACTTTGCCCCCTCTCCCAGCGGGAGAGGCCAGATGTTTCAAGGGTGAGGGAGAAGTTGAACCTGGATCAACACGCGCTCGCGCCTCACGAGCCCGAACGCTAGAAGTACGCCGCTTCTCCATACGCGGAGAACTATCGACAGACTTAGAACCAATCCGTTCCGCGATATCAGCCGCATCGCCAGGACCGCCGGGGAGCGCGATGTCTAAATCGCGATAGCCCCCGGCCAGGCTCCTGTGTTCCTTCTTGCGTCTCGGCATAGCCAATCATCGTTGTCCCAAAACCTGCGGCCTACGGCCGCGCGACCCGCCTCCAGACCTCCTCCCTCCCAGGGAGGAGGCTTTCTGTTGTTCCCTCCTAGTGTAGGAGGGGGTTAGGAGGAGGTTATTTCTGGTGGCAACATCCCCTCACTGCCGGAACCACTCGTCTACCGCCAGGTCGTGGAACAGTGTTACCGGGCGGCCGTCGGCGAGACGGGCGTGGAAGTACACCCGCTCTATCTCCTTCTCCGGCCCCCGCCACCACTCGTCGTTGATCTTCCACATGTCCTCGATAGTGGCCACCTCGTTAGACGAAACCGAGAGCGGCATCCCGCGCTTGTCGGCGATCACCGCCACCGTCACCGGGGCGTTTAAGGGCTTAATTGCACGAGCGCGTGCCTGCGTTCTGGGATTCGGGACCATGGCTCTAACTCCCTTACCTGATAGACCGGCGGCGCCGTGCCCAGCCGTGCCTCTAGCTGGCTCACCGCCTCCTGCAACTTCTGATCGCGCCGGACCTCCGTCCACAGCGACTCCTGCCGCCCGGCCTCACCGGTCAGCCCGGAGAGCGTCAGGCGCATGTCCTCTATCGGGCCCGGCAGCGCCAGATCGTCCATCTTTGACTTGATAGAAAACAGGGCTTTAGTCCGAGACCCGGCCGGCTCTTTGAACGCCACCCGAATCGTCCAGGGCGGCCGTCGTAGCACACCCGCCTCCAGCTTCGCCTCGCGTGCGTAGCGGCGTGCGAGCTGCGGGCGGTTGTACGCCCGGGATAAGAGGCTTTCGATCGCCGGGAGGATCATCGCCATGCTGACCGTGGCGTCCGGGAACTCCAGATATTCCGAAACGGCCTCTTCCGTCCGACGCGCCACCAGAGGCCGCTGGTCGATGCCGTTCGACAGGTCCGACACCAGCGTCCCGTCGCCGCCGAACTGCGCCTGCATAGCGCCCGGCGGCAGCGCTGCGATGTCACCCATCGTGTGCAACCCGAACCCGTGAAGCCGGGTGATCAGCCTGAAATCGACCGGCAACAGCTCGACCGGGAGTTTCGCCAGGAACCGGCCCGGCTCGCCCGTTATCTTGAGGCCGCGCCCGGGTGAACTGGCCGATGCTGCGATGTAGGCCAGCCACTTGTTTTCGCCGACGCCGATGCGGGCGTCGAACTGGTTCACAGCGTTGGACAGCGCCCGGACCACCTGTGCATCGTCCCCGTACAGCCGCTCAAGCCCCCAGATGCCGACGTATGCACGCCCGAGCCCGTAACTTTCAGCGCTTTCGGTGTCGGGCTCGACGTCCGGACAGCGCGCCTCCAGCGCTGTCAAAACCTCTGCGAAGATGCGCCGGTACAGGGGAATATCCGGCTCCAGCAGCGTCACATCTTTGCGTGCGTCTGCCAGAGCCTCGCTGAGCGGCATGCCCCTGGTAAATTTCTGACTGGATGTCCCGGAAGATTTTTGGCCCAATTCCGGCGACCAATCGAGGACGAATTGCGCCCCTTTGCCTACGTTCGCACCGCTTTCACCCACGATGATCACTGGACGGTCGGCCAGCTCAGGCCGGCGGAGCGACTCCACCTGCCACATGAAGTTGGGGATGTGGATGCATGCGACCGCGGCGCGCTTTCCGTCGAGTGTCGGCATTAGAGCAACCAGCCCTGTACTGCCGCTCCATCATCAGAGGGCGCCGAGCGCCGGGGCGAAGCTGCTTGGCCCACACGCGGGTACCCGGCCTGCAGAGAAGGAGATATCGATATATCCCCCGGTCGGGCGATGAGGTTCGTCGTGACCGCACCGACACCGGCCCGCTCCAGCGATTCAAAGAGGCCAGAACCGTACCCAGGGCCATGCAAGGCAGGAGCGCACGCCTCAAGGAAGAAACGCGTCTCGCTTACAGGGAGGTTGGACATCCACTGCGAGAGCTCCGGCAACCGATCGGGACCGAACCACGGCGGGATCTGTATGAGCACAGCGCCGAGAGAGCCCCCAAGCTCGCTCACAGCGCTGAGGAAAGAGGGCAGTTCAGGAGCCGAACTTGTCAGGTCGGGCTCATGCGTGATCTGGCGTGGCATCTTTACCGCGAAGATGAAACCGCTTGGAACCGACCCGCGCCACGTGCGCACGGTTGAGTGCGATGGGATGCCGTAGAAAGTGCGATTGACCTCTACGGCATTAAAGACGCGTGCATACCAGGACAGCCTTCCGCTGGTCGAAAAACCCTTCGGATAGGCCAGCCGACGCCAGTCAGGCCCGGTCCATCCCTGGGGCCCGATAAGCGCCACCCCGCCGTCTTGCCCCTGTCGTTTGTTCCCCTGCTGTGCAGTCACTCCGCCCCCAGAGTTGCTTGGAGCGGTACGTTCGCCGACACCGCTTAGAACATATTAGAACAATTGTTCTAATAGTCAATTACAGTGTGACGGTCTGCTTGTGCCGCGTTCATTTTGTGCGAGAAGGCAACTCTGTCATTCTGGGCCAAAAGCGGAGAAGCTCCCGGCTTTCCGTCCATCCGAATGTCCTTCGGCACAAACCCTTAAAAGCTCAACCCTATCGTCTCCGACAGGTACTCCACCATCGGCGATACGCCGTAACAGGCGTCTGTGTACTCGTCGATGAAGTTCGGGGAGCAGATCTCTTCATCTGTGAAGTGCGACCAGGCGATGAAGTCCTTGCGCTTGATCTCGTCGATCGCCGGGTGTTCCGGGTCGAAGCCACGGGGTGCACGTACCAGCGACTCTCCGGTGACCTCCCATCGGCGTTTGAACTCGCCGCCGGAGGTGGAGTCACGCCATTTGGACGGGCTTGCGGCGATCGCTCCTCGCACCTTCGCCAGCTCATCGCGTCCAGGCTTCCACATCCCCGCCGCTGCGCCGGAACCTCCCGGCTCAAGGTGGAGGTAGAACCCCGGCGCGTGGGCGTCCCTCGCCTGCTCGTGCCGGAACTGTATCCCGGCGTTCGTTTTGTACGGGCTCTTGTCCTTGGAGAACCGGACATCTCGGTGGATGCGGAACATCGATCCACCGGACGGCCTCGGATCTGCGTTGAAGAAAAAGCTGATCCCGGACAGCCGCGGCGCGAAATCGGCGACGAACTTGAGTACGGGATCGCGTACATCTCGCAGGTAGCGTTCCCGGTTCTCGTTAAACCATTCACGGTCGTTATTCAGCGCCAGCTCGCCGAAGAAATCGAAGAGGGCTGGAGTGAAGTGAGGTTCGCCTGTCATATCGGCAGTGTAAACAAGGGGGACGGTACACTCTGCCGTGCGAGCAAATGGAGTTCGCTTGGAGGGGGAGGTACCCGTGGCATGGCGGAACCCGATGCAACAGGCGATCACATGGTATCGAGTTGCTGCCGGGTATGCCGAGAGCACTGCCGCTATGGCAAACGTCATCGAACGGCTGGCGCTGGGAGTCATGGGCATCATGCCCGGAGCGAAAGCCCTGGATGTGGGAGAAACGGGCGTGGGTAATCAGCCGGATTGTTGGAGGCCGATGGTTCGACCTCTCTCACCCCAACCTTCTCCCACCGGGAGAGGGAGCAAGTGCATGCGGGACAAGAGCACTGCTATGTCATCCTGAGCGTAGTCGAGGGACCTTAATCTCGCCAATGAGACCTGCCAGATGAGGATGGAATCGAATGGCAGAACAACGGACCTGGATGCAATTGGGCCGTATTGGATTCGCTATGCAATTCTGGTGGATTAAGCGCCGGTACGGCGCTAGACTGCGCGGCGTCGGCTCGGTGTGATCATCAGGGGATTTGGGGATCGCAATCTCGTGTGCCGATACACAACGGTGCCCGGTACATAACTTTCAAGGAGCGACTCGATGGCACAGCCCGGCTGGGGAGATATCTACGACGAGCTCGGCGCCACGCCCGTCATCAACGCCATAGGTTCGGTGACGCTGCTCGGCGGATCGCAGACATCTCCTACCGTCAGGGACGCCATGGAGCGCGCCAACGGGGCTTACGTCCCACTGGCCGAACTTGAGGACAAGGCAGGCGGGCTGATCGCCGACATGCTGGGCGTTGAGTCCGCCTACATCACATCGGGCGCGGCCTCCGCACTGGTTCTGTCTACTGCCGCAGCCATGGCGCGGGACAACGACGATTTCGTCGCACAGCTTCCGGACACGACCGGGATGGCGAACGAGATTCTCATCCAGAAGAAGCAGCGCTATCACTACGACCGCACGCTGAACTTCGCAGGGGCGAAGTTGATCGAATACGGAACGGACCAGGGCACTTCTGAGGAAGACTTGGAAGCGGCGATCAGCGGCAACACCGCTGCGCTCCACTACGTCGCTAACGAGAAGATCAAAGACCCGACCGTGCTCACCATAGAGCAGGTGATCGCCATCGCAAAGAACCACTCTCTGCCGGTGATCGTTGATGCAGCAGGGCAGGTGTACCCGACGGAGAACATGAGCAAGTACGCTAAGCTTGGTGCAGACATGGTGGCCTACGGGACCAAGTACATCGGCACGCCGCACTCGGCAGGCATGGTCGTCGGCTCAAAGACCTGGATCGACCGCGTCCGCCTGAACAGCTTCATCTCGTTTGAAGAGCGACGCGTTCGCGGCATCGGCCGGCCGCAGAAGATCGATCGGCAGGAGATCGTCGGCGTTGCGGCTGCGGTGCGTGAGTGGCTGACGATGAACCATGAAGAACGCATCGCCAAACTGGATGTCAAGTTGACGCACATCGAGCGCGCAATCACCGAGATCCCCGGCGTGAAGGTCGAGGCCGACCGTGACCCGACCGGCGCATCGGTGTTCAACCTTTTCCTGACCATCGATGAGAAAGTCACCGGCATTTCTGAAGATGAAGTGGTCGCCCGCCTCAAGGACGGCGATCCGCCGATCTGGACCCGGGTGAACCCGTATTTCGGCGGCATGCAGGTCGGCATGGTCGGGCTGAACGACGGCGAGGAACAGGTGGTGGCGGAGCGACTGGCGGCGGCGTTGCAGGGTTAACGGTGGAATGAATTTCGCGGCAGCCAGCGAGAGTGAACGCCGGACGCAGTGCGCGCACATCCCACGGTCCGGTCATTTCTGAAAGTCAGGAGTATTGAGCGGGTACGAAGACTGGTAGCCAGATCGGGATATACCTCGTGTCTGGGGGGGGGCGATGTCCTGAGTCACGGGACTCTCGAACGAGAGCGACGTGCGTACACGCATCTCTTGTGCGAAGGATCAGGTAACCGGTCGCTGCCATCCGCCCAGCAGGTCACGTGTGAGCTGCTCCATGACGCGTGACAAATTGGCGTAGGTCACTATCCCGACCATCGTCCCGGATTCGTCAACGACCGGTAGCCGACTGACGCCGCGCTCGGCCATCACGCGTGCCGCATCCACGGCCTCCATGTCGACGCGCCCGCTGTGCACGGGGCTGCTCATGTGCCTGAAGACGGGGCAATCGTGTGGATCATGGCCGGCGCCGATACAACCCGAGATCATGTCCCAGGTCGTGAGAATCCCCTCGACGGAGTCTTCACGCATCACCACAAGCGAACCAACGCTGAGCTCGCGCATCTGGGCAGCCGCGTTTACGATCGATTGTTCCGATCCGATCGTGTACACCGTGCTGGTCATCAGATCTCTGAGCTTCATCGGCCTGACCTCCTCGTCGGGGCATGCGCGCCGGGCGAGCCTCGCCCCTCCATTCTAGCGGTGACCGTCAGTCTCTTCTTGACCCGCCGTCACGCTGCCCGCCGGCGGGGTGTTCGAACCTCCGTCTTCCTGAGTCGGAAACGAAGAGCCTGTCCTGAGCTTGACTCAGGAATCTCCCGGGTAATCCCCACTCCGACGACAGATCTCTCCATCCAGGGTTGTCTGCCTCTATTAGCTCAACCTTCCGAATCCAGTTCCAGGTTTTGATCTGCTTCTCGACCGCCAGAGCAACTGACACTTCATCCGTCTCGTCGAACCAGGCGAGTCGGTCGGCGTTGTAGCGCGCCGAAAAGTCACGCTCCGTATTCGTCGGTGTTGCGTTAACCGACGTTCAAGGTCGTTCGTTACGCCGGTGTACGGCACTTTGGAACGACCGGTGAGGATGTAATCGTAGTAGCTGCGAGAGCACATTCGGATGGACGGAAAGTCGGGAGTTTCTTCGCTTCCGGCTCAGAATGACAGAGTTGCCTTCTCGAACAAGATGAACGTGGCACACCGTCAGCCCTTCAAAACGCCGAATGGTGGCAGCGACACCCCTTTGTAATCCTGAGTAGGAAACTAGGGATCTCCCGGGTATACAGTTACGCCCAATCAACTGAGCAACATAGGCACGAAGACTGGACGGGGAGGCGCATTTTGGATCTCGAACTCAACGGAAAAACGGCAGTGATAACCGGCGGCAGCCGTGGGATCGGCAAGGCCATCGCACGCGAACTGGCGCTAGAAGGCGTTGACGTGGTGATCGCTTCCCGTGGTGAAGAGGCCCTTGAAGCGACGGCCTCCGAGCTTGCCGCGGAGACCGGTCGTCGCATCATCCCGATAACAGTGGATACCGGCAACGACACGTCTGTAAAGGCGATGGTGGCGCAGGCCAACGAGGCGCTGGGGCACATCGACATCCTGGTCAACAACGCTGCCGTCGTAGGCGGAGGACCGGTTCCTACCCTCTCCGAGATCACGAAGGATCATCTCTGGGCTGACATGAACGTCAAAGTCATGGGTTACCTCCGCTGCGCACAGGCGGTCGCTCCGCTCATGCAGGCGCGCCAGTGGGGTCGCATCATCAACATATCCGGCATGGCGGCCCGGAACGCCGGTTCGACCATCGGCAGCATGCGGAACGTATCGGTGGTGGCGATGACAAAGAACCTGGCCAACCTCCTCGGCCCGGACGGAATCAATGTGACCGTCGTTCACCCGGGGGCGACGAGGACGGAGCGGACCAAGGAAATCGTTTCGAATCGCGCTTCGGCCGAGGGCATATCGGAGGCGGAGATAGACGCACAACTGGACGGTGGCAACTCGATCAAACACATGGTTGATGCGCGAGAGATCGCCTACGTCGTCACGTTCCTGGCCTCTCCCAGGTCGATTTCCATCAACGGCGACGTCATCGCCGCAGCCGGTGGCCTTGGACCGGCGATCCACTACTAATTGTGACCCTGCCTGAATGCTCAGAGAAAGAGAGACTCCTAAATGCGGATCGCGATAGGAGGAGATCACTCCGGGTTCCCGATGAAGGGGCCGGTGGTCGATCTGCTCCGTTCCTGGGGCCATGAGGTGACCGACCACGGCACAGACAGCACCGAGCCGGTCGACTTCCCGGACATAGCGCGGCTTGTGTGCGGTGACGTTAAGGCGGGCAGGGTGGAGCGCGGCATCATGGTGTGCGGGACCGGCGTCGGTGCCGCTATCGCCGCCAACAAGATCCCGGGCATCCGCGCCACTTTGAGCCACGACACATACTCGGCGCACCAGGGGGTTGAGCACGATGACGTGAACGTGCTCTGCCTCGGGGTGCAGATCATAGGTCTGAACCTGGCGGAAGAGGTTTTGAGAGCGTTCCTGGGTGCCAGATTCAGCACCGAAGAGCACTTCCGCAGGCGGGTGGAGAAGCTGGGCGAGTTGGAGCGTGACGCGGCGCGTGAGCTGGGCTAAACGGCCTATTCGACTACCGGTAGCGCCTGCAGATAGGCGACCAGATCGTCGATCTCGGTGTCGTTCAAATCGTCTGCCACCGCGTGAGTTGTGCCGGTCCGCAGCACTCTCCTCCCATCATCCTGGTCGCGATCGTCGGACCCGCCGGAACACGCAACGATCAGGGCCAGAATCCCCATCACCCCGACGCGCAGCATCAATATCAGACCGCTGGTGTAGTGCCAACGGACGGCAACGAGAAATTTGTCGTTATGAACAGCCATGTCAACAACTTGCAAAGCCGGGGGGGAATAACGAATCGCGGTAATCACCTTTCGGGTTGCGCAAACCACCGATGGCCGTGCTCGGTCCGCGTGCGACGCCATTCGTACTCTCCGGAACGTGGCGCTACCCTGTCACGGAACGGCACCCCAAAATAATCACCCGGCAGCGTTCAGGAGTTGCGGTCAAATGGCGACGAAAGCACGCATGGAGTTTGGATACAACCCACCGGCTGGCGATCGCGGGCTCGAAAACATCGTTCCGCGGGATTACCTGGGCGACCTCCACCGATCGCTTGATGTGGCGTCACAGGGCTTCACATCGCTCTGGGTCTCCGACCACCTGAACTACGCGGACGAGTGGCGGGTCGAGTGCTGGACGCTGCTGACATGGATTGCCGCGCGCTACCCCGGGCCGGAACTCGGCACCATCGTCATGAGCAACTCGTTCCGGCCTCCATCGATCCTGGCGAAGATGGCCGCCAGCCTGCACGAGATGTCGAGCGGCCGCTTCATCCTCGGCTACGGAGCGGGTTGGCACGAGGGCGAGCATACGGCGTACGGCCTTGAATACCCATCGCCGCGACAGCGGATCGAGATGTTTGAAGAGGGCGTGCAGGTCATCAAGGCGATGTGGACCGACTCCCCGGCGTCGTTCTCCGGCCAGCACTACATGATCGAGAACGCTTACAGCGAGCCGCGGCCAGACCCGCTTCCCCCGCTGATGCTCGGCGGTGGAGGTGAACAACTGACGCTGGGCGTGGTGGCGCGCCATGCCGATTGGTGGAACGACGTGTCACGAAGCATTGCAGTGCACCAGCGCAAGCTGGACGCCCTGAGAGGCCACTGTGACGCTGCCGGTCGGGACTACGACTCGATACGAAAAACCCTGACGCACCGCATATTCATCGATCGCGACAACGCAAAAGCCCGTCGCCGTGGGGAGGACTGGGCGTCGGGAGGCGACCAGCGGGCCATCGCCGGAGATCCCAGCGCCGTGATCGAGCAGTTCGAGGAACTGGCGGAGATGGGCTTCGACCTGTGCATCGCGACGTTCCCGGACTTCCAGAGCTTGGGCGATATGAAACTCTTCATGGAAACGGTTGTCCCGGCGTTGGCGTGAAACGCGAAAATCCCGGGACTGGCTTTCGGCCGGTCCCGGGATTCCACGCAATCGCTATTTAGGCCAGATATTACTCCGGCAGGAACGGCACCGTGTACGCCGCTGACGGCATTACGTAGTAGCTCGGATCGCTCACTCCAGAGGCGACCACCTCGTCAAACGCAGTGTCTAACGCCGACTGTAGTGATTCGGCCTTGCGCGCGCCAAGCTCCCCGACGTCCCCGTCTTTCATGTCCGTCACCATAAGCATGATCGGCGCCTTCTGGACGGTGGACAGGGCGGTCTGGCCGTTGATCTCACTCTCCTTGCGGAGCCCGGCGATGATCGCGGAACGAGTTCCGAGCCGCAGCCACTTGGCAAACTGCTCGCCGCCCAGCCCTTCCGAGCAGGGCGTGGTCAGTACGATCCGGCCTGTCGGTTTGACCGCCTGATAGCTGTTGAAAAGCGCTTTGTGGGTCTGAACAAAGTTCTGGGAAGACGCTGATGAGGCGATCACGACATCGGCCTGTTCAGCGATTTTCACCGCAAACAAGTCGTAGGCGAACAGTCGGGCGGCTTCGAACGCGGCGTCCAGGTCACCTGCGAATATCCCTGCGATCTGACCGTCACGATTCATAACCGTGTTGATCACGTAATCCACGTGCGTCAGCTTCGTGGCCTCAAGCAAGTCCTCGGCCACGGGATTGCCGTCCAGACCGCCGATGCGCACCGCGGGATTGATGCGGTCGCTGTCCGGGTCCAGGTTCATGGCGTGGTTGTGGGCGATGGTGTCCACGGACGCCACGCCGGGGACGACGGACTTTCGCCCGCCGCCGTAACCGCCAAAGTAGTGCAGTACGGCTGCGCCGGTGGCGATGATGCGGTCCGCCTCATGCACCTGTTTGTTGATCTCGACCTTCGTCCCTCGTGACGTCGTCCCGATGTAGACGTGCGTCGACGGGTCGTGGGCGTCGTGGTTGACCAGCTGGTTCTTAAAGCGTTGGTAAACGTCTTTGCCGAGGACGATCTCCATCTCTTCCGCGTTGGTGGCCCTGTGCGTGCCGGTAGAGAAGACGAACGTGATGTCCTCTTCCCGGATACCGGCGCCGATGAGCCCGTCCAAGAGGGTCGGCAGGATCTCGTCGACGTGCGTCTTTCGGGTTCCGTCCGACACGATGATGGCGACCGTCTCGCCCGGTTGAACGATCTCGTAGATGTTCTTTTCGAGGCCGATGGGTTTCTCGATGGCGTTTCGGATGGAGTCCGTAAGATCGGGAACCTGTGGAACGTCTGCCACTTCCAGCGTCGCCAATTCATGACCGCCCGGGATAGCCGCTTCCATCGAGCCGTTCCCGTACGGCAGGGTCACCCGTTTTGTTGTTCTGACGACCATGGCGAGTCCCTCAATTCTGCGTGTGTGCGTACGGGGTTAGCCCCTGCGTTCCCTGCGGTTGATTCCACGAAGATCAGACCGTGGTTACGTTCCTTGTCGCCACCAGGTCTGAACCCGTGCCGAGGAGGTCCGGGACGATCACGTCTCCGACCTTGATCGGTGCCTCTGCACGGATCCCTTCGATCGCTTTCATTGCCTCTAACATCTGGTCTTTCGGGATCGGCACGTGCGTCTTTACGCTGACCAGCGGCCAGTTGCCGCCGTCCACCGGAACGCTGGTCGTCAGCATCCGCCGTGGGTCGAAAAGCTCGCCCTCGACGTACTCGAACGCCAGCTTGCACTGGTTGTTCTCGACCTTTATGACGCCGTCTTCCTGAGTCCACTCGACGTCACAGGGACAACTGACCGGGCAAACGATGCAAATAAGTGTCGTGTTCAATCTCCAACCTCCACGGTCAGTTCGTTGTTGACGATGCGACGGAAGCGGCCCTTGCCCAGGCGAACGCGGATCATGCCGGCCGGTTCCATGTGGGGCATCCTCAGGCGGCGAACCTCTTCGCCCCCGCTCTTGAAGATGATAGCCCGGTTGTGGTCTTCCTTCCATGAACGCATGGTGAAGTCAACGGAGTCCGTGCCGCTGATGGTGGCTGGCAGCACGTAACGAAGACCCTCGCCGGCCGTGACCTTGATGTCGGCGTCCGGCAGCTTGCCGGTCGTCGCCCAGATGGCGGCCGCGATGCCTGCTTTCTCTGACTCCAGGGTCGCGTAGTCCACCACGTCATGGACTTGAAGTACGTTCCCGCAGGAGAAGATGCCGGGCACGGACGTCCGGAAAGAATCGTCGACGATGGCACCGGTGGTTAACGGGTTCGTGATGATCCCGATCTTGTTTGTAAGTTCGTTCTCCGGGATCAACCCGACGGAAAGAAGCAGGGTGTCGCACTCGACGAAGCGACGGGTTCCCTTCTTCTCGCCCATCTTCGGGCCGACCTCTGCAAGGGTGACGCCGGTGACCCGGGACTTCCCGTGGATCTCCACCACCGTGGTGCTGAGAAACAGGGGGATGTCGAAGTCTTCAAGACAACGCACCATATTTCCGGCGATGCCGCTCGGCTGTGGCAGGATCTCCGCCACACAAACGACCTCTGCGCCCTCGAGCTTCAATCTGCGGGCCATGATGAGCCCGATGTCGCCGGAGCCAAGGATGACTACCTTGCGCCCGACGGCCAGGTTGCGTACGTTCATGTAGTTCTGCACCGCGCCGGCCGTGAACACGCCGGAGGGGCGTGTGCCCGCGGTGCCGATGGCTCCCCGGGTGCGTTCCCGGCAACCCATCGAAAGCACAACGGATCCGGCCTCGATGGTGCGAAGGCCTTTGTCCGAGTGCACCGTGATGAGGCGGTCTTTCGTCACATCGATGACGTGAGTCTTCAGCCAGGTCTCGACATCACGGTCGTTGACGCGGTCCTCGTAGATCGCCGCGTACTCGGGCCCGGTGAGGGCCTCTCCGAAGACCTTTGTGCCGAAACCGTCGTGTACCTGCTGGTTAAGGATCCCACCAACACGGTCGTCCCGTTCCAGGAGCAGTACACGGCTTGCGCCTGCCGCTTTTGCTTCAGCCGCCGCGGCAAGTCCGGCGGGTCCGCCGCCGATTACCGCAACGTCAGCTACTTCGTGGGCGCTCAATTTGTGGCCTCCACCACCGCCGGGATTTTCCCTTTGCGGAGATCCTCGACACTGCCGAGGAATAGCCAGGAGTCGCCGCCGGTAAGGGTCAACGACTCGGGCGAATGCCCGTTCTCTATGAGCAGGTCAATAATTCGGGGCCCGCAGAATCCGCCCTGACACCGGCCCATCGTGGCTCGAGAGCGATATTTAATGGCGTTCAGTGAGGTTGCCTCCAACCCATTATTAATCGAATCGACGATCTCTTTGCGGGTGACCATCTCGCAACGGCAGATTATTTCGCCGTATGCCGGGTCTTCGCTGATAAGAGCGTCGATCTTCTCCGGGGGCTCGTCGCGGACACGGTCCACGGCGGTCCATTTGCCTTTGAAGTTGCTGTTCTTCTTCGCCGGGATTTTTTCTCGTACCCAGTCCGAAACCTCGTCGGCGATAGCGGGCGATGCGGTGAGACCCGGCGATTCGATGCCGATCAGGTTCATCATTCCGGGCTGTTCGGACACCTCTTCGATGACGAAGTCGCCGAATCCGCCGACCTTTGACGGGACCAGCTTTGGCCTCATCCCGGAATAGGCGGTGATCACGTCCCTCGGGCTGAGCCCGGGCAGGAATTCGGAGGCTTCTTTAAGCAGTTGCCTTCGGATCTTTGCCGTGGTGCGAACGTCGTCCGCATCGTTCGTGTAATCAGCAGATGGCCCCAGCAGGATGTTGCCGTCGGTGGTCGGCGTGATGTGCACGCCCAACCCCGCTCCGCCCTTCGGCGGGACCGGGTAGACCATGCTGTTGATAAGACCGCCAACCCGCTTGTCCAAGATCACGTACTCGCCGCGACAGGGCCAGATGCGCCACCGGGTGATGCCCACCATACGGGCGATCTTGTCCGAGAAAAGCCCCGCAGAGTTGACGATCAGCGCCGCGTTCACGGTGCCCCCCGGGATCGTTATCTGGAAGTCGCCTTCATCGCCGCTGATGGCGGTCACGGGCGAGTTCAACATGTACTCGACGCCGGCCTCGGCGGACGACTCCGCCAGGGCGATGTTGAGGGAGTAGGGGCAGGCGATCGCCGCAGTAGGCACATTCAAAGCGGCGGCGCCGGAGATGTTCGGCTCCATGCGCTTGAGCGTGGAGGAATCGATGATTTCCAAGTCCGGCACGCCGTTGGCGACGCCGCGGGCCATCAACGACTCAAGGTCAGCCGTCTGATCTTCCTCCAGCGCAACGATGACCTTGCCGACCCGGTCAAACGGTACGTCAAGGTCTTTGCAGTAGTCCTCAAATATCCGAGCGCCGGCGACGTTAAGCGCCGCTTTTCGGGATCCGGTGGGTACGTTGATGCCGGTGTGGACCACGCCGGAGTTCTTGCCGCTGGTTCCACGGGCGACATCCCCCGCCCGTTCCAGCACGGCTACGCTGAGTTGGTAACGGCTGAGTTCTCGGGATATGGCGCAACCCACAACGCCGCCGCCAATGATGGCGACGTCAAACTTATCTGACATGCGATTCCTCTCCCTGGAGCGGTAACAGGGCAATCAGTGTGTAATTCACGATGAACGTCGTAGAGAAAACGGTACTCGCTGATTCATGAGGAATGCATGAAGAATCGGCCTGCCCGGGAACGTTTGGTGGCCCGATAGGTGATCAACTGGCCGCACGTTTCTCCATGAGCGCGTCGGCCACTTCAACGGCGGTAGCTGAATCGGGCGCGTAGCCGTCCGCTCCAACCTGGTCCGCGTAGGCCTGGTTGACCGGCGCTCCGCCGATCATCACGCCGACCCTGGCGCGAACCTCAGCCTGTTTAAGGGCTTCGATCGTGGAGTTCATCATCGGCATCGTCGTCGTGAGCAGCGCGGACAGCCCTATCAGGTCAGCCCCGCCGTTTTCCACCGCGTCTACAAACGCCTCCGGGGCGACGTTTGCGCCGAGGTCGTTGACTTCGTACCCGGCCCCCTCAAGCATCATGCCGACCAGGTTCTTCCCGATGTCATGCAGGTCCCCGCGCACCGTGCCGATGGCCACCCGGCCTTTTGGTTCGACACCGGTTTCCGTCAGGAGGGGCCGGACCAGGGCAAGACTGGCCTTCATGGCGCGTGCGGAGATCAGTACCTCAGGCATGTGGTATTCAGCGGCTTTGAAACGCCGGCCGACCTCGTCCATACCCGGGATCAACCCGGTATCGATGATGTCTGACGCTTCCACGCCGGAGTCGAGCGCCTCCTGCGTCCATGTTTCGGCGCCCTCGTTGTCACCGCTGATGATCATCTGTGCCAGATCGTCGAAGTTCATGGGATTTGTCCTCACTTAACGCGCCCGTCCAACCGGGCGCCGCCGAGAAAGTTAGCTAGCGGTCGGATAGACGCCGTACTCCTCAACCATCTCGCCTACGCGACGCATGCGCGAGATCATCGATGAGGGCATGGCATTGTCGGCTATTCCCAGAATGAATGCGTTGCCAGGGGAGATGGCACGGAACAGGTCTTCCATGTATTCCTCGAACTCCTCCTCCGATGTGCTCTCCTCAAGGAGAACGGAGGGCAGTCCGCCCCAGATGATCATCGAGTCGCCCCAGCGCTGTCGGGCGGTGCGAAGACTCAGAGGAACCATCGGGGATGTGATGAAGCACTCCTGCATGTCGTAGCCGGAGTCCTGCAACTGGTCCAGGATCTCCAGGCTGTCGTTATCGGCGTGCTGCGCCACCGATTTACCGTACTTATGCACGTAATCGGTGAACTCTTTGACGTACGGGGTTATGTACTGGTCGTAATAGGGCGCCGGCGTCGTCTGCGACGCGAAGTGTGCGCCGTGGAGCAGCAGCCGTGCGGGAGACTCAGCCACCACGGGCCACATGCGCTCCCTGTACACGCCCGCGATAGTGTCCAGAAGGCTCTCGACCTGCGTTGGGTTGTCGAAGAGGTCCAGATAAGCCGTCTCGTATCCGGAGAGATCGCCCAGGTAGTGGTGGAACGGAACGTCACCGATGGCGACCATCGGAAGGCCGTCGTCGCCGACGTCACGGTCGTAGGCCTCGTACTCCTCGTAGCAGGGATACCACTCCATGTGTTCGAAGATATGCATCACGGCGTCATAGTCGTCCGGCCCTTTGAGCATCTTGTCTACGACGAGCGGCTGAATTCCCACCGCGTCCAGCTCTTCGGTCCTTTGTGCCGTCTGGCTCACGGTCCCGTAGGGCGTGATGTACTCGGTGGTGGTGAGCAATCCGTGTCGGCGGACGATCGTGTCCACGCCGCGGATTCGCGTTGTGTAAACGCGCCCGGTCCGTGCCGGGTTGCCCATATCCAGGTCGGCCCGTATCTCGCCCAGGCGCATGTCTTCGTACTCGGCCGGGAGTGTACCCACGAGGCGTTGCGCCAGGTACCAGATCTCCATCCGCGGGATCCACGGGATCCGGTCCGGGCTCTTGCCATCCAGGATCGCCAGCAGACGTTCTCTGTTCGTCATCATGTGTGTGGGCCTCGTTTCTTAAATCGATTCGCGCACGGTGTCGTACATCGCGACGACGTTCTCTGGTGGCACTTCTGACTGGATGTTGTGAACGGAAGCAACGACGTAGCCGCCGCCGGAGCCCAGATCGCCGATGCGGTCACGTACCTCTTGAGCGACCTCTGCCGCCGACCCGAACGGCAGGACTTTCTGCGTGTCTATCCCGCCCCAGAAGCAGACGTCTTTGCCGTACTCCGCCTTCAGCGGACCCGGCTCCATGCCCTGTGCATTGGTCTGCACGGGGTTAATCACGTCGACGCCGCAATCGATGATGTCGGCCAACAGTTCCCTGATGGAGCCGTCGCTGTGCATGATCACCTTGGCGTCGGTCAGGCTGTGCAGAGTACCGACGAAACGGGCGTGGTGTGGCTTGATCATCTTTCGGTAGAGATCGCCACTCAGATACGACTGCGTCTGGATTCCCATGTCGTCGCCGAAAGCCACGCCATCCACAAGATCCCCGACCTCGTTCAAGGCTGTTGTGGCTATCCCGCAGATCGTGTCCGTGACGCGCTCCTGAAGCGCCTCGGCAAACGCCTCGTTGAGCAGCAGGTCTTCCAGCAGCTCCGTGAACCCGCGTAGACGCTGGGAAAGGGCGAAGGTGCTGTTCGGAAGGTTGAGGACGATGGCGAAATCCGTGTTATCCCTGAGCTCCTGGACCCGCTTTCGCAGCCCTTTGACACGCCCGGGGTCGTCCGGCACGGGCCAGTCGATCGAATCGACGGCCGAAATCCCTGGGTCAACCAGGCTTTGTAGTGGCCCTTCAACGTTGATGTCTGGAGCCGTGAAGAAAGCCTTCTCCCAGCGGACGCCCCAATCGTCGATGTAGGTCATCTCATCGATGCGTGCGCGGGGCCGCACGTTGGGCTGGCTCAGGTGCGCCGGCCGGACATCGATATCGAACCGTTGCAGCACCTCCTCGCTGGGGACGACAACCTGGCCCTCCCCGCGTGTGCCCTCGACAAGCTCCTCGGGTTCGATCCCCAGGTGCGCCAGCAGGGCGACGTAAGCGTCCGGGTGGATCTGCGTGGCCGGCCCGCCGCCGAAGTCCATCGGCGTTCGGTCCGTCTCCTCGTGGTTCAGCGCTTTGACGACGCGCTCCCTGTGGGTCATAGACATCGGCGTGTCCTCTCTTTTAAGGCGGGGGGGCGGGCGCGAACGCCCGAAGATGTAACATTTGTCATGTCGCGGGTATCCGCGCCGCTGGCTGCAGGAATACGTTCCCCATGTTCTCCCCCGACCCCGCGTCTGGAACGATCACCCGCGTCGATGTCGAACTGGTGCCCGACGACGTATGGCGCTGTCTCGGACCGGCCGGGGGCGCACGAGAGCAACTGGCCGACGACATTGAATCGGCGATTATGGAAGCCTCGAGCTTGGCCGAGCCGGCCTCGGTCAAACGTGAACTGGCTGTCAGCACCATCGGCCGGGGTGTGGTCGAGTTTGACGGCGGACTGTCCGTTAACGGCCCGATGCTTCCCCACCTGATGGAGGGCGCTCAGGGTGCGGTGTTCCTTGTCGTCACGGCGGGCTCTGAAATCGGTCATCGCGTGTCCGAGCTCTTCGCCGACGACAAACCCCTGGAGGCGATCGTGCTCGATGCCGCCGGGTCCGCTATCGCCATGAATGTGCAGTCCCGAACGGTCAGCGAGGTCGCCGACGAGCGAAAAGGGGAGGGCTACCAGGTCGGGCCCTGCCTGGTGCCGGGCAACGAGTACTGGGACCTTGAAGGACAGCGCACCGTTTTCGGCGCGCTGCCGGCAGGTCAAATAGGCGTCCGGTTGCTCGATTCTTTGCAAATGGATCCCCAGAAATCGCAAAGCGCACTGGTACCGTTCGGAGAAGAGCTCCGAATCCTTGACGACCCAACCACTTCCCCGTGCAGTAGCTGCAAGGCGTTGCGCTGCCCGATGCGCCTCGAGCCATATAAAGCGAACGAAGCGAGCTGGGACACCGGAATCCACTCCTGACCGAATATGGGCAAGGAGCGTCGGTTACCTGATTCACGCCGGTTGCTCATCCGCACGATAACTCATTTGCACGATAAGACGCAGGCCCAAACGGGAGCTAGTTGAACGGGCATGAGGATTTCGTGAGAGCGCCGGACGACGGCATGAGGGGGCTATGACGGAGATCGGTAACGTGGCGCCCAGACTCCCGGCCGATCCTGGCGGCTACGCGCTGATGTTTCGGCTGGATAAACCGATCGCCGTAAAACCGGGGAAACTGGGGATCGCCGAGCTGTCTGCGGGGCAGTATCTGTATCTGGGTAGCGCTTTGTCCGGCATGAGGCCGCGCCTCGCTCGCCACCTGAGACGCCGCAAGAAACGCCACTGGCACATCGACGCGCTGACCTTGTCGGTGCGGCCACATGAGATCTGGTGGGTGGCGACGGACACCCGGTTGGAATGCGACTGGACCACCACCGCACTGGCAGGTGCCGGCGCAAGCACTCCGGTACCGGGCTTCGGCTCGTCTGACTGCCGCTGCAAGTCGCACCTGGTACACCTGAAAACTGGGGCGGTGCTCGAACGCGTCTACGAGGGCATCGTCGGGGTCAATCCAGAGGTGCATCGGCTGAGAGTACCAACCCGGCTAACCAAACGATTTCTCAACACCCCATAGGGGTGGCGTTTCCCCCGCCTGTTGCGCGAACACCCTGCATTCCCCCAGCTGTCATCCTGAACTCGATTCGGGATCGGACACGAGCGCCGCATCGTCGTCATTTGAGCGAGACCGTCCGCGAACGCGGGCCGGATGTTGAGAGGAGTCACCGGACGCGGTTAAGAACAGATCCTGACTCAAATTCAGGGTGACAATGCAAACGTTGACGCGTGACCACGCCCGCCGTCATGGAACACTGTAGGGGCGTATGGCGATACGCCCGCGCGGTTAACTCACCACGCCCGTTACGCTAGCGACCGTTTCCCGTAACCCTCCGGCGCGGTCACCAGATCACCCTCGGCGAACCGTTCCACACGGAACATCGAGATGTCCGCCACGTCTGTCTCGCCGCCCAGCACCACATCGGACAAAATCCGACCCACGGCCGGACTGAGCTTGAACCCGTGACCGCTGAACCCGACCGCCACGTGCAGCCCCGGAACCGCCTGAACAACGCCGAGCGCGGGTTGGAAGTCTGGCGTCGTGTCGTACACGCCGGTGTAGCCCCGCCGGTAGAGCGCATCCACTTCGGACGGAAAGCGGCCGGCGTACCGGGCGGTGTGACGGTTTATAGATGACGGCGGTGGCTGCTTGTCGGTCTCGATATCGTGATCGACCTCGCCCTCAAGCGGGTCGTGATCGCCAAGGAGTACCAGTTCCGTGCCCTCCGGCCGGTAGTAACCATTCTGGATGTGGTCGGAGATGACGGGGTGTGGCGCCCCGAACCCGGCGCTACGCTCGACCACGGCGATGCTGTGGCGCACCGGCTTGATCGGGAACTCCACCCCAAGTGGCTGCAGCAAGGCGCTGGTCCGGTACCCGGACGCCATAACCACCGATCCGGCGTCGATGTCGCCCGCGTTCGTTGTGACCCGAACAGACGACCCGCCACCTGCTTCCACACCCGTCACCTCGACGCCCATGCGGAGGTCCGCACCGGCGTTTCTGGCCGCGGCGGCAAACGCATTAGCCGTGCTGGACCCGTCGGCGTGGCCGGAGTCCGGCTCCCAGCATCCCGCGACCGCGTCGTTGAGGGAGAGTCGTGGCTCGATATCGGTGATCTCCTCCAGCGACAGCATCGTGGCGTCGATCCCCAGACCACGTTGAATGCCGACCACCCGGCGCGCCGCCGGCACGTCTTCCTGTGGCAGAACAACCAGAAACCCGACACGCCGGAACCCGGACTCGCCGCCAACCTCGTCCGCAAAGTTCTCAAACATTCGACGCCCGAACAGCGCCATCTTGATCAGCGATTCGTGGGTGTAGTGCATCCGGACGATAGCGCTGGACCACCCGGTTGCACCTGAAGCGATACCGGTCTTCTCAAGCAGGACCACACGCCCGGCTCCGCGTTTGGCAAGCTGCCATGTGATGCTCGTCCCGATGCAACCACCGCCAACCACAACAACGTCAGCCGTTTCCGCCATATGTGTGTCTCCGATGTCCGACCGGGTGTATATGCAACAGCTAGAGTCACGGTAATCGTGAAAAGTCGACGGGACGAGGGCAAGGTCTGCATTGCGATATCCCCCTCCTCGTCCGCCAATCTCTCATTACGTCGCCGCCGCGACCGGCCGACTGGTGAACCTGCTGATTTCGATCTTGTCGCAACTCAAGATCGACTGATTACGGCACCGGCTCTGATAGCGCAGTGCCTGTAAGTCGGAGCCTACATGATGTCGAGTCACAATAGCGGCATTTAGCCTCAGGGTCACTGTGAATAGGCACTGGGTGCGGTGTTCCTGATGCCGGAATACGGAATGAACTTTCGGCGGCACTGACATTTGATCTGCGCCACGCCTTCCACCTCCCAATCATGCCTAATGCTGCGTTATCCTCCCAGGGCTTTCCGTTTACACACGACCCACCATTGGAGGAGCGCCCCAGATGCCGTTCGAGAAGATCATCTCCGAGACGACGCCTGAAGGGGTGCTCATCCTCACGATGAACGACCCGGACACCCTCAATGCGCTGGGCGAGCCGCTCATGCCGGAACTGGAGTCGGAGGTCGACCGTTTTGCGGTGACCAGAGATCTCCGGGTACTCGTTATTACAGGCGCGGGCAGGGCGTTCTCTTCCGGGGCGAATGTCCGCGGGTTCCAGCGCCGCATCAACGACGCTGACGCGGCGGCGGAAGAAGCGCCTGAACAACGGGCCACCTCCTGGCAACAGCTGGATCCCGACTACACATCACGTGAGGCGCTAGGTGCGAAGACAGGCCCGCCGATCGTGCCCAAGCTCCACAACCTGCACAAGCCGTCGTTCGCCGCCGTCAACGGCCACGCCTATGGCCTCGGCTGCGGCATCGCACTGTCTTGCGACATCAGGATCGCTGGCGAGAGTGCTCGTTTCAATGAGGCGTTCATCCGCAACGGGCTGGTCCCAGCAGACGGCTCGGCCTGGCAACTGCCCAAGCTAGTCGGCATGGCAAATGCCCTGTGGATGCAGTACTCCGGTGAACCGATCGATGGCAACGAGGCGTATCGCATGGGGCTCGCCAACAAGGTCGTGCCGGACGAGGTGCTGATGGAGACGACGATCGAGATGGCGACGAAGTTGGCCCGCGGGCCGGTGTATGCCATGGGGATCGTCAAGCAGTTGATCCACCAGGCCTACCAACAGGACCTTGCCGAGCACCTTCCTCTGGCGTCCCGTGGGCAGGACCTCACTCGGACGACGTTCGACCACAAGGAGGGCGTGGCCGCGTTCCTGGAGAAGCGAAAGCCTGAGTTCAAGGGCTATTAGGGGGCTGTCGGGAGAGTGGGCTATTCCACGGATGCCTCACCCTTCCGGCAGGCGGAAAGGCAGGCTCCCGCCCCTCTCCCGCGGGGAGAGGGGTATACATGGAGCAGAGTTGCCAGAGAGGTTCAAAATAACATGCCCGGACCGTTGGATGGCGTTCGAGTTCTCGAGTTCTCGCAGATCGTGGCGTTGCCGTTTAACGGCGCAGTCATGTCCGACCTGGGCGCTGAGGTGATCAAGGTGGAGCCGCTCACCGGCGACCCGCACCGCAACCGCGGCACAGTCATGCCGAACGAAGGAAAGCGTTTCCAGTCGCTTAACCGAGGCAAGCAAAGCGTCGCCGTTAATCTGCGTGATGCGCGGGGGCTCGCCTTCATTCATAAAGTCGTCCCGACCGTAGACATTGTCACGATCAACTTCCGGCCCGGCGTTTCTGAGCGACTGGGGATCGACTACGAAACGCTCAAGAAACTCAATCCCGGGCTGATCTACTGCGAGATCACCGGCTTTGGCAACAGCGGCCCGATGGGCGACCGCGGCGGCACCGACATCGTCGCTAACGGCTACAGCGGGTTGATGATGGCGGACATGAAGGTGGATGCGCACGGCCAGCCCGCAAACATCAGCGCGATCTCACTGGCCGATTACTGCGCCGGGTTCTCGGCGACCGTCGGCATTACCTCAGCGCTGTACCACCGGGCGATAACAGGGCAGGGCCAGAAGATAGAGACGTCTCTGTTGCAGGCGGCGATATCCGTGCAGGACACGGTCGTCATGCGGGAGCCTGTGCACGACGCGACGCTCCGGGATCCCATGGTGAAAGAGATCGCTGAATTGCGAAAACAGGGCGCCGACTACCCGGAGATTCAGGCCGCCTATGTGCGGGGTCGTGGCGCATCGCGCGTGGCCGCACGGGCCTACTACTCCACTTACCAGGTAAGGGACGGCTCGATGGTGTTGGGGGCGCTAACTCCGGCGAACCGGGCGGCGGCGCGGATGGTATTAGGGGTAGCGCACGACCCGAGTGACGAGCCTGATTTTGATGAGTCGCGGCAGGAAAGCATGGAGCAGGCAACCGCTTTGCACGCCGAGATGCGGGCCACGCTGCGTACACGAACGCTGAAGGACTGGCTTGAGGCGTTCACGGCCGCCGGCGTTCCCGTTGCGCCGGTCAACATGCCGGAGGAGATGTCGGACGACCCCCAGGTCGAGGCGATGGGTTTCATGCGGGAGCTTGAGCATCCGCTATTCGGTCCACAACGCCTGGCCGGCCCCGTAGTCTCCATGTCCGAAACGCCGACCGATATCAGAGGCGTATCGCCGGGACTTGGTGCGGATACAGAGTCTGTGATGCGCGATGCCGGGATGACTTCAGAGGAAATCGAAGAAATGCGCCGGGACGGTGTGATCCTCTAGGCCCGCGTTCCCGGACATGGTAGGGGCGGCTGACTATCCGCCCTGAGGGTGGGCTAATCGCCCCCCCCTCAAACGCTCGTTACGCGACCGCGTCCACAAACGGTGAAATCTTCTCGAAGTTCCCGCCCACGATCTCCTGCGCGTCAAGACCCAGCCAGTCCTCCAACAGGTCCGTGTAAAGGCCACGGAAGTCGAAGTTGTACGCAAGATCGCCCTCGATCAGGCGGCCGACGTCCAGCGACGGGTACTCGGAGTAGTGGCCGCCCTTGACGGCGTCGCCGATAACGAACGACACGCCGCCGGAGCCGTGGTCGGTTCCGTTTCCGTTGTCCTTGACCCGGCGGCCGAACTCGGAGAACACGAGGATCGTGACCTCGGGGCCAAGATCGTGCTCTTCAAGATCCTGGTAGAAGGCGCGGAGCCCGGTCGAGACCTCTTCCCACAGCCCTCGTTGCAGCGTCACCTCGTTGGTGTGCGTGTCCCAGCCGCCGGAGACGGTGTAGAAGACGCGGGTGCCGAGGTCGGCAAAGTGGACCTGTGCAACGCCCTTAAGTGCCTGTGCGATCGGGTTGTCCGGATACTCGACCGTCGATTCGTACAACTTCGGCGCCTGCTTGAGGATGTCTGCGCCTTTGAGCGCGTCCAGCCCAGTCTTGCCCAGGTAGTCCATCACCATGCCGCTGCCGACGCCCGGCGTGTAGATGCGGCTGAACGCGCTCAACGCCTGCTCACGCTGCGCTGCGCCGGACATTCCGGTGAGGAGGCCGTAATCCTCAAGGTTCCCGACGGAGGCCACGGGAACGCCCGGCGCGGCCAACGCCCTCGGGAGGCCGTTGCCAAAGTTCACGGCGGTCACGACGTTTGAACCGGACGGGTCCAGTTGCCGGACGGCCTGGCCGAGCCAGCCCTGCTCGCCGACCCGGTCCGGTGTAGCCGTGTGCCAGATGTCCATCGAACGGAAGTGTGATCGACTGGGAGTTGGGTAGCCGATGCCGTGGATGATGGCGACGCGCTCCTGGTCGTAGAGCTCTTTGAAGGCGCTCATGCCCGGGTTGAGGCCAAGCCCGTTGTCCAGTGGGATCACCTCATCTTCGGTGATCCTGACGCCGATGCGCGCGTCCCTGTACCGGGGGTCTTCCCACGGGACGATGCAGTTCAGGTAGTCGTTGCCGCCCGAGAGCTGGACGATCACCAGCACCTTTTCTCTCTGCTTCGCCATCGTTTCCTCCGAATTGGGCATTAAGTTCCGTCGTATTTACCGGGATCGGTCACGGCCATGACCGGTGTCCGGATGCAATCGTAGCTCCATCGTATATGTGGCGCGTCGTTTTTTAAACCGTTTCGTAGATCTGGAATCGGTGTCTGGCGGTTTCCAGGACCAGCAACCGATCATCTTTGTACAGCGCCAGCGACACCGGAACCCAGAAGTAGGGCTCCGTGCGTGCCGACACCTCGTGCGGGTCGTCCACATCCAGCTTCGGGTACGGGTTGAACGACTCGCGGGCACGCTTCTCATCGGCGTTTGCGTCGATGTATTCGGCGGCCCACGGGCCCAGATCGGCCTGACCACGTGCGCTCGTCTGGAAGTTCCAGTCTTTGTCGAACACCTGCACCCGCTGGTTCATCCAGTCGGCGACGTAGATGTAGCCGTCACCGTCCACGGCCACGGCGGATGGCCGATTGAACTGGTCTTCGCCATCGCCCGAGGCGCCGTAGGCGTCGATGAAATCCCCGCGTTTGGTGAAACGTTGGATCCTGTCGTTGCGCCAGTCGGCCACGTAGGTCGTTCCATCCGGGGCAATCGTGATGCCCCAAGGGTAGTCGAACTCACCATCGCCGGCTCCATTACGGCCAAATGAATCTATGAAGTCGCCGTCCGGCGTGTAGCGCTGAATCCGATGATTCTTGTGGTCGACGATCAACAGGTTGCCGTCATCGTCGAACGCCAGCCCGGAGGGGCCATCGAACTCGCCCGCGCCTGAACCCGCGCTTCCCCAGTGACTTACGTACTTGTTGTCGGTGTCAAAGATCGTGATCCGCTGCAGCTTTTCGTCGGCAAGGTACAGGCGATCATTGGGGCCGAACGCGATCGCGGTCGCCCATTGGATCTGGCCGTCCCCGGTGCCGTAACTGGAGAACTCACCGTGCCAGCCGTGTTCGATATCCGTCACGCTGATGCCCGTGCCGTTCAGCGAGCCCTGGCCGCTGCGGCTCAGCACGTAAATCCGGTCGTCGCTGCGAACGGCTATATCAACCGGAAAGTGATAGCCCCGCCCGCCCTGCGCCGCGCCGAACCCGTTCGTCTCAAGATATTTCAGGCTTCTTCGTGTCCCGGTTGTCATTGGTTTTCTCCCGGAAGCGCCCCAGGACTCTCAGGGAGCGCCGCGCTGGGCGTCATGCCAGCTGGTACTCGCGTGAGGAGACGATCAGTTGAAGCAGTGACGTGATCTTGCCCGCTCCGTCATCGGTCGAGGCGTCCACATCGCCCTGATCGCGAGCAAACGCCACCAGTCCCTCAAGCGTATCGTCGCCCACCTGTAACCTGCCCACCAGATCCAGGCAGTCGTCCACGAGCGCTTCGGGCTCGACGTTCCCCGGTTCGTGGCGTTCCGCGATACGAACGATGATTGATTTAATGCCCCGCTTTTCTGGATCGCCGACGGTATCGCTGGCAAAGTTGATCCGCTGGACCATCGAGCCGGTACTGATCCAGTCATCGCCTCCCATCCAGCCCTCCACGCTCGCCGGCCCAAGTAGCTGCTGCCCCATGTAGGTGCAGGCCGCTGTCGCCTTGTAAACATCGTCCGTCGGCCAGTCGAAATCGCCAGCCAGTCGCAGAGTACCGACCACGATCTCGACCGGGCTCTTGATCCGGGCGAACCGGGTTGACTCGGCTTTGAAGATATCGGACGCGAACATCGCCCGGAGCATCGCCCCTATGCTGTAGTCGTTGGCGAAGTAGGCGTCCACCATGATCTGGATGGCCTCGGGGTCTTTGGGCTCCTCGAACGGCCACTGCGGGACGGGGAACTCGTCGGCGACAAAGTGGTGATACAGGTGTCGTGCGATGAAACGCGGCGTCGCCGGGTTCTTGCAGATGATGTCGATAATGTCTTCGCCGTTGAAGTTCCCGGTCTCGCCCAGAAACGTCTTTTCGCCGTCGTCGTGATCCGACTCGTCGTACTCGTACTGCCACGCTATGTAGCCGTACGGCCGGAGAGTGTTGTTCCGCATCTTCGTCGACATGTAGGGCATGTTGGCGATCGTCCACCCGGTGAACGCCCGCGCACACTCTTTGACGTCTTCTTCCGTGTAGTTGCCGACGCCCATGGCGAACAGCTCGAGGATCTCCCGCCCGTAGTTCTCGTTCACGGCGTCCTTGTGGTTGTCCTGATTGTCCAACCACAGGATCATCGCCGGGTCCCGGGATAGCTGGATGAGCAGTTCCCGGAAGCTGCCGAGGCCGTACTTACGGAACATCTCGATTTGACTGATCATGACCTTGCCCTGGATGACCTTCGTCTGACCCGTGGCGAACACACGATGCCAGAACAGGGCGATCTTCTCTTCAAATGGTGCCTTCGTGGTCACCATCCGGTACATCCAGAACGACCCGGAAGACGGCGGGATGCGGAGATCAGATTGATCGGCGTGGTACCGGCGTATCAGGTCTACGGGCAGGGCATCCGCGTCGCCGGGGTTAAATAGCTTGTCGAGCGCACCCTCGTATCCAAGAGCGGCATACTCCTCAAGCTCATCACGTGTCGCACCGAACCCGGTGCGGCGCAGTAGATGCGCTATCAGATCGAAATCGGTTCCGACGTTCGTTACGGTACTCATGTGGCAGCCTCCCACAAGTGCCCCCCAAACATTCTGAGAATGGCTGAATTGTACCGGGTACGCGGAATCCTCGTGCGGAGTTGGACGAAAACCGTGGCTGTCTTAACTGATTAATTACGGAGACGCGACCGAAGTAGTGCCCCGGTCAGACCTTTTCGTAGATCTGGAAACGGTGTCGCCCGGTCTCCAGCACCAGCAGCCGGGAATCGTCATACATCGCCACCGAGACCGGGTCCCAGAAGTAGGGCTCGGTCCTTGACGACACCTCGTGCGGATCGACCACATCGAGTTCGGGGTAGGGGTTGAAACTGGCCCGGGCGGCTTTCTCATCTGCGTTGGCGTCGATGTATTCGGCGGCCCATACAGAGAGTTCGCCCGCGCCACGGATGCTTGTCTGGAAGTTCCAGTCATTGTCGAACGCCTGGACGCACTGGTTGCCCCAATCCGCCACAAAGATGTTCCCGTCATTGTCCACCGCGACGTTTGAGGGACGGTTGAACTGGCCCTCACCGTCTCCGGAACCGCCCTGGGAATCGATGAACTCGCCCTGATGCGTGAAGCGCTGAATGCGGTCATTGCGCCAGTCAGCGACGTAAATTACCCCATCCGGTGCGACGGTAATGCCCCAAGGATAGTTGAACTCGCCATCGCCACTCCCGCCAGAACCGAACGAGCTGAGGTATTCGCCCTCCGGCGTGTAGCGCTGTGCACGCTGATTCTTGTCGTCCACAACGAGCAGGTTGCCATCGGTGTCAAAAGCGATACCGGACGGTCCGTCAAACTCGCCCGGGCCGGAGCCTTCGGCCCCCCATTGGGCCACGTAGTTGTGGTCGGGGTCGAAGATCGTGATGCGATTCAGGATCTCGTCGGCCATGAACAGCCTGTCGTTGGCGTCGAACGCGATCGCCGTCGCAGAAATGAACTGCCCCGGATCCGTCCCGCGACCCGAGAACACCTCGTACCAGGTGTGCTCGATGTCGGTGACCTTGACGCCGTTGCCGCCTTGGATAGCATCGCCCCGGCTGAGAACGTATATGCGTCCGTCGCTTCGCACCGCAATATCGACCGGCAGGTAGTACCCGCGCCCGCCCTGGGCCGCTCCGAATCCGTTTGTATCCAGATACTTGAGGCCGAGCCGGGCTCCTGCTTCAGTTGCCATTAATTCGCTCCGTGAGGCCCAGCCGGGCCCGAATTGGGATAGGACTGCCAGATAGAAGCCAAAATAGAATCAAGGACTAGATCAACTGGTATTCGCGGGTGGACACGATCAACTGGAGGACCGAGGCGATCTTACGCGCCCCTTCGTTCGTGCGGGGATTGATCTCGCCCTGCGCCCGGGCGTAGGTGAACAGCCCTTTCCGGGTGTCGGGTTCGACCTGTAGCGCGCCCAGGAGTTCCAAGCAGTCATCGACTAAAGCCATCGGCGCCACTTCCCCGACGGGATGCCGTTCAGATACGCGGTCGATGATCGCCTTGATGCCCTTCTTCGTAAGATCGCCCATCGCGTCGCTGGCGAAGTTGATCCGCTGCACCATTGAACCGGTACTGATCCAGTCTTCGCCGCCCATCCAGCCTTCGACGCTGACCGGGGCCAGCAGAGCCTGCCCCATGTAGCTGCAGGCGGCCGTCGCCTTGAAGATGTCCTGGGTCGGCCAGTCGAACCCTCCGGCCAGTCGCAACGTGCCGACCACGAGTTCCACAGGCGCCTTCACGCGAGCGTACTGAGTGGCCTCGGACTTGAACATGTCCGACTCGAACACCGCCCGAAGCATTGCGCCGATGTTGTAGTCGTTGGCGAAGTAGGCGTCGACCATCAGCTGAATGGCCTCGGGATCCTTTGGGCCCTCGAACGGCCACTGCGGCACCGGGAGTTCGTCGGCGATGAAGTGGTGGTACAGGTGCCGGGCGATGAAACGGGGCGTGGCCTCGTTCTTGCAGATGATGTCGATGATGTCGTCGCCGTTGAAGTTGCCCGTCTCGCCAAGGAAAGTTTTCTCGCCCTCGTCGTGGTCGTCCGGGTCGAACCTGTACTGCCAGGCGACGTAGCCATAGGGCCGCAGTGTGTTATTCCGCATGCGGATCGACATGTACGGCATGTTGGCGATGGTCCAGCCGGTGAAGGCCCGCGAACACTCCTTGATGTCTTCTTCCGAGTAGTTGCCGACGCCCATGGCAAACAACTCAAGAATCTCCCGGCCGTAGTTCTCGTTGATGTTGTCCTTGTGGTTGTCCTGGTTGTCCAGCCACAGGATCATCGCCGGGTTCTGGGAGAGCTGAACCAGCAGGTCACGGAAGCTGCCGAGCCCGAACTGTCGGAACATCTCGATCTGGGTGAGCATCACCTTGCCCTGGATCAGCTTTGTCTGGCCGGTGGCGAAGATCCGGTGCCAGAACAGGGCGATCTTCTCTTCAAACGGCGTCTTCGTGGTCGTCATCCGATACATCCACACGGACCCGGACGACGGGGCGATCTGGGTTATCGACTGATCCGGGTGGTAGCGCCGGATGATGTCCGACGGCATGTGCTCCGGTTCGCCGGGATTGAAGAGGCGGTCGATCGTGCCGTCGTAACCGAGGGCGGCGCATTCCTGGAGCTCGTCCCACGTCGCGCCGAATCCCGTCCGTCGAAGCAGATGCGCGATCAGATTGAGTTCGGTTCCGGTTTTTGCGGCGGTGGTCATGAACAGCCTCTCCCAATCTTTGACAAGATGAGCCGGATTGTAGCTTGTGAATCAGACGGTTACGAGTGACGGGAGAAGTGGACTTCGTTCCGGTGCTCAGTACCCCGTCCCGTTACTCCCGTCTGAGGCCAGTGACGGGTCGTAATCGGCGACCAGATCAGCCAGCTTTCGACGGTGATATTTCGGGTCGCCAAGAGAGTGGTAGAGGGATCGCGAAAGCTGCGTGAACAGGGACAGCCCGTACTCACGCATGACCCCCACGCCGGCGTGAACCTCATGGGCGTAGTTGGTCGCCTGTATGAAGCCCTCGCTGGTGACCGCCTTGGCGAGGTGCACCGAGATGTCCTGGTCGGGCTTGCGGTCGTCGATCTTCCAGAGCGCTTCGTAGGTGGTCCAGCGTGCGGAATCCAGGTGATTGACGAGCTGGACGATGTGGTTCTGGACGTGCTGGAAGCGGCCTATCAGCTGGCCGAATTGGACCCGCTCACGGCTGTACTCGACCGACATGTCGTACACGGCCTGCGCGCCACCCACTTTGTAGGCGCAGAGTATCGGCGTGGAGTGCCTCAACGCGTTTTCGAACCCGGACAACGCCGCCGCCGAGCCGCCGAGCAGCACGTCCCCCGGGACCTTCACGTTATCAAAAGTGACTTCACACTCTGAGGTGAAGAAGCCTTCTATGCGTCGGATTGACACGCCGGGGGCCTTCGTGTCCACGATGAGGAAACCGATGTCGGTGGGGTTGTCGCCGGTGCGCACCGCCGTGATCAGATAGTCGGCTGTGAGGGCGTCGTACACGAACAGCTTTGTGCCGGTAATGGTGTAACTGTTGCCGCCCCGGTGCACGTGCATCTGGACGCCGTCGACCCCCCAGGCCCAGTCGGGCTCGGTGATGGCGAGGGCGAAGATGGCCTCTCCGCTGGCTATGCGTGGCAGGTACTCCGACCGTTGCGGTTCGTCGCCAAGCGCCAGCAGCACGTGGGCCGACAGCACTCCGGACGAGAAGTACGGTCCCGGCACCGGACCGTAGCCGAGCGCCTCGTACACGACCGCAAGATCGGTGAGGCTGCTGCCGCTGCCGCCGTAGTTCTCGGGAATGGCCATGCCGAGCCAGCCTATCTCGGCGGCCTTCTTCCAGGTGTCCGCCGAGTAACCGGTCTCGGTCCGGGCAAGCTCGACTATCGCCTCACGCGGTGACTCGCGGGCGATGAAATCCTCGACCCCGGACTTCAGTAGTTGCTGGGTTTCTGTGAGTGAAAGATCCATGGGGATTGAATGCGGCCTTTATGGGGTGGAAGCTGCTCTCAGCATTTGAATGCGGCGGAACCCGGCTACTCGACCGTCTTGCCGGCCTTCTCCTTGACCTGCCTGCCGATGCCGATGCGGCGAGCCATGATCACCTTTTGGATGTCGGCCGTCGCGCCGGGGTGTAGGTCGACGATGCTGGACTTCATGAAGGCGTCCAACTGGCGACCGGACGTGTCCCAGCGAGTATCGTTTGTGAGGGCGTATGGGCCGACCAGTTCCATGATCGACTGCGCGGTCGCCAGGTGGGCCATCTTCCGGAAGTAGGAGGCCTGCGGCCCCTCGTAGGTCATCTCGATATGCGACCGGTTCATCCAGAAGTTCCGGAGGTCAAATAGCCGGGCGATCTCGGTGCTGACAAACACGTCGACCAGACGGTCACGGACATCGCTGTCCTCCAGGATCGGGTGTCCGGCCTTTTTGAGGCCCATCGCACGTTGCCGTGCGCGATCGAACCAGCGGTTGCGCCCGATGCGCCCGCCAGAGCCGTGTTCAAGCTCCAGGTGGGTGGTGGCGACCTTCCAACCGTTGTTCACGCCCCCGACAAGGTTGGAGGCCGGCACCCGGACGTCGTCAAAGAAGATCGTGTTCTTGTAGCTCCGTCCAACGCCCTCGCCGCCGTCGCCCATAAGCTCCATCGGGTTGATCGTGATACCGAGGGAGTCGGCTGGTATCAGGAACCAGCTCAGGTTCTCGTGGCGCTTACCTTTGGGGTCGGTCCGGGTGATCGTCCACAGGTAGTCGGCGCCGTGCGATCCCCCGACGTATATCTTCTGGCCGTTGATAACGTAATCGTCGCCGTCCTGCACCGCCTCGGTCTGCGTTCCGGCGAGGTCGGAGCCGGCCTCGGGTCCGGTGAGCAACTGCCAGGTTACCACCTCGCCCTTGAAGATCGGCGGCAGCATGCGGAGCTTCTGCTCGTCCGTGCCCCAGACCAGGATTGAAGCGCCGCCCAGCGTCCCCCCGGTGTCGTAGTAGGGCGGTAGCCCGAGGTCGTAGACGTCGATCTCTTCGCCGATCACGATGGCGTTATCGACCGTCAGCCCGCCGCCGCCGTACTCCACAGGTGCCGTCGGCCTCAGCCAGCCGCGCCCGCCAAGCTGACGGCCGAACTCACGGTACTTCGGATAATTCTCGTCCGAGTCGGGATTGCCCTCGACCACCGGGACGTGCTCGGCGAGCCACGAACGGACCTCTTTGCGGAAGGCTTCCTGATCGGGCGTGTAAGCGGGCTCAAAATCCAAAATTCACTCTCCATATGTCGTGCCGGCAGCCGGAAAGAACGGCGACGTTCAGGCCATGCGGGAGTTTACCGCGACGATGGGCCTTTGAACGGGCTGGGGCCTGCCCTTCCGCCTGCCGGAAGGGTGAGTGAGGTTCAAGGTCACCTCGCTGTCGGTATCTATTTGCTGCACATCGTACCGGTGAAGGTCCCTCGTCCTTCCGGTACCGGAAGGATCGGGATGACATCGCAGACGCGGAACGACACGTTGCCCCCTCTCCCAGCCGAGAGAGGGTTGGGGTGAAGGGGGCCGGCGGCAGCCGGCCGTTGCACAAACGCGTTTCATTACGAACGATCCCGGAATGCGGCTAAGCTTGCCCTAACGCGCACCCAGTCCGTCCAGCAGCCCGTTCAGCGTTATCGCCGCCGCCTGCCCCATCATCTCCGGATCCATCGCACCGATCGTATCCAGGGGCGTGTGGATCAGCGAAAAATCGGACCCGAAGAAGAACATGGACCGTATGCCCGCGTCGCGGAACGAAGCGTGGTCGCTGGAGGCGCCGGGCGGCTCCGTGCCCGGGAGGGCGGCCACGCCGATCTCTTCCGCAACCTCCAGTCCACGGCGCGATAACTCGAAATGACCGCCTATCTCAAGCGACCCGCCGCCCAGTGCGTCGTAGTTGAACATGGCCGTTATCCGTGAGCGCTCTGCATCGTCCAGCGATTCCACATACGCAACGCTGCCAAGCAGCCCCAACTCCTCGGAACCAAATCCGATGACCCGCAGCTCAAACAGCGGGTCGGCTTTCACCAGCTCCTCCGCCAGTACCAGGAACGTGGCCGTCCCGGAACCGTTGTCGCTGGCGCCTGGACTGCCCGGAACGGTGTCGATATGCCCGCCGATGATGACAATGACCTCGTCGGCTGCTCCACCGGGTTTTGAAGCCACCACGTTGCGACTCGGGAGTTCGTTCGTCACCACGCGCAAAACCACATTTACCGGACCGTCTTCAAGCTCGGCCACCAGTGCCTCGCCGCTCACGCCGGAGATCGTTACCGATGGTCGGTCAAACGTCAGCTCATAGCCCTCTCCCAGCGTTCCGTCAAAGTTTTCGGAGGTACTGTTGAACACAACCATCGCCCCGGCGCCTGCTTCGAAGACGTTCCGGGCCTTCTCCCGGAACGGGATCACGCCTCTTTCGACGAGCACAACCATCCCCTCCATAGAAAACTCCGGAAGGTCACCCTCCCTTGCCAACCCGACGAAGAAAAGTGGCCCGGATACGTCACCCTCGCCGGAACCCGTGAAGATGTTGGTCTTCACCGGCCGTGGTGTCGGACCGGTCACCTGTAGGTGGTTGCCGTTTCGCGGGCGAACCACCGCCGTGAAGTCCTGGATCTCAACCTCGTACCCAAACGACCGCAACTGATCGGCGACGTACCCCGCTGCAACAAGCTCGCCGTCCGTCCCCGATACCCGGGGCGGCAGTTCTTCCGAAAGCGTCCTGAGGTGGACCAGAGCGCGCTCGGTGAGCTCCTCGATGGAGGGCGTTGACCGGGCAACTTCTGGTGTCTTGCTGATCGGCGTCGCGGCGAACGTTGGCGTGGTTAACCCGGTAGACCCGCCAGCCTCGGTGACGAGATCGCGCCCGCAAGCGACGGTCGCAATCGCGACGAACAACACGGCCATCGGCAGCAGGGCGAAGGCGTGGAATACTCTGAAGCGTGAAAGGGAAGGCATATGTCTCGTGAATATCGACAGGGGTCGCGTGCCACAAGTTTGACGCAAAAACTAATACGCACCCAATCGATGTTATATGCCCGTGACGATCTCAGAATAAGCCCGGAGAGCCGACCGATCAGCTGGCGATGAATGAAGTCCACCACACGCTGCATCTGGGGTCTTCTGAGAGTCTCGCCGCAACCGCGGCCCCGCCTGATCCAGATCCCACCACGATCACGTCGTACTTCAAGTTCGGTTCCTCCCTGATTGCTTCTGGTCAGCGGCTCGGAGCACGATTTCGGTCCTACCGTTTTCTTGCACAGCGGGCAAGCATACCCGCGAGTCCTCCGCTTCGCTCCGTTCAGGCAGATGCCGTGTCTCCCACCACCCGAACGTGTACGCGCAACGCATCACCCGGAACATAAGACAGCGGCAGGTCTTCCACCTCCACCACGGTCAGCGTGTCGGGATCGGCCCCGGCCTGAACGGTTCGCTGTTTCGCCAGACGTGTGGCGTCCTCTATGGCAGCGATCCGGCCGGTATCGTTGAACACCTGGTCCACCTCTCCGCTTACCTGTGCGATGGCTGCGCCGACGGCGTTTGCGACGCCTCGGTGCTCCACCTGGATGACCTCTGACACCCCGGGGAGATCGTCCGGCACGAGGAAGGCGCCTCCCCCGACCGCAATCAAAGGCACGGGCGTGGCGTCCACCTTCATACGGTCGACCGCCTCGTCGATCATGGCGGTCATGCGGCCGCGTGCGGCTTTTATTTGCGTCGAGTCCAGAGATGCCGTGACTTCACGATCGCCCAGATCGACCAATCCGGCAGCAACAGCGATGTCGGTAGCGGTCAGGGCGTCCCCGCCAAAGACGAGCGCCTCGCTGGTGATACGATGGCCAACGCTCTGCGGCCCGATAGTCATCCCGTCAGGGCTAATCAACGATCCGCCGCCGAGGCCGATCGAGAGCAGGTCCGGCATGCGGAACAGCGTGCGCACGCTGCTGATCTCGACGACGTTGTTGGCCTCCCGGGGGAAGCCCGCCTGAAGCACACCGACGTCGGTTGTGGTGCCGCCGACATCGACTACAATTGCATCATCCAATCCGGTTAGAAATGCCGCCCCTCGCATGCTGTTCGTTGGGCCAGAGGCGAAGCTGTAGATCGGAAACTCTTCGGCGAAATCCGCCCTCATAACCGTCCCGTCGTTCTGCGTCATGTAGAGAGGTGCATCGATTCCGCTCTGGCGGAGGGCGTCGGTGAAGGCGCGCATTGTCACCCGTGCCAGGTCGATGATGCAGGCGTTCAGGAGTGTGGCGTTCTCGCGCTCCAGCAGCCCTATGCGCCCCAGGTCGTGCGAGAGCGTGATGTCAACATCCGGGCACTCTTCCCGGACGATGGTGGCTGCGGCCTTTTCGCACTCGGCCGTCAACGGCGAGAAGATGCTCGCGATCCCCACCGATGTGATGCCGGAAGACGCGATCTCACGTGCCGCTTTGCGCATGGCGTCTACGTCAAACTCGACCAGCGGACGGCCGTCGTATTCGTGCCCGCCTTCAATCATGAACACGCGCCCGCGAACGATCTCCGCTAGGTCATTCGGCCAGTCCACGAAGGGCGGCAGGGAGGCGCTCGCCGGAAGGCCGATTCGGACAGCGGCGACCGGCTTCAAGTCACGTCTTTGCACCACGGCGTTTGTGAAATGGGTCGTGCCAATCATCGCCGCGCCGATACGCCCCGGCCCGCCTTCCAGCCCGGTGATCAGGTCCCGCAAAGCGTTCAAAATGCCGCCGGTCACATCGTTCGTAGTGGGGGTCTTTACACCAGCTACAACGCGGTCGTCCTGAATCAAAACAGCGTCGGTATTAGTGCCGCCAACGTCTATACCGATGCGCCTCATTCCGCGATCTCGATCCGGTGCGCCAAACGCCGAAGGGGCGGATTGGCATCCGCTCGCACCCGTGCTTCGAGAACCTCAGCATGGGTGCGCAACAGCCTCGGTACCCGACACCGCAAGGGCGTATGGCGATACGCCCACGTTTTGGTATGAACGCGCCGTTCAAGCGCGTAAACGCTCACTTTCGGTCGTGCCGTCGTGCCACTGAGGGCGCATTGCCATACGCTCCTACAAAGCGATTCCCTCAGGACACTGGCGTGGCGGCGGTCAGGAGAAACTCCCTCTCCCAGCGGGAGAGGATTGGGGTGAGGGAGAAGTCCCGGCGCTCCAATTACGAATGACTGCCGCCTCATGCCTCACCCCCGAACACGGACCTGAACTCCATGTCGTACCCGAACGCCCTCGGCCCGACGTTTAGCAGCCCCCGTTCAGAGGTCAATATCGGAGCCGCTGTCAGGGCGATCACAGAGACGCGCTGGCCGTAGCGCAGGGTCTCGGTGCCGATGGCCTCGCCGGAGAGCGTGTCCATGACGCAGATGATCTCCGGAACGGTGGCCGCCGGCACCCCATCCCGGAACCCGATGGCGAACTCGTTCTGGAACTCCAGCCGGAACTCGGATCCGGTGTCGTCATCCAGCCCGTCGATGGTGGCGGAGCCCCGCAGGAAGCCCTCTGTGGCGCGCCGGTCGATGTCGGTGATCTTACCTCGGAACAGCAGAAACCCGCCCTCATGGTCAAGCGTCGCTTGCACGGGGTCTTCGTGTGCCGCGCGGGCATCCTCGACGGCACGCCCTAGCTCGATGGCCCGGGTTGTGGTGTACAGAATCCCCCAGTCCTTCACTTCTTTGCCGGAGCGGGGAGCTTTGCAGGTGGAGGCGACCGAGCCCACCTCGGTGCAGACCTTTCGGCTGATGCGCTCCATCCACTTCCAGCTGGCGGCCCGAGTCACGATCGTCTCGTTGTCCCGGATATCGGCCAGGCAGAGCGGGAACATCTGGAGGTCGCCGATGGCGAAGCTGGTCATCTGCGCTTCCGGGAAGGCACGACCCATCGAGTCGGCATCGACCACCGGCAGTCCCGTAACAGCGGCCACCATCAGCGGTTGGAGTGCGTTGCCGCCGCCGATCTCCAGCGACATGACGGCGTCGAACTTGCGGCCCAGGTAGTCCTCCATCATGCGGACCGGCTTAGCGGCGAAGTCCGGGTCACGCAGTCGTTCCTGCCCCACCAACGGCGCACCCATGCTTGATACGACCGCAACAAGATCGTCGTCGCCAAGCGTTTTCGGGTCGATCAATGTGACCCGTTTGCCCGCCTTGTACATCTCCCTCATGTTCAGGTACGAGTAGTAAGGGCTCCCGCCGCCGCCCGCGCCAAGGATCCACGCGCCGGTCGAGAGTGGGGTCAGTTCGTCAGGCTGGATCTCGCGGGCATCAACCATTCTTTTGTCTGGCCTCGTAGTTGTCGAAGGCCCGCTGTACCATCGGTCGGCGTCGGCCATCCGGCTTTTGCAACGCATACCCTGGGTCGCTCTCGCCGATCGAACTCAGGTTGTACAGCGGAAATGCGCCCTGGATGTGCTGCGTGAAGCCCTGGGCGTCCTGCATCTGGTTGATCGCCAGCTTGATCATGCGCAACTGGAACGGGTCGTTCGCCGCCACCCGCGCCGCGTACGCCATCGACCCCTCTTCGAGCCGCTCCTTCGGGAACACCCGGTTCACGTATCCAAGTTCCAGGGCCTCATGTGCATCCACGAATCGACTCTCAAACAGGATCTCCCGCGCCTTCCGATGGTGCATCTCCCACGGCACCGAGAAGTACTGAAAGTTGGCCGGTAGGAACATGGCGTCCTCGGCGGCGAACACAACGTCCATGGCTGAGGAAATGATCCACCCGGCGAAGATGCAATAGCCCTGTACGGCGGCGATGGTGGGCTTGGGGAGGTTACGCCAGCGCAGTGACTTGTCGATGTTCTGATCGAACCCGCGCCTGTACTTGCCACGCAAACCCTCTTCGATAGGCCGCTCCACACGGTCCTCCATCTCCTCCGGCGTGCCCAGATCGTGGCCCGCCGAAAAATGGTCGCCCGCGCCCGCCAGCACGATCGCGCCAATGCCGTCGTCCTCGCCTGCGTAGCTGAAGGCGTGGTCCAACTCTTCAAGCAGGATCCGACTCTGGGCGTTGCGGTATCGGGGGCGGTTCAGGACGATCCGCGCGACCCGGTCGTGCTGCTCGTACGTGATCTGTTTGTAATCGCTGGCCGGCATTGGTGCGCTCCGGGTGTCTTTGTGAGTTCAGTTAGAGGGCCCGGCGCCGGTGACGCCGCGCTTGAGCAGGTCTTGGTATTCCACTTCTTCGACGCCAAGAAATCGCTCCAGGACTTCCTGCGTGTGCTGCCCCTGTAGAGGCGCATGGCGCTCAACTTTAGCCCGGGTGTCAGAGAAACGCACCGGCACACCGGACTGCGGATGGACCCCGGCCTCCGGATGTTCCACCTCGACGATGAAGCCGCGATCGCGAAGCGCCTTGTCAGCGGCGACTTCGTGCGCGTCCAGGACCGCCGCCGCCATCACACCCGCCTGTGACAGTTGTTCAGCCAACGAGTCCCGCTCCTCTCCCGCAACCCACGCGCCGATCTCGACGTCCAGCGCGTCTTCGTTCGCCTTACGGGCTTCGTTAACGCCAAACCTGGCGTCCCTGAGCCATTCCTCGTGTCCGGCGATGCCAGACAAGGCAGCCCACTGAGCTTCCGTCTCCGCGGCAAGGGCCAGCCAATTGCCATCGGCCGCGGCGTAGATACCGTGAGGGGCGAAGGTCATATGCCGATTGCCGAGTCGGACCCGCACGTTCCCGGTCATGCGCTCTTCAAGCATGGCGTCTCCGATGAATGCTAGGCTCGCTTCCTGCATCGAAAGGTCGATGTACTGGCCCTCGCCGGTCATCTCCCGGTGCATCAGCGCCGTCACAATCCCCGCGAATCCGTTCAAGCCGGCGGCCGCGTCCGGGTACATCTGCCCGGAGTTCAGAGGAGGACCGTCCTCGTAGCCAAGTAAGGCCGACATACCGGAGATAGGTTCGATCGTCCCGCCGATGCCCGGCACGTCCCGCCAGGGTCCGTTGTTCCCGAAGGCAGAAAGACTGCAAAGGATGATGTCGGGCTTGATCTGGCGTAGAGCGTCGTAATCAATGCCCAGATTTCCAATTACGCGCGGAGCAAAATTCTCGACCACGAAATCAGCAAGCGGCACCAGTCGTTTGAATATCTCGACGCCGTCCGGGTGGGTCAGGTTCAGCGTGATGCATTGCTTGTTCAGATTGACCGAGTTGTAGTTGGGATTGACGTTCCATGTGTGCTGGTTTGCCGACGCGCCCGGGGCGTCCCGCACGGTGTCAGGGATCGGCCTGTCGTACGCCCCGCGCCATGAGTCCGGCCGACCGTGGAACTCAACTTGAATTATTTCCGCACCGAGCATCCCGAGGATTTGTGTCGCGTACGAACCGGCCCAGGCCTGGGTCAGGACGATGCCCCGGTAGCCATGAAGAGGTCCGAATCGTGGCCCGGTCATCGCGCCGCTCCGGACGCGAGTAGGGCGTCGATAACGGAGTCTTCGAGACCGGCGAACTCGCGCAACACTCGCCCGCTGTGTTCTCCTGGCCGTGGCGCGCGCCGCACCAGTTGCGCAGGCGTTTCGCCCATCTTGAACGCTGGCCCCGGGTACTCCGGCCCTCCTGTATCGGGCGACCGGAAGAAGTTCCGGGCCCGTAGATGCACGTTGTCGGCGAGCTCGTTCGTCTCCAGCACTGGCCCGGCTATCACTCGCAGTGCCGCCAACGTGTCGAACAGGTCCATCTTGTTCCAGTCGGCTAGTTTGGCCTGCGCACGGTCGACGTACTCGTCGGCGTGCTCCCTCCGGTACCAGCTTGTGGCCCATCGAGGGTCCTCCGCCAGATCGTCCAACCCCAGCACGTTCATCGCGTCCCGCCAGAAATGGGGCCGGCTGATGGTGAGGGCGAAGTGGCCGTCGCGCACCGGGACGGGGCCGGTGGACATGTCTATCTTTGCCTTGCGGGCTTGTGGCTCGCCCTGGTACTGGCTGTTCAGCAGCGCCGGTGCGAAAGTCGAAGCCATAACCTCAAGCTCAGAAATATCGATGAACTGGCCCGGCATAGGGTCTTGCTTGCGGCGGGCAAGAAGTGCGCTCACGATCGATCCGTAAGCCATCGTTCCGGCGCAGTAAGAGGCCTGAAGTCCGCCTGGCTTGAGGGGGGGGCGGTCCGCTAGTCCGTTGATGGAGGCCCATCCGGAAAGGGCGGCGGTCGTCAGGTCGTTGCCGGGGTGTTCAGAGCGGGCGCCGGTGGATCCATGCGGGGTGATCGAGCACACGATGAGCTTCGGGTTCGCCCCCCGGAGCGATGTGAAGTCCAGTCCGAGCGATTTCATATCGCCCGGGAGCATTGAGCAAACCAGCACGTCGGCCCGGCCCGCAGCTAACCGCATCGCGTCAAGTCCCGACGGTTGTTCGATATCTACGATCGCAGAGCGCCTGTTCGTCAGCACGTATTCGGCGATCACGCTAACCCCGGCGTCATCGAAGGGCGCAAGGTGCCGCGCAGGGTGGCCGTCTGGACCCTCAAACAACGCCACGTCCGCGCCGAAATCCGCCAACATGCGTGCACACCATGCGCCGGAGACAGAAGTCGATAGATCGATTACCCGTATCCCGTTTAATGCTCCGGATTTATTCATATGCGAGTGCTGCGCCTACCATTCCTGATAGGCGTGCCGGGAGGTGACAGACATTCCGGCGTCCACCGAGAGCACCTGACCGGTGATCCAGCGTGCATCTTCGCTCGCCAGGAACAGGGCGGCGTTGCCAACGTCCCACGCCGTGCCTTCGGTGCCGAGCATCGTAGAGTTGCGTCGGTGCTGTCGCAGATCGGCGTCCATCATGTCGGCCACCATCGGCGTGAACACGAGCCCCGGTGCAACGCAGTTGATCCGTATTCCCTGACGTCCGTGGTCCCCGGCCATGGCGATTGTCAGCCCGATCACCGCCGCCTTGGAGGTCGTATAGGCGGCAGCTCCGATGGCCGCGATACCGGCGCCGGAGGAGATGTTGATGATGGAACCGCCGCCGGTCTGAATCATCCGGGGGATGGCGTGGCGGGAGGTGAGGACCATACTGCGGACGTTCGTGTTCTGCACCCTGTCCCACTCATCCATATCGATCTCGGTGACCGGGGGTCCGAGGCCGATCCCAACGTTGTTGTCGAGCACGTCCAAACGGCCGTGGCGCTCCACCGCGGCCTCCACCATCGCCTTGCAATCATCTTCGTTGGTGACATCCGCCTGAAAGGTGCTGGCGACCCCGCCCTCGGCCTCGATCATAGCGAGCGTTTCGTCTGCCCGTTCGATTTGCGCATCCACCAGCAGAACACTCGCACCCTCGCGCGCAAAGAGCACGGCGGTCGCTTTGCCGTTGCCGACGCCCGGCCCGCGGGAGCCCGCGCCAGTGACGATCGCCACCTTGCCCTCGAGTCGCCCCGGGCGTTCGGCCATCGTTCGGTCCTCCTGTTAGTTAGTTTTCCGGTGGATCAGTCAAGCGTCACGAACAGGCTGCGGCGCATCTGTCCCGCGACGGCACGACTGATGTGCCCGTGGCCGGTCGTGTCTTCCGCAAGCAATATCTCGCCGGTCCCGATCAGGCGTGTGGAGCCGTCCCCGACCTCGATCTCGACCGCGCCGGACAGGTTAATCACGTACTGCCGACGGGGCGCAGTGTGGAAGTCCAGATTGTAATCCGGACTGGTCTCTCGGAAGATGATGTTCGTCGCGGCCTGCGGCTCAGACAGGGCGCCGGTCGCCGTGGGGTTCAGCTCGATATCGATGTCCTCGAAATGCGACTCGCCATCGTCGCCCGTGTACACCCGTGTGACCTTCATGTGACTCTCTTTTCATTCAATACTGTAATCGCGAGACCCTTCTCCCTGCGGGAGCAGGCGAGGGTGAGGGAGAAGTCTGTCTTGCGCAATCGTTATGTTTCTCACCGAATGGTGTCCGGTGAAGGTCTATCGCCTACGCTCGGGATGACGACAACCGTAGGGGCGGGCAGCGGCCCGCCCGGTCGCGTGGAACGCCGATCAGATTGGCTTAGGTTTTCCCTCATCCTGCGCCTTCTCCCGCCGGGAGAAGGCGCAGGATGAGGGAAAACCCTGTATGTCGGCCCTCCGCCCCTAAACCGGCTCAACCGCCGCAAGACGCGTCTTCGTGGCCGCGTCCGCAAACCGCTCAACAGCCTCGGCGTCGTTGAAGATGCCGCCCGTGCATGAGTCGACCGTCTGCATCGCGAGCAGAGTTGCTGCTTCGACGTAGCTGTCGGGCGGCGGCATCTTGCCGTGCGGGGTGCTGCCGCCGACCTGGCCCGGGGCGCGCCCGAAGCGGATGCCGGGGGTGTCGATGCCGCCCACTGGCTTCAGGGCGTTCACAGCGACGCCGTCGTCCTTCATGTCGGTGGCGAGCCCTCGTGTCATGGCCTCGATGGCAAGTTTTGTCGCTCCATAGTGTGACAACCCGCGGTCGGCTGCGACCGACGAGATGTTGATGATGTTGCCGCTTTTCTGTTCCACCATCGCCGGCAGTACCGCCCGGGAGCAGTGGAAGGGACCGTGCACGTTGATCTTGAACTCCAGCTCCCAGTGGCGGGGCTGGATCGTGTTGATGTAGCCGGGGGGCTGCACTGCTGCGTTGTTCATCAGGATGTCGATGCGGCCGTATTTGGCGAGCACGGTATCGATCATGCCCTGGATGGACTCCACGTCGCCGACGTTACAGACGACGGCGAGCGCCTCTCCGCCATCGGCTTCGATCATGCGAACTGTGTCGTGGATCGTGCCCGGCAGTCGGGGGTCACGTTCCTGCTCCGTGCGCGCCGCCACGACGACCTTTGCGCCCTCTTTTGCGTATTGCACGGCGCAGTACTGGCCAAGCCCCCGGCTTGCACCGGTCACGATGGCGATTTTCCCGTTCAGTCTTCCGGCCATTCTGTTCTCCCCTGCATGGTGATTCGTTGATTGAGGGCGGGCTGATCCGTCCGCTGAAATTCGACTAACTGGCGTAGGGCATCACTTCCGTGGCGAATCGTTCCATCCGGTCCAGGGTCTCTTCCGGGGTCGTCCCGTCGAGCCCGACGATCAGGTGACGCACGCCAAGCGTTTCAAATTCGCGTATATCAGCGACAACCTGATCCGAGGTTCCTGTGAACACCATTCGGTCGCCGTCCCGTCCCGGCTTTTCTCCCCGGTCGTCGTACCAGCCAGCGCTGTAGCCAAAATCTATAGACGCCGGGTCTCTTCCCGCTTCTTCTGCATGTCTGCGAACGGTTGCCATTCCCTCGGCAAGCCGTTCCGGTGTGTCCATGGGGAAGACCGGGTTGCTGCCGATCGGGTACCAGGCGTTCCCGAGCTGACCGGCGCGTCGCAGCGCCGGCGGGCTCTCTCCGCCAACCCATATCGGCGGGTGCGGGTCCTGGACCGGCTTCGGGTAGAAACTCATCCCGGAGACATGCGCGTACGTGCCGTTGTACTCCGGCTCGTCGCTTGTCCACATTTCTTTGAATGCCCGGATGTAGTCGTTGGCGACCGAGCCGCGATGCTCGTATGGCGCCGTGTCCAGCGCTTCAAACTCTTCCTGCATCCATCCGGCGCCGACCCCGATGATCAGCCGGCCACCGGACAGCACGTCCAGCGAGGCAAGAATCTTCGCCGCCAGCACGGCTGGCCGGTGGGGCAATACCATCACCGAGGTCATGACCTTGATGTTGGAGGTGTGGGCGGCGAGGAACATCGCAACGGTCAGTTGCTCAAGGCACTCTCCGGCGTCGACCCCGGAGAACGCACCGTCCTCGCTGTACGGGTAAATCGACTGCACTTCTTTTGGAATGATCACGTGATCGGACACCGTCACGATGTCGAACCCCAGCGATTCGCCGTGTTTGACTTGCCGTTCCAAGAACTCGCGCGCGGCTTTAGACCCGCGCATCGCGACTCCGAATCCAAACTCCATGTCGATGGCCCCCGGGTGCTTCAGGTCTGTGGAAGTCTGTGACGTCACTTGCGGACGAGCGTCGGAAGCATACCTCGGGTTGCATTGAGAGGGGGTGATCCCGGACGAGTTCACCGGACCGCTCATAGGAGAGTTGGTTTACGCGGCGCCTTGAGAAGTATCGATTGCGTTGCTCGCAAGTGTTAGCCGGTACGCCGATTCCAGATTCATTCAGGTGGCGGCGGAGATCGCCAGCGCCTTTTCGAGCTGCAAGGTGGTTTCGGCGGTGATCGCCTTCTTGCCATTCACGATGGCGTTGACCACTTGTTAGGGACGACCGCTCGTGGCGGCGAAAGCTTTCTGCGTGCCCCCCCCGCTCCCTGAGTTCGTCCAACAACGTTTCACCGAACGCGCTAGCGAGGTCGACATGAGGGTTCGAGGCATCAGGGTTCGATGGATCAATCGTGGGGATCATTCTGCTCCGATGTTGCGCTACCCGCGATCAGGGCGTCGATCTCGGCATCCGTCCGCCCCAGTTCGCTGAGAATCTGACGCGTGTTGCCTCCGGCGAGCGGGGGATCCCATGCCGGACCGCGCTTGGCGTTGGAAAACGTAATCGGCGTGTTGATGGCGCGCACTGAACCGTTCAGAGGGTCACCCGTCTCCACGATCATCCCGCGCTCGGTAAAATAGGGATGTTCCACGGCGTCCGGCATCGACTTCGACACACCGTACGGCGCACCGGCCGCCTCAAGGCCCGCTGCTGCTTCGGACGCCGTGAGTTGGGCCACCCAACTGCTGACCAGCGCTACAGCGTCTTCGGCCCCTTCCGGCATCGCCGTTCCCGCATGCCCCAGTCCTTCGACGATCCGCTCCCAGTTACGCGCCCCGCCGATATTGATCGTCAGATGGCCGTCTTTTGCGGCGTGCAGTGGATGCCGGAACGGCTTCCAGTCATCCTCCCCGCCACCGTTCAGCGGCGCGGCTGCAACCTCGTTCAGCATCGACAACTGTGCGTCCATGAGCGACACATCGACCCGCTGACCCTCACCGGTCAATTCACGGTCGTACAAAGCCGCCAGGATCCCGGAAAAGCAGGACAACCCGGCCGCCATGTCCGCCACCGTGATGCCCGGAGCGAACGGCGCCTCGGACCCCACCGCCTGCTGCTGCACCCACAGCCAACCGGCCTCGGCGTGCGCGGTCGCCCCGTACGCACGTCTATGAGCAAACGACCCGTATTGCCCAAACCCGGATATCGACGCGAACACCAGCCGAGGGTGGTCGTCCTTCAAATCGTCATATCCAAGGCCGAACCGATCCATCACACCCGGAGAGAAGTTCTCGACCACCACGTCCGCCCGTGCGACAAGTTCACGCGCGATGGCTATCCCGTCTAGGTGCTTCAGGTCGAGCGTGATCGAGCGCTTGCCCATGTTGTTACCCGGGCTCCCGGCGGTCCGCGTTGGACCGTTGTCCTCCGGAATGGCGTCAATTTTGACGACGTTTGCACCCATATCGGCCATCATGCGGGTGCAGTACGGGCCTGCGATAACCCGTGTGAAGTCCAGGACGGTGACGCCAGAAAGAATCCGCCGATCGTTCATATTTCGCCTTCCGACGACGCCACTGGCGTGTTTTTTGGGGTGGTTTAACGGTCTGGGACTGTCCCACAGGGACCGCAAGCGGAGTATCGTTCGTCTGAGTTGACCTGTCATCAGTAGGCTCCATGATCAACCGCCCCTTACAGCTCGGTTCCGGCGCGTGCAAAATGGATCACTCCGAAAGCTGAATCACAAAGACAACGATGCCAGAGGCAAACTCATCAGATAACCGACGCGGCGGCGTCCTCGCGCTGGCCGGCGGCGTCGGTGGGGCGAAGCTGGCCGTTGGACTGGCGCGTGTCTTGCCGCCGGACGCGCTGACGGTCGTCGTGAACACCGGGGACGACGAGATTTTTTACGGCCTCCATGTATCGCCCGACATCGACACCGTCACGTATTCCTTGGCCGGGCTGGCGAACCCTGAGACCGGTTGGGGTTTCGCCGGAGATACGTTCAACGCCCTCGGAACCCTGAAAAACCTTGGAGCGGACACCTGGTTTGGGCTCGGCGACCACGACCTCGCACTCCACCTCCGCCGCACCGACATGCTGAGAAGCGGAAAGACGTTATCGGATGTCACGCTTGACCTGAGCCGACGGATGGGCGTGCGTCACCCGGTGGTCCCCATGAGCGATCAACCGGTGCGCACAATCATCGAATCGGACGACGGAGAGATGTCGTTCCAGGAATACTTCGTGCATCGCCGGTCGGAGCCGGAGGTGATCGGACTCCGATTCGATGGGGCGGACTCGGCATCCCCGTCGCCCGTCTTCAAATCCGCACTGGAGAGCCCAAACGCCATCGTGTTCTGCCCCTCCAACCCTTTCCTCAGTGTCGATCCCATAATGGCGTTGCCCGGCGTCCGAGAGATGATCGCCGTGTCCGATATACCACGAGTGGCCGTAAGCCCGATAATTGGCGGTCGGGCGGTGAAGGGACCAGCGGCGCGCATCTTTCAGACCTTTGCGCAAAAACCGCCGAGCGCCCTGGCTGTGGCCGAGCACTACGAGGGAATCGCAACGCATTTCGTGATGGACAATAAGGACGAATCAAGTCGGGTGGCGGTCGAGGCGCTCGGGTATGAAGTGCTGGTAACCGAGACACTCATGACGACGGACGCCCATAAGATCGCACTGGCGATCGAAGTGTGTGGAATGGCCGGGGTGCCGATCTGAGTTCGAACACAAATCAGCGACGGATTCGGGCGATAGTGCCGATGAAACCGATCGCCGAGAGCAAAACGCGGCTCGCCCCGGCACTTTCAGATGATTTGCGGGTTATTGTGTCGCTCGGAATGCTCGTGCGAGTAGTCGCGGCCGCGACCGACACGGTTGGGGTTGAGGACGTGGTGGTATACGGCGGCGATGAAGCGGTTTGTCTCGCTTGCCAGCGGCTGGGCGCCGGTTGGCGACCCGACCCCGGCCTCGGGCTAAACGGCTGCATGCGTGTGGGATTCTCGGACGCCCGGGAGGAGGGACCGACGCACGGGCTGTTCCTTCCGGCAGACCTCCCGCTGATCACACCGGACGAACTGTCCGTGTTCATCAGCGCAGGTATCGATGAGCCCGTAACTATCGCTCCAGATCTGGCGGAAGACGGTACCAATGCACTGCTGATCGCCCTCACGACAACGTTCCCGACGCTGCTTGGCGAGGCCAGTTTTGGCAAACACGTCAAGCAGGCCGAACAACATGGCGTCGGTCACGTCGTCCACCGTTCTGACGGGATCGGGCTGGACATCGATACGGGCGCCGACCTGGAACGGCTCATGGATTTAGCGCCGGGATTCTGGGACGATCTGCAACTTGAATTACGGGAGGCGGGACTCGAAGCGTTCGCTCCGGTAAACCCGGTCAAAGAGGGCGCGGAATGACGGGCTCAGGACCGATGCTTGGGATCGTTCTCCCGACCAGAGGTGTAGTGCTTGCCGGTGGTGACGACCCGGACGCGAATCTAATAGTGCACATGGCGCGACTGGCGGAAGACGCGGGTGTCGATTCGGTCTGGGTAGGGGACAGCCTTGTCGCCAAGCCTCGTCTGGAACCTCTCGCCGCCCTTGCTGCGGTTGCGGCGTCAACCACGCGGGTGGGGCTGGGTACTTCCGTGCTGCTGGCCGCTCTGAGGCACCCCGTCCTCCTCGCACAGACCGCAGCAACGGTCGACCAGCTCTCCAACGGCAGGCTCACGCTGGCGATGGGCGTGGGCGGCGCGTTCACGGACGCACAAAAGAACGAATGGGCGACAGCTGGTGTGGCAAAACGAACCCGCGCAACCCGGATGGAGGAGATGGTCGAAATCATGCGTGGACTGTGGTCCGGGTATCCGGTCACGTTCCACGGAAAACATTTCGATCTCGATGAAGTAAGCCTCGGATACCGCCCTTACCAGCGCCCGGGTGTGTCGATCCTCCTGGCGACGCATTCAGGCGAGGGCCGGTCCCGGCAGCCGGCGCGTGCAGCTCGGCTTTCCGACGGGATCATTTCTATTTCCGACACCCCGGAAGAGTTCGCTGCTGTCAGGGCCAGGGTCGCCGAAGAAGCGGCAGTAATAAATCGCTCGCCGAACGAGCTCAAGTCGGTCTACTACATGACCGTCAACCTGGATCCTGATGCCGCGCGAGGCCGGGAAGAGGGCGTGCGCTGGGTGACCGACTACTACGGGCTGAACTTCTGGGGCGACCGCTGGGGGCCGTACGGCGACACCGAGGGCGTGATCGATCGAATACGCCGGTTCACCGATGCCGGGGCCGATGAAGTCATTGTTCGGTTTGCGTCCTACGACCAGCCGCGCCAGATGGAGCTGTTCGCGAAGCGCGTTCTCCCGGCGTTCCGTTAGCGGTCCGCATCGTCCCGCGCCGAAGGCCTGGGATACGCCGAGGAAGCGGGAATCAGGTGTCCCTGACGGCGCGATCGTCGTGGTGTAAGCCGCGAGCGCAGTCTCCGCAAAGCGCACCCGAGCCCGCCGGATTGACCTGGTTCGGACACTCGCAGGCGTCGCAGTGACACCAGGGCCAGCGGTTACTGTTCGTGGCCTCATCGAGTGCCGCAAGGAGATCGCAATCCGCCAGATGCGGGCCTCCCGGACCGGCGGCGCCACATACCGGGCAGGTCGCCTCGGCCCCCGCGTTCAAACCTGCCCACTCAAGCCGCCTGACGACGGCGAGTAAACGGGCATAAGCTTCGTTCTGCTCGCTTCCGGGGATGGGGTCTTCGGTCACGGTTTGCCTCTGACGAGCGTGTACGTCGAATTAGCTGTCCGGCCTTGGGACCGAGTGGGTCCGTGAACCTGACCGATTGTAGACGAGATCCGGACATGCCGGCCCTCGCGCGAGAAGCGATGAACTACTCCTGAAATGGTCGCACGGCTCGCGTCGTACGATCAACCGCTTCAGATGGAGATATTCGTGTGGCGCGTGACGCCGGTCAGGACGCCTCGGTCATCACGCGGTGCTCGCCCGCTATGCGGATCACGCCGCGCTCCGCCATCTTGACGCCGTAGCGGTCCTTCATATCGGCCTGGTTTTTGGTGCACCATGACTCGCACGGCAAAAAAAGCAGGGCCTGGCCCAGCGTGTCGATCTTCCCCGGATGGAACACGTCCACCAGCAGACCAGAATCACCGACCCGGATATTCTCTTCGATCAGTACGTCCAGTACGTCGACCAATCGAAATCCTCCCGCGCTGATCGGCCGTGGCGTGTGTCGACTACGCCACGGCCGTCTGACGCTTAGTCAGACAATGCGCTCAGTGCTGCGCTCTGTCCCGATATTCGCTGATCTCGCTCATCGGCAAACCGCTTCACGCCGGTGAAGATCGACTCCGGGTCCAGGTGCGCCTCTGCGATGACATCTACCTCGGTTCCGCCGGTCAGCCATTCGTCGCTGTGGTCAGACACCAGCGAGTACTCGTCCGTTAGTGGGCCGAGGTTCTTGACCGGCCATACCCGGTGCGTTCCGGTGCTGACGACCATCGTGTCGTAGCGCGCTTCCGGCGGAAGCACGGAGTTTCGGTACGACTCGGGCTGGCGGTTGAACAACTCCTCGCTGATAGACGCGATCACCTTCACGTTCACCCCGGCATCTTCGAGCCTCGAAAGGACCGAGACCAGGTTCACCGTAGAGGACGATCCCTGGACCAGCACGTATCCGCCCTTGGGCTTCGACGGATCAAAGTTCCGGATAACGTACAAACCCTTGGCCGCCGCGTTGATGTCGGTATCGGCAAAGCTCGAACGGTCTGCGACCGCAAAGTCGGGACGTGCGACCTCAAGGACGATGATGCCGACCTTCGGGTCGTTCGCCGCGATTTCTGCTGCTGCAAAGTATCCCGGCGCAACGTCGTTGTAGTCCCAGAAGCTGAGCCGGATCACCTGGCCCCGCGGGAACAGGTCCCAGACCTGGGGCGAGAAGATGCCGAAGTGGGTCCTGGCGTCGGCGGCGGTCTCAGGGCCGGAATGGCCGGCCAGGATGTTCAGGACACCGACCCGGAACGGGCTGTCCTGGTTCTGCTGGCTCCAGACACGCGCCGGGAGGTACATGAGCGGCGTGAACGCTCCGTAGGTGCCGCTGATCGCCCACATCCCGACGTGCTTGTCAGGGTCGAGCGATGCCGACTGGCTGATCAGCCCGATGGCCGTCGAGGCGTTACCGGCTTCCTGAATAGCGGCCTTGAGCCGCGATCCGGCCGGGTTCGTGATCGGGTCAAAGTGGCCCCAGATCGACCCGCCCTCCACGTTGATGGATTCGGCAAGGTCGGCCGCGGTGATGATGAACTTGTTCTCCGTGACGTAGTTCATCCACTTGATGATCTCGGAGATGGCTCGCCGGGTCCCGCGAACGTTGCCGGGCTCTTCGTAGAGTTTGATTGCGACTTCTTTCTTCTCGCCCGAGAAGGGATTGGTCGCCGTGACGGTCTGCGCTTCCCTCGGGAGCCGCGCCACCGTCAATCGCTCGTCCTTGAAGGCGTCGACCTTGTTGTCGATCTTCAGCGGCATGTTGTCGTCGACGGTGTCGCCAATATCCACCATGCGCTCGGCGAGCCAGTCTCCAAGCCCGTCCTGTTCCAGCACGGACATACAGACGTCCATGTTGGTTTTGAGCTGGATCAACCGCTCGCGCTCGTCGCTTGGTGCGCCGTCGCGGATGCCCTGGAACTCGACGCCGAACTTCTTCTCGAAGGTTGATGCAAGCGCCTGGAAGTAGTCCCCGTTTATCGGGAAGCCCCAGGGGTGGCTTGCGTGGTCGACGATCTGGTCTGTGCCCCCGACCTGCCCGTCACTGGCGGAGGGCCACCATCCCTTGATAGTCGGACCGACAAGGATCATCGGCCGGTCGTCGGTCGAGTCCCAGTCCTCCATCGTCTTGAGGGCGCCCACGACCTGGTTGTATTCATTGGCGTCCTCAACAGACAGGACGTTCCAGCCGTATGACGTCCACTGGTCACCGATGTCGTACGACTCGTACGTGGACTTGATGACGCTGCCGACCAGTTCGTCGTCGATGCCGGCGTTGTTGTAGGAGAGCAGCAAGCGGAGCCGCTTGCCGACCTGCTGTGCGACGGCCTGCGTCTTAAGCTCCTGGGAGTGCCCGGACGTCAACGCAAATTCGCCCTCGATCGCCATGATCTTCAGAGAGTCCGGCGCGCCGACCATGTCCCAGAACGCGGCCTTGCCTGCCATGGTTGCGACGCCGACGCCGGAAGGTCCGCCGTTAACGTCGTTCGTGAGATCGGTTGTCTCGGCGTGGCCCGAAAGGGCGCGGATGCCGCGCAATCCGGCCTGCGCCATGAGCGGGTGGTCTTCAAGATTGTGGTCACGGAGGAGGGAACTGAGCGCGCCCGCGCCCCGGCGGAAGCCCAGTGCGTCTATCGGGAGCATGCCGATGTCCGGGTCGACGTGGTAGCGGCTGTCGCCGGTGGCGGCTTCCCTGCGTTCCATGGCCTGTCCCTGGATCATCCACAGCGCGTACAGCACCGGGGCGTTGTGACCGCCGGCCAGCATGAAACGGTCGGAGAACGGGTGCTTGGGACGGCGGTAGTCGTATCGAAGTCCGCCTAGTTCCGGGCCAACCAGGTGGGAGGCGACGGTGTAGGGTGTGTAAGCGAGGGGACCGCCGAAGTGGCCGGTCTGCGCGTAGTTGCACATGACCGTCAGCGTCATCGCCGTCAGGAAGCCGATGTCCTCAAGCCGGCCGCGATCGAAATCCGGCAGCTGTATGACGGTTTCTCTGGCTGAACGTGAGAGCGCCAGGCTCTTTACCGTTGCACTTGAATTGCCGTTCGTCCCTGGCATTCGCTCTCTCCTGGTGTTTCCTGGTTTATTCGGGGTGCCGATTTACAGGGTGGCAAATCCCGACACCGTTCATTTCATAGGGAAAGCCCACGCGTAAAATTCGGATCGATCCGGGTCTCACAATGCCGGAATCAAACCGAGCCCGCGCGGGGCCACCCTAGGGTGGACGTTAATTGTGCGCGAGGCAAGTGCTTATCGCCGATCAAGGATTCGGGAATTACTCGGGCTGAACTCGGGAACGGGTGTACGATGCCCCGGCTAATCAGTTTTTTCAAATGTGCGGCGATTTCAAAGTGTCAGGGAACCCCCGGAAACCCGACGTTTAACAATCCTAGTGGGGCAGTCATGGCAACGAGCGCAACGATAGGAAACCTGCGGATCACGGCACTTGTGGACGTGACCCCGCCGCCGCGTGATGTCTCGGCGATCTACCCGGACGTGCCGGCCGATGGCTGGGGTCCGTACCAGGATTTCGCCCTCGAAAACGGCATGTGGCAGACCCAGTTCTGTTCTTTCCTGATAAGGCCGGTGAACGGCGACGGCCCGATCGTCCTGGTGGACACCGCCATGGGTTCGGACGCCGGGGGGACGCTTCTTGAAGAGCTGTCCGCAATCGGTGTGGCGCCGGGGGATATATCGGCTGTGGTCACCACCCACCCGCACGGCGATCACGTCGGGTGGAACGTTTCGTACAACGGCGACTCTCCGCGCGCGACCTTCCCGAACGCCCGCTACATGATCGCCCGCGCTGATTGGGACCACTGGACCAGCGATGAGGTGGCGCCGAACGTTCCCGCAATTGGGCAATCGGTCCAACCCCTTGAGGGGCTTGGCGTCTTGCATCTTGTCGATGGAGAAGAGGACGTAGCACCGGGCGTGAAAACGCGCGCCGCCAACGGCCACACCCCGGGACATCAGGTCGTCGTGCTCGAATCCAACGGCGAGACCGGGGTGATCATCGGCGACCTGTTCCATAACGTCGCCCAGGTCACCGAGACAGAATGGTGCCCGATGTTTGATTGGAACCAGGACATGGCGCGTGCCTCCCGGCGGGAGATACTTGGAGAGGCCGCCGCTGGCGGCTGGACGGTGTTCGCTGGGCACCTGCGTACTGACAAAAACATCGGCAAGGTGAGCGGCTCAGGCGATCGGTTTAGCTGGCAATCGATATAGCAATACAGCCCGGTTTGGTCACGTTAGACGGTTGCCCGGCGTGATCCGGAAACCGATCAAACTGCTCCACACATCTGACCTGCACATCGGTAGCGACATCTACCCGGCCGACGCCCTGCGCGGTTTTGAACAGGTGCTTCAGCTTGCCGCCGACCACTCCGTTGATGGCGTGATCGTCGCCGGGGATCTGTTTGACAACCGGGGCGTCGCGCCGACGCTGATAGACGATGTGTTCGAGCGATTCGGGAGGTTGCGCCGGCCCGTCGTGGTGCTGCCCGGGAACCACGACACGTCGTTGATGAACGGATCGTTCGACTCGGCGAGCTTGCCGGACGGCGTGCATCTCATGCAGGCACGCGGTGGGGAAATCGTGGACGTAGACGCCATCGGCCTATCGGTATGGGGCGAACCGGTATACGACCACAGCCCGAAGTTCCGGCCGCTGGGCGCACTCAAGCCTCGTTGTACCGACAACTGGTACATCGGGATAGCACACGGGCTCGTGACCGACAACGATCCGTACAGCGAGTACAGCTCCAAGATCACTTCAGATGAGCTCGCCGTCGCGGATTGCGACTACCTGGCGCTGGGGCATGTTCACGTATTCCGTGACGTCACGAGTGGCGGCGGCGCACCGGCCTTTTACAGCGGGGCGCCGTCCGGCGGAAACGAGCCCACAGTGGCGATCGTGTCGCTCGACCCGGCAGCAGGCGTATCGGTAGAAGCGATCAAACTCAAGCGTTGAAAGCAGGGGACGCGAAATGCCCACGGTGACGGCGAATGGAGTATCGACCTACTACGAGACGCACGGAGACGGCCCGCCCGTGCTGATCATGCACGGCCCTTTTGGCGGGGATCCGGTTGGCCGTGCGGAGGCCAGCGGCGATGCAATACAGGCCCTCGATGGTGTGGGGCAGGTTATAACTTACGCCCGACGAAACGCCGGCAAGAGCGCGTACACATTGGACCACTACGGGTTGCCGGACCTCGCTGCGGACGCAAGGGCGCTGCTGGATTCCCTCGGGATCGACCGCTCGATAATCGTCGGCAATTCGATGGGCGGCATGGTCGCCCTGCAGTACGCATTGGACTACCCGGAGAACGTCTCGGCGATGTCCCTCGTCCAGACCGGTCCAGCGCTCATGGCGTCCACGGGATATGGGCCTCCGATGACGCGGGTCGTCGAACGGGCGGCTAAAGAGGGCGATCGCACACTGTTCGAGTCCCGGATCGATCGCATCCGTAACCCGCTGTTCGTGGAGGGAATGAACGCCCAGGGCCACGAGCAACGCGTCCAGATGCTGGCAAAACTGTCCAACGATGAGCTTTTCACGCTGTCCACGGGGGAGATACGGAACTTCGAGGCGTTTATCGGGTTTGACTACACTGAACGACTGGGCGACATAAAAGGCCCGGTCTCGATAATCCACGGCAACGAAGACCCTCTGGTCTCGTTCGAAAATGCCGGGATCTTAAAAAACGGCATTCCACACGCTGAATTGACTGTCATCGAAGGCGCAGGGCACGGATTGCTAGAGTACGAAGAGGCCCGGGCCGCTCTGCGTGATTGGGTGGAGTTGAACGCCAATCCGGAAGGACGGGTGGCAGGCGGGTGAAACCTCACCACGCCGGCGCGAATTCTCAGTGTGACCGGAAACCTGGAGGATGCGGTTTCCATCGACGGCGTCGTGGATCGCGTTACCGCCTCCCAGGAGCTTGCGGCGGACCCACTGACTAAGGCCGGGTGGAACGCATTGCTGGGGATGTCGTTTGCCGTTGTCCTGCTTGTGAGTGCCTTCGGGTTCATGGTGCACGCATATGTGACGTATCAGGACCTGATCGGAAAGTTCGCACTGCTCCAGGCCATCGGACTATCGATGCGACGACTGCTGGTGCTCGTAACCGCTGAACAGGTGATGGTGCTGGTCCCGACGATCGTCGTGGAGATAATCATGGGCGCACGCGTCGGCGGGACCATCGTTCCCTACCTCAGCAACTCCGGGGACGGGTTGCGCTCTGTGCCGCCCACCATCAGCCAGATCAACTGGACAGGAGTGGCCCTGACGCTCGGGATCCTGGGCGTGGTGATGCTGGCCGTGATCGGGCTGGTGGTGTTAGGGGTGCGCCGGAGCAAGTCCCGCCTCTACGGCGTCATCGCAGATCGATCTCCCAACATCACACCGTCATCTGGCCGAACACTGGCTCCAGCTTCCCACGCGCCTCGGACTGCTCGCCATCATCGTTGGCGGCGAAGATGGCGAACTCCTCCTCGGGATCGGTGGTCAGGTCAAACATCTGGCCCGTCTCGTACAGCTTCCATCGGTGGTCCCGGATGAAGCGAATGGGATCTCGCGGGGCCGTGCCGCGATGATTGTTGGGCACGAAATGGAAGAACATCCAGTCCCTCGGGTTCCCTGTTTCACCGGTCAACTGCGGGTAGAACGAGCGCCCGTCGATGATGTAGCCGTCCGGGAATTCGAGCCCGGCCGCTTCGAACATCGTCGGGAGGAAGTCGGACACGTCCACGAGATCGGTCTGAACCACCGACGGCGGGATGGTGCCCGGCCACTCACACACGAGCGGCACGTGCGTCCCGCGGTCGTTCGTCATGCCCTTGCCGCCGCACACCTCCGTGTGCTCGTGCATCGTGGAGCAAACCTCTACAGGCGAACCGTTGTCGCCGACGTAGATGATGAGCGTGTCCTCGCGCAGCCCCAGCCGCTCCAGTCCCGCGATCAGGCGACCGATCACCTTGTCGTGATACTCCACCATGTCCCGGTAGAACTTCGCATCGTCCGGCCAGCCCTCCAACTCGTCCCATGTGCGACCGCCCAGCGTTCGGTTGGAAGGCGGGTCGAACTCGGCGAATTCCGGGCTGTCCGGAGTCGGCTCCAGGGGCCGGTGTGTGGCGGCCATCGGGAAGTAAACAAAGAACGGGTCGTCCTGGTTTCGGTCCATGAAATCGAGGATGTAATCGGCGAACACATCGTCGCCGTACTTGCCCTCCGTGTCGTCCAGAAACTCGCCGTTCTGATAGATGATCGGGTTTTTATACCGGGAGCCTTTTTCCTCGGTGTGATGCGGGTGCCAGACGCAGAACTCGTCGAACCCCGCGTCCTCGATCTTCTGGCCTTTTGAGCGCCACTCCGGGAACTGGTCCGGTGGGTTGTACGAATAAAGTTGCCACTTGCCGGAGATGCAGGTCTTGTACCCGGCCTCCGACATCAGGTGCCCGAAATGGACCTCGTCCGGCTTGATAAGGCCGAATCCCAGGTAGTTGCGGAAGTTGTACTTGCCGGTCATTAGCGAGACCCGGGTCGGCGTGCAGAGCGGCATCACATGGGCGTTCGCAAACCGCATCCCGGTATCGGCCATGCCGTCGATCACCGGCGTCTTGTAAGAAGTTCCGCCGTTCGCACCGATCACTTCGTACCCGAGGTCATCGGACATGATCAGGATGATGTTGGGCTTTCGGTTATCTTGAACCAATTTGTCATCCTTAACGTTGTGATTAGCCCATTATTAGCTTGATATATGAATGCACGCGTGAAGGTCTGATATCGGATCGACCGACCTCGGCATGACGCGTCTGAACAATACCGACGACAGGCGCGTTCAACAACCGTCGCATCGCCACGCCCTCAAATAAGCTGCCCCGTAAAGGGCCTAGAGCACCCCGTGCTCTACTCGGCTGATGTGGAGTAGCTGCTGCTCGCGACTGAGCATCACGAAGTAGGCCGACCAGCCGCCCATGCGGACGCGCAGATGCCGGTAATTGTCCGGATCCTCCATCGCCAGCTTGAGCTCCTCCACGTCAGTCACCGTGACCGTGAGCATGTTTCCGCCGAGGTCCACAAACGCACGGGTCAGCCCGGCAAGCCTGTTGGTCCCGGCCTGGCCGGAAAGCCCGCTCGCGGAGAAGCGGAGGTCGATAGGCCCGCCGGCGGCGAGCGCCTGCACGGGCATCTTCAGGTACGAGTTGATCGCAGCGGTCGGCCCGCTCAGGTCGGAACCGGGCGCCGGGGAGAAGTTGGCCGCGACCGGCACGCCCGGTAGCCGTCCGTCCGGGGTGGCGCCGACCTCATGGCCGATCATGGCGTACCACGAGAAGGTGCCTACGGACGGCGGGAATATCACCCCGGGATAACGTTTTGCGTGGTGCTCACTGCGGCCCACAAAGTACCCCATCATCTCCGTCCCGACCTCATCGGCGTAGTCGTTATCGTTGGCGAAGCCAGGCGCGCCGGTCGCGAACCGCTGCCGCAGGTTTTCGTGGCCTTCCCATCCGGCCTCAAGCGCCGTTGAAAGCTCGGAAATCGTGACCGAACCTTCATCGAACACGAGTTTCTTCACCGCGGTCATGGCGTCGATTGCGTTGGCCACGGCCTCGCCCATCACGTGCCACACGGTGTAACGGGCACCACCACGGATCACATCTTCCTCGTTTTTGAGGCAATCAAGCGTTAGCGCGGATAACAGCGGGTTGTAGTTGTACTTGCCATGGTTGCTGTGTTCCAGCGTACCGTCAGCGACACCCTTTCCGATGAGGTCGATCCCCTCGCAAAGCATGTGGTCGATCTGGGCCTTCCAGGCCGTCATCAGATCGTCGAAATTCGCGAATCCCCGGGCATCGCCGGTTTCCGGTCCCATCTTTCCGTGGACCGATGAGACACCGTTGTTCATCGCCAGTTCAACGCACAGGAGGAAGTTCATCCCACGGATGAGCTCCTGGTCTGACTGCCCCTGGATCATCGTTTCCCAGCAGTTGGAGTTGGCGTAGTCCCGTGCGTCTTCAGGCGCAACGCCGAGGCCGATGTAGGCATCAACGATGGCATCGTCGTTGTTCAAATAGGGCATGCCGCTCCCGGCCTTCAGCACCTCGGCCGAGCGCTCGGTGAGCTCCGTCGGTGAGTCCTTGTGCAGTCGAACGGTCACGACAGGGCTCGTGTAGGCCAGCTTCTCAAGGGAGTTCAGGCAGAGATATGTGAGCTCGTTGGTGCCGTCCTCGCCGTCCGGGCGGATACCACTGAGCAGGATGTTCTGTCCGAAGTGGTTGATGGCGTCCGCAGCGTCAGAGGCGTAAGCGAACCGGGTGCGATGGCCCGCCGCCCAGTCCCGCACGGCGTCGCCGGTGAAGAAATTGTCGCGATTGATCTGCGCGCGGTCGTTGAAGCGCAGCCACATGCTGTCGATCAATTCCTGCGCCTGCGGGAGCGTCAGTCCACCGGACTCACGGTCTTTCTGGAACGCCGGATACAGGTACTGGTCGATCCGGCCGCATGAAAGGGCAGTCCCGGTGGAGAAGAAGCCGTAGTGGACGAACCAGAACGACTGGACCGCCTCGTGGAAGGACTGCGGCTCACGCTCCGGGACGTGCCGAGCGACCTTCGCTACTGCGCAAAGCTCCGCCCGCCGCTCTGCGTCGCCTGAGGTCGCAGCCATACCTTCGGCAAGATTGGCATACCGGTTCGCCAGAGCGATTACGGCAGCAGCCTCGACGCGCATGGCGTTGAACAGTGCCAGCTTTTTGTCGTTGTCTGCGGAAGCCGGTCGGGCCGAAATCTCTTCTATCCGTGCATCGACATCGGCGATGACGCCTCCAAGGCCCTTCTCCATGAGGAGCGGGTAAAAGGGCGTCTTGTGCGCAAGGTGCGTGGCGATCAATGCGCCGGACTCCCCGGCTTCATCGATCTCCGCCGGTAGGGCGTACCCCGGAATGGTGGTGCGTACGATAGCGCCGTCCCTGAGCGTATTTCCGACGATCAGGTCATCGTCCTCGATGGCGATCGGCATCTCCCGGAGCGCCTTGGCGAAGGCGTGTGCACGTCGCAGGACCAGTGGGAGCTCGTCCATCCCCGGGTCTCCGATGACGCTCAGATCGCCGCCCCATGTGCCCTGCTTGATGGCCATGCGGGCCTGGACCGCCGCATTTAGACGCTCGATGCGCCCGTTCGGCGTCCTGAGCAATGCGGCAAGCCTTGCGCTATCGACATCTGCCGGTCGGAGCATGCTGATCGTCATATTTGTTCTCCGGGTTCCTTGTTGTGCCCCTCGCGGGCCGTCGTTACGAATTGGTTTGTGGCAGGGTGGTCACTCAGCCGCCGATTTGAACTTCCAGTCCTTCGCCCCGGCAGATATCCGCCAGGGCGTTCATGGCGTCTTCGTTCTGGGTCGTCACGTGAGAGAGTGAGAACGAGGCGTCGATCCACTCGTACTTCGCCCCCGCGGCCGAGTTGTAGGGCAGCAGGACGATCGTGCCGAGGCCGACTTCAGCAGTCAGCCGCGCCGTCGCCCCGATCTGTTCAAGGGAGTCGTTCACGCCGTTAATGCAGGGGACACGGACCTGGATTTCATGGCCGGTGTCGGCCAACGTCCGAAGGTTTTTCAGGATTAGTTCGTTCGGAACGCCGGTGTACTTACGGTGCTCTGCGGCGTCGACAAACTTCACGTCGTACAGGATCAGATCGGTCACCTCCGCCAAGGCAGACATGATTTCCGAGCGGGCGTAACCGGTCGTTTCAAGCGCCGTGCTTATCCCGGCTTGCTGGCAGGCGAGGAGGAAGTTGTATGAAAAATCGAACTGGCGTGCTGGCTCGCCGCCGCTAAGGGTCACCCCGCCGCCGGAGCTATTGAAATACGGGATATCTCTTCGCACACGCTCCAACACGTCGCCTACCGAAACCCCGTCGCCCGCGACCTTCAACGCACCCGTGAAGCACGCCTTTACGCACTTGCCGCAGGTCGTACACGCATTCCGATCAAGTATCGCGACCGCGCTTTCGCCGGAGCTTGACATCACGAGAGCGCCGTCTGGGCAAGCGGAAGGGCAGAGTGCGCAGCCGTTACAGCGCTCCGGCTGATACAAAAGTTCCGGATGACTGAGCTGCGATTCGGGACTGTGGCACCACGCGCAGGAAAGTGGGCAACCTTTCAAGTAGACGCTGGAACGGATGCCCGGGCCGTCGTGCGAAGCAAATCGGTCGATGTCCAGCAACAGCCCGCGCACGGACAGATCAGCCGGACCCAGGGCACGCGCGTTTTGATCAAGCAACGCCATGGCCGCCAGAAATCCTCCCGAATCGGGTATCCAACCGCGTCGCAACGATTGCGGGTGCGGGTATGGCAGCCGCCGGGAATGATAGCGTGTTCCGACTGATCCGGTTGACCATCGTGACCTTTCGTAGAACAATCCGCCCGCCGTGGCAGCTGATTGGAAGGGTCCACGAGCACGATTGCTGCCGCCAGCTATCCCACACCGACACAGAGAAAGGCGCATGTATGGCAGAGGTTTCGAGCGGCTCGTCGATAACCGTGACGGTCAACGGCGTGGAGCGATTGGTTCAACCGCTTCCCGGTGCCACCCTGCTCGAGGTGCTGCGGGATGAGATGTCCCTGACCGGCGCCAAGCGTGGCTGCGACGACGGAACCTGCGGAACCTGCACGGTACATCTTAACGGCCGCGTGGTGCGTGCATGCCGTGTGCCGCCCGCTCAGGTGGCTGATGGCGATGTACGAACCGTCGAGGGACTCGCCAACAGCACGCTCCACCCGCTGCAGGAAGCATTCATCGAAAACGACGCCGTGCAGTGCGGCTTCTGCACCCCCGGGATGCTCATGTCGGCCGAGGCCCTGCTGGGCCGCAACCCCTCTCCGAATCGTGACCAGATAGCGCAGGCGCTTGGCAGCAACCTGTGTCGATGCACCGGATATCTGAGCATCATCGACGCCGTCGCCTCGGTATCTGGTAGCGCGCCCGTCTCGCCGCCAATTTCCAGCGTTACCCCCGTCAGCAGCGTTCCAAGGTCCGACGCCGAGGACAAGGTGTGTGGTAATACGCTTTACGCCGCCGACATCGTCATGCCAGGCATGCTCCACGGCGCGATCCTCCGCAGTCCACACACGCATGCGGACCTGGTGCGCATCGACACGTCCCGAGTGGCGGAACTGCCCGGTGTGTTGGCAGTGGTCACGTCAGAAGACGTGCCCGGGCTTAACAGGTATGGGCGCGCCGTGAAGGACCAGCCCGTGTTGGCCGATGACCGCGTCCGGCAGGTCGGAGACCCCGTGGCCGCCGTTGCCGCGGAATCGCCAGAAATAGCCAGGGCGGCGCTTGCGCTCATCAACGTCGAGTATCGGGTGCTCCCGGACATCACCGACCCGCGGCTTGCGCTGGATGAGAGCGTGCCGACCATCCAGAAACCCGGAAACATGGCCTCTGAAAAGGTCATCACGTGGGGCGCCATGGACCGTGAAATGGACGCCGCGGATGTGGTGCTGGAGGAGAGCTACGCCACGCAGTGGATCGAGCACGCGTACCTGGAGCCCGATTCGGTCGTGGCGTACCGGGGAAATGACGGCGTGTTGATAATCCGCACCACCACCCAGCACTCGTTCCTGCATCGGGACATCATAGCGGAAACGATGGGGCTGCCCGATGAGAAGGTTCGCATTCTCCCGACCACCAGCGGCGGAGCGTTCGGCGGCAAGACCGATGTCTCATGCCAGGCCGTCGCAGCGCTGCTGGCCCTCAGGACGGAACGACCGATCAAGATTGTCTACAACCGGGAGGAGACTTTCACCTCCACGGTGAAGCGGCACAGGTTCGAAATCCAGTGCCGCACCGGGGCGACCTCAGACGGACGGCTTACGGCGCTTGATGCTGATCTACTTGCGGATACCGGAGCCTACGCCTCCGCGGCTCCCAACCTGTTCATCCGCGCCGGGCTTTCCATCACCGGCCCCTACCAGTTCCTGGGCGGCACGATATCGGGCCGCGCCGTTTACACCAACAACACGCTGGCCGGGGCGATGCGTGGTTTTGGCGCTCCGCAAGTCGTGTTCGCCATCGAGTCGCAGATGGACGACATGGCGTGCCGGCTCGGGATCGATCCCCTGGAATTCCGGCTTATGAACCGGCGCACCGGAGACGACGTCGGCATCTCTGCCGAGGTGCTGGCGGAAGAGGCCGCTTTCGTGGAAACGGTGGAGGCGGTAAGGCCGTATTACGAGTCCGCCCGAAGCGCTGCAGCTGACTTCAACGCAAAAAGCGACGGGCGCTACCGCCGGGGCATCGGTGTGGCGTGCATGCGTTACGGCGTTGGCGCGTCCGGGAAGGCACAGACCCCGGGTCGGGCCTCGCTGGAGCTGGGGCGTGACGGCCAAATACGTTTGTTGACGGGCGCGACCGACCTCGGGCAGGGCTCGGACATGGCGCTTTCGCTCATTGCCTCGGAGGAGCTCTCGATATCGCCGGCCGGGGTATCGGTGCTGTCTGGAGACACATTCCTCACGGCGGATGCCGGGCCGACCACCGGGAGCAGGCTTGTTTACTACGTGGGGAACGCCGTAAAGGACGCAGGGGTACGACTCCGCAGCGGTATCCTTTCAACCGCATCCGAGCTGCTGGAACGCCCGGCCGATGCGCTGGGATTGCGTGATGGCAGCGTGGTTGTCATCAGTGAGAACGGGTCCTCGTCGGAATCGCTGTCGTTTGCCGAGATCGCCAGGGCCCGAGAGTCGGCCAGATTGCCATTGAGGTTCGATTCCGAGTTCTACCCCGATGTCGGCGGCGAAGACCCACGCACCGGCGCGCCAAGCCCCTACGCCGTCTACGTCACCGCCACCCATCTGGCGGAGGTGGAGGTCGACACGGAGCGCGGTGGGGTGCGGGTGATCCGGGTGGTCGCTGCGCACGACGTCGGACGGGCCATATTTCCGCAGGGCATGAAGGGCCAGATCGAGGGTGCAGTGTCGATGGGCATCGGGTTGGCGCTCAAAGAGGAGTACATCCCGGGCGAGACCGTGGACTTCAAGGGCTACAAGATCCTTAGCGCACGGGAGATGCCTGAGGTCGTGACGCTCTTGATCGAGCTCGGCGACCCCTCATCGCCGCTGAAAGCAAAGGGCGTGGCCGAGTGCGCCACCGTGGCCGTCGCCCCGGCCATCCTGAACGCGATAAACGACGCCACCGGCGCCCGTGTCAGGCAGCTCCCGGCATCCCCGGAGCGTCTTCTGGCGCTGCTTGCGGAAGACGGATAACTCTGCATGGATTCTCACTCTGTGAACGCGTACCAACTGTCGCTTCGGGATGCCCGTGTCACCGTGGGTGACGCCGGAAGCCCCGGCATGACGGCATCGAACACCTCGTATACCTGGATAAACGCACCTCCCAAACCGCCGCGAGAGCGCCGACCTCGTCATCTGACAGACCGTCACACGCGCTAACCAGCCGCAGCTCCCCCGGGGACGTATTCGTGGAATAGATCCTAATAGTCCGGCCGGGGGGATGTGCCGAGCGTTACGAGTCCGAGCATGGTGGTTTGTCCGATCGCGCTGAATTGTCATCCTGGAGAGGGAACCGTGTTACTGCACATCGCTTCGGGTTATCCCGAGCGAAGCCGAGGAACCCTCACCAACACGTGGATCGTCAAGTATCTCCAGTCTGCGCCCGACTTTCATCCTCCCTCACCCTTGATTGATGCGTTGTCGTACCACCCGGTCCTTCGAGAACCTCAGGCTACCGTCGGACCATCTCAGGTGACTACCGTGTCGTCCAAAGACACTGCCGGGCGGCCTTCGAACGCGGCAAAATCACCCATCAAGCAAACGCCCCAGAATAAGCCCCGGTGCTAGCCGGCAGCTCGTTCCTCCAGCCACTCCAGGTTGATCTCCAACCCCAACCCCGGCGCGTCTGACGGGGTTACGTAGCCGTCCTTGATCACCGGCGTTCCCGGGAGCAGCACCATCTCCTCCAGCGGCACCCCGGGAGGTGCGACGCCCTCCGACTTCTCGGCCCACATCACGGCGGGCATGGCGTTGGCGAGGTGCTGGCCCCACGGGTAGCTGGAGCTGGCGTGGGGGATGACGGTGATGCCGTGAGCTTCTGCCAAGTGGCAGATCTTGACGCCAGCGGTTATTCCGCCGACCCACGACAGGTCCGGTTGGAAGATATCGACCAGCCCGTGAGAAGCGGCCAGCGCAAATGGGTGCATCGAGTACCAGTGCTCGCCCGTCGCCAGTGTCTGGAACGGGATTCGCTCTCGGACGCGGAAGTAAGAGTCCATGTCCTCGGGGATCAGATAATCCTCGAGCCACTTGATCCGATAAGGCCTCAACGCCTCGGCGATTCGCACGGCGTAATCGACGTTGAACGACATCCAGGCGTCGAGCGCTATCTCAACGTCATCGCCCACCTGCTCTCGCGTGACCGCAACCAGCTCCTCCGTACGCTTGATCCCCTCCAGACCGTCTTCCGGCCCCTCTCGCATGAACAGTTTCACCGCCTTGAAGCCAAGTTCCAGGAACCAGTCGATGCTGTGCTCGGTGCCGTACGAGATGTCCGTGTTGCTGGCGTAGACGAAGATCTTCTCCTTCTGCGGCCCGCCCAGGAGCTCGTAAACCGGTAGCCCCAGCAGCTTGCCTTTGAGGTCCCACAGGGCCTGGTCGACTGCACTGATGGCGAAGCTAGCGAGGCCGGCGCTGCTGTACGGGGACGCGGCGCGTTGCATCACGTCCCAGAGCCGCTCCGTGGCCATCACGTTCTCGCCCTCGATTACCCCGGCCAGGTGACCGTTGATGATGCTGACGGTGGGGCCGCTGTGCAGGGTCATCCCAAAACCCCAGGTCCCGTCCTCGGCGGTCACGACGCAGCCCGTCCTCTTCCAGTTGGCCGACCAGTCTGCGCGTGTCAGCTCCGGGTATCGGCGCATCGGGCTGATGAAGCCGTCGCCGGGCAGTTGCGGAACCCGTGGTTGCGTCTTCATCGGGGGCCTGACGTCGATCTCAACGGCGCGAACGGACTTGATTCTCATAAAGTGGATTCCTCAGGTGCCAGAGATTTCGGGGCCAAAACATACGGTCAGCGCTGGGATTCTATGCTGATGTTGGCAAAGTGTGGAGGGAAGCCGGGGCCATTTAGCGCCCCGATCAGTGCGTACAGGTAGTCGGCTCCGTCAATCGCCCGGTCCATCCACCAACCGAACTCCTCACCGCCGCCGCCGACCAGATGGCCGGAAGCAGCGAACAGGTCAAGTCCGGAATGGGCAACGTTGAGTCCGTCACGACGGACAACGCCGCCGCCGCTGAAGAAGAATCAGCTTCGGCAGAAGAGATGTCGGCCCAGGTAAAAGAAGTGACGGCCTCATCGCAGCCGCTTTCAGACCTGGTGGGGGATCTCAAACCAGCGGTATCTCGCTTCAAGTTCGTTTCACCGACTTTTCGGTTAGCGACCCGGGATGAACTCAAAGGGCCGGATCTGGAGACAATGTTCTCCGGGTCCGGCCTTTTGGTTTAACCGGCAAACCCGTGGTCGGGCAGTGACCATCTTGACCTGCCCCCTGAAGCGATACCAGGGATTATGTTAGTCCGGCCGCCTCTGGGACGGCCGGCACAAATGTCCCTGGCGCCGGCGGCCTG
>PCAM01000039.1 GCA_002730555.1 Chloroflexota bacterium
CATCGCTCAACGGATAAAAGTTACCCCGGGGATAACAGGCTAATCTCCCCCAAGAGTTCACATCGACGGGGAGGTTTGGCACCTCGATGTCGGCTCGTCGCATCCTGGGGCTGAAGGCGGTCCCAAGGGTTGGGCTGTTCGCCCATTAAAGCGGCACGCGAGCTGGGTTCAGAGCGTCGTGAGACAGCTCGGTCTCTATCCGCCGTGGGCGCAGGACAATTGAGGGGCGCCGCTCCTAGTACGAGAGGACCGGAGTGGACAGACCTCTAGTGTGCCGGTTGTATCGCCAGATGCATCGCCGGGTAGCCATGTCTGGACGGGATAAGCGCTGAAAGCATATAAGTGCGAAGCCCTCCCCAAGATTAATTGTCCCGCCCTTCTTAGGAAGGGGTAAGATCCCACGTAGACTACGTGGTAGATAGGCCACAGGTGTAAGGGCAGCAATGTCCTCAGCTGAGTGGTACTAATGGATCGAGGGCTTGACCCACATTAAGGTGCGGCTGTCTCTCAGCTATTCGGAGTTTTTGGAGTCAGGTTATTCATAGATAACCGATTGATTAACGCGCGAGGGGATCAAAGGTCCCGCCCGCCCGCTAGACGCCCCTGACACGATCAGTTACCATTGATCTGCGGGGTGGAGCAGCGGCAGCTCGTTGGGCTCATAACCCAAAGGTCGGCGGTTCGAATCCGCCCCCCGCGACCATGATCAATCGGCCCGGATTTACGAGTCCGGGCCTTATTTGTGAACAGTCCCCTGGTGGTTAGAGCGCAACGGACCCACCCGTTCCCATCCCGAACACGGTAGTGAAACGTTGTAGCGCCTACGATACTGCGCCGGCGACGGCGTGGGAAAATAGGCCACTGCCAGGGGGCTTTTCTTTACCCGAATTTATCCCTAATTACGCCGGTATTTAACGCGATTTATTAAGGAATTTCTTTAAACCCATTTTCCGGGCATATATTCAGGGACCGTAAAGTCGGCCTCTTTTTTATCCCGCCGAACCCGACCCCTTCCTCCTATTACATGGCGCCCGGCGTTTACATTGCACGCTAGGACAACCAGGGCGCACATCCATCAGCTATCGGAAAGTTGGCCGTTCGCGGGAGCATCCGGCGGGACGGATCTGCGATGCCGGAGGTCACGATCATTTTGGATCGTCTCGTCCGGAAGAGTTTGAGGGGCCGGTGTTATCCGGCCCCCTTTTGACGGGACGCGGCATCGCGTCCGGTGGGGTCGTGCCCCATCTCCTTGATTGAGGAGTGATCGCCTGTGGCAAGTCTCGGCCCTGAGACCATTCAATTCGGTCAATCCCCTAGGCGATCATGCTCATAGGTACTGGCTAAATCTCACTTTGGCCCCAAAGATGGCCAGCGTACGATGAATCCAGGATGCGAACAGGAGTCTCCTGAACCGAGGCTATATGGATACGATCAGGAAACGTTCTTGATACGTGTGACCTGTTCACTAGGCACTCCATCGGGCGTTACCTATAATGATGAGCATCTAAACCCGATGAAAGGCTCCAGGTAACTTAGATTGACTGACACGAACGAACACCAGACCCCCGAAATCGCCGATGGCGAAGCCGAGGGAATCGATGCAACCCCTGAGAGCACGGAAGCGGTCGCTCCCGTTGCGCAGGCGGAAGACGCCGTCGCAACAACGGAGACGGTGACCGAGGCTCACGCCGCAGTAGCCGAGAGCGCTGAACCAGCGACCGAGGCCGTCGATGCGGAAATCGCTGTCGCTGTGGCAGACCCTCCAGAGGCTTCAGAAGAGGTTCCGGAAGAAGAGCCCGAGGTCGTGGACGAGGCCAGCCTCACTATGGCGGACCTGCTCGACGACTACATGCCGTCGCGCTCACTCAGGCGGGGGGACATCATCGACGGACGTGTCATGCGTCATGACCACGGTGGCTTGCTGGTCAACATCGGCCACAAGTCAGAGGGAGTAGTTCTATCAAAAGAGATGCGCACCCTTACGGAAGAGGACATCGCTGACCTGCAGGTTGGTGAAGAGGTAATCGCCTACGTCCTCAACCCCGAGGGGCACGACGGCTCCGCCATCCTCTCGATCGACAGGGCACGCGGCGAACAGGGCTGGCGTGTGCTCGAGAAGGCGATGGAGGGTGAGGAGACCGTCATCGGCAAGATCGTCGGCTCCAATCGCGGCGGCGCCGTGGTTGAGTCCGAGGGCGTTCAGGGCTTCATTCCCCTTTCCCAACTTGTCGGCAAAGCGCGTGAGCTTTATGTCCCGGGCGGAGAGGACCCCAAAGAGGGATTCATCGGCATGGACATCGAGTTCAAGGTCATCGAACTCAACCGGCGACGGAACCGTGCGATCTTCTCGGAGCGATCTGCGCTGCAGGCGTGGAAGCTTACGCAGAAGAAGCGCCTGGTCCAGGAATTGAACGAGGGCGACGTCGCGAAGGGCCGGGTAACCGGAATTTCTTCCTTCGGCGCTTTCGTAGACCTTGGCGGCGCAGACGGCCTGATCCACATTTCAGAACTATCCTGGGAGCCGGTCAAGAGCCCGGAAGATGTTGTCTCGATCGGCGACGAACTGGACGTACACGTCCTGCGCGTCGACAGGGATAACCTCAAGATTGCTCTCAGCCTGCGGCGTCTCGGTCCCGAGCCGTGGGAGACGATCGAGGAGAAGTACTCGGTCGGTCAGACAGTTAGCGGCACGGTGACCAAGCTTGCCAACTTCGGGGCGTTCGCCCGGATCGAAGGCGGCATTGAGGGTCTGATCCACATCTCAGAGCTCAGTCCACAAATTATCAAGCACCCGCGCGAGGTCGTCACGGAAGGTGACGAGCTTGAGCTCAGGATTCTTCGTATCGAACCCGAACGGCGTCGCCTGGGGTTAAGCCTCAAGCAGGCCAGGGATGATACGTACGAGCCTTCGGCCGACCGTGGCAACGAACCAGCGGCACCACGATCGACCGGTATTTTCGATGCACAATCGCTATCGGAGATCGCCGAAGTCTTCTCAGACGACGAGTAGACGAATCGACCCAACACCAGGAAGGGCACTTTATGCCAGGTAGGTTCGAAAAGTTCTCGGAACGCGCAAGGCGGGTTCTGTCCCTTGCCCAGGAAGAAGCGCAACGCTTCAACCACAACTACATAGGGACCGAACACATCTTGCTTGGCCTCGTGCGCGAGACCGAAGGGTCTGCGGCAAAGGTCCTGTCCAATCTGAACGTCGAACTGACGAAGGTACGATCCGCAGTCGAATTCATAATAGGTCGCGGTGAGCGCCCCTCGTCCAGCGAGATCGGACTTACCCCGCGCGCAAAGAAGGTCATTGAGCTGGCGGTCGATGAGGCTCGCCGGCTCAATCATCACTACATCGGGACCAACCATCTCCTCATCGGTCTCATGCGTGAGGGTGAAGGGGTCGCCGCTGGCGTCCTGGAGAGCCTCGGTGTTTCTCTGGACAAGGTCCGTGCCGAAACTGCCCGTATCCCCGAGCAGAGCGCTCAGGGCGGCGGCCAGCAGGGCGGACAGTCTCAAACCGTCACGCCCACGCCCACGCTCGACGAGTTGGGAGTGGACCTGACGACATGGGCGCGGCAGGGCAAGCTAGACCCGGTGGTCGGCAGAGAAGATGAAGTCCAGCGCGTGGTCCAGATCCTGAGCCGCCGCACCAAGAACAACCCCGTCTTGATTGGCGAACCCGGCGTCGGTAAAACGGCGATCGTGGAGAAGCTGGCCCAGATGGTGGAGCAGGGCGACGTCCCTCCGACGCTCACCGGCAAACGCGTGGTGACGCTGGACATGGCCTCCCTGGTGGCCGGCACGAAGTACCGCGGTGAATTTGAAGAGCGCCTGAAAAAGGTGATTAACGAGCTTCGGCAGTCCGGAAACTGTGTGCTGTTCATCGATGAGATGCACACCATGGTCGGCGCCGGGGCTGCGGAGGGCGCGGTCGACGCCGCCAACATCCTCAAGCCTGCGCTTGCGCGGGGAGAGGTGCAGGCGATCGGAGCGACGACGCTCGACGACTACCGCAAATATGTGGAACGGGATCCCGCGCTGGAACGTCGTTTTCAGCCGGTGACCGTTGACCCGCCGGACGTCACGGATACGGTCGACATCCTCCGAGGCATCAAGGGCAAATACGAAGAGCACCATGGCCTCGTCATCACGGATGAGGCCCTGTGCGCCGCCGCGTCGCTCGCGCTCAGGTACATCCCGGACCGGCATATGCCGGACAAGGCGATCGACCTGATAGACGAGGCGGCGTCACGCGTCCGCATCAAGAACAGCGTCCAACCCAAGGAGTTGAAAACGGCTTCACGGGAACTGGAAACTGTTCGGGCGGGCAAGAACGAGGCGATTTCAAACCAGCAATACGAACGCGCAGCAGAACTGCGGGACAGCGAGATGAAGCTGACCACGCAGGTCGAGACGCTTCAGACCGCGTGGGAGGCTGAGAAGCCGGACGTCAAAGAAGTCACCGACGAAGACATCGCTGAAGTAGTGAGCATGTGGACGCGCATCCCCGTCACCCGGCTGGGTGTCGAGGAAACGGAACGGCTGATCCACATGGAAGACGCACTCCACGAGCACGTTGTTGGGCAGGACGATGCGATCTCACTGGTCGCGAAGGCCGTCCGGCGCGCCCGTGCGGGCATCAAGGACCCGGCCCGGCCCATCGGCGCTTTCATGTTCCTGGGCCCGACGGGTGTCGGTAAAACCCACCTGGTGAAACAGCTGGCCGAATTCATGTTCGGCGCAGAAGACGCCATGGTGCGCCTGGACATGTCCGAGTTCATGGAGCGTCACACCGTCGCAAGACTTGTGGGAGCACCTCCCGGATACATCGGATTTGACGAAGGCGGGCAGCTGACGGAAGCCGTGCGCCGGAAGTCTTACTCGGTGATCTTGCTGGATGAGATCGAGAAGGCTCACCCGGATGTGTTCAACATCCTGCTGCAAATCTTTGAGGACGGACACCTGACCGATTCCAAGGGCCGGAAGGTGGACTTCCGGAACACGGTCGTCATCATGACCAGCAACCTGGGATCGGACCTGATCAAGCGCGACACGACGCTCGGTTTCGGCCGGATAAGCGAGATCGACGAATCACAGTCAGAAGAGCGCTACCAGCGCATGTCTGACAAGGTCATGGAAGAGGTCAAACGCTTCTTCCGGCCCGAGTTCCTGAACCGGCTTGACGGAACGGTGGTGTTCCACCCGCTGAGCAGGGGTCACATCGTCGAGATCGTCGACCTGCTGCTGGAGACGGTTCGTGCCCAGCTGCTTGAGAAGGGCATGGTGCTCCAGGTGACGGACGGGGCGAAGGAATGGCTGGCGGACAAGGGTTACGATCCGACCTTCGGAGCACGACCTCTGCGCCGCCTGATCCAGGACAAGATCGAGGACGAACTGTCCGACGAACTGCTTTCCGGCGCATTCAAGCCCGGCGATCTTGTCGAGTTGGACATAGATGGTGAAGGCTTGGTCACGATCACGACGCCGAAATCTGACGGTAAATCGACGTCCAGTGAAGAGAACGAAGAACCTGTAACGGCTGATGCCGAGTAGGCGTCTCCAGGACCGACCGAATGATGAGAAGGGGGAGCAGCTGGCTCCCCCTTCTCGCGTCTGACCTCCACCCGTATCGCGCTGGCATACAGGTATATGTTGTCCGGGTCTTCCACCCTACCCATCTTCAGGCATACCGCCAGGTGCGACCGGGCCGCCGATTTATTATTTCGTTTATTAGACTCTGGAGTCAAACATGTCGACGAGTCTCGGTATCGGTGAATTTGAGATCACGACCGTTCAGGACCACCAGGGGATGGATCGGAATCCGGTGGAGATTTATCCCGCCGTTCCAGCGTTGGCATGGGATCCGTACCGAGAGTTCGCGCTAGACCCCGACGGCTTCTACCGATCCCAGTGGCGCGGGCACCTGATCAGCTCCTCTAATGGAGATCGGGCGATCCTCGTGGACACCGGTATGGGGCCGGGTCCCCACGACCACACCGGAAAGCCCGGGGAGCTTCCAGGCAGTCTGAACGCCCTCGGAGTCAGTCCGGAGGAGATCGGGATCGTGGTTATCACGCACACCCACGGCGATCATATCGGCTGGAATGTCTCGTATGACGCCGGAGTCGCCCGGGCTACCTTCCCGAACGCCCGGTACCTAGTGGCTCGTGCGGACTGGGATCACTACTCCGCGCCCGAGAACTCCAACGAGGCGTTTGAGCACTCCATCAGACCGCTTGAGGCGCTGGGCGTCCTAGATCTGGTGGAGGGCGTGCATGAGATCAGGCACGGCGTATCCACCCTTCCCACAAACGGTCACACGCCCGGCCACCAGTGCGTACTTGTGGAGTCGAACGGTGAGACCGGGGTTGTGACCGGGGATCTGTTTCACAACGTGGCCCAGATCTCCGAGCCGGACTGGTGCCCGATTTTCGATTGGGACACGACGATCTCAACCCGGTCCCGGCGTGAACTGCTGGATCGGGCGGAACGAGAGGGGTGGACGGTGTTCTCGGGCCATCTTGGGATCGACAAGAGCATCGGCAAAATAGTGCGGATCGGCGAGACGGCATCCTGGAGCGCGCTGTAAGGAATCCGGGGAAGCCGCTGGCGCCAGATAGTTGCCCACTGGAGTCCCTGTGACGCGGGCTTGTTGTCGGGCGCACGGGTAAACCGGATACTCCTGAAACACCTTCAGGAAGATCAGGGTTGCCGAATTGCCAAGGACTGATACGAAGACGAACTACGTGTGCTCAGAGTGCGACACTCGATTCCCGCGCTGGGAGGGCCGCTGTTCTCGCTGCGGCGCCTGGAACGCGCTTAACGAGTTCTCGGAGCCGCGCAACAAAGCGGCTGCAAGTGGTTCTGGTGCAATGATCGGCGACGGGCGCGAACAGCTACACCCGTATTCGATGATCGAGCCGATCGAGTTGTCTCAGGTCCAGGTCGACACGTCTAAGCGTCTCTCCACCGGCATCAAGGAGTTCGACCGCGTGCTGGGCGGCGGGGCCGTGGTCGGCTCCGTGTTGCTTCTTTCCGGCGAGCCGGGTGTCGGCAAGTCCACACTTTTGCTCCAGGCCGCCGCCTCGGTGGCGGCGCGCGACGGCACCGTCCTGTACATATCGGGCGAGGAGTCCGCAGACCAGGTGCGGATGCGCGCCGGGCGGCTCGGCATCAGCGGGGACCGTATCCTTCTCTTGAATACCGATGACGTGGACGCCATCATGGCCCGGATCGACATTCTCAAGCCAGGCTTGGTCCTGGTCGATTCGATCCAGACAGTCATTGCGCCGGACATCCCGGGCAGCGCGGGGAGTGTGAGCCAGGTCCGCGAGTGCGCGAGAAGGCTAACCGTCCGTGCGAAGTCATCCGGGATTCCACTGATCCTGGCCGGGCATGTCACGAAGGACGGCTCGATAGCCGGGCCGCGCGTGTTGGAGCACACGGTGGATGTCGTTTTGCAGTTGTCCGGCGACGGGTCGGGCAGCCTGCGCACGCTCCACGGCATCAAGAACAGGTACGGGCACACAAACGAGGTCGGCGTGTTCGAGATGGGGTCAAAGGGCCTCACCGAGGTCACCGATCCCTCTAAATCGCTGCTGACAGACCACTCTCTACGTCCAGATCCAGCGCCCGGCAGCGCGATTGCGGCCGTGATCGAAGGCACCCGTCCGCTCATCGTTGAGGTGCAGGCCCTGACCGCACCGGTCGGGGGACAAACGGCGAGGCGCGTCGCAACAGGCATCGACCTCGCACGATTGAACCAGGTTGTGGCGGTGCTCGCGCGACGGGTCGGGTTGCCGCTGGCGTCGCAGGACGTGATCGTCAGCGTGACCGGCGGGATGCGGCTTACTGAGCCGGCCGCCGACCTCCCCGTAGCACTGGCCATCGCATCCAGCCTTCTCGACGTTGCGGTCAATCCCGGGCTGGCGGCGGCGGGCGAGATCGGGCTTTCCGGGGAGTTGAGGCCCGTGCCGCAGGCGGACCGTCGGCGGTCCGAGGCGGAGCGTCTCGGGTTCCACGGATGTCTCCTGCCGCTCATAAGCGAAGGCCATTCAAAAAGCATTTCCGGAAACGGGGCGTCCGGTACAGAGGCCCGGATCGGGTTGGCCACACTCGCGGAAGCCGTTCGTGCGGCTCTGCCACGGGACCGCGACGGGGTACACTACGCGGGATCGAGAGTTACGGTTGAGCCGGGCGTTTGAAATGCGGATCGGCGACTCCCGAGATTCTGAGGAGAAACCGATGACGAGCACCCCGGCGAGACCGGCGAGTCCCACCAACGATCTGACGCTGGCCGAAAAGCGCACGCGCCTGGACGAGATTGTGCGTGGCTACGGCTCTTTGATCGTGGCGTATTCCGGCGGCGTGGACAGCGCATTTCTCGCCGCCGCGGCATCGGAGATTCTGGGCGAGAAAACGATCGCCATCACGGCCCACTCCCCCAGCCTCTCAGAAGACGAGCTCACCGACGCGGTAAAACTTGCCGACGCGCACGGCTGGAACCACCGCGTGATCATCACGGATGAGATCAACGACCCGCGTTACGCGGCCAACGATCTACAGCGCTGCTTCTTTTGCAAGACCGAGTTGTACACACATCTGATAGAGATCGCCCGGTCTGAGGGCTGGAACCAGGTGGCAAACGGCACCAATGCAGACGATCTGGGCGATTTCCGACCAGGCCTTGAGGCGGCGAAGGACTTTACGGTCTGCAGCCCCCTGGTCGAAGCCGGCATGACGAAGGCCGACATACGGGCCCTTTCCAGGGATATGGAGTTGCCGGTCTGGGACAAGCCGGCGCAGGCCTGCTTGGCGTCAAGGATCCCGTACGGCACGATGGTCACGGTCGAAGCCCTGACGCAGATAGCGAAGGCCGAGCGCGGGTTACGGCAGGCCGGGTTCAAACAGTTGCGGGTGCGCCATCACGGAGATGTCGCCCGGATCGAGGTCCCGGTAGAGGACCTGGCGTCGTTGATAGACGATGAAACACGCCGGACCATCGTCAAGACGACTCGCGATGCTGGCTACCTGTACGTGACGATGGACCTCTCAGGCTTCCGATCCGGCAGTATGAACGAGGCGATCGGCAAGGATCCGACCAGTAACCTCGGCCTTTAATCGCGCCCACCTATGGCACTAACAACAGCGAGTCCGGTGAACAGCGCCGGGATGTTTACAGCCGGTTTGACTCAAGAATGAAATCCGCCTATATCGACATGATCGGCGGGGCGTCCGGTGACATGCTGCTCGGCGCCCTGATCGATGTCGGCCTACCGGTCGACGACCTCCGTGCCGAGCTTTCACTAATGGACGTTCGTGGATACACACTCAGGCCGGAAATCGTCTCCCGGGGCGCCCTGAACTGCACGTTGCTGCACGTGGATCTCGATGATGAGGGCCAACGCCGGCGTGGCTGGGACGAGCTGTCAGGCACCGTGGAATCCTCTCGGCTACCCGACGACGTACGGAGCAAGGCGATCGAGGTGCTGGACAGACTCACCGACGCGGAGTCGGTGGTACACGGCGTCGACCGTCACCATCTGACGCCGCATGAGCTGGGCACGGTGGACACGCTCGTGGACATCGTCGGCGTGATCGCAGGGTTCCGGTTGCTTGGAATGGAGCGTATCTCGGCGGGTCCCTTCCCGGCGGGCACGGGATTCGTCATGAGCGACCACGGGCGGATCCCGGGCATCGCACCGGCCACGGCGCAGGTGTACGCGGCGGCAAACGCGCCGGTGCGCCCGGCGAACCAGTGGGGGCCGAAGGGTGAGACGGTGACGCCATCGGGCGCGTCCCTTGTTACCTCCATTGCCAGTTTTGATCAGGTCGCAATACAGGTGAACAGGATCGGCTACGGCGCCGGGTCACGTGACCCGGAGGACTACCCGAACGCGCTGGGGTTGTGGGTAGGCGAGACGTCGGAGGGTTTCGGCCAACCCGGCTCAGGGTCGTTGGCCGGCGGGTTGTCGCTGCTTGAGACCAATATCGACGATATGGGCGGTGAGGGGTTTGGCTACGTCCAGGAGAGGCTGCTCGAAGCCGGCGCCCTCGACGTGTGGATGACGCCGATCCAGATGAAGAAAAACCGTCCCGCGATCTTGCTGTCCGCCCTTGTTAAGGACGGCGACGCGGACGACGCCGCCAACGTGATCCTGCGAGAGACGTCCACATTGGGCGTGCGCAGGCGTGCGGTGGAGCGGTACACGGCTGATCGGGAGATCATTGAGGTGGGCACCTCGCTCGGGATGGCCCGGGTGAAGATCAAGCGTGTGGACGGCGACATTGCGGGGATCGCCCCGGAATACGAAGACTGCCGGAAGCTGGCCATCGAGCACGGATTGACGCTGGCCGAAGTCATGCGGCGCGTCGGCGACGAGACGCGCACCCGGATCTGAACCTGAGGTCGCAGGGTGCGTCCTTCTCCTGAAACGAGATTTCCGTAACTCTGACCCAGGGATTTCCGCTCCACGGGGCGCATCATTTCCGGGTTGCGGGCAGATGCGCAACACACACCCCTTGATCCCCGGGCGATCTACCTTCAAAATTAACGGTTCGGGCGTTGGCATCCAGTACGAACTGCGATGCGCCATCGTTCGTTCTATCGAAGACGAGAGAGTGTCGGCGACATGCCCCAGTGGCGCAGTGGTAGCGCAGCCGATTTGTAATCGGCAGGTCGGAGGGTTCGAATCCCCCCTGGGGCTCCAGGATCATAAAAAGGTGCTTCTCAAGGCAGGACTCAGGAAACTCGATGACGAATTGCGGCTTTCCGATGCCAACGCTGCGGTGTTAATGTTAGGATTACCGTTTGGCGCAGGGGTGGGAGAGTGGTTAAATCCAGCAGACTGTAAATCTGCCGCCGTACGGCTACGTAGGTTCGAATCCTACCCCCTGCACCAGTCTACGAGAGCGCTTTCCGCACCTCAATTTGAGGCCCACATAGCTCAGCGGTAGAGCGCGTTCTTGGTAAGAACGAGGTCACCAGTTCAATCCTGGTTGTGGGCTCCAGCTCTCCTCGTTGAAAAACAGTTAGTCGATCGTCACTCGTTGCCCGGAGGCACTTGAGTTAAATGGCCAAGGAAATATTTGACCGCAGCAAACCGCATGTAAACGTTGGCACTATTGGCCACGTTGACCACGGCAAGACCACGTTGACCGCCGCAATCACCGGCGTCCTGTCAGCGAAAAATGATCGCGTCAAGGCCATGGCCTTCGATCAGATCGACAACGCCCCGGAAGAGCGTGAGCGTGGTGTCACCATCGCGATCACGCACGTGGAGTATGAGACGGACACCCGTCACTACGCCCACGTTGACTGCCCGGGACACGCGGACTACATCAAGAACATGATCACGGGAGCCGCCCAGATGGACGGTGCGATCCTGGTGGTAGCGGCGCCGGACGGCCCGATGCTCCAGACCCGTGAGCACATCCTGCTCGCCCGCCAGGTGAACGTGCCCAAGATCGTCGTCGCCCTGAACAAGGTCGACATGATGGACGACCCTGAGTTGCTGGAACTTGTCGAGATGGAGATCCGCGAGCTGCTCGACAGCTACGGGTTCCCGGGGGACGACGTTCCGATCGTTCAGGTCAGCGCTCTTGAGGCGCTTGAGCACTTTAACGACCCGGACAACAAGTGGGTACAAGGAATCATGGAGTTGACCGACGCGGTCGACAACTACATCGAAATCCCGGACCGCCCGGTCGACCAGCCTTTCCTCATGCCTGTCGAAGACGTTTTCGGCATCAAGGGCCGGGGCACGGTTGTGACCGGCCGGATCGAACGCGGCAGGGTCGTGATGGGCGACACCATCGAGATCGTCGGGTTCGGCGAGACCTCTACAACCACCGTGACCGGTGTTGAGATGTTTCACAAAACACTTGAAGAAGGCCTCCCCGGCGACGCCGTCGGCTGCCTTCTCCGTGGTGTCGACCGTGAGGAGATCTCCCGCGGAGCCGTATTGTGTGCGCCGGGAACCCTGACGCCTCACACAAAGGCAAAGGCCCAGATTTACGTTCTGACGAAGGACGAGGGCGGCCGTCACACGCCGTTCTTCACGGGCTACAAGCCGCAGTTCTACATCCGAACCACTGACGTGACCGGCGAGATTCAACTGCCGGACGGCGTCGAGATGGTCATGCCCGGCGACAACATCGAGATGGACGTCGAGTTGATGTACCCGGTGGCGCTGGAAGAGGAACTCCGCTTCGCAGTACGTGAAGGCGGTAGGACCGTCGGTTCCGGTGTCTTCATCACCATCGACGAATAATTGAGATTATTTGAGGTGCGCCGCCGGATCCGGTGGCGCACCTCAAACGTATCCCAGAAGTGTGCGGGGACCGTCAACAGTGACGAGCCCGGCGCCGATGAGTCCCCGTTCGCGGGGCTGAGTGCAAGGGAGCACCCGCCATATGGCTAAGGGCGGACCCCGAGATTCGATAACCCTGGCGTGCACGGAGTGCCGGGAGCGGAGGTACCACACCTCCAAAAACCGGCGCAACAACACTGCGCGGCTGGAGCTGAGCAAGTTCTGCTCACGCTGCCGCAGTCACCAACTGCACCGCGAGACCAGGTAGGAAGTAAACATGGCCAGCAGGCAACCAACACAGCGCGCTATACGTTCAACCAGCACCACCCCACGGGGTGGCGTATTCCGGTTTTTCGTAGAGGTTTTCGCTGAGTTGCGACGCACCACCTGGCCGTCACGCCAGGAGGCGACGCGCCTCTCCATCCTCGTCTTGATTGTCGCCGCGTTTTTCGGTGTCTTCCTTGGCGCTATTGACTACGGATTTGGCCGACTGGCTGAATTCCTCACCGGAGCCTGAGCATTGACAACCGAGCAACAGACGGTCGTCGATCAGGGCGGGCGTTGGTACATCATCCACACTTATTCCGGTCAGGAAGACCGGGTAAAGCGGAATCTCGAACAACGGATCGAGACGATGGATGTCAAGGACAAGATCTTTGACGTTGTGGTCCCGACCGAGGAAGAGATCGAGATTAAGGACGGCCAGCGCCGTCCGGTCGAGAAAAAGATGTACGCCGGTTATCTGCTCATCCAGATGTTGATGGACGACGAGGCCTGGTACGTGGTCCGGAACACCCCGGGCGTGACAGGCTTCATATCCGCCGAGGATGAACGCGAGGGTCGGCCCAAGCCGATTCCGCTGGAGCAAGAGGAAGTGGACAGGATCCTGCGCCAGATGAGGGCGGAAGAACCGAAGGTCCGGATCGGTTTCGAGAAGGGCGATAGCGTCCGCATCACTGACGGTCCGTTCGCTGATTTCATGGGTACCGTAGATACCGTGCTTGAAGAGCAGGGCAAGATACGGGTTCTGGTGTCCTTCTTCGGAAGAGAGACGCCGGTTGAACTGGACTTCTTGCAGATACAAAAAGGTTAACGGGCCGTCGTTTGACGGAATTCGCGCCTCAAAACGGCGCGCGGGTAATAAGAATTGGCAAAAAAAGTAGAGACGATAATCAAACTGCAGATCCCGGCCGGGCAGGCAAGCCCTGCGCCGCCGGTTGGCCCTGCACTGGGGCAGCACGGTGTCAACATCATGCAGTTCGTCAAAGAATACAACGAGCGCACATCGGCGCAGGCCGGGAGCATTATCCCGGTCGCGATTCAGGTGTACACGGACCGGTCTTTCACCTTTGAAACGAAGAGCCCGCCGGCGTCCGACCTTCTGCGCAAGGCGGCCGGGATCGAAAAAGGATCCGGGACCGCCGGCCTTGAGGTCATCGGGAGCGTCACGCGCTCCCAAGTCCGGGAGATCGCCGAAACCAAGGTCAAAGACCTGAATGCTTTTGACATCGACCATGCAATGAAGATCATCGAGGGAAGCGCCCGCAGCATGGGCCTGTCGGTCGTCGACTAGTAAACGAGCGATCGTGGACCGCCTCACTCTGTGAAGGCCGGTCCGGAGACACAACGAATGCCGAAACACGGAAAGAAATACCTGGCGGCTCTTGAGGGAACGAGCAGCGTTCCCCGGACGGCCGGAGACGCGGTCGCCCTCGTGAAAAGCCTCGCCCCGGCGAAATTTGATGAGACGGTCGAGTTACACGTATCGACTGGCGCCGATCCCCGGCATGCCGAGCAGCAGATCCGAGAGGTTGCCCCGCTGCCGCACGGGACCGGCAACGAAACCCGGGTGATGGTGTTCGCAGAGGGCGACACGGCGCGTGCCGCCGAGGCCGCCGGGGCCGATTACGTGGCGGACGACGAGATCATCGCCAAGATCGAAGGCGGCTGGACCGATTTCGATGTGTCGATAGCAACCCCAGACCAGATGGGCAAGATCGGGCGTCTCGGCCGCTACCTTGGCCGAAAGGGTCTGATGCCGAACCCGCGGACGGGGACGGTCGTGCAGCCAGATGATGTCGCCACCGCCATCGAAGAGATGAAAAAAGGGCGGACCGAAATTCGAATGGACCGGGACGCGATCATCCACGTTCGCGTTGGCAAAGTCAGCTTCAGTGAAGAGCAGTTGCTGGAAAACCTGGAATCGGTGGTAGGCACCATCGTCCGGGCCAAGCCGTCCGGTTTGAAAGGTCAACTGGTCAAGTCAGCGACGCTGACGTCCACGATGGGCCCGCCGGTCAAACTCGTTATCGACGAGACCGGGGGTACAGAGAGTTAGCCCGAGGGGTTACAATCTGCACAAGATTTACACAGACACGGAGAGTTTTTCTAAAGAACCAACTCAAGACAATCAAACACTGGCCGCCGTAGACAGCAGGCGCCCCCGGATCATTTCTGGGGGCTTAAGGCGAAAGCGCCTGCCCAGGTGGCACCAGATTTGCGTGGATTGACGTCACGCTGCTGATGCCCGGGTTTACGGCCCGGGCTGTTTTTTTGCCCGGAAAAGTACCGGAAACCGCGAAGGGATACGAATGCCAACAGATAAGGCCATCGCTGAGGTCGAGGAGCTCAAGAGCGTCCTCAATGAAGCGAAGCTGATCATCAGCACCGACTACCGTGGCTTGAACGTCACGGAGCTATCGGGGTTGCGTCGTGCTATTCGCGAGGCGGGCGGATCCTATCGCGTCGCGAAGAACTCGCTGGTCAAGATCGCTTCGGAAGAGATTGATCGTCCGGAAATCAGCGAGATCGTGGTCGGTCCAACGGGGTTTGTGCTAAGCATAGATGATCCAGTCGGACCAACCCGCGCATTGATGGCGCACATCACGGAAAACCGGCTTGATGTTGTCGTGAACGGCGCGTACCTGGAAGGCCAACTCGTCGACGCAGATCGGGTGAAGTACCTGTCCACACTGCCGGGCCGTGAAGAACTCGTCGCGAAGCTGCTCGGACAGATGAACGCGCCGGTCGCCAACCTCGTCGGCGTACTAAGCGCAACACTGCGCGGCTTCATGACGGTTATCCAGGCACACATCGACCAGGGCGGAAACGCCGGCGGCGCTGAAGAACCGCCGGTGGCAGAGGCCGAGCCCGAAGCTGCGGACGAAGAGCCCGTCGCAGAGGCCGAAGCTGAAGCAACAGAAGATGAGGCCGAGGCTGCGGGCGAAGAGCCCGTCGCAGAGGCC
>PCAM01000022.1 GCA_002730555.1 Chloroflexota bacterium
GAACTCATGAGCGAACACGAGCGGGTAGCCGGAACCGGTCTCCTGGTAGGCGAGTTTCACGCCATCAATATCAACGAAATCCACGTCCATCACCTCCTGGCGGTTTGAGAATTCAGACACAATGCACCCGGCATCATATGTTCCTGGCGGACCGTCTCCTAACAATTGCAGAGTCACCCCGAATGCCCCCTCTCCCAGTCGGGAGAGGATCCTTCGGCAGAAGGGCAATCCACCAGCGCGCCATCCAGCGAACGACGCGGCGCTACCCCGCCACCCATCCTCCATCCACCAGCAGGTGATGCCCCACTACTCCAGAAGCCGCGGGGCTCGCAAGGTACACGAAAGCACCCGCTATGTCCTCGGGATCGAGCCGGCGTCCTATCGGCGACCGGTGCGCCACCTGCGCCTCGATGTGGTCCGGCGTGTCGGACACCAGCTCGGTCTCCACCGGTCCCGGGCCGACGGCGTTCACGTTGATGCCGTACTGCACCCACTCCACGGCCAGCCCGCGTGTCATCGCAACGACCCCACCCTTGCTTGCCGTGTAAGCCGCGTTCCACACGCGCGCCGATTCAGCGACCTGCGAGCCAGTGTTGATAATCCGCCCACCACCGTGGTCCTTCATGTATCGGGCTGCAGCCTGGGCGCAGAAAAACATCCCCTTCAGGTTAATGCTCAGCACCCGGTCCCACTGCTCCTCTGTTTGCTCGATCGCCGGCCCGCGCGCCGCAACTCCGGCGTTGTTCACCAAGACGTCGAATCCGCCCATATCCGCGGCTGCCTTCTCGAACACCTCGGCGATAACGGCCGTGTGTGTCACATCGAACCCGTATCCGAACGCCGTGCCGCCCCTGGCTCTTACCTCTTCACACACAGAAACGATCTGGGATTCCTTCGACGGAACGTCGGTGACCGAGACGGTCGCCCCGGCCGAAGCAAGCGCCAGCGCCACAGCGCGGCCGATGCCCTGCGCCGCGCCGGTCACAAGTGCGTTCTTGCCGTCCAGCCTGAATGGTGCGGTCTGCATTTGAAATCTCCGTGCCTCGTGAAAGTAGATGCGAATTCCGTGTAAAACGAGAGTGTCGCAGGTCTGCACCCGCCGTGTAATCGCGCCCAAAAACATCTTGAGGGTGCGCGCACTCGTGATCGCTCGTACAATGCGGCAACTTGAACCGGTAGCGGGAGGTCTTCTATTGGCTCTACATCCACAGGTCGCGTCGGCCCTCAAAATGGCCGAAGAACTAAATCTACCGGCTTTGAACACGCAGACACCGGAAGCCGCGCGTGCCGCGGCCAAAGAGCGGACAGCGAACGCCCCGCGTGAGCTTGAGGACGTTGCCAGCATCCGAGACACGGAGGTCCCGGGTCCCGGTGGCGACCTTCCGGTACGCATCTACACGCCGTCTGAAGGCGACAACCACTCGTTGATCATGTGGTTCCATGGCGGCGGCTGGGTCATTGGTGACCTGGATAACGAAGACCCTGCATGCCGGGTGATCGCGAACACCACTGACTCGGTGATCGTATCCATCGACTACCGGTTGTCCCCGGACGTTCGATTCCCCGAGCCAGTTGAGGACTGTTACGCCGGGCTGCTCTGGGCGCACAGCAACGCCGCAGAACTGGGCGTGGATCCAGCCCGAATCGGCGTGGCCGGAACCTCGGCCGGGGGCAACCTTTCCGCAGCCGTCTGCCTGATGGCGCGTGACCGCAACGGCCCGGTCATCTCCCACCAGGTCCTTTTCTGCCCGGTGATCGACCACGACTTCAGCACAGCGTCTTACTCGGCTAATGCCGATGGCTACATGCTCACCCGTGACTCGATGATCTGGTTCTGGGACCACTACATCGGACCGAACGGCGACGGGTCTCACCCGTATGCGTCACCCATCCGCGCCGAAAGTCTTGCCGGACTGCCCGCAACGACCATCATCGCCGCTGAGTACGACCCGTTGGCCGACGAGGCTGAGGCTTACGCCGAAGCGCTCAAGGCCGTCGGTAACGATGTCACCTACAACTGTTACGAAGGCATGATCCATGGCTTCAACGGGCAGGTCGGGATATTCGACCGCTCACGAGACGCCCTAGTCGAAGCCACAACCAGGCTCAAAGCATCCCTATCAGCCTGAACGATGAACGACAAACACTCCAGTTCGCACTTAGCTGCCGCATTGAGGACTGACTTATGAAGATCGAGATGTTCCATCTCTGCCCTTACCGTGACCTCCCGGAGGACTTCCGTGAGAAGAACCGGAGCGTATGGGTAGACGTACCGTCGCATCTTTTCGACGCCGAAATCGCCAGCCGTACCTACAACGAGACGCTTGATGAACTCATGTACGGAGCGGAGATGGGTTATGACGGCATCTGCGTTAACGAGCACCATCAGAACGCTTACGGCCTGATGCCCTCCCCCAATATCATGGCCGCTGCCATGTCCCGGGAGACGGAGGACGTGGCCATCATCGTGATGGGCAACTCCATCGCCCTGTACGACCCGCCGATCCGTGTGGCGGAGGAGATGGCGATGCTGGACTGCATCAGCGGCGGCAGGCTCGTCGCCGGATTCCCGGTCGGCTCAGCGATGGACACGGCGTACGGATACGGCGCCAACCCGGCACTGCTGCGTGATAAGTACGCCGAGGCCGAGGAGTTGATCCTCAGGGCCTGGGAAGAGAAGGAGTTGTTCTCCTTCGACGGCAAGTACACCCAGCTTCGATACGTGAACATCTGGCCGCGCCCGATGCAGGACCCGTGCCCCCCTGTGTGGGTTCCCGGCGCAGGTTCCATCGAGACCTGGAACCATTGCATCGATAAGGGCCACCTGTACGCCTACCTGTCATACAGCGGCTTCAAGCGCGGCAAGCAGGTGATGGACGGTTTCTGGAAGGTCGCCAACGCCGCCGGCGTGGACAATCCGTACCACGCCGGTTTCCTTCAGCTCGTTTGCATCGCAGACAACGAAGATGAGCTCCACGAGAAGTACGCAGCGCACACCGAGTACTTCTTCAACAAGATGCTGCACGTCTACCCGGGCTTCTCGGATCCGCCGGGATACCGAACGGTCGACACGATCAAGGCCGGACTTCTGGCGCAGACGACTACCTTCGGAAGGGCCAGTAATAAAGAGGCCACGTTCGACGAGCTGCGTGAGGCTGGCAACGTTGTGGCCGGTACGCCGGAACAGGTGACAGAGCAACTTCGAAGTGTCGCCAGGGACCTCCACATCGGCCACCTGATGATCCTCAACCAGTTCGGCTCCATCCCGCACGAGCTCGCCAAAGAGAACATCCGGCGAACGGCACAGGAAGTAATCCCAAAACTTCGCGACATGTGGTCCGAGTACGAAGACCACTGGTGGCCGCAGAACGCCATCGTCCGTGAAGGAAGCGCAGCAACTCCAACCCCGGCGGACTAAGGCCGATCCCGGAATTCGTACGCTTCGAGAGCCTCAGGGTGGGCATCTCCACCTCTGGGTCGACTTCTTCGCCCCGAGATGGTTTTTCAGCAATGCGGTCCCGGAATTCCTGCCACGGCAGAGGTCGATTGAACATTGCCTCCCTCTCCCCTCCACGGCAAAGGGCCGGGGTAAAGGGGTGTCCGACGAAGTCGGGGTAACCGCAACCACATCTATCGAACATTTCACCAACAGCACAATTCCAACAAGAGGAAGTAGATGAACGAAAAATCGGTGTCAGTCCGGAACGGTAATTTCCAGGTGGACGTCCTGGAAGGCGGCTCAGGCAACCCGCTTCTCTACCTGCACGGCATCGCCGGGCTCGAGTGGACACTATTTCTGGACCAGCTGGCTGAGGGGCACAGGGTAATCGCCCCCCGCACTCCCGGGTTTGGTGGTTCCACCGGCACGGAGCAGCTCCTGGACATCCATGACCTGAACTACTTCTACCTGGACCTCCTGGATGAGCTGGGGCTCGATAACCTGCCGATAGTCGGTCACTCCCTAGGCGGCATGTTTGCGGCGGAACTGGCGGCCATGCAACCCGCTCGTTTCAGCCACGTTGCGCTTGCGGCTCCGTTCGGCCTGTGGAACGACTCTGATCCCATCCCGGACCTGTTTTCGATCTCTCTTCCCGAGCTCGCCACGGCCATGTATGCCGATGTGAAATCGGAGCCTGCCGCGGCGCTCGCGACCGCGCCCCAGGCGCGCATGACTGAGGTGGACCCTTCAACCGAAGAAGGACAGGCGACGCTCAACTTCCTGGTCGAGCGCGCCAAGTCGATGTCAACGGCGGCGAAGTACCTGTGGCCAATCCCAAACCGGGGCCTGTCGAAACGCCTCCACCGCGTGACGCAGCCGGCCCAGATCATCTGGGGACAGTCCGACGGTATAGTGCCACCGGGGTACGCAGAACGATTCGCAGCAAAGATGCCAAACACCGCCGTGCACGTCGTCCCGAACGCCGCCCACATGGTGGTGGACGAGCAACCGGGTCACGTGGCCGGGCTGATCGAAGGTTTGCTGGCGCGGTGAACCACAACACATAACGGAGAGTCGCCCCATGATCGATCCACGCCGTCTTGATGAACGGGGCGGGAGAAGGTGAGGGGTGCAAGAGCGGATCGCAATCCGTTCTTGTGTCAAGCGCGCAATCCGGCCGTTCGAGAACCTCAGAGCGCAGTTTCGGCGTCACGCCGCAAGCGGGCCATCAATCGTTCGCGCAGGATCAAGCGGATACCAGTCCACCACACCGCTTAACGTCTTACCCCATCACCTCGAAGGCCCAGACCCGAAGCATCGATTCCGGGAGTCCCTTGGGCAGTGACGGAAATTCGTCCGTCACCTCCGCCAACTTCCACAGCCCCGCCTCGGTGAGTTCGTCCTCCAGTTCGATAAAACCGCCCTGCTCACGGACATCTGGGCGCACGGTGTAAATCACGTATCCGCCGGGCCTGGTCACCCGGACAAACTCTCTTAACGAGGACGCCGGTGCGTGTCCGAAGGTCAGCACACCTACGCATGTGACGGCGTCAAACGAATCGGTTTCAAACTCCAGCGTCTCGCCGAGTACCATGCGCTTCAGATCGCGATAGACGCCTTTGGCCTCGGCTTCGGCCATCATCTCGGTGGAGATATCGATGCCGATCAGATCGTCGTAGCCGGCCCCGGCCATCAATTGGCCTACCAGTCCAGTCCCGACACCGGCGTCCAGGATTCGTGCGCCCGCAGGTACGAACTTCTGGACGAGCGGCAGGGTCATCTGCGGATCGTTCCGTCCGTAGTCCCGCTCGGTATCGAGCTCGTAGTTTGCCGCCCAGTAGTCATACCGCGCCGCCAACTGTGCCGGGCTTGTTGACGAGTACACCCACCGGACGATGTCCTCGCCGGGAGCCGGTCCATTCGATTCATCGCTCATCGATATCCTCCGGTCGATTTCTATCAGATTTGTGTCCGGGAAGGCGCGTGTAGCAAAACAGGCCCGCCGATGTTAGCTTGCCGGGCAACCCTGCGCATCTTGATCGAAATGCGCGGATCCCGTACAACTTCCGGGACGAACAATCGAAAGACAGGTGACGAATTGACCATCGATGTAGCAACCGGAATAGCGCGGATCCTCAAACAGGAGAACGTCCCGTGGGTGTCGACCTTCCCGGTCAGCAGCGTCAACAACTCGTTCGGGCGAGAAGGCCTAAGGCTTTTGATGATGCGAGATGACCGTTACGCGGTGGCGGTTGCCGATGGATACTCCCGGGTGACAAACGGCCAGCGAATCGGCGTTTGCACGTTCTCGGGAGGTATCAATGCCGCAGGTGCGCAGGTTGCTTATTCAGGGGTCGCCCAGGCGTACGAGGATGGTTCTCCCGTGTTGTGCATCGTGGATGCGGTCGCCCCGGGCGCGGGAGACAGTACTCGGTACGACCAGGCGGCCGCGCTGCGCGGGGTCTCCAAGTGGTACGGGTACATCGACAAGCCAGAACGTGTGCCTGAAATGATGCGTCGGGCTTACACTATGCTTCGCTCCGGAAGGCCGGGGCCGGTGGTGCTGGGTGTTGCAGATTCACACGCGACGTACGACGAAACGATAGACCCTTACACGTCGCCTAAGGGCTGGAAAACACTTCCGGACCCGGAGGACGTAGCCAGCGCAGCGAATGAGCTTCGATCAGCAAAGCGTCCCATTTTGTTCGCCGGAGAAGGCGTTCTCTACTCGGACGCAGCGGCCGAGCTTCGGGAGTTTGCCGAAAAGGCGAACCTGCCGGTAGTAACCACGCTAAAAGCAAAGGGAGTGTTCCCGGAGAATCACCCGCTGTCCGTCGGCACGAGAGGCGACCATGTCGTCAAGTACATCGAGGACGCAGACCTGATATTTGCGGTCGGCGCCAGTATCTCGCCGGGACGATTCGGCCACGGAATCCCCGATGGTGTGAACAAAAAGATCATCCAGTGCAACATCAGTGAGTTCGACGTAAACAGGATCTACCCGACTGCGAACGCCGTAATCGGTGACGCTAAGTCGACTTTGAAGTCGCTCATAGCCGAACTCGACAGCGAACCGATCGAGAGTAACGGGGACGTAGCCGCCGCGGTCAAGACGGCGAAAGACTCCGGGATGGCCGTGTACCGCGAGGCGATGGCGTCGGACGAAAAGCCGATCAATCCGTATCGCGTATACAGCTCTCTGATGGAGGCTCTGGATCGTGAAAACTCTTTCGTAACGCACGAATCTGGTAACACTCGTGACCAGCTTTCGACGGCGTTCGAGACGCTCACTCCCCGGGGCTTTCTCGGCTGGGGCAACGTCTCGTCTCTGGGATTCAGCTTCCCGGCCGCGGTCGGCGCCAAACTTGCCTACCCGGACCGGCAGTCGGTGGCCGTCGTCGGTGATGCCGCATTGGCGTACATGCTCGGCAACTTCGAGGTGCTGACGCGACTCCGACTTGGAGTCACTGTGGTTCACATCAACAACGGCGGATTCTCAGGCTACGGTCCCGGTTTCTGGGGCGAAGGCCATGATCCTTACACGTATGACGTGCTGGGCCCGGATGACATCCATATGACAAACGCCATCAAGGAAATTGGCTGGTCAACAGAGCGCGTCTACGAGCCTGGCGAGGTCATACCTGCCATGAAGAGGGCTTTCGCCGCTAACGCCGATGACCAGCCGGCTTACATCGAGATTATTGCGAGCCAGTACCCGGTGTTTGGTTCCTGGGCATCAGCCTAGAGGCGGGGAGGGGCCGTTGCGGCAAGGGGCCAGGTCAACCCCGTTAACTAAACCACCTACGACTTACTGCTTCGAATGAACGACTCTGGCTAGCGTTTGGCGGACCATCGTGGTGAGTCCGGCAAGTGGGCCAAGTGCCGCCTTGTATTCTTCATTTTCCCTCATTCTCGCTTGCTCCATTTCAAGCTCTTCAAGGGAACGGTACAAACCAACCACTCGTACCACGTCAGGATTGCCGAAAACCGCCATATTGATCATGGGCTTTCTGCCGGGAAGATTACTACGCACTTCACGTACCACATCAAGAACGTTAGACGCCTCTCCCCTTTTGGCCAATAGAAGCCTACGGCTCATATATTTCGGCATACCACCTTGGTCATCTGGGCCATACTCAACAGGTTCAATAATCCTGTAAAGGGTCGTGGTGACTTTCGCGGCAAGAGCATTAGTCGAAGCGTACTGTGCAGCGCGTTCTGGATTGCTAATAACTTCGTCTTGGACTTTTTCAAAATCCGAAAGCGAGTCGAATAGCAATGCACTCGTCACGGTGGGGTTAAACACAACAGGGATGGAGGTATCGAAAGAAACGTTGCCTGGAGCATCAGCGCCATTGAGGGTTTCAATCGCGGAAGCGATAAGAGCACCCTCTTGACCTGGTTTAGTGATCCTAGCGATGTTCATAATGAAGTTGGGCATGTTGTCTCCTAGCGGAGTTCGGACCGAGTTCCCGTCTATTCGGAACTGTAACACCAATACCCAATATTGCCCTCTCCACACTGCGGAGGGGTCGTTTCGCCTCCAGGCATCACCCGGGTGCACTTCCGTCTCAACTCCGGTAATCCGTCACCTGCCACAGCACCGCTAGCTCGCGTGTGTCCGGTAGCCGCCAGGCGACGGTTCCCGAAGGCGCAACGACCCTCTGCGAGCGAACCACGTCCTCCAGGCTCACGTCATGTTCGAGGACAGCGTAAATGATCAGCATGTGAGGGAAGCGCAAGGCGACGGTCGTGTCGGTGATGGACGGGTACAGCCCGCAGATCAGGTGCGAGGGTCGCTGGCGTGCTCCGTACATAACGGCACGGTACGGCTCTGCTGCCACTGCTCACAGGCCGATGACCCGTTCGACATGCTGGCGAAGGCAGTTCGGGACTGGTACGGCCGATAGGACGCGTTCCAGAGGGTGCCTAGTCGGGTATTGAAGGGAATCCGAGGATTGGCGGTGCATTCGCTGGCGTCGGTGCAGTGTGGGGCGCGGCACTCGGCCTTTCTATCTTGTGGTCATTGATGGTGGGAGCGGGCATAGGCTCAATTCCCGCATTAATAAGTGGCCTCGTCATAGGCACCCAGCGAACCCGCAACCGGCGGCGGGAAATGTCGTTCGCCGCATTCGCCACGTGGCTCCCAATCGCCACGGTATTGGCAGCGTTGGGCGCGGCCACCTGGTTGATACGTTCATTGATATGACGAGGCCTTCGAGGGAATTGACATTACGAGTCAATGTTAGGGAATCGGGAGGATGAGCATGAACTCGAATATCAACGCGATGCGAACTGCGTTGGTAGCCGGCGCCAGATCGGCTGGACCCTACGATTGGTTCAGCCGCGCCGCCGCCATCATGCACACGGTATTGGGAGCGTTCTTGCTCCCCTTCGTCCTCATCGTTCCCATCACCACGTTCATTTTGGGATTGCTGGTGGTCGTGACGTTCGGAATGCTGTTGATACCGCTGTCCCTGATCTGGATGATCTTCCTCGGACCGATGATCGCCACGAGCTGGCTATGGATACATGTCCCGCCGATCAGGCCGATCTTGCTGATACCCGGAGTCCTTTATTCCGAGTTGGCAGGCCTATTCGCAGCGATGATGCCCGAAATGGGTGAATGGGACTGGCGCGCCACCAAACTCGCGATGTGCGAATGCTGGCCGCACAGCCTTCACATCATGACCGGACAGGCCCGACAAGGGTTTTAGGGGGCCGTTTCGGTCTCGATGAAGCTATTCCACTCGTCAGTTGACCCAGTGCCGGGCACGATCCGACCGTAGTATTCCCGCTGGACGGCAATGTCTTTGGCGTTTACGGTCCGTCTTGGTTGATTCGCACCTTTCCAATACACCCAACCCGGGCGTAGGAATATGTAGGCTCTTGAATCCGTATTTTAGGCGTGAGTCGTCACACTAGGAGGTTCTCTAATGGAAATCGGCTTCTTCACCATGCCGCTACATCCACCCGGAAGTGATATCACCAAGACCTTTGATGATGACCTGGATCA
>PCAM01000023.1 GCA_002730555.1 Chloroflexota bacterium
GGCCGCGATATTTGCGGTGTCTCAGATGTCCGCGTCGACTATCAGCGATAGCTCGGCGGCGGACTCTGCGACGAGTGTTTTCGGGGGGGTCACCGACGAAATAGCCCATTTCGCCGAGTACTTCGTCTTGAGCGCGCTCGTGATGCGCTGGATCCTAGCGGTTAATGTTCCGAGCGGCACGGGGGAACTCGACCCCGCCATGCTCCGTTCAGCGGGCCAGAAGGCCACGTTGCTGGCAGTGCTGTACGCGATCAGCGACGAAACACACCAGTGGTTCATCGACGGTCGATCCGCCCAGCTGCTCGACCTGCTTATCGATGGCGTAGGGGCCATGATGGGCACGGCGGTGTACCTGTCCGTATTCCAGGCCTGGCGTCTGCAGAGAAACAAAGGCGACGGGTCGCAATGACGTCCGCGTTTGACGCCTGGGAGCTCAAACAGCGTTTGAACGAGCTGCTGGAGGACATCGAGGAAGTGGTACGTATGGCGGAAGAGTTGAGCTGGCCACCACAACCCATCTACGTAAGTAACCGGATTCGCGAAGAGCTGGTGCCGGCGCTGTACGACGCCCGGACCTATATCGAAGTCGGGCAGCTCGACGCCCCCGCCATCAGCGAACGCTTGATGGAAGCCCGCCTCGTCACGGCGGACCTGTCCTCAGAGGACAAGACATTCGAGCGCCTGTTCAGTCGTCTGCGCGTGATATCAGAAAACGCCGACAACGCCGCCAAACTGGAGTAAGAATACCGAACGCACATGCTACCATTCGCCACGTGATGACGAGCTCATGCGGGCCATCCGGTTCTCGCACTTCGCACTCTTGATTTCACCCCTCGCCAGAACCCCGACCATGACCTGAAATTAAAGGGGGCCAGAATTGAGCGAGGCCAGGGTAGATATCCAGGTCGACACCAGATTTCAGCAGGCGTTCGCGGCGGCCAGCCTTGACCGCTTGCTTCGGGCCGTGGCCGAGACCGCCCTGTCCCGGGAACTGGTGTCCGGGCCCGATCGCGTGACATTGATCATCACAGACGATGAGGCCCTGCGTAAGCTGAACCGAGAGTTCATGGGATACGACGAACCGACAGATGTGCTGTCCTTTAACACCGCACTTAATACCACACCGAATGAAGACGTCCTGAACGCGCATTCCGGCGATGGAGAAAGCGGACTCGATAACCCCGAACGCGGCGATTCCGGTGGCTGGCCCGATGTCGAGGGCGAAGAGTCGGACGAACTGGGAGATGTCGCGATCTCGTACGAGCGGGCCATAGCGCAGGCGGGGGCGGCCGGACACGACGTAGCTCACGAACTTTCGGTGCTGACCGCCCACGGCGTGCTCCACCTTCTCGGTTACGATCACGCGGAGCCAGAGGAGCACCGGATGATGTTCGGCAAAACGGACGATATTCTGGCGGCGGCGCTTGACCGTTCGGAGTTTTCAGGTGCTTTCTCAGACACTTCGGAGGGGCCGGACGAATGACCAGTCGCAACGAAGTTTTCTACAGGAAATGGCGCCCGCAACGATTTGATGAGGTGGCGGGACAGGATCACGTGACGGGTACGCTGCGGCAGGCACTGCGGACGGATCGCGTGGCACATGCATATCTTCTGTGCGGCCCGCGAGGCACGGGAAAGACCTCCACCGCACGGATCCTGGCGAAGGCGCTGAACTGCCAGAACCCGCGTGACAGCGAGCCCTGCGGCGGTTGTGACAACTGCGTTGCGGTTACGGAAAACAGGATGCTGGACCTGATCGAGATCGACGCTGCGTCCAATCGCGGCATCGACAACATCCGTGACCTGCGGGACAAGGCGCGCTTCGCTCCCGGTTCCGGCAAGTACAAGGTGTACGTGATCGACGAGGTACATCAGTTGAGCGGCGATGCGTTCAACGCCCTGCTAAAGACCCTGGAAGAGCCGCCACCGCACGTGATTTTTGTCCTGGCGACCACCGAAACGCACCGCGTTCCGGCGACGATCCTGTCCCGTTGCCAGAGGTTCGATTTCCGACGCCTGTCGAACGAAGTGGTGATCGACAAGCTGGCCGAAATCGCCGGCGAGGAAGAGATAGACGCCGACCCGGAAGTGCTCTCGCTCATCGCCCGGACCGCGTATGGAAGCTTGAGAGACGCCGAGAACCTGCTCGAACAACTCGCCGTGTCGTACGGTTCTGAGGTCACGCTGGACCAAGCCTTTGAGCTTCTAGGGCTGGGCGATGCCGAATCGAGCATCGAACTGGCGGTGGCGGCGCTCAAATCCGACCCGAAGCGGGCACTTGAGATCATCAATCGCGAGGCGGCGAAGGGCGCAGACCTCGGCCGTCTGCGGAGCGGCACGGTCGATGTCCTGCGCGCCGGTCTGCTGGTGAAGGCGGGCGTCGAGGACGCGCTTGGCCAATCCCAGGAAGCTCTGGACGCTATGACCGAGGCCGGACGGGGCGCATCGCTCGAAAAGTTGCTCCACGTCGTGACGGAACTGGAGAAAGCAGACTTCAAGCAGAACTCGTCCTCTCCCCTGCCGCTCGAAATCGCCCTTCTGAACGCCCTGGCGGAGCGGCCCGCCCCACCCGTCACGGCCGCACCAGCCCCCCCGCCGGCAACACAACGCGGACCGGTCGGTCCGGCGCCGACGAGACGCCCACAGCCCGTCCCTCCGCAAGCGCAACCGCAAAGGCCCACCAGCCCCCGTGCGACCGTACGACCGGCCGCGAGAGTTCCTTCATCTGGATCACCCGGGAATCAGGGGCAGCCCGAACCCGCACAACCCCCACGCCCGGCACGAACGCCACAGGATCAACGTTGGGCGCAGGTGATCAAAGAACTCAGCCGCACGAAGGGCGTTCAGTTCAACCTGGGCGCGCTCCTGCGCGATGTGCAGGATGCGAAACAGAACGGCGACACGCTCAGTCTTTCGTTCCGCAACAGCTCCATGGAAGAACGGGTGGCCGGCGAACTGTCCGATCCACGGGGCCGCAACCCTGTCGAAACGGCAGTCGAAAACGCGTATGCCGTAAAGTTAAAGGTCGTTATCGCCAGACAGGACGCCAATGGCGAACTCCAGAAGCCCACGACCGCCATGGACAGCCACATCGTGCGTGCGGCGGTCACGATGGGGGCACGCATCCTGGATGAGGGGTCTGTGAGCAGTGGCGGCCCGGCCAAATCCGCCCCAACCGATACGCCCGAAACCAACACACCAGACACGAACGCACCGGAAGCGAACGCAACGAATCCGAATCAAGCGGGATAAATCAGGGAAGCCCATAACGGGGAGATTCTTGCCTTGAACAGAAACATGCTCCGCAAGGCTCAGCAGATGCAGGCGCAAATGGCGAAGATCCAGGAGGAACTCGCCGAGGCGCACACAGAGGCCGCCGCCGGCGGTGGTGTCGTGAAAGTAGTCGTGCTCGGCGGCTCTAGGGTCGAATCGATAGAGATCGCTCCCGAGGTCGTCGACCCAGAAGACATCGAGATGCTGCAAGACCTCGTTCTGGCGGCCGTCAACGAGGCCATGGACGCAGCGCAGGCGGAGGCCCAGAAGAAGATGTCGGCGATTACCGGCGGGCTGAACATCCCCGGACTGATGTAGTCTCCCGGCCCTGAATGATCCCGCTCGTCCCCCATCGCCCCACAACCCCGGGAAGGGGCACGAGTCGCCGTCGCAAATCTTGAACGCAGGAAGGCCGGAGCGCCCCGACCGATGAACCCCAACCCCACCCCGTCAGCGGCTCCACCCGTCGCACGCCTGATCGAGGCGTTCAACCGACTCCCCGGCGTCGGTCCAAAATCGGCCCAGCGGCTGACCTACTACATGATCCGGATGCCGCGCGAAGAGGCGGAGGCGCTGGCAGAGGCCGTGATATCGGTCAAGGACCGCATCGTCCTCTGCTCCAAGTGCCTCAACATCACCGAGGACCCCGTTTGTGGCGTGTGCACAAACGAGCGGCGGGATCGCACCCGGATATGCGTGGTGGAAGAACCGCTGGACGTGCTGGCGCTCGAACGCACACGTGCCTATGACGGGCTTTATCACGTGCTGCATGGCGCGATTTCTCCGTCGAGCGGCATCAACGCCGAGCAACTCAAAATACGAGAACTACTCGACCGGCTAAGGGACGAGACCGTTACGGAGTTGATCCTCGCCACAAATCCCAATCTTGAGGGCGAAGCGACATCAATGTACCTTCAGCGCTTGATCTCCCCGCTGGGGATCAAGGTCACGCGGCTCGCCCGCGGTCTGTCGTCCGGCGCCGACCTTGAGTACGCAGACGAGATGACGCTGGCCAACGCCCTCCAGGGCCGTTCAGAGGTTGCGTCCGATGGAGATTCGCCCGTCGATTAGATCCGGGATGCTCATGCGATCGCGTTACCGGCAAATATCAGAATTCCGTACGGTGACTTCCGGGCCGCACGAGGCGCGCGCATGACCTCAGGTAGACCGAATACCTTCACCACAGAGGCCGTCGTGCTTCGCCACTCCGATCTCGGCGAGGCGGACCGCCTCTTGTGGTTGCTGACCCCGGAGCGGGGCGTCATTCGGGCCACGGCGCGCGGCGCACGTAAGCCGGGCAGCAAGCTGGGCGGTCACATCGACCTGCTGTTTCACGTGAAGCTGTCGATACGAGAGGGACGTGAGCTTCACGGCGTGAGTCAGGCGGACACGATCGATGCATTCAGGGCGATGCGCACCGATATCGGGCGGCTGTCCCGCGCGTTGTACATCGGCGAGCTCTCTTTGCGGGTCAGCGTTGAGGACGCGCCGTCGCACGCCGTGTTTCGCCTGCTGATAAACAGCCTCGGTTGGCTTGCCACGACCGAGAACGAGGACACGCTGGTGCGCTGGTTCACTTTGCGACTACTCACGATTACCGGCTTCAAGCCGGAATTCGGGGCCTGCGTTGAGTGCGGAGACGAGCTTGAGCCAGCGGATCACGTGTTTTCCGCCGAGCGCGGCGGGCTCTTGTGCCCGAGATGCCGTTCCCAGGGGAGCGACGTGCTGCTCCCTGCCGGTCTGGGAAGCATCAAGGTGCTGAGGCACCTGACGCGCAGCGACTACCCGGCGATCGAATCGCTCATCATCGGGGCCGAAGAACGGCGGCAGATCGAACGCATCCTTCGTTCCCACACGAACTCCGTGATCGACCGCGACGTGCGATCCTCCGCGTTTCTGGACGAGGTACGGGATTGGCCCGATGCGGGGCCGGTTCCAGGCGGTTTGCGAGCTGAATAAGGCCGGATTGGGCGCTAAATCAGACGTTTCGGGCATGCCTGTCAAAGAGAAAGCTGACATCGGGTAATCCCCCTGCCACGGCATGCTCGGTACAATCGACCACGGTATCCGGAAGCAGGTACGCTCAGTTGCAACTCCGCTGCCGATGACGACCCCGAAGCAACCTGTAGTTGAAGTAGTTCATGGCTGAAGATTTCATACGAGTCCGAGGCGCCCGCGAGCACAACCTGCGCAACGTCGATGTCGATGTTCCCCGGGGACAACTTGTAACCATCACGGGCGTCTCCGGCTCCGGCAAAAGCTCGCTCGCCTTCGACACGATCTACGCAGAGGGTCAGCGGCGCTATGTCGAGTCGCTCTCGGCGTACGCACGCCAGTTCCTCGGGCGCATGGACAAGCCGGACGTGGACCACATCGACGGGCTCAGCCCGGCGATATCGATCGACCAGAAGGGCGTCTCACGCAACCCGCGGTCAACGGTCGGCACCGTGACCGAGGTTTACGACTATCTGCGGCTGCTGTTCGCGCGCGGGGGACGGCCGCACTGCCACAACTGCGGACGCCCAGTGGAGAGGCAGTCGGTCCAGCAGATCACGGACTCCGTCACGCGGCTGGAGGAGGGTGCGCGTATCCTTGTGCTTGCCCCGATCGTCACTCACAAAAAGGGCGAGCATCTGGCGGTATTTGAAAACGCCAGAAACGACGGATTCGTGCGGGTGCGGGTGGACGGAGAGGTGACGCTGCTTGAGGAAGAGATAAAACTCGCCAAGACGCGCTGGCACGACATCGAGATCGTCGTGGACCGCCTGGTCACCGGCCCCGACGTGGAGGTCGGGCGTCTATCTGACTCCATCGAAACATCGCTGAGGCTTTCCGGTGGAAACATCGTCATCTCGATAGTGGATGGCGAAGACATCATCTACTCCGAGAAGTTCGCCTGCGTTCACTGCGATCTCAGCATCGGGGAGCTGGAACCCCGTAACTTCTCGTTCAACACGCCGTACGGCGCCTGCCCCACTTGCACCGGCCTCGGCTTCCGTCTTGAAGTGGATCCGGACCTGGTGGTGCCAAATCAGAACCTCTCTATACGCGACGGCGCAATCGAGCCCTGGTCGCGGGCCGGTGAGTTGCTGCCGGAGCGGCTGTCGGTCATCGAGGCGGTGTCCAACCACTACGGATTCTCGTTAGACGTGCCGTTCCGGGAGTTGACGGAGGAAGAGCAGAATAGGGTGTTGTACGGGGAGGACAACAAGCGCATCGACGTCCTCCACACCACCCAGTCCGGCCGGTCATATCGCTGGCGGATGCGCAACGAGGGCGTCATCCCGCACCTAGAACGGCGACACCAGAACACGGAGTCACAGAACGTCCGGGACGATGTCGGCCGGTACATGGCGCAGCGGCCTTGCGTCTCCTGTTCCGGGTTCAGACTCAAGCCGGAGTCTCTGGCCGTCACGGTGCTCGGCATGAACATCATCCAGGTCACTCAGCAGTCGGTGGAGCGTGCCCTGCAGTGGATCGAAGCCGCTCGCAGAGGCGAGTGGCCGAAGGGTTCCGAAAACGCGGGCCCTGCGACGGAACCTTTATCGGTCCGTGAGGGAGCGATCGCTGACCAGATCCTGAAGGAGATCGAGGCCCGTCTCAGCTTCCTGGAGAGGGTCGGTCTCGAGTACCTGAGCCTGGACCGCACCGCATCAACGCTCTCCGGCGGCGAGGGCCAGCGAATTCGGCTGGCGACGCAGATCGGCTCCGGCCTGATGGGCGTGCTCTACGTCTGCGACGAGCCGTCGATCGGGTTACACCCACTGGACGATCACAGGCTGATCGCAACGCTCAAACGGCTGCGGGACGTGGGCAACACCGTACTGGTGGTAGAGCATGACGAGGCAGTGATGCGGGCGTCTGACCACATAATCGACCTCGGACCCGGCGCAGGCGAGCACGGCGGCCACATCATCGCCGAGGGCGACGCAGAGGCCATCGAGGCGTCCGAAGATTCGTTGACCGGGGCGTATCTATCGGGCCGCAAGATGATTCCTATCCCGGAGGTGCGGCGCAAGGGCAGCAAATTCTTTATCGAGATCAGGGGCGCGTCCGAGAACAACCTGAAAGACATCGACGTCAAGATCCCCCTCGGCGAGCTGGTGTGCATCACCGGCGTGTCGGGCTCGGGCAAGAGCAGCCTGATCAACGAGATCCTGCAAAAGAAGCTGGCACAGACCTTCTACCGGGCGAAGGACCGACCGGGTAAACACGAAGACGTCATCGGCCTGGAGAACGTGGACAAGGTCGTCAACATCGACCAGTCGGCCATCGGCCGCACCCCGCGTTCAAACCCGGCAACCTACACGGGCGTGTACACGCCGATCCGAGATCTGTTCGCCACGATGCCGGAGGCGCGTGCCCGCGGTTACAAGCCAGGCCGATTCTCTTTCAACGTGAAGGGCGGCCGGTGCGAGTCGTGCAGCGGCGCGGGATACGTCCAGATATCGATGCAGTTCCTCCCGGACGTAACGGTTCCGTGCGAAATCTGTGACGGCGCCCGGTACAACCGTGAAGCGCTGGAGATCAAGTTCAAGACCGCCAGCATCGCCGACGTCCTCGATATGACGATCACCGAAGCGTGCACGCTCTTTGAGAACATCCCACAGGTCATGAACCGACTCCGGACACTGGTCGAGGTGGGACTCGGGTACATGCGGTTGGGACAACCTGCGACCACGCTTTCCGGTGGCGAGGCGCAGCGGGTCAAGCTGGCCACGGAGCTATCGAAGCGATCAACGGGCCAGACGATCTACATCCTCGACGAGCCAACGACCGGGTTGTCGTTCGAGGATTGCGCTGCGCTCATGCGCGTGCTGCACCGCCTCGTGGACGCCGGAAACACAGTGATCTTGATCGAGCACCACCTGGACCTGATCAAGAACGCTGACTGGATCATCGACCTCGGGCCGGGCGCCGGCGAACGCGGCGGGGAGTTGGTGGCACAGGGAACCCCGGAGTTCATCGCATCCGTGGACGTGTCCCACACGGGAACGTACCTGGCGGAGGTGCCCGGCATTCAGGCCGATGCAAAAGCGCCCGGGTCCGTAAAGCCTGCGCGCAGACGTAAGCGTACCGTGACGAAGATCGCCGAGACATCGCCTTCCCTCGCTGGCCTTTCCAGATCCAACGGGAAGAACGGCAGTCGTACGCTGGCTCCCGATCCGACATCCGGCCGTGAGCCCAGGCGCCGGCGAAGGCGAAGGCGTCGTGTCGCCGGGTAGGTCGGAATCGGGGCGTGCCGTTGGGTTCCGTGAGCTCTAAATAAAGCTAAACAGCCTCGCTGGCCACGGCCAACTCAGACTCTGGAACTTGTTGGCCCCTGGCACGCCACCCGGCTTCGAGCATCTTCGTGACCGTCGGTTCAACCACGGGCATTCCCCGGGTGGAAAACCGAACGACAAAGGCGAGTTTTACCGGGTCTGCGCTGGCCTTTGACGTGATCAAAGACCAGCTCCCGGCATATGCGGAAAACCGTCTGGCCACATCCTCCCTCAACCCGGAGAGGACGAGGATGATGCCGGCCCGCGGTTCTTCGACTGGAGCTCTGGGCTGAGCTCGACTACCGGATCCGGGTCCCCGGTGTCCGCCAACGCGATCGCGACATCAGACGTGGGCAGGTCAAATAAATGTTTCGGCCGATTCTCGGGATCGATCTCGGTCACAAGCACCAGGCCCGGCTCGTACTCCAGCCATCTCGCCAGCGGCTCACGCCACGGGTGAGGACCGACAAAGGTCAGCGATGCTGTCGGGTCTTTGGCTTTCACCGGCGCGGATGGAGGCGGGGCAGTTTCGACAACCGCCCGCTCCTCTGCGCCAGCCATCGGGTCTGTCGCGATATGCGCATCAGGAGTCAAATGCGCGTGCTTGGACCGGCGAGACGAGCCACTGAGATGCACACTCCGCCCTCTTCGCACGATCTTACGCTTCAAGCTGGCCCTCCTCCAGATATCGCCGTTCTCCCGGCCTCGTATGCGGTCTTCAAGGTTTCCCGGGACCGTGGACGATCGGATCTGCAGCGTTTACGTAAATTCTTGGAGCGCTGACCGTCATCGCTGTAGCAGGACAGCGCTATCGACGATGAGCGTCCACTCGTAAGGACTTGCAGCCAGTCGCTGTCCATCACGAACCGGCGGACCGTACGATTCCGTGAGGGCTGAATCCCCGCCGACACGTCCCGGGATACGTTGAGCGCGCGGACGCGCTCCGTTAGCCTGCCGGTTATGGCTGCAACTCAAACAGATCTGGCAGAACCCGGCAGGGGTCAACCAGCCGCGTCCCTGGTAGACATTCCTTATCGTCAGAAGCTACTCGTCGTGGCCGGCCTGACCATCACCCTGTTCGTCGCGACGATGAACCAGACGGTCGTGGCGACTGCGGCGCAAAACATCGTCGCCGACATCGGTGGATTCGATCGTTTTGTGTGGCTGTTCGCCGGCTTCTCTCTGGCCGCCACCGCAGCCGTGCCCGTCGTCGGCAAGCTTTCAGACATCGCTGGGCGCAAACTCGTCCTGATCGGCTCCGTTATATTTTTCATGGTCACCTCCGCGGCCGCCGGGGTCTCCATGAACATGACCCAGTTGATCGTGGCCCGCGTGCTCCAGGGCGCTGCATTCGCCGGCGTTATGGGAAGCGTATGGATCATCATGGCCGCGCTCTGGGCGCCGTCCGAGCGGGCCAAATGGATGGGCGTGGCGACGGTGGGATTCACGCTGTCGGGTGTCATGGGCCCCATCTTTGGCGGGATCGTCAGTGACACCCTCACGTGGCGCTGGGTGTTCTTCATAAATATCCCCTCCGGGTTCGTGAGTCTCGTCGTGCTGTGGATCTGGTTCCCAAACGTGGCGCCCGGCAAACGGGAGGGGCGTCTTGATCTCATGGGCGCCGCGTTTTTCGCGGGCGCGTCCACGGCGTTGCTGCTCGCCCTGACCTGGGGCGGACGGGACTATGCATGGGACTCGCCGAGGATCCTGAGCTTGATCGTGGGATCGCTGGCGGCGTTCGCCGTGTTCGCCCGTGTGGAGTTGCGGGTGGACGATCCGATGCTTCCACTCAACCTTTTCAGTCACCGGGTATTCGCCCTCGGCTGGCTCGCCTCTCTCACGACCACCAGCACCTTCATCGCCATCACCGCGTTCCAGCCGTTGTTCGTACAGGGCGTCCTTGGCAAGTCTGCGACATCCGCCGCCATCCCGTTGGTCGCACTGGCGATAGGGGTGGCGGTCGGGGCTAACGTCTCCGGCCAGATCCTCTCCCGCCGGGGCTATCCGAGGATGCTCGGCATGACGGGATTGTCGATCAGTACGGCGGCGCTGCTCATGATGAGCGCGCTGGGTAGCTCTTCATCGCTCTGGGCACTCTTCGCGACGACCGGTTTCCTCGGATTCGGCATGTCGTTCGGGTTTACGGCGTTTACGGTTCCGGTCCAGAACGCCATGCCGATTTCGATCCTGGGTGTGGTGACGTCCACCCTGCAGTTCGGCCGCATGTTCGGGCAGGCCGCCGGCAGCGCTGTGTTCGGTGCCGTTTTATTCGCATCGGTCGCCGTCAGCATCGTCGGTCTGAACGAAGACAGCCCGCAGATACGCATCACTGATCCTGAGATGATCGTCGCCGTGGACAGACTCGCTGAGATCAGGAACGACTACTCGCTGGATCCAGAGTTGGGAGAAGAACGTTTCAGGGCCGATCTCGCCACATCACGGGACAATCTCGCCAAAGGTCTCGCCAACGTGTTCCGCCTGGCCGCCGCCTTTAGCCTGTTCGGGGTGGTCCTAGCATGGTTCACGTTCCCACATGGAGTGTCGGGAACCGCATCCGGGGGAAACCGCCGGAAAAATGCGCCTGCCGCCGACACAGCGGACCGAATGTTCTCGTAGAATCTCGCTGTCCAACCTGTGACTGCAGAGTCCGGGCCCGTTTCATCTGGCCCGGAAGTACCCGTAAATCCCGCTTGATCTGGGAAAGGCTCTCAATTGGCCGAACTACGCGTTAACAAAACTAAACAGAAACTCGCAAATGGCGAAGTAGCCGTCGGCGTGGCCTCATGGGGATACGGCGGGGCCGATGCTCTCGAGAGGTTGATAGACCTTGAGCCTGATGCGGTCTGGCTCGAAGGCGAGCACGGCGGCGTGGATTTCTCCAACATCGGCGAGCTAACCAGGGCGATCGACCTGATCGGCGCGTCGCCAATAGTTCGCGTCCACCAGAACGAAGCTGGTGTTATATACCGAACGCTGGACCTGGGTGCCCAGGGCATCGTCGTACCGCACGTGAACACACGGGAAGAGGCGGAAGCGGTCGTCCGCGCAGGGAAGTTCGCGCCGATCGGACTGAGGGGCTCTTTCACAAGCCGCCAGGGCATCGGCGTGGCTAACTACCAGTCGCTGGCGAACGAGCAGACGATGCTCATAATCCTGATCGAGGACATCGTCGCCGTGAACAACCTTGATGAGATCCTCAAGGTGGACAACATAGACGTGTTCTTTGTGGCCCCGGGCGACCTTGCGCAGACGATGGGACGCATCGGCGAGCCGCACCACCCGGAAGTCCAGGCGGTGGTGGACGGCGCACTGCGGAAAATAGTGGCCGCGGGCCGAACGGCGGGCGCGCTGGTATCCAACGAGAACGCAGCCCACCACCGCGAGTTGGGCGTCACGTTCTTCTTGGGGGCGCCACCTGCATGGATGGAAACCGGACTGGTCGAAATGAACCGAAGGGCGGAGGCTTAACCAGATGCGAACGCTTCGCAAGAACGACGCCAAGGCTCGACTCGCCGCCGGCAAGCACGTCATCGCCCTCGAAGGCTTGAACGACGCCGACACGGTGGAACGGCTCGGCCCGATGAATCCGCATGCGGTATGGCTAGAAGGTGAGCACAACCTCGTCGGTCCGACCAACATCGGGGACCTGACCCGTGCCGCGGACCTAGCGGGCACGACCTCCATCGTCCGGGTTAATCGGGTCGAAGAGGGCATCATTTACCAGGCCCTTGACCTGGGAGCACAGGGCGTCGCCGTGCCGCACGTGGATACACGGGAAGACGCCGAAACCGTGGTCCGGGCGGCCAAATTCTCGCCACTTGGCAAGCGGGGTATGTACGGCAGCCGTCAGGGGCTGGGCGATCCCGATTTTTTCAGTAAAGCCAACGACGAGACGATGATCATCGTGTTCATCGAAGACGTGATCGCGCTCAACAACCTTGATGAGATCCTGAAGGTGGACCACATAGACGTGTTCCTCGTTGGACCGGGCGACATGTCCCAGTCCATGGGACACCTCGGCGAACCCTTCCATCCAGAGGTCACACGTGCGCTTGAGGACGCCGTGCGTCAGATTGCCGCCGCCGGGCGAAACCCCGGGACCGTCGGGAATCACGAAAATGTGGCCCGCTACATGAAACTTGGTGCACGGTTCTTTTTGACCAGTCCCCTGCCATGGATTGCGGCCGGGTACGCAGACCTTCGCGCCAGAGTCGGGGCCACCCCGTGAACACCGGAATGCCGCGGAAAACCTGGTTGATGGCGACCGGCGGCGCGGCTATTGCAGTCTTGGCGATGGCGTGTGGAAGCAGCGGGCCCAGTTCTGACCGCAGCCTGGGTGACGTGATCGTGCTCACACCCACTCCAGCGCCGGTCACCTGCCTCGACGCCACCTACCCGGACAGCGCACCGGTGTTTGGCGACGATGCGGCGATCGTTTACGAGACGCTTCCCTCCGGCGTGGCGGTGTTCGATCACCAGGTGGGTGAAGGATCGTCGCTGGAGTCAGACAGCCAGATGATGGTGCAGTACACAGGTTTCTTTGACGACGGCTGTATTTTCGATACCAGTTACTCCCGCGGCGACGCGGTAACGTTCCGGCTCGACAACTTGATCCAGGGCTGGCAGATCGGCATGGCGGACATGCTTGAGGGCGGCAAGCGCCGGATTCGAATACCTTCGGAACTCGCCTACGGAGCGGCGGGGCTCAACATCTCAGGTTTCGTTATCCCGGCCAACGCCACACTGATATTCGAAGTCGAACTCGTCGAGGTGGTTCAGCCAGCGGGCTGAACACCGGGCAGGCACGGCTCTCCATCCGGGGCCAAAATTCGCCAGACATGAACGTAAAGAGGAAGTGATGATGTCCAGCCCGATCAACCGCGCCCGGGTGCAGGCGGTGATCCTGGACATGCTGTCCGCGGAGCAGTACTGCGGGCAGGACGACCTTCTGGACGGACTTGTCCATGTGGTGGAAGCCGGACCGACGGATCCCGAAGGGGGATGGATCCCGGGCGGCCGATGGTTTGACCGTCCTGATCCGTACTTCAGCATGGTGTCGGTCGGCGTCGGGGGCGTTGTATCGGCGTCCCCGGAACTGATGCCATGGGTCGTCCCACTGTTCGAAGGCGCCGATCGCGACCAGATGATGGAGCCGGTGCGTATCTCCGAGGTTTCGACCCACATGGCGGAGCACGGACAGAAGACGTTCGGGCCGTTCCCCCGCTGGGTGTGCGCCGAGGAAGACCTTCGGGAGTATTCGGCGCCGACGGGGTACAGCATTGAAATACGGGACGACGAAGATGATCGCCACGTTGTAATGGCACAACAGGCCGCCAGTCGCAGGCCGGGGGAGCGGACGACGCATCAGTTCCGGGTTGTGGCGAACGGGTCGCAGGGTCCGGTCGGATCGGCAGGCGTCACGGCGGACGGCGATGGGTTGTACCAGATACATATCGCCATTACGGAAGAACATCGCGGCCGCGGGCTCGGCCGTGCGCTTACGTATGCGATCACCCGGGCCACGTTCGACTACAACGCCGTACCCTACTACGGAACGACGTCGGTCAACACATGGTCGATGCGAACGGCGATCGCCTGCGGCTTCCACCCTTCATGGGTGCACATGTTCGCCCGAGACGTGCGCCCCGGGTAGACGGCGAACACGACCCACGGGAGCGGGCCGTGTAACATCGGGCGCCTGATACTCCCTTGCGGGAATCCTTCCACGACGGCGAGGCCACGCAAACGATGTACGGCGAGTTTGAAATATTCCCTTTCACGGCCCTTGAAGAGGCCGAGATGTTGCTGCGCGTCGCGCTGGCGGCGCTGGTCGGCGGGATGATCGGGTACGAACGTCGGCGCTCGGCCGCTCCGGCCGGGATCCGCACGCTTTCACTGGTCGCGATGGGCTCAGGCACGTTCACGGTTATCTCCATATTTGCCTTCAGCACGATCGAGGGCGAGTTCGTGCGCGACCCGGCGCGGATCGCAGCGCAGGTTGCCACCGGCATCGGCTTCATCGGCGCGGGCACCATAATCCGCTCCGGCACCTCGGTGCGGGGACTCACGACAGCCACCGGTATCTGGGTAGCAGCGGGACTGGGGATGGCTGCGGGTTCCGGTCTGTATGTGCTGGCCGTCGGGGGAGCCGCGCTGGCGATGGTGATACTAGCCTTCTTCCCCAGAAAGCCCGACAACGGGCACGGTGAAGACGAGGACGATCTGGAAGGGGTCCAGCTTTGAGGCCAATAGAGATTGACACTGAAACCACCTCATTTCTCAAGTCCCAACGAAATCTTGTGCTCGGCACCACCCGCAGAGACGGCTCGCCCCAGGCATCGCCTGTCTGGTACCTGTGGACCGGAAGCGCGTTTGTGATCTCCACGATCTCGGCCACTGCAAAATGGTGGAACCTGAAACGAGATCCACGCGCCTCTATCTGTGTGGACGACCCGGAGAGCGGCCGGATGGTGGTCGCGTACGGGGTTGCCATGCTTGAAGAGGACGATATATGGGATCGAACCCGTGAGCTTGTCGCCAGGTACTATCCGGATCAGCCGGAGCAAGTGGCCCCTCATATGGAGCGGATTTTCGAGGGGCAAAAACGCGTCTTGATTACCGTGGAACCGGATAACGTCATCACCCGACGACCGAACTAGCAAGCGTGGTCAATGCCGACGACGCGAGCCCGCGAGCGCTTCCGAACGTCAGTTCCCGTGACCGTCTGATAACGGTCGCCATCGCCGCCGCCGGACTGTTCCTGGTCGCTTTAGATTTCTCGATCAACGTTTCCCTACCGACGATGCGTGACTCGCTTGGCGCCTCGCTCATCTCCGTGCAGGGGATCATCATTTTTTATCACGCCAGCCGAAGCGGGTTGGGCCCTGCTGCGGGCGGGCTCGGGGATGCCTTCGGGCTGCGGCGCGTTTTCCTATGGGGTGTCGTGGCGTACACGGCGGCCGTCGGCCTGATCGCGCTGCAGGACTCGCTCGGGGCCGTCGTCGCGCTTCGTGTGCTGCAGGGGGTGGGAGCGGTGATCCTGTTCACCGCCGGACCGGCCCTGGTGGTCCGGGCGTTCGGTCCAAAGCGACGTGGAACGGCTCTCGGTGTAACGCTGGCGGCCGTTAGCGCGGGACAGCTTACGGCGACCCTGGGGGGTGGATATCTTTCTGAAACGATCGGCTGGGAGGCGATTTTCTACGCCCGCGTGCCGATAGGCGTGGCGGTGTTTGGCGCCGGGTCATTTGCCCTTTCACGTGATCCCCGGGGCGGGGACCGAAGGTTTGATTGGTCCGGCGCTGTGCTGTTGTACGGCGCACTGTTCGCTCTGGTGTCGGCTATATCGTTTGCGCGGCTGGACGGCCTTAACTCCGGGTTGGTGATCGGTCTGGCGGTATTGATGGCGCTGCTGTTCGCCGGGTTCCGGTACCTTCAAAAACGGGTTACCCGTCCGATGATCCCCGGTGCGCTCTGGGCGACGCCCGGGTTCGCCGTCGGCAGCGTCTCAAACATGCTGCTGTTTATCGCCAGCTTCCTGACATGGTTCCTGTTTCCGTTCTTCATCACGGACGTGCTGGGCCGGGGCGTCATGGTTGTTGGATCGTTGCTGGCAGTGGTGGCCGGCACGGCGACACTCGGTTCGATCATCGGGGGCTGGCTTGCGGACCGGATAGGCGATCGCGTGGCGACGGGCGCGGGAGCTGGCTTTACGGCACTTGGTTTATTGTGGATTTCCGGGCTGGATGCGGAGTCGTCGCTGCCCGGGATTGCGATGCGAATTGCCGTCGCCGGTGTCGGATTCGGGATGCACCAGGCCGCTGTGTACTCGCTTGCGATGCGCAGAGCCGCGCCGGAACACGCCAGCGCAGGATCGGCGGTGCTGGCGGTCGCGCAGACGCTGGGCACGCCGCTATCGATCACGTTCGGGATGGTGATCTTTACGTGGCGCCAAGAGATCGCCCTGGATGCGGGAGTACAGGCTACCGACGCCTTTGTTGGCGCGTTCCATGACGCCTATCTTGCGGCGGCGGCCGTCGCTGTGCTGGCCGGGCTGGTCGTGGTGAGTTTCTGGCGGCGAGCTTCTTAGCCGGACTTATAAAGCTGAACCGGTTCGCCCCGTGAGGAGGACTTATAGGCGGCCAGAATCACTTGCGTCGACGATGCGGTAAGTTTAACGCCAGCATCGGGAGTTTTATCCGCGTCCAGACAGTCCAGGAACGACGAAACCTTGTCCGCTCCCCGCCCGGACTCGTCCTCGAATGCGAGCCCTCCCACCTTCTTCGGGCCGCCGGGCTCGACCTGTGTCGAGCGCCACATAGACATCGGATCCACTGGATGGGAAGTCGGTGTGGCAGCGACGCGAAGTGATATGCCTGAAGGCGGCGATCCTGTCCTTGGATTGGCTATGCTGACGATATTGAACGATCCGTGGTCGCGGCCACGGTGTAGACCCGTTCTCGCAAGTAGACAAGGGATTTTTTGGCGAACTTCGACACCAGTTTCCAGATCGAATCGATTCAGACCTTTCACATCGCACTTGAGGGCGCGTACTGGGAAGACTACCGCCGTGACGAGGTCGTTTCTGCTACCGAACGGTTCGAGTTCAAGGCCGGTTGGCCAACGGTGTACGCGCTTTCGATTGAGACGGCGCTTGTAAAGATCAAGTTCAGCGACGGAACAACCGGCTGGGGCGAGGCGAACGTGCCTATCGGCCCTGAGGTCTTCTGCCTTGTGCTAGAAAACCTGGTGCAGCCGATGGCGAAGGGGCGGGAGTTCGGGCACCCGGGCGATCTGAACGAGTACCTGTACCTGGCGCAGCGCGGGCGGGGTTACTTCAGCGGTTTCTGGCAGGACGCGCTCGCCGGGCTGGACATTGCTATCTGGGACGCGCTCGGCAGGCGGGCCGGAGTTCCGGTGGCGGAAATGATCGTGAACGACTCATCTTTGGCCACCCCGCGAAAGGAGCTGCCGGTGTACCTGTCCGGGATACGAAGTGCGACGCTACCGGAACGCATAGACCGCGCCAACAACTGGCTCGATACCGGGTTGCAAGGTGCGAAGATATTCCTGACCGGTGATCTGGACAGTGGGCTGACCGAACTCGCAGCGCTACAAAAAGGCGTCCCCGGCATGGATCAGTGGATGGTCGACACACTGTGGACGCTTGAGGGCGACGATCCGGCGCGTGGCAAGCGTGAATTCGGTGATATGGGGGTGCGTTTTCTTGAGTGTCCCATCAATCCGGAAGACCTTGAGGGGCACCGGAAGCTGATGGGTTTGCCGGGGGCGCCGATCGCCATTGGCGAGCACTTCCGCACGTCACGGCAGCTCCCCGAGTGGCTGTCGCCGCGCTCGTTTGACGTATTCCAACCGGACATCGGCCGCACGGGCATCACCGACGGCCTGAAACAGATGGCGATGGCGCGCGCTGCCGGCATCCCCACGACTCCCCACATGGGCAACGGCGTAGCGGTGTTCCAGGCGGCGACGCTGCAGTTTTCGGCCGTCTGCGAGCCCACCCATCTCCAGGAACTACAGGCCGGGCACTACGAGAAGACGCAGGCGCTCACCGATTCAGCCTGGGTGTACAGAGACGGCGGCTTCACACTCCCGGATCGTCCGGGCCTGGGCGTTGAGGTCGATGAGGACGCGCTACAAGACTTCCTTGTAAAGAAGTAGGAGGCGCCACGTGATCCGTTCTTGACTTGGTTCAGTGACGAGGTGAGAATCCGGGCGGATGTCCGAACCCCGTGGCCCGAAGGGTTTCAAGGAGGCAGATTTGCTCTACGAACTGCGAATTTATGAGTGCTTCGGTGGGCGTTTGCCCGCGCTCCACAGGCGGTTCAACGATCACACGACCGAAATCTTTGAACGGCACGGGATCAAGAACATCGGCTACTGGACGAACGAAGTCGGCCCATCCAGCGTCGAGCTGATCTACATGATCGCCTTCGAGGACTGGGGGCACCGTGAACGGGCCTGGGCGTCATTCGGAAGTGATCCGGAATGGCAAAAGGTCCGGGCGGCATCGGAAGAGGACGGCCTCATAGTGAAGAACGTCCGCAACCAACTGTTGAAACCTACTCCGTACTCGCCCCTGCAATAACCTCAACGCAATAAACTCTCAGGAAAGGAACAGCCCCATGCCCGTAATGGACAAACTCCAGGCCATCTCCGGAACGGCCGCCATCGTCGGCGTAGCCGAGTCGGACCAGATAGGCCGGACCCCGGACAAGGGCCCGTTGGAGTTGCACGCCGAAGCCGGCCGCAACGCACTCGCGGACGCCGGGATAGACAAAAGCGAGGTCGACGGGGTCTTCACCGCCGGCTACTCCACATATGACGTCGCCGAGTACATGGGCATCACGCCCCACTTCACCGACTCGACATCGGTCGGCGGCTCTTCTTTCGTAATCCACATCGCCCACGCAATTGCCGCCATACAGGCTGGCTACTGCGAGGTGGCGCTGATCACCCACGGACAGACCGGTCGATCCGACCGCGCCCGTGCCGGCGGCAACCCCGGGCTGCCGAGCGCGCAGTACGAGACCCCGTACGGGATCATCGGCCCACCCGTCGCCTACTCGCTGGCGGCAAACCGCTACATGCACCAGTACGGCGAGGACCGCACGCGTGAGGCGATGGCAAACGTCGCCGTCTCGACGCGCAAGTGGGCCAACATGAACGAGAAGGCCTACTTCTACGACACGCCGATGACCTTCGACGAATACCACGACTCCCGCTGGATCTCCTGGCCGTTCCACCTCCCGGACTGCTGTCTGGTGACGGATGCCGGCGCGGCGATCGTGATCACGTCCGCAGAGCGGGCGAAGTCCACCAAAAAGGGCGCTGTCAACATCCTGGGAGCGGCGGAAGGACACGACCACGCCGTCCTCCACCAGATGCCAGACCTGACACGGACCTGGGGCCGGCACTCCGGGCCGCAGGCGCTTGAGATGGCCGGCGTCACGCACGACGACCTGGATCTGGCGATGATCTACGACTCGTTCACCTACACGGTGCTCGCAACGCTGGAAAGCCTGGGCTTCTGCGGACCGGGAGAGAGCCCGGACTTCGTGGCCGACCAGCGCACCGCCCCCGGAGGCAACTTCCCGCTCAACACGAGCGGTGGCGGTCTTTCTTACACCCACCCGGGCATGTACGGCATCTTCACGGTTGTTGAAGCCGTACGGCAGCTCAGAGGTGAGACCGGACAACGACAACTCGATGAATGCAAACTGGCCATGGCACACGGCACGGGCGGACTTCTTTCGTCCACTGGTACCGTGATTCTGGGAAGGGACTAACAGAGATATGGCAGACGGATACAACAAGCCGATCCCGATTCCGCAGCCGGAATCAGACAACTACTGGGAGGGCGCAAAGGCCGGCGAGCTGCGTCTTCGCAAGTGTGATGACTGCAACCAGGCGTACTTCTACCCGAGGAACATCTGCCCGGAATGCGGCAACAACAACACGTCATGGATAGTGGCCAGCGGCAACGCGAAGATCCACACCTTCGCAATCGTCCACCGGCCCCCACACCCCGGTTTCATGGACGACGTTCCGTATGTCCCGGCAATCGTGGAGCTTGAGGAAGGCCCGCGGATGGCGACGCAGATCATCAACGTGGAGGCCGACCCGTCAGTGATCTCCATCGACATGGCGGTGAAGGTAGTTTTCGAGTCGATCACCGACGAGATCTCGCTGCCGAAGTTCGAGCCTGCGTAAACGAACACGCAATGCGTGTGAGAAGGGTGGATCATCCGGTCCGTCCTTCTCACAAACCGTTTCGGCGTCGGAAGACGCGCCAGGCTGAATACCAGAGGACGTATTAGATGCCAGTAATGGACAAGCTCAAGGCGATATCCGGCTCGATCGCTATCGTCGGCGTTGCTGAATCGGACAACATCGGTCGTGTTCCGGAAAAGGGCCCGATGGAACTGCACGCTGAGGCCGGGCGCAACGCGCTAGCGGACGCCGGGATAGACAAAAGCGAGGTCGACGGGGTCTTCACTGCCGGGTACTCGACTTACGACATCGCAGAGTACATGGGCATCACGCCCCACTTCACCGACTCGACATCGGTCGGTGGCTCCTCTTTCGTGATTCACATCGCACACGCAATGGCCGCCATCGCTGCGGGTTACTGCGAAGTGGCGCTGATCACGCACGGCGAGTCCGGCCGCTCAAACCGGGCGCGAGCCGGCGGCAACCCTGGACTGGCCGGGGCGCAGTACGAAGCGCCATACGGCATCATGGGCGCGCCGATCGGCTACTCGCTGGCCGCAAACCGTTACATGCACCAGTACGGCGAGGATCGGACGCGTGAGGCGATGGCAAATATCGCCGTCTCCACACGCAAGTGGGCCAATATGAACGAGAAGGCCTACTTCTACGACACGCCGATGAGCTTCGACGAGTACCACGACTCCCGCTGGGTATCGTGGCCCTTCCACCTCCCGGACTGCTGTCTGGTGACGGACGCCGGGGCGGCGATCGTGATCACTTCAGCCGAACGTGCAAAGTCGACCAAGAAAGGCGGTGTAAATGTCCTGGGTGTAGCCGAGGGTCACGATCACTCTGTTCTGCACCAGATGCCGGACCTCACGCGAACCTGGGGCCGGCACACCGGACCACAGGCGCTTGAGATGGCAGGACTGTCGCACGACGATCTTGACCTGGCGATGATCTACGACTCGTTCACGTACACCGTGCTCGCGACGCTTGAAAGCCTCGGCTTCTGCGGACCGGGTGAAGGCCCGGACTTCGTCGCAGACCAGCGCACGGCGCCGGGCGGCGACTTCCCGCTCAACACGAGTGGCGGCGGCCTATCCTACACGCACCCGGGTATGTACGGCATCTTCACGGTCGTTGAAGCCGTTCGACAGCTCAGGGGCGAGACCGGACAGCGCCAGTTGGACACCTGCGAACTGGCCATGGCCCACGGCACAGGCGGGACACTGTCCTCTACCGGCACCGTGATCCTGGCCCGGGACTAAGGACCAGGCGCAGGTCGCGTATCGAATCAGCTCAGTTAAGGGGCGGGCTCTCGGGTTCGCCCCTTAACGCTCCTCGTAAATACGATGAAGAACTAAACGTAAGAGGAATACAATTGCTCTTTGCGTTCGCGAATCTTGCAGGCGCCTACTCGGGCACGAACGCCAGGCTGGTATTCACAGGACACCGGAATGAGCAACGTTCGCCACTTTCTCTCGGTCACAGATCTCGCGCCTTCAGAGCTCCGAGAGGTGATCGCGCGGGGTCGAGCGTTGAAAGCAGGCGAGCCATCGGGGGCGCTCGCAGGTAAATCCATCGCTATCCTGTTCGAGAAGCCGTCCCTGCGCACCAAGCTCAGCTTCGAGGTCGGCATATCCCGGCTCGGTGGCCACCCGATCTACTTTTCGCCCGAAGAGGTCGGACTCGGCAAACGCGAGCCAGTACAGGATGTGGCGCGCGTTATGTCGCGCATGGCGGACGCGGCGGTGATCCGGACCTTCGACCACAACATAATCGAAGAGTTCTCCGCGGCAGCGACCATCCCCGTTATCAACGCCCTGACCGACGGAGAGCACCCCTGCCAGACGCTGGCGGATCTCCAGACCATCGAGGAGAGCAAGGGCTCGCTCAAGGGCGTCAGGGTGGCGTACATCGGCGACGGCAACAACGTCGCCATCAGCCTGGCCCTCGGAATGGCGTCCACCGGCGGACACCTGACCATCGCATCCCCTCCGGGCTACGTACTGCCCGAAAAAACGGCAAGCGATGTGGTTCCGTTAAACGCAGCGAGCGGCGGCAGCTTGAAGCTGATCACCGATCCCGTTGAGGCGGTGAGCGGCGCCGACATCGTGTACACGGACGTCTGGACAAGCATGGGCCAGGAAGAGGAGAGGCGGGCACGCCTAGAGGCATTCAAGGGCTACCAGGTGAACCCGGAACTGCTAGATAACGCCCCGGCAGGGGTTTGCTTCATGCACGACCTGCCGGCGCACCCGGGCGAGGAGATCTCCGACGGGCTGCTCATCGATCCAAGGTCGATCGCGTTCGACCAGGCGGAGAACCGGCTTCACTCGCAGGCCGGTCTACTGCACTACATGTTCACTCAAGGCTGATATCCGTGGCCCTTCCGGTAATCGCCATAGTCGGCCGGCCGAACGTCGGCAAATCGACCCTGTTCAACCGGCTCGCCGGAGAACGAATCGCGGTAGTAAGCGACATCGCCGGGACGACGCGCGACCGAGTCTCCGCCGACGCAAAATGGGGCGATGAGCGCTTCATCCTGGTGGACACGGCTGGCATAGAAGGCAACAGCGAGGACATCTTCTGGCCGGACATGCAGTCTCAGGTACTGAAGGCGCTCGACGAGGCCGACGCCCTGATTTTTGTGACGGACACGTACCAGGGCCTCACTCCCGGCGACCGGGACGCCGCAAACCTCATACGCCGCTATCACAAACCCGTCGTCCTCGCCGCCAACAAGGCGGACAACATCGAACGTGAACAGGACGCGGTCGAGGCGTATGAACTGGACCTGGGCGATCCCGTCCCCATCAGCGCATATCACAACATGGGGATCACAGATTTGATGGCCGCCGTGATGGGGACCGTGGTGACGGAGGAAGAGGAAGAGACCGAGCGGGACGTTCGTATCTCAATCGTGGGCCGGCCAAACGTGGGCAAGTCCGCGCTTTTGAACGCGTTGACGGGCGAGGAACGCGCGCTCGTGAGCGACATACCGGGCACGACCCGGGATTCGGTCGACAGCCGTTACCACTACATGGACGGCGACACGGGCGTTGAATCCGAACTCGTTTTCATAGACACGGCAGGTCTTCGCAGACGCGGCAATATCGAACAAGGCATCGAAAAGTACAGCGCCCTGCGGACAATCCAGTCGATCGAGCGCTCACACACGACGCTGATCGTCCTTGACGCGACCGAGTTCGTGACTGCCCAGGACCTGCACGTCGGCGGATTTGCCTCCGAGGCGGCGCGCGGGCTTGTGGTGGTCGTGAACAAATGGGACCGGGCGCGGGAACTCAAGTTGACACGGGAAGAGGCCGAGGAAGAGATCCGGGACCGGTTCAAGTTCCTTCCGAACTCGTCGGTCGTGTTCACGTCCGCTTTGACCGGACGCGGCATGAATCGACTACTCGAGGCCACCGTCCGCACCCATGCCGAGTGGACCAAACAGATAACGCCCGGGGATCTGACCCGGACCGTCATCGATGCCCTCGCCACGCATCCGCCGCCCCGGGGGGGATATCGGAGGGTAAGATTGCGCAAGGTTGCCCAGACCCGGACCGGCCCTCCCACGTTTACTTTCCACATGGCGAACCCGGACTTAATACACTTCTCGTACCGTCGTTATCTTGAAAACCGTTTGCGTGACGCGTTTGGATTTGATGGCAGTCCGCTGCGGATGCGATTTGTAGGGGGAGCTTGATGGAACCGCTGCTGTTTGCGGGATCCCTTATCGTCGCTTACATGCTCGGCGCATTGCCGACGGGACTGGCCGTCGGCAAGATGATCCGCGGGGTGGACATCCGTCACTACGGAAGCGGCAGCAGCGGCTCCACGAACGTGTACAGGACGCTGGGCCGAATCCCCGCCGCGACCGTCGTTGCGCTTGACATCGCCAAGGGCGCGCTGTCGGTTGGCATCGCCTGGTACGCGACGGACGGTAACGCCTACGCCATGTCGTTGACCGGCGTGATGGTCATCATCGGGCATAGCTGGCCCGTTTTCTCCGGGTTCCGGGGCGGTAAGGGCGTGTTGACGGGATGGGGCGCCATGATCGTCCTATCCCCGATCGCAGCTGGCATCACGGCTCTGGGATGGATCATCGTCACCGTCACGCGCTACGTCTCGGTCGGCTCCTTGGTCGGCACCACCCTCGGCACGATAGCAATAGTGGCCCTCGGCCTGCTCGGGTACGCCCCTATGGAATACGCCATCTTCGCGATGGGAGGCGGGGTTGTGGTGTTCATCCGCCACAACGACAACATCAGCCGCCTCATGTCGGGCACCGAGAAGCCGGTGACGGAAGCCGGCCGGCCCACTCGCGCCCGAACCCGCCACAGCTAGAGGCATCACATGGCACGAGTGGGAATAGCAGGAAACACAAGCTGGGGCACGACCCTGGCGATCCTGGCGGCCCGTTCCGGTCACGATGTCACGATCTGGGCGCGAAGGCCTGACGACGCAAGCCTGCTACAGGCCGCCAGGAGAAACGACCGGTTTCTGCCGGGGTTAGACTTTCCGGACGGCCTGACGGTCACGGCCTCCACGGACGAGGCTTTCGGACGTGCGGACCTAGCGTTGATCGCCGTACCGTCCTCGTCCGTAGTTCAGAACTCCAATGCGATCGCCCGTTCATTGCCGGGTGGGACGATCGTGATCAGCGCCACCAAGGGCATCGACCAAGCGACCGGAAATCGAATGTCTCAGATCGCCGGGACGGCGCTGGGTCGGGCTGATATCGGCGCTCTGTCCGGACCGAATCTCGCACTAGAGATCGCAGAGGGCAAACCGGCGACAACCACGGTTGCGCACGTCGATGAATCGGCGGCGATTGCAGTGCAGGGAATTTTGAATTCCAGCGTATTCCGGGTTTACACCAGTTCCGACCTCGTGGGAGTCGAACTTGGCGGCGCGCTTAAGAACATCATCGCTATTGGCGCCGGATTTATCGATGGATACGGCCTCGGAAACAACGGAAAATCGGCTTTCGTGACCCGGGGTCTGGCGGAGATCACGCGTCTTGGCGTGGCGATGGGTGCCCGGGCTGAGACGTTCGCCGGCCTCTCGGGGATGGGCGATCTGGTCGCCACCTGCTACAGCGATCTATCGCGCAACAGGTACGTTGGCCAGCAGTTGGCAAAGGGTCGGTCAGCGGCCGAGATCGTCGGCGGAATGGATCAGGTGGCCGAGGGAGTTATGACGACGCGCGCCGCTGTGGCGGTGGCCGATTCCCTTGGCGTAGATATGCCGATCGCCAGCGTGACCAGGGCCGTGCTGGCCGGGGAGCTCGATCCACAGTCGGCGGTCGAGGGGCTGATGCGACGGACACCGGTGTCGGAGACCGAGTCGCCCCGTTAGGCTTTCCCGTTTACGACCCGGACCCTCCAAGTTCGCCCAGCTCGTACATGACGGCGCTAACGGTGGCGATCGCGGCCGTTTCTGCACGAAGGATGCGGCTGCCCAGGGTCACGGACAACGCCCCGCGCTCCCTTAGATGCCCGATCTCCGTTTCGGTGAGACCGCCTTTAGGCCCGATCACAATGCTGACGGCGTCTTCGAGGCCCGTCTTCTGTGTTCTGAGGGCATCATGCAGGCTCAGAGAGATTTCGCCCTCCCAGGGGACGATGAACAGGTCCGCAGGAGGTTCCCCGAACGCGTCGTCAAGCGCAACCGGGGCCGCGACATCCGGGACGTATACCCGGCCGGACTGCTCGGCGGCCTCCTGCAGAATCCTTGCCCAGCGGGCTTGACGGCTCTCCGAGGCGCCCGTCGCGCCAGCCCCTGCCACTCTTTCGGTAAGTAACGGGACGAAGTGTTTTACGCCCAGCTCGACGCCCTTCTGAAGAACGATCTCGAACTGTGCCGCGTCGATAAGCGACTGGTAAAGCGTGATCTCTATCCCCGGCTCGGTGCTCGGACGCGTGACGTCGAGGATGTGGCCCTCAGCAGAGCGGCCAGACACATCATCCAGCTTTATCGTCCACTGGACCCCGCTGCCATCGAAGACGCCCACTTCTTCGCCCGGCCGCATCCTGAGCACGCGCGACAACTGCCTGGCAATGTCGCGTGGGAACCGGATCGGGCCTTCGGCTGGCACACCGTCCGGCAGATAGAACCGGTGCATGGCTTTAATTCGGTACAGATCGAGGGCGCATGACGGCGGAGAACGCCGCCCAGTCGCCTGATATTGTGAGATCGGTGAAGTCAGCGCCCGCCTCGTTGAAGGCGGCTTCCACTTCGTCCTTGCGCTCCACGAGCAGCCCGGATCCTACGAACACGCCCCCGATCGTCAGGGTCGTCAGTATGAGGGGGGCGAGTGCAATAAGGACGTTAGCGGAGATGTTTGCCACGGCGACATCAAACGAGCCGTCAGGAGTGGCCGGGTTCGGCAAGCTGCCCTCGTGGAAATTCGCGCCCGCCGCAAGCCCGTTTTTGCGGAGGTTATCATTGCTGGCCTTTATTGCATCCGCCTCGATGTCAAGCCCTGTGACCGACCCGGCCCCCAGCTTGTACGCTGTGAGCGTAAGGATCCCCGACCCACAACCAAGATCCAGCACGTTGTAGCCTTCCGCTACCGTTTTCTCAAGGTAAAGCATGCACATCCGGGTCGTGGGATGGTGGCCGGTGCCGAACGCCAGGCCCGGGTCGAGCTTTATTACGATATCGTCAGATGTCCGGTCCCAGTTGGAGCCTTCCGGGGCGATCACCAGTCTCTTTCCGACGCGAACAGGTTCGAATTCCTGAATCTCCCACTCCCGATCATTCAGGACACGCTCGCTCAGGGGCGGGATCGGATGGAGGTGGGAGATGAGCCTGATGCCCAGATCGATATTGGAGCGACGATCTTCTGTCGTGGCGTCGATCGGCAAGTAGGTCCTTACGATTACCGGCGCGTCCACGTGCGGCTCCTCACCCTCGTCCGGGTTGTATCCGCCGGCCTCCTCTACAACCACCCCGCCTTCGCCGTAACGGGCGAACAGGTGTGCCAGGGGCTCTGCGTATTCGCCCGGAGCCTGTGTACTCAGTTCAAGCCACTGTGCGGGCATGCGGGTTTGGCCGTGTCCTTGGACTCATGGGGAATCGATGGGCGGAACTGATCGGGGATCGGTAGGGCTCCGGCGTTAGTTATCGTCGCCGCTTATGAAATCTTTGACCTTGCCGAGCCAGCCATCTTCTTCCGAACCAAGGGGATCGGAACCATCGGGCGAGACATCGCCACCCATAGTGGCGGCGAGTTCCTCGAGCAACTCTCGCTGACGTTCATCGAGTTTGCGTGGAATTGCGACGTTCACGATGACTATCTGATCGCCACGGCGTCCTGAAGGTCCAAGATGCGGCACACCGAGATCACGCATCCTGAAGGCCTGGCCGGACTGGGTGCCGGCGGGAATCTTAAGTTCGTGAGGGCCATCCACGGTCTGTACCCGGGCCGTGACCCCGAGCGCCGCCCGGGCTACATTGACATCCAGTTTCATAAGTATGTCGTAGCCGTCACGTTCAAATATTTCGTGACGTTCCACGTCTACATGTAGGTAAAGATCGCCCGTCGGCGCGCCCGGATCCCCCGGCTCGCCCTCTGATCGCAGGCGAATTCTGCTTCCGGAGTCCACTCCAGCGGGAACGTTTACGGAAATCTTGCGGTGGTTGCGCTCACGTCCCGCGCCTTTGCACTGGCTGCACGGCGACGATACCGTACTGCCCTCACCCTGGCAGGTAGAGCAGGTGGACATCTGGGCAAATTGGCCAAAGACGCTGCGCTGGATCCGTCGCACCTCGCCGGCGCCGTTGCAGGTTGCGCACTGTGTGGCGGATGTTCCAGGTTCCGCCCGGCTTCCCGAGCACCGTCCACAGGCTTCGACACGATTGATATCGAGTTCTTTCTCGGCCCCGAAGACGGCTTCCATGAAGGTGATCGTCGTTCGGTACTCCAGATCTCGGCCACGTGCCGGACCCCGGGACCGTTGCCCGCCGCCGAAGAACGACTCGAAAATATCCCCTAGACCACCGAAACCTTCGAAGCCTTCGAAGCCGCGCCCCGCCGCTCCGTTCGCTCCGGCATGGCCGAATTGATCGTACGAAGCGCGTCTGTCCGGGTCGCTCAAGACCTGGTACGCCTCGCTGATCTCCTTGAAGCGCTCCGTTGCACCCGAGTCCTTGTTCCGATCTGGATGGAACTGGAACGCGAGTTTGCGGTACGCCTTTTTGATGTCCTCAGATGTGGCGTTGCGCGCTACCCCGAGGGTTTCATAAAAATCAGTTTTTGTGGTCATTGACGATGGGTATTCACTCGTCGAGCGGCATTAAACGCGGATATACGGAGTTCATTATACGAACGTGAAAGATCGATCGGCGAGGCCGTTTCCCCGGATTTGACTAGATGTGCGCCACCGTTGACTTGTCAGACGACGGATATCCGTAATACGACTCTGTGACGAGATCGCTCAACAGAGTCGCCGCCGCTTCAACCACAGGGACGGCTCGTTGGTAGGCCAGTCTTGTCGGGCCAATCAATCCCACAACCCCGGATGCCTCAGACGGTATCCCATATCGGGCGACTATTACGCTGCACCGGTTGAACTCCACACGAGGGATCTCAGCGCCGATGTAGACGATAGCGCTGCCGTCGCTTGGTGCGCCCTCGGCGAGGTCGGACAACGCTTCTTCACTGTCCAGCACCTCGGTCAGTTCAGCCCCGTAGTTGTCCTGGGACAGCTCTGGCGCTCCCAGCAGGCGCCCAAGCCCTTCGATGTTGTAGCCCAAGGTTCTTTGATCATCCCGTTCTCTCAGTGCGCTCACCGTGGAGTCAAGCACGAGGGACTCAAGTCCCTGGTTGGACTCGTCGGGTCCGATCTGCCGGGCGATCTCGTCCGCGGTACGGCCGACCACCGCGTTGTGGACACGGTTACGGACGCGAAACAGTTCATCCTGCGTCGTCGGCGACTCCAGCTGGATCAGCTGTTTGACGACCGTGGTTTCGTGAAGAATGAGGACCAGCATGGCGGTCAGATCCTGCATCAGAAGGAGTTCAAGCTGTTTGATCCGGGGCGCATCGGCTCTGGGTGTCGATGCGAACGCCAGGGTCTTCAGAAGCCCCGCCACTATGGAAGCGGCGGCATCGGCCCACTCCTCCATATCACGGCGCCGTTTCTCGAGGGCGACCTGTATGGCGGCGAAATCCCGGGCGTCTGGCGCGCTGTAATGCGCCTCCAGGCCCTCAACGATGAATCGATACCCTTTGTCCGCCGGCACGCCGCCTGCGGAACTGTGCGGGCGTGTAATGTACCCGTCATCCTCAAGGCTAACCATCTCGTTACGGACGGTCGCCGGGCTCACCTTGACTTTAAGGTCCGACGCTACCACCGAAGACGCGACCGGCTCACCGGTCGCTATGTAACCTTCCACGATCAGCTTGAGTATGCTGCCGCGGCGCTGACTCAGGGTGGTCATTCACGCTCTCCATGGAGAAGCGATATAAATCGCGACGGTGGCCCCACGTTTGACCGATCAATCGCGGCGAACGTAGCACGGCCCAAAAGGGGTGTCAACACGATTGGCTTACGTTGACCGCGCATTGGGGAGCGCGTAGAGTAGAACGTGGTTTTGTCGGCCCTTCATTCAAGGGTTTACCGGCTTTCACTCCACCGATTTCTGACCCACCTTTTCGCGTATCACGCGCCTCTGGAAACACTTTATGGACATTCGCTGGCAGGCTGAGAGTTCGATCATTATTAACGCGACCGCGGGAACTCTTGTCATGGATCCGTTGCCCGGTTCAAAGCCGGGTCCAGATATCGATTCAAGCTCATGCGTTGTAACCATCAGCCACGCCGCCGTCCTTCCGGGTATCGAGGGATGGGAAGATACGGTGCATGTGATCCGAGGACCGGGCGAGTATGAGATTTCGGGTCTCGGCGTGCACGGCATCGCCGTTCCACTGGGTGACTCCAACGATCCCCGGGCTCTCAACACCGTTTACGCTCTGGATGCGGAGATGATCACGGTCTGCAATCTCGGCGGGCTGAACGGGCCGCTTCCGGCTCAGGCCGCACAGTTGATCGGTCGCGTAGATGTATTGATCACGCCCGCCGGGGGGGCCGATCAGGCGATTTCAGCGGATCAAGCAGCCGCCGTGACCCGGGCACTGGAACCTCGGGTCATCATTCCGATCCACGCAGGTGTCCCGTCCGACGGATCCGATTTCAGCGCCCTTGATCCTTTTGTATCGGAGATCGGCCTGGCCAAGCCGGAACCTGTTGCACGGGTGACTATCACCCGCGGCAATCTCGGAGATGCGCAACGCGTTGTGCTACTCCGGCCGCAGGGTGACGATTAAGCCTCCGCTTGACCGTTAGTTGACTCGTGCCGGCTTGGGTTCGGGCGAACCCGTTCGAACACGCGTCCAGCGTCTTGATACCGGCTCAACCTTGTCGTCAAGCGCCAGGTGCGCGGCGAGGCGCGACAAATACAACTCAGTCCGAACCTCTGAGGATCGATCACTATCGGCCGGGACTTCCCGTTCTCTCGTTAAGCCCCGGCGCCGGGGCTAACCCGCCCGGTCTACCGCCGCCGCCGCGCTTCGACGCCTGATTCCAACCCACAACGCTAACGCGATCGGCGCCAGCAATAACCCGATCTGACTTGCCGATGCTGGTCCGCCGGGGTTGGCGCTGCACAACCCGCCACCGCCCTCGTCTTCCTTCGCTTCGGGCGTCGACGTTGTTTCCGGCACCGAAGTCGTTTCCGGCACCGGAGTCGTTTCCGGTACCGAAGTCGCGGTGGCCGGTATCGGGATCGGGGTGGGAGTTGCTGTCGCGGTCGGGGCTGGCGTGCTTGTTGGCACTGGTGTCGGCGTGCGTGTCGGCTCCGGTGTTGCCTGGGGGACGGGCGTCGCCGTCGGCTCCGGAGTCGGCACCGCCGTTGGAACGGCCGTCGGCACCGCCGTTGGAACGGGCGCCGGCGTTGGCGTCGGCAGGGCACCGAACGTCAAAATTACGTTCTCTACGATCGCGCCGGGCTGGTACGGCACCGTCTGGGCCGCCTTCATGCCGGCTAAGTAAAACTCGATCGGGACACCCGTGAGTGAGGCGTCTGCGGGATCTACGATGATAGAGAAGTCACCGGCGGAAAGATTCCCCCCCGTGACTTCGTACGAAGATCCTATACGCACCGTCAGCAGTGTCGAATCTGGCGGCGCTACGTCACCCGCCTGTACGAACCCGGAGTAGCGTGCCGGCAGGCTCGGGACCGGAGTCGGCGCCACGGGCGCGGTTGAGAACACCAGGTCAAACACTCGCGATGCCGGACACGGGTCCGGGCCGCAGTCGGGCAACAAATAAGTGTCTTTGGTCGACGACACGATCTGGTTCTCAAGGATGAACTCCACGTCGTTGCCATCGACGCCAGAAGCCGGGCCGACCTGTAAAGCAATGTAACGACCGTTCTTCGTCGTGACGACGCTCACCCCTTCATCTGCGCCCACGATCCTGGCCCGGATCTCAAGACCGTCCTCCGCCGGCTGCCCGGCAACGGTTACAGAGCCCTGGTAGAGGGTGAACGCCAGACTGGGAAATCCCTGAGCATCCGCAGATTTTGAACTCACCGCAATCACACCAACGAGCATGACCGCCAGCAACAATGTCAAGACAACTCTGCGCTTCATGATTCCTCCTGGGCCGCTGCGTTAACTCAAATAGTTTACGCACCCCCCAGATAAACACACACCCCCCTCCCCAATAAAGGGAAGGGGGGTGCGTCTGATTCCCGGTTAAGGGTTTCTGGCTACGGGACGATCACCTGTGCTGCCGTGGTGTATGCCCAGTAGGCTTCACCAGCGATAACGTTAGCGCC
>PCAM01000024.1 GCA_002730555.1 Chloroflexota bacterium
AGCGGTCCGAGACGAAACGCCAGGTCCGGACCTTTGTCGAGGAGTACACCCTGGAAGACGGTCGCCGGATCAATCTCCTTGCAGAGGGCCGGCTGGTGAACCTGGGCGCAGCGGAGGGCCACCCCTCAAGCGTGATGGACATGAGCTTCGCCAATCAGGCGCTTGCTGCCGAGTACATCATCGCCAACCGGGACACCCTGTCGCCGGACGTGCACAACCTTCCGAAAGACCTAGACGCCGAGATCGCACGGATCAAGCTGACGTCCATCGGGATGCCGATCGACACGCTGACCGAAGAGCAGACCGAGTACCTGGCGAGCTGGGAGATGGGCACCGCCTAGACCCGGGCACACAAGGTATTCCGGTTCGCGTATTGGTCGCGGGGCGATTAGGAATCAGGAGACGGTCGCGGTTCGAAATAACCCGGTCGCAGCCGTCCGCATCGCCAAAGCCGCGGGACCACGAACGATCTGGTGACTAAGATGACTGGCGAGATGGCAGAAGAAACGCATCGAAGCCCTACCCCGGCACCATACCCTCACTGCTATCGATGTGGGTCGGAAAACCCGACGGGACTGCATCTTGAGCTCGAGTTCGACGGGCAAGAGCTGCACTCCGAATTCACGCCACTGGACCAACACGAGGGCTATCCCGGTATAGTTCACGGCGGCGTTATCTTCATCGCTCCTGTATGAGGTGATAGCCAACATCAGGCGCTACTCTGGCGATGAGGCGTTGCTGCGTCTCCACGGTGGAGTTCCGCAGACCGGTACCGGCCGGGAGAGCCGTTACTTGTGACGGCGAGGGAGATTGAAGAGACGCCGGGCGGTTGGCTCCTATCGGCCGGGCTGATGGACGCTTCCGGTGTCCGGCTGGCATCGGCCATGGGCGAGACGGTTCGCCGGAAATAAACCAGCCAGGCTCCCGAGATTCTAGTAACGTAACTTTGAGGCAGCGGGGAGTGCCGGTGGCAATATCGCTGCCCGGCAAATCCCGGTAAATGCCCCGAGACCATGCCCCAAGAACATAAAGGACAGATGAATGGCTCCTAGCACCTACCTGGTTACATCCGAATCTGTGACGGAAGGGCACCCGGATAAGCTTTGTGATCAAGTCTCCGACGGTGTCCTGGACGCCATCTTCGCCCAGGATCCCAACGCGCGGGTCGCCTGCGAAACGTCCTGCACAACGGGCGTGATGTTCGTGTTCGGCGAGATCACGACCACCGCGTACGTGGATATCGCTGCGGTCGCACGGGACGTCATACGTGACGTCGGATACACCTCATCCGACTATGGGTTCGATGCCGAATCCGCCGGTGTGATGGTGTCGATCAAAGAGCAGTCGCCTGACATCAAGGGCGGCGTGGACACGGCACTGGAAGTGCGCGGCGAAACAGGCGCAAGTGAGGTCGGCGCCGGCGACCAGGGGATGATGATCGGATACGCGGCGCGGGAAACCCAGGAGCTCATGCCGCTGCCGATCGCGCTGGCGCATCGCATCACCCGACAGATGGCCTCCGAGCGCAAATCGAACCACCTTCCCTACCTCCGCCCCGACGGTAAATCCCAGGTGACGGTGGAGTACAACGCCGACAACACGCCCAAGCGCGTGCACACCGTTCTGATGAGCACGCAGCACAGTCCGGACGTTTTGCAACCGACCATCGAACAGGATCTGATCGCGCTGGCCAACGGCGTGATCCCGCCGCACCTGCTGGACAATGACACCAAGTACTTTGTTAACCCGTCCGGCCGCTTCGTACTCGGCGGACCGGCCGCAGATGCTGGTCTGACCGGACGCAAGATAATCGTGGACACATACGGCGGAAGCGCCCGTCACGGCGGAGGCGCGTTCTCCGGCAAAGACCCGACGAAGGTGGACCGGTCCGCCGCGTACGCCGCGCGCTGGGTCGCCAAGAACCTTGTAGCTGCGGGTCTCGCGGACCGTCTGGAGGTCCAGGTGTCGTACGCTATCGGCGTAGCACACCCGATCTCGATATCAGTCGAGACTTATGGCACCGGCGTGGTGGACAACGCCCGTATCGTTGAACTGATCGACGAACATTTTGACCTGCGCCCGCGGGCGATCATCGATGCGCTCGGGCTGCGACGGCCGATATTCAGGCAGACGGCAGCGTACGGCCACTTCGGCCGCGACGACCTGGACCTGCCCTGGGAACGACTCGATAAAGTCGACGCACTGAAAGCGGCAATCGCCTAGTCGTACGCGACGGGCCGACATGGAATAACGTTAGGGGCGTACCTTCTCAGGAGGTACGCCCCTTTTCGTTGGGATGTTAAAGCCCGCTACAGGAGCCCCAATGCCCTCAGAAATCAAGTTCGGCACCGACGGATGGCGAGCGATCATCGCGGACGGGTTTACGTTCAAGAACGTCCGAATCGCGGCGCATGGACTGGCCGGGGAGATGCTGGAATCCGGCTCGGCGAACGCCGGAGCGGTGATCGCTTGGGACACGCGTTTCGCGTCGGAGCGGTTCGCGATAGCGACGGCCGAGGTTCTCACCGGTAACGGCATCCGATGCTTGCTTGCGACAAGGCCGGCGCCGACCCCCGCCACAAGCTTCTCGGTGATCGACCACAAGGCCGGCGCCGGAGTGATGATCACGGCTAGCCACAACGCCGGGTCGTACAACGGTTTCAAGGTGAAGTCAGGCCGGGGTGGCAGTGCGCCGCCCGACATGGTGGCCCGGATAGAGGCGGAGATCGATCGGATCGAGTCCGGCGAGGTTTCGCTGCGGTCGCTTGCCCTCGACGAGGCGGAGACGACGGGGTTGCTGGAGCGGTTCGATCCGGTTGGGCCCTACCTCGAACAGCTTGAGCACGTGGTGGACATCGAGCCGATAAAAGGGGCCCGCCTGAAAATAGTGGTCGATTCGATGTACGGGTCAGGCTGCGGATTATTCCCGCGGCTTCTTTCCGGGGGAAATCTGGAGCTCATAGAGATCCATGGAGAGCCCAACCCGGCGTTCCCGGGCTTTGCACAGCCGGAGCCGATAGAGGCCAATCTGGGAGCGCTGCAGGCCGCCGTGAGGGAGACCGGGGCCGATGCGGGGATCGCATTTGACGGCGATGCCGATCGCGTTGGGCTCGTGGCCGAGAACGGCCGGTACATTTCCACCCTGGAGGGTTTCTCGCTCCTCGCGCACCATTTACTGGAGCGCCGGGCTCAGCGCGGCCCTGTTGTCTCCACGATCACCATGAGCTCGATGGTGGACAAACTTGGACGGGCTTACGACGTGGAAACACCGAGGACCGCAGTCGGTTTCAAATATGTTGGCCCAAATATGCTGGAAGCGGACGCCGTTATCGGCGGCGAGGAGAGCGGTGGATACGCTTTCCGGGGTCATGTTCCGGAGCGTGACGGGTTGCTGAGCGGCCTCGTGTTTCTTGAGGCCATGGTGCTCTCCGGGAAGCATCCCTCTGAGCTGCTGTCGGAGCTGTTCTCGGTCACAGGCCCGCACAGTTATCGCCGGATCGACGTGAATTTCCATGAGGATCGACGGACCGAGCTTCAGCGCCTGATCGATACCGCAGAACCGGGGTCGCTCGGTGGTTTCGACATCGAGCGTTCGGACCGCATGGACGGCGTGAAGTTTTTCCTCGATAGCGGAGGCTGGGCGATAGTCCGGATGTCAGGCACGGAGCCGCTTCTGCGGATGTACGCCGAGGCGGCGGACACCGGATCCGTTGACCGGATTCTGGCCGATCTGACCGCAATTTTGGGCCTGTAAAACCGGACAGCCTCGGGCCAGAGACGCCAGAAGGGGCGGTATTTATGCCACCCCTTCGCTGTGCTCCCCAATCCAGATCTACTTTACTATGTGATGGCCGGTTACTTGAGAGTCATCACGTCCTTAAACGCGTCCGGCAACCGACGTTCAACGGCCAGTACTGCGCCACCTTCGGCGGCCACTTCCAGCGTGAATCTGTCGCTTATGGTGAGCACGGTATCCGAGCTCGTCATGCCATCGGCTCCACTGCCATAACCGGAGCCATCCACTTGCGCAACAGAGTCATTAGAGCCGATAACCGTCTGCGTGTTCCGGTCAAGAATCCATCCGGCGATCTCAGCCTTTTCATCGTTGTCGAGCAGGTTGTCCGAGTTGCTGTTCCCGACAAAACCCACGGTCCACGGAATGTCGGAAAGGAAGTTGTTCTCGTCCGAGTAGTTGAGGGCCAACCTGTACGCGGCCCCGGCGACGACGTCCGGGTCGGTGCCGGTGTCGTCGACCGAATACGGCGGCGTAAGATCGATGGGATCGCTACTGCCGACGGCCGAGGAGACAACGAAACTGAATTTGTACGGGTCTGGGTGGAAGACACCTTCCCGAAGAACGCTACGAAGCTGCCGCGCGTGGCGAGCGAGCTTCGTACTTCAGACAACCCGGCGTAAACGGTGTCTTTGCTGCGCTCGGCCGAAAACACGCCCGTGGACAGAACGGTGAATGCGAACGCAGACGCAACCACGACGAACGCGATCACGATGATGGCTGTCTCCAGCCCGGTGATCCCTCTATGCCGTTCAGATTGCCGCTCAAGACCGACTGTCATTAATGATCCCGTCAATGGTCACGGCTTCGGTTGAGAATCGCTGATTGGTCTGATCGCCTTCCCCGCCCGCGAACCAATATGAAGTTAATTGCTAGTTGAGGGGCATGAGATCGGGGCGCCACGCGGTCCGCTGTTTGGATAGCCCGAACATGGGGGCCCAGGGGAAACACGCGGAGAGATCACGGGGATCGGCGCTAACGCCGGATATAATTCAAAGACGTGGAGTTTTAGAATCCACAGCCTCCGTTCCCGGATCGTTCAGTGGTAGGACAGGGGACTTTGAATCCTCAAACCTAGGTTCGAATCCTAGTCCGGGAACCAGATTCCTCATTATTCCGCATGCCGGCGGTGCACCTTTGCCGGCGTTGCGCTTTCCGAATCGCGCCTTCCTCCGCGGTCCGGGTGGTGCCATGGGGTTACGGTCGACGCCGTCTGGCCGTAGCGCCCACGTTTCCCCGGGCCCAGGCCCCAGTTCCCCGGGTGAATTCGGATCCCGGGAAACTCTCAAACGCATGGCGCGAAAAGGCCGCAGCGTCGGTGCTGCGGCCTTTTCATTACGCTCTTTTCCCGTAAGGGCTACTCGTCGTCTCCCGCAACGGGCGTAATCACCGATTCACCGGCGTCGAAGCGCTCTCGCGCGTCACCGTACAGGTGGCAGGAAGCCCAGTGCCGGCTCTCTTCTTCCGTAAGTCCTGGCTCCCACTGTTCACACACGTCGCCGATCTTCACCGGGCATCGCGGGTTGAACGTGCAACCGTCCGGGGGGTTCACCGGGGACGGTACCTCACCCGGGAGGATGATCTCTTCACGCTGAATGTCCGGGTGGGACGGCAGAGCAGCCGAGATCAACGCCTGTGTGTACGGGTGTAGCGGGTTAGAGAAGATCGGCTCAGAATCGCCGATCTCTTTGATGCTGCCCAGGTACATCACTGCCGTGGTATGGCACATGTACCGGACCGTCGCCAGGTTGTGGGCGATCATCAGGTAGGCGAGGTTGTGCTCTTTCTGAAGGTCCACCAGCAGGTTCAAGATCTGCGCCCGAATCGATACGTCCAGTGCCGACACCGGCTCGTCCAGGATCATCACCTCAGGGTTTAGGGCGAGCGCGCGCGCGACGCCGATGCGCTGCCTCTGCCCGCCGGAGAACTCGTGCGGGAAAAGATTTGCCTGATAAGGGTTCAGCCCAACCTCTTCAAGCACCTCATCGACCCGTGTGTTGATCTCCCTTTTGGTCATATTTGTGGCGATCTGGAGAGGTTCCGAGACGATGGCCCGAACCCGCATACGAGGGTTTAGCGAGGACCACGGGTCCTGGAATACCGCCTGTACGTTTTTGCGGTAGTCCCGTTTTGCCGCCCGGCTCATCTTGGTGAAATCTTCTCCTTTGAAGAAGATCTGACCAGCGGTCGGCTTCTCAAGTCCGAGCAGCAGTTTTGCCGTCGTGCTCTTGCCACACCCGGACTCGCCAACAAGTCCAACGGTCTCACCGGCGCGTACGACGACATCAATACCGTCTACCGCCTTGAGGAGGGGCTTGTTGCCAAATCCCAGGAAACCACCGGCCAGTTCGAAGTGCTTGGACAGGCCTCTGGTTTCAAGAATTACTTCAGCGTTTTCGTCGAGCGAGCGGAGTCCCTCTTGTTGCTGAATCTGTTCCTGGATTGTCGTCATCGCATCCTGTATCCGTAAAAGGGTTAGTAACGTCAGCCGTCAGGGCTCACCGAGCACCGGCGCGCCTTTTTGAAGGTTGCGCTAGTCGGCTACCACTTCGGCCACTTCAGGTTCTTCTTCCGCAGCGACCACGCTGACTGACTGAGCCGCAGCCAGTTCGTCCGGATCCGCTTTGGACATGTCGTAGTCCATGATCTTCCAGCAGCTTGCCGTGTGATCTTCTCCCAGTGTGGAAACAACGGGGAAAGCCTCGCGACAAACGTCCTGCACGAACTCGCAACGCGGGGCGAACGGGCAGCCTGGGGGCAGGTCGAAGAGGGGTGGCGGCTGGCCTTCGATCGAATACAGCCGCTGAGTTCGTTCTTCAAGTTTCGGCACAGATGCCAGCAACGCCTCGGAGTACGGGTGTGCTGGCTCGTTGAAGATCTGCCTGACATCGCCCGTCTCGACGATCCGTCCAGCGTACATCACCGCAACACGGTCACACATCTTGGCGACGATGCCGAAGTCGTGCGTGATGAAGATGATGCCGACGCCTGTCTCCGCCTGAATCTCCTTGAGGAGGCGCAGATAACCGGCCTGAATCGTCACGTCCAGCGCCGTCGTCGGCTCGTCCGCAATCAGGACGATGGGGGCGCAAGAAATACTGATGGCGCCCACAACCCGCTGGCGCATTCCGCCGGAGAGTTGGTGCGGGAAGTCTTTCATCCGGTTCTCTGCCGCCGGGATTCTCACCTGCCGGAGGGAGTGGATGATTCTGTCTGCCAGGGTCTGGCCTTTCACACCCTGGTGAATCCGGATAGCCTCACCGACCTGGTTCTCGATATTGAACACAGGGTTGAGCGCCGTCATCGGGTCCTGAAGAATCATTCCGACCTTCGAGCCCCGGATTTTGGCCATTGCAGCGTCCGAAAGGTCAAGGACGTTTTCGCCGTCCAGGATCACCTCTCCACCAACGATGTATCCTGGCGGAGATGGGATGAGCCTCATGATTGAGAGAGCCGTCACCGACTTGCCCGAACCCGATTCACCCACCACCCCGAGGGTCTCGCCACGCCTCACGTGGTAGGAAACGCCGTCTACGGCCTTCACGGTTCCATAGCTTGTCTGGAAATAAGTCCTGAGGTTCTTCAGTTCAAGGATTATGTCATCTTGAACCGTACTCGGACCAAATCCATCTGTGTCCGCGGCCGAACTGTCTGAGTAGTTCTCGTTGCCCTCGCGGCCAATTTCGGGCGAGTCGACCATCCTCGGCTCCTCGTAGCTCAACCGGTGTAAGAAGTGCGGATCACCTCAACCCGGCGTTGGGCCGTCCATACCGTCCCAACTTGGCGTTGCGCGACCCTGCGAGCCGCATTTGTAACGTCGTTTTACAGGGGTGGCCATCGTGCACCCCTCGGATTTCGGCGAAGTATATCAGTGGTCATGACCAAGCGCATAGCCGTCCGACGAAACGTCGGTCAGGCTCGCCGCAATCTGCTGGCAAACATCAACGCCATAACACCAAGCGCAAACAGGCCGATTCCGTTCACGCTAAGCGCCCAACCTACGGAATACACCTCCGCGATGATGCCCAGTTCGAGGCTCCCAGCCCAGCCAAAACCGATCGCAAATATCCAGCCTCCCATGGCCCGGCCACGCATATCGTCCGGGACGTTTTCCATGAGCATGGTCCACTGCAACGCGTCGAATGATGAAGCCATGGTTCCAACGACGGTGACGATCAACAGCGACAACGGGAATATCTCAGATACACCCAGCGCTATCAGCCCGCCCCCGTAGAGAAAGATGATGCCGACGGCGAGAAGACCTTTGCGGTCATAGTCTGAGATGGCCGTGATGAGCACTGAGCCGGCCAAGCCGCCGATCGCCGCCATCGCCGTCAACGCGCCGAGTCCGACGGAGCCAACGCCGAGCACGTCTTTTGCCAGCGATGGCATGACCGACTGATAAGTGAAGCCGAGGATTTCCACGACCATGGCGAACCCCAGCAACGTGGCCACGACCGGAATTCCGAGCAGGATCTTGATCCCGCCATATGTGCTGCCAAATAATTTCCCGATCCTGAGTGATGGGCGTTCCAGAGACAGACCTGGCTGTGCCACTACCACCCGGCTCACGGCATACCCGCCTGCAGCGAACGCCAGGGCCCCGAGGAAGAAAACCGCGCCCGGGCCAAGAGATGCGATGAGGAGTCCACCGGTCAATGCTCCGGCCGCGCCAACAGCTCGTGTAGCTACAGAAAGCATCGCCACGCCGTTCGCAGCGTTTCGCTTCCCCACCACGTCAACAGCGAGTGCCTGCGATGAAGGCAACTCGAATGATGCGGTCACCCCCGCCAACCCTATGAGCACCATGACCACCCAGATGAGCGTGTCCGCCTGAAACGCTAGGGCCCACAAGCCCAGCGCGACGAAAACCTTCACGCCGGCAGTAATTATCAGGACCTTACGCCGGGGATATCGATCAGCGATCGCTCCGCCAAACGGGCCGAACACCAGATTCGGGGCGCTTCTTATAGCGAAAGACACGGCCGTAAGGAAGACGGAACCGGTCTGATCCAGGACGAGCCAGCTAATGGTCAGCCGCTGCATCCAGTTACCGAAGCCAATCATCAAACCGGCGGCCCATAACCAGCGGAAAGTGCTGTTGCGGAGCGAGCGCAGCGGGCCCGTAGGCGCCGTGTTGGCCGTCGTGCTATCCGTTTCCATCAAATAGTGTGTTAGCTCCGGTCCGGTCTCACAAGAGTCGTTTCTCGGCGCCAGGAACCACCGGACTCGAATCCCGTGTAAAACGAAGGGCCGGTTTGTCCAACCGGCCCTTCTTGTCTCGATCCAGGGGGCTCGCCGAGAACGCTCAAAGCGCTCTCAGACGAGTCCGTCGATCAGGCCAGCCCGAGGTCTTTCTCGACTTCCGTGAGAGCCTCGTCGATGACGTTAACCATGAAGTCGATCTCGTCCTTATCGATCGACAACGGCGGGCAGATGCTGATGAGGTCGCCCGCCCGGAAGCTGACGAGATTGCGCTCGTACATAGCAGGGGGGAGCTTCTTCGCCAGTCCCGCGCTCGCCGGGAACGGCGTCTTGTTCTCCCGATCGCCGACGAGTTCAACCGCAGCGATCAACCCCATGCCACCACGGACGTCCCCAACCGAGGGGTGCTCGTACAGCTTCTGCAACTGCTCGTACAGGTACATGCCCAACCGGTCGGAGTTTCCAACCAGGTCTTCCCGCTTGAAGATCTCAAGGTTCTTCAGGGCGGCTGCGCTAGATACCGGGTGGCCGCCGAAGGTGATCAGGTGCTTAAACGTCCGGCTGTCGTCACCGATGAAAGTGTCGGCTATCTTCTTGGTGGCGATCGCTGCGCCCAGAGGAAGGTAGCCGCTCGTGATCGCCTTGGCTACGGTCGTGACGTCCGGCTTGATGCCAAACCGTTCCGTGCCGAACCAGGTTCCCAGTCGGCCGAAGCCGTTGATGACCTCGTCGGCGATCAACACGATGTCGTACGTGTCCGCGATCTCACGCAGGCGGTGCCAGTACTCCGGCGGCGGGATGTGGATTCCGCTGGCGGCGGACACCGGCTCGGCGATGATCGCGGCGACGGTGTCCGGTCCCTGGTGCTTGATGACGGTCTCGAACTCGTTTGCGACGGCGATGGCCTCATCCACCGGGTTCTGGTGGTAGGTCGGCCGGTAGCTGTTGTAGTTGGTGACGTGGTACGTCCCCGGCATCGTCGGCCCCATGGTGTCGGCCGCCGGGCTCCCGCCAAGGCTGACGGCCATCGCCGTTCCGCCGTGATATGAGTAGCGCCGTGAGATGACCTTGTAGGCGCCCTGCTTGCCGGTGAGGATGCGGTACTTCTTGGCCATCTTGACGGCCGTCTCGACTGCCTCCGAACCACCGCTGACGAAGAACATCCGGGCGTTGGGGTCCGGGTAGAGTTCGCTAACCACTCCGGACAACTCGATGGTGGATGGAACGGCGGAACCGGCGGGCGGCGAATCGATCGCTATCATCTGCGCGTAAGCCGCGTCGGCGATCTCCGTACGGCCATACCCGGCCGATTTGTACCAGAGGCCCGCCATGCCATCGAGAAGGCGATTGCCGTTGATGTCGGTCACCCACACGCCCTCGCCCTTCACGAATATCTTGAGGGCGCCGTCTCTCCAGTCAGCGGTCTGCATGGCGTGCATGAACAGATGCTCCCCGGCGGTTTGCCGGAGGTTTTCGATCTGTTCTCCGGTGATGGTCTGTGTCGTCATTTAGAAGACTCTCCGGTGCGACATGGGTTTGCGAGATTGCGGTTGCCGTTCAACTAGCGCCAGTTTACGACCGGTCCGGCAGGTGGTCCATAGAGAGCGCGTATCTGGATACGGGCCCCGGTTGCGTGCTTCTGGTTGCATGGATCTGATCGATGAATACAATCCACCCGGAGCCGCATACCCGGCAGGGCTGAAGGCGGGCGAACGCAGCTTCAATTTATTCAGCAACATTTAATGAGAAAGGTCCCGGCAATGACGGTCAATATCGCCACCGTATACGAGCGATCAAAGAGCCCGGGACCGCAGCCAAACGGGTTGCAGGCGGCCGAGGACGGCCTCTGGTACATCGACCAGAGGAACGACAAGGTCTACAAACTTGACTGGGATTCCGGCGAAGAGATCATGTCGTTCCAGACCACGACGGAACACGCCAGCGGGATCACCATCGGCGATGGTCACGTCTGGGTGTCCTCGACCTTCGGCCTGACGATCCACAAGATCGACATGGAGACGGGCAAGACCGTCCAGGAGCTCCCGACGCCAGGGGTCGGACAGGTCGCCTTTTCCCCCCCGGGCGCGCCCGCTCGTGACTCCGGAGCGCACGGCCTAGAGTGGCGCGACGACAAGCTGTGGGTCGCAGTTCCCCCTTCACAGATGATCTATCAGGTCGACCCGAGTGACGGTTCGGTTCTGCACGAGATCAAGGCCCCCGGCCTTCGCGTCCACGGCATCGCGTTTGATGAAGACGGAAACCTGTGGTCGGCCGACACCGCATCGGGCGTCGTGTCCCTGCTGGATGTTTCCGACGGCCGTGTCCTCAACTACATCCGGGTCCCGTGGCCGACGGAGGTCCACGGCCTGACGATCGACTCCGCCGGAAAGCTCTGGTACTGCGATGCGGAGACCACGGCGGTAGGAATACTCGGTCGTTAGGCCCTTCTGGGCTCGGTCGGGCCGTTGTTGGGACCGACCTGTTCCCGGGATAAGAATTTGAGCGGCGGGTTGCTGTGCCTGTGTTGCGCAGCGCCCGCCGTTTTTTTACGTTAGCTCAGGCCTGGTGGAGGCTCCCCGGTCCAGGGCGACTGGTGTGACGGGCCGATGGGTCCGCTTGACGCGAAGGGCCTGGCCAGACCGCGTATCGCTCCCCAGCGTCCCTGAAAACGCAGCCAGGGATGGGTGCTGCAATTCCCGTCCGGCGGTTGGCCATTCACCTCCGACAGCACCAGGTCGTCGGCTGTGTTCCATACCGGCCCCCCGTCCGACGTTCTGTCTCCCGCCTTCGGCCACCCCTGCTTTTGGACACCCGGAGCCGTATAGCTGGCGTGGCTTCCAAGGGCTGAGTAGATGATCGGGTTGCCGGTCGAGTTGAGCCGGAGGATTCGGCCGCGGCTCTCTTCGCCATCCGGCGATGCCCAGCCGCCGTTCTCCTGTCCATGTGCCGAGATATACGTACGAAGCAGCCGCGGATCAGCGCTGTTCGTGACTCGAACCGTGATGTGTTCCCAGTCACCCTCATGTGGGATGTGCCGGCCTTCACGACCGTTAAACGGGTAGAAGAACCAGTACTGTAAATCGAACGCGCTTGAGTCGTCCGGTGCGGCCCTGGCGTTCACATAACAGGGTGCGCTGAGCATTCCCCCGACGGGCCGGAATCCCCGCCTCGTGTCTCGCCGATGCGCTCCCCGGGGGATGCCCAGATACAACGACTCCGGATCGTCTGAACGGTTCGTCAATTCACCCAGTTTCTCAGAGGTTACTCGCCCGAGCGGGAGCAACTCTTCGTCTCTGCACAACAACCCGCGCCGGAGGCGGAGCCGCGTCCGTTTCAGGTACCACTCTACGGACGATGGTCTGTGTGGGTCGTCCGGGTGCAGTCGCACTTCCGGTGCGAAGCGCGGGAGTGCCGTCAGAAGGTCAAATCCTGGTTCTGGCGCCACGCGAGCCGCGCTCAGGTTCCGATCCGAGGTCCGCGATCGCAGTATGTGCGGAGCGTTTCGATCGCCGACAGCACCGCCATATGGCTGGTGCGCGGGTTGCGAATATGCGGCCGGTTGACCAGTCGAAACGTGAACTCGCCGAACTCTCCACTGGCGCTGATCTCGTGGACGTTACCGGGAGAGGCGGGATCGGCAACGACCTTCATGACCGTCTTTCGCGGGCCTATTCCGGCGACGCTCAAGGTCGCTGCGACGTTGACGTTTGCAGGAAACAGCGCCACGGCATCACCGGCCGGCCCCTCGTACAAAACCGTGGCCTCCGCTATACCCACGCCCTCCCACTTAGCAAATCCGGGCGCCCCGGAGAATGCAGCGGGTGGTTTGGTGGAAGTCAGTGTGACGCTCTGAAGCAAGTCACGGACCGAGCGGATCGCGTCGATTCCTCCAAGTGCGCCCGATGGAATGAGGATGTCACACCGGTTTTCGGCAGCGATACGGATCATGCTCTCAAACAACCCCGTATCGGCAAGTGCGCCGGAGCTGAGCGTGAGAAGGGATCTGCCCTCAGACAGCACCGCGGTCGCATGGGCGGCGACCGCGGCGGGCGCAGCGCACTCGACGACGATCGACACGTCCTGATCGGTCAAGAGATCGTCCATAGTCCGGTAAACAGCTGGCGTCGGTTCCAGTGTCTCGGCCAGCCGGGACGCCCGCTCAGCATACTCGTCAAACAGGGCGACGACGCGCGCGTTTTCAATCGCCCTGCTCGCAACGGCCAGGGCGATCTCGCCGCCCATCGTACCGCAGCCGAGCAGGCCGATGCCTACGCGTTCACCTTTATGGGTTGAGTTCGTCAAAATGAACCCTGTCCGGAGGATGTCTGGGCCGGAATCAACCTGTTGTTTTTCAGTGTCAGCCGCGAACGGGAGTTAAACTCGTCCACCTTCATGCCGGTCCCGGCCATGTCATACCGCCCGGGCTTTCGCGTGCGTTCAATGTAGCAGGACATCAATTCTGGATGTGCCTGACCTGATCTGCGGAGTCCAAAAACCAGCCCGGAAAACACCCGGAAACGCAGGGAGCGAAATCGCGTGACAAGGTCCCCTATCTCAGGAAAAGTCCAGACAGTGCTCGGCCCTATCAAGCCGGAAACCCTTGGTCCGACGATCACGCACGAGCACCTTCTAATCGACTTCCGAGTGGTGTTTCAGCAGCCGAACAATCCCGACGAGGCCGGGATGGCGGAGGAGAAGCTCTCGCTCGCGAATCTCGGCTGGATCCGGCACAACTGGAATAGTTCGGCGGACAACCTGATGTTGCTCGACGAGGACGTCGCAATCGCCGAGGCCACGGACTATTTTGACGCCGGAGGGCGGACGCTGGTTGACGTGACGAGCAACGGCCTTGGTCGCGATCCGCTGGCCCTTGAACGCATCAGCCGTGCGACCGGGCTGAACGTCGTGATGGGCGGCGGGCACTATATCGGCTCGACCCACCCGGCGGAGTTCGAGGCCGCGACCGCAGAGGAGATCGCTGAATCGATCATCCAGGATGTCCAGGTCGGCGTGGACGGCACCGATATCCGCACCGGCATCATCGGCGAGGTCGGGGTGTCTGCGCCGTGGGCTGAGACCGAACGCAAGACGGTACAAGCAGCGGTTATCGCACAGGCGCAAACCGGGGTGCCGGTGCTGATCCATCCGGGGCGGGATGAAGAGTTGCCGCTTCGGATACTGGAGGCCATCGCCGAGTGGGGCGGTGATCTTTCCAACACGGTCATGGGACACATAGAACGGACCATCTACAGCCGGGACGCCCTGAAGCGCGTGGCAGAGACCGGTGCGTTCCTGAACTTTGACCTCTTCGGGCACGACTCGTCGTTCTACCCGCTGGCCCCACACTCTTATATGCCAAACGACGCCCAGCGGATGGACCAGATCGAGTTTCTCATCGACGGAGGCCATATCGACCAGATACTGCTGGCCCATGACGTGTGCTCAAAGCATCGGTTGAAGCGGTACGGCGGGCACGGCTGGGACCACATAATCGCCCGGGTGGTGCCGCAGATGTTGGCGAGGGGGGTCAGCCGGGAGTTGGTGGACCGGATGCTCGTGGACAACCCGCGCCGCATGCTGACCTTCGCGTGACCGGGCTTGCCGGGCCGATTCCGGATACCAGGGATGCGTCCAGCCAGGGGGCGCCGACGTTTAACTCCTCGGTATTCTACCCGGTACTCTGAATACCAGATCGCCGTTTCCGCATCCAAGCTAGCGATCAACCCCTGAATCGGAGACGATAGTTTGACGCATGACCTGACCCGAGGATTCCGACGATCCTCAAGCGCCCCTGTATTACTGGCGGGCGCCCTCTTCCTGACGCTGTTGCTGATCGCCTGCTCGGGCGGGAACCACGACCCCGTCGTGAACGATGACACCGGGAACGATCAGGTGGGGGTGGGTGACATATTCCTGTTCCTGATCACTTCGGACTCCTCGGTCGGCGAGAACCGGTTGCCCTTTGCCCTGCGGCGTGCCAACGGCTTGAAAGCGGATCTGGAATCAAGCGCGGTGACGCTCAGATACGAAAAGCGCGATTCTGGTTCGGTCCAGACGACGCCCGAGGCGACATTCAGGCAGTGGCCTGTCGGCAGCGGCATCTTCACAACTAAAGCTGTGTATGACAGCGCCGGTATCTGGGACTTTACCGCGACCATTACAGGCCCGGACGGAACCACGCAAATGGCCGAAGCCGCGATACTGGTGAAGGAAGTTTCTTCGACTCCGGCTATCGGCTCAGCGGCCCCGGTGGTCGCCAGCAAAACCGGCTCCACGCCGGAAGAGCTGGCCCTGATCTCGAGCGACGCCAATCCGATTCCGGAGTTGTACGCCGTCAGTTTTGACGACGCACTGGCGGCCAGAAAACCGGTAATGGTGACCTTTAGCACGCCGGCATTGTGCGCCACACAGACGTGCGGTCCACAGGTAACCACGGTCGACCAGGTCCGTCGGAACCACGTCGACGATGCCGCGTTTATCCATGTCGAACTGTTCGACAACCCGGACGTGATGAGGGAGAGCGGCGATCCGGCGCTCGGGGTCGAGGCGCCGACGTTGGAGCCGTGGAACCTGCCGTCCGAGCCCTGGACCTTCATCGTCGATGGCGACGGCCTGATCGCGGCCAAGTTCGAGGCGTTCACGACGGCGGACGAGCTGGAAGAGGCGCTGGCAGCGGTGCTTGCGGACGGTTAGCGTCCGTGAGGGTACGTTCTACCCGTCAGTGACGTGGGTGATGATCAGCCGGCCGCCTTCTTCAAGGTACTCGATCGTGACAGGTTCCCCTGTCGCCCCGTGCTCCTCAAGATGGGACGGCGTCATGCCGACGAACCCACGCGCCCCAAAACGCCAGATGACGCCCGTCGAATCCACGAGATCAAGCTCGGATACCACGGTGACCGACGCCGAGACGACGTTGGTAACCCGTCCCGTAACAGAGGTCTGCTCCGAGCCGTCCGATCCACACGCCGTCCCAAGTAACGCCGGGAGCGCCGCCGACATAAGCAATACGGTCAGCGTGACATGACGTGTTCCGATAAGCATCTAACTCGCGCCCGCTTCCGCTTGCTCCAGCCGCTCCATAAGGGCGTCGGACTGATCCTGGACCTCCCTGTCACGCGGCTCCTCAGCCAGCGAGTACGCCTCCTCTATGTCGGCCCGTGCCAGGTCGAATTCCTCAAATACGTCCATGTAGATGACGGCGCGATCCAGATAGGGCTGTGCGCTGACGGGCGATAGCTCGATGGCCAGATTGAGGTCTGCTAAGGCGAGGTCGTAGCTGCCTATCTGGAAAAGGAAACGGCCACGCCACCAGTAAGCAGGTCCCTCATCCGGGGCCAGTTCCACACCCTCGTTGAACATCTCCAGCGCATCGGCTGGTCGGCTGGCTGCGCTCAGGAGTCGTCCGAGCACGATCACGGAGTTCGGGTCGGTTGGATCAAGCTGGCGGGCCTGTACGGCATCAAGGTTGGCTTCCAGGATGTTTCCCAGGGACATGTGGGCGACGGCCCGCCCGGCGTATGCCGATGCGAGGTCGGGCTTGAGCTGGATCGCCCTGTTCAGGTCGCTTACGGCCTCTGCGGTCTTCCCCTGGGCTATCAGCGCGCTGGCACGCCCCTCGTAGCCACGCGCGAACTGGGGCTCAATCTCGATCACGACGGTGAACTGCCGCTCCGCCTGCACCCAGTCGCCACGATTCAGATACGAGTGCGCCCGGGCGTAGTTACGGACGTTCTCGTTTGTGTTGACGGGTTCCGGGGTGGACGTTGGGAAGGGGATCGGTGTTGTGGGTTCCGGCGTGGCGGTCGGCTCTGACTCAGACGTGTCCGGTATCGCGTCAACCTCTCCGGCGGCACTGGCCATCTCGTCCAGTTCCGGTGAGACGCCGTCGTCTTCGGCATCCCCTCCACCGTTGCAGGCGATGAGCGCGATTATCCCGACGGCACCGAAGGCCGCCAGCCACTTGCCGGGGTTCCAGTTCAATCTAAGGACGCTCTCACCTCTCGTGATGCACGCGAATTCCCGGGAGAATTATGTACCCGGAGCCGGTTTCGGCGTTACCTTGTCCTCCGGTGACGGGTTGCACAACTCGTCGATCCCCTCCCCCGGTAACGTCGCTCCGAAGGGTTTTACGAGTTTATGTCCCACGCGGGTTTGATTTGCTGATAGACCTTCACTGCCATACCCGTGAGCGTTCCGACGATAGCACCGCCCCGGCGATCGAGCTGGCCCGCAAGGCACGCGCGGATGGGCTGGATGCGATAGCGCTCACCGATCACGATACATTCTGGCCGGACGATGAGATCAACCGAATCTCGGACGAAGCCGGGATTCTGGTCCTGGCAGGGGTGGAAATCAACACCGACGGCGGGCACGCGCTGGTCTTCGGGCTGAACGAGTACATCTTCGGGATGCACCGCCCGACGTTTCTGAGAGAGCAGGTGGACCGGGTGAACGGCGCCATGCTGATGGCACACCCGTACCGGCGCTCTCTGCCCTTTGGCGTTGACCCGGGAACGAACGGTTACGATCAGGCGCTGGAACGCGCTATCAAGGGAGAGTTCGTGCGGGTGGTCGATGGCGCGGAGGTGATCAACGGTCGGGCGACGGAGATCCAGAACGAGTTTGCACGGCTGCTGCTGGTGGCGGTCGGAACGCCAACGCTTTCCAACAGCGACACCCATTCCATAGAGGGGATCGGCCATGTCGCAACGGAGTTTGAGCGAACGGTCGAGGACGTTCCGGGGTTAATCGTTGAGCTGCAGACCGGACGCTTCAAGCCGTGGACTTCCCCGGGATGGGTCGCCACCGGGATGAACCCGGTGAAGGCAAAAGGGAAGGGACTGGCCTAGCGCAACCCGGAGAGTTGGGCTACGACCATCTCAAGGGCGACCCGGTCTCGGACCTGTCCCGATTTGTAACTGAGGTCCGCCTGGCCCAGGCTGCGGTGCGCCTCGGCCAGGTATTCGTGGTCGAAACGACCGGCCTGCTCCAGCGTTTTGCGGAGCGCGAACGCTGCTCTGAGTCCTATCCGGTTGCCAATCTCGCCCTCATCGACGCCGCGCTCCCGGAGGTGCCGGGCCAGTATCAGCATGCGCGTCTGGCGGGTCAGCATCGTCAGGATGTAGCCCACGCTCGCTCCGTCATCAAGGAGCTGGTACAGGGCCTTCATGGCCATCCCGGGGCGTCGCTCCAGGATAGCGTCGACGGCGGCGAAGATGTTGGCCTCGCGGACCGGCGCAACCATGAGCTCGACATCGTCCGGCTGGATGGCCCGGTCTCCCACATAAAGGGATAGCTTGCGGATCTCCTGGTCGAGAAGACGCAGGTTCGGCCCAACAAGATCGGCGAGCCGAGCGATCGCGGACGGAGAGGCCAGCACTCCCTCCGACATCACGCGCCCTCTTATCCAGTCCCCTACTGCTCTTCCACGCGGCGTTGTGAACACGGTTATGTCCACGGCGTCGGACGATTTGAGGGCGCGAATCGCCCCGCCGTTGTCCTTCAGCTTGCCGTTTGGTCCGGTCGGGAATGCGTCGATGAACACCAGCTCCGTCGAGTCCGGCAATCCGGCCAGAAGCTCGCCGAACTTGTCCCACCCCGAGGTGGACATCTGTGCCGCCGCTGCGCCGCCTCGTCCGCGGGTGGCGCTGGTTGTGTCTAGGCGTCTCAATAACCCGCGCACCAGCACGAGCCGGCGGGCCGCCAGGAAGGGCACGGTGCGGGCCGCCGCCTCAACCTCACCCGGCGTGAAGTTGCGCCCCTCAAACTCGACGGTGTTGGACTCGGCCACGTCATCGCCTAACGAGGCGCGAATCCCTCGCACCGCTTCGTCGATGCCGAATTCATCGTCGCCGTGAAGTACACGTATCAAAGGAGGGGTCTCTGTGTGAATTTCTGGGAATCGGACTAAATTGGGGGGATTGATCGTTGGTCGGTGACTAGGGCGTTGGCGCGCACCCGCCGTTTTTATCTGGAGCCTAGGTCAGATAAACTGGAAGCTGCTCAATGCTCTGGCAGCGAGATCTGTTTTCACGCCACCGTCACCCATGCGCGCAATCCCGTTACTCAGGTACTTCCCGCTCATCCTGTCCGCCATCCGGCTGGCGTGGGGGCTGTTTCTGGACCGCCGTGTCGGGGTGCGTATCAAGCTACTCCCGATCCTCGCGATCCTGTATGTTCTATCGCCGCTCGACCTGTTGCCGGACATCATACCGGTGGTCGGCTGGATGGACGACCTGATCGTGGCGGGCGGCCTGCTTCTGTTGTTCTTCGTACTGGCCCCGCGCGCGGTGGTGTTGGAACGGCTGCGGGGCCAAGTGGAAAGAGGCCGGGAAGAACCGGGAAGCAAGACCGGGGAAACCGTGGACAGCACGTTCCGGCATGCAGACAACGACCGGCCTCGGTAGCGATATCTGGAAATCAGGCACCACGCAATCCCTAGGAATCTGACCGCGCGACCGGGACTGGTCGATCAAAACGAACCCAGATAACAGGGCCATCGGCCCTGGCCCTTGAGGTATTACACGCTTAATGCGCATCGGGATTATCGGACTGCCGGCCAGCGGCAAGACAACATTATTTAACGCGCTCACCCGCGGGCGCGCGGCGACCGGTTTTGCCGCCGGCCGAGGGGCCAACATCGGGGTCGCACACGTCCCCGACGAGCGGCTCAACCTCCTGACAGCTCTGTACAAGCCACAGCGCACCGTTCCCGCCGAGGTGACGTACATGGACCTGCCTGGACCGACCGAGTACGACGGACCGAAGGGCGGGATGTTCGCAGGTGAGGCGCTGACTCAATTGCAAACTGTGGACGCCGTGCTGGTAGTGGTGCGGGCTTTTGAGGACGCTGCGGTGCCACACGTCAAAGGCGGCACGGACTGGAAGCGTGATGTGGACGATATCGGTTTCGATCTGCTGTTTGCCGATATCGCCCTACTTGATCGGCGGATCGAGCGGCTGACGAAAGATATCAAGGGCGCGAGCCAGGCTGATCGGGCGCGGATCAACAGCGATGTCGAAAATCTCCGCGGCCTCCAGACGAAGCTCGAAGAAGGCACGCCCCTGCGGGCTAAAGAGTTCACGGATCAGGAACGCGGCGCCGTGCGCGACACCTTCCTGTTATCCGCGCTGCCTTTCCTTGTGGCCGTAAACATCGGCGAAGACGACATCCCGGACTCCGACCAGATCACGTCCGCGGCGTCGGAGGCCGTTGGCGGCAAGAGCTCCGGCGCGATCGCTGTGTGCGCCTCGCTTGAAGCGGAGCTCGCCGGGATGGACGCGGAGGAAGAGGCGGATTTCCGGGAGTCAATGGAGGCCGGGGAGGCCGGGTTGTCCCGTATCATCAATCTTTCGTACGACGTTTTAGGCCTGATTTCCTTCCTGACGGTGGGCGAGGACGAGGTCCGCGCATGGACCGTTGAGCGGGACACGCCGGCGGCGGTGGCGGCCGGACGCATCCACTCGGACATCGAACGTGGCTTTATCCGTGGAGAGGTTGTCGCTTACGATGATCTCCTCGAATGTGGCAGTCAGGCAGAAGCGCGCACGCGAGGGCTACTGCGGTCCGAAGGACGCGAGTACCTGATGCAGGATGGCGACACGGTCAACTTCCTGTTCTCTGTCTGACCCGAACTGACCTGAATAACTGGCCCCGTTAAAGTGGGGAATAGCCCCGGGAATGAGACTAAATGGCGCCTGAAGAACTCGGACGGATCGAAAAGCCCGATGCATCGCCGGCCCTCGGCAAACGCAAGGTGTATCTGGTCACGATGGTGTCGCCCTTGCCGGGCGCTCCAGAGGGCTTCATCAGCCGGCTGAAAAACTACTGGGCCGCCATCGACGCTAACCTCGGTCAACTTGAGGCGCGGGCAGGGATGGTGAACCGAATCTTTCACGAGGCCGTCTCCGTTTCCGGCGACCTCGGGCTGAACCTTGTCGCCCAGGTTAACCAGCCGGCGTGGTCGATGATCAAGAGCCGAATGGATTCCGGAGCGACGCTTGAGGCGTTCGATAACGACGATCTTTTCTCGCAGATAGTCGACTGGTCCCGTTGCGCGCAGGTCGGGCTTACAAGCCAGACGGTGGCGGACGTGATCCAGGCGAAGTACACAGAAGCCGCGGAAGCACGCTATGACGGGATGTCGAATACGCTAGAGGAGAAGTTGGGCAATGCCGAGGCCGCTATCGTCATCATGTCGTCGGTCCGCGGCGTGAAGATGCCTGAGGGCGCCGAGCAGTACAACGTGATGCCGCCGGAGTTAGACGAACTGGTGCGCTGGACGCGTGAGGCGAGCGAGGCCGCGATGGCGCAGGCGCAGCAGGCCGACGCTGCGGCGGGTGAGGACCCGCACGCTGGTCACGATCATGCCGGACACGATCGTGCAGGTGGCGAGCCGGAAGACAGCGGTTCTGGATTATGGACTCCAGGATCCGCGTAGGCCACGCCGAGGCGTCCGGGCCGCAACCTGGCGGTCCTGATACCGGGCCGACCGGTCTTTCTCTGTACGTCCACATTCCTTTTTGTGAGACGAAGTGCCACTACTGCGATTTCAACACCTACGCCGGTATCGAGGCGTTGATCCCCGGTTACCTGACGGCGCTTGAGACGGAGATCCGGTTCTGGGGCGACCGGCTGGACAGGCCCGCGGTCTCCACGATCTTCTTTGGCGGCGGCACGCCGTCCTACGTCCCCATAGAAGGCATCGAGGCAATCTGCGCCGCGATCTTTGAGGCTTTTGACGTCTCCGAGGGAGCCGAGGTGACGCTGGAGTCGAACCCTGGTGACTGCTCGAAACGAGATCTGACGCGCTATCTGGGGGCCGGGATCAATCGGCTGAGCATCGGTGTGCAGAGCCTGGATGACGGGTTGCTGAAGTCGCTGAGCAGGCGCCACGACTCCGCCACGGCTATCGGGGCGTACCGTTCCGCCAGAGACGCCGGTTTTGACAACATCAACCTTGACCTGATGTTCGGGCTGTCCGCCCAGACCGTCGATCAGTGGCGTGACACGCTGGACCAGACGGTCGCCCTGGGGCCGGAGCATCTGTCGCTTTACGCGCTGACGCTTGAACCCGAGACCCCGCTCGACGCGATGGTGAAGAGCGGCGAGGTGGAGGAGCCGGACCCGGACCTGGCGGCGGACATGTATCTGTACGCCGAGACGGCTCTCGGTGACGCCGGTTTCGATCATTACGAGATATCCAACTGGTCGACACCCGGGCTGGAGAGTCGCCACAACCTGGCCTACTGGCTGAACGCGCCGTATCTGGGCGTCGGTCCGGGCGCGCACTCTTATCTTTATGGCCCTGCGGGAGGCAGGTATGGTGCCGCGGGCAGCTGGTCTGAACGGCGGTTCGCTGCACTGAGGTCGCCACGGCGATACGTGGATCTACTTGGCGGCGCACTGCCTGACGGAGACCCGGTGGACGCGCTGTCGTCGGCCGGGCTGCTCGATTCCGTTGAGCCAGTCACGCCGGCGACGGAGCTGGCGGACACAATGATGATGGGCATGCGGTTATCCCGAGGCATCCGCTCGGACGAGTTCCGGGCGCGGTTTGGTCTGGAACTACACGATGCGTTCGGCCCGCTGATCGACGAGCTGTCCGGAATGGGCCTGCTGGTGGACGATAAACCCGGCATTCGTCTGAGCGAGGACGGTCACCTGCTCGGCAACGAGGTGTTCGAGCGCTTCGTTACGGCGTCTGCGGATGTGGAGTTGCCGGGGAGCTAGCACGGCCGCACGCCGTAGGGGCGGGACTTGCTCCACCCGACACGCCAATTATTGTGTGAACGTTCGAATTCCACCTAGCGGCGGAATCACCCTCACCCCAGCCCTCTCCCGCCGGAGGGAGAGGGGCCAAACGACTGCGTTGCGTAGCCAGTAACCTCTAACTGTCATCCCGAGTCAAGGCGAAGGTCCTGTCCTGAACTTGATTCAGGAATCTCCCGGCCAGGGCTCCGCCGCGGTTCATTCACGTCAAAGACCGTCATCTACGGAGGGTGCAACAGCGATACGACGTGATTGCACGACGCACGACCCACCTCCAGATCTCCTCCCTCCCGGGGAGGAGGCTTTCTGTTGCCGCCCCCTCCTAATGTAGGAGGGGGTCTACTCAGCGACCACGCCTAACGGGCGGGGCAAGCGCCGCCCTTACAACATCGCCCGCCTACTCGCCGTTGGCCCAGGCTTTGATGATGTGGTGGGCTATTGCGATCGGGCCCGGCACACGGACGCCTTCGCCGCCGGGGTCCGCCGTTAGTGAGTAGTTCGGCGCTGAGGCGATTTCCAGGGCTCGAAGCACTTCCTCCCTTGGCACCCAGCGGACATCTGACATCTCTCCCGGGTCGATCCTGATATCGGTGCTGGTCGCCTGCGCTATGCAGCCGATCATGAGAGACGACGGGAAGGGCCACGGTTGTGACGAATGGTATCGCACGTCGCCGACTCTTATTCCGCCTTCTTCCCAGACCTCCCGACGGACGGCCTCTTCTATCGACTCGCCCTGGTCGATGAATCCGGCGAGAGCGGAGTAGAAGCGGCTTGTCCGGCGCGCCCGCGTCTGTCCGAGCAGGCATCGCTCGCCGTCGGTGACGGCCATGATGGCGACCGGGTCTGTACGCGGGAATTGGTGCGCACCGCAGGCGTCGCAGATGCGTTCCTTGCCGCCCTTGGTGGAACGTGTGGCCTCGCCGCAGTTGGGGCAGAAACCGTGGCGCTGGTGCCACCCAACGACCGCCCGTGCGTGCGCCAGCGTGCCCGACTCCTCGCCGGAGATCTCGGTCGCAACCCCGCGCGCATCCTGGAACGCCATGCCATCCGGCAGTCCAAACAGTTCGGCCGGGTTCTCTTCGCCGGTGCCGTCCACGTCCGCGGGAACCTTTGAGCCGCCGGTCACATCGATGGCGAAATGAGCGACGTCGTCCCGCAGGCCCAGAAGCACAGGTACGGCGTTCTTCGCCGCCTGCGCGAGGGCGCTCTTATCCTGCCAGGCGAGCTTCGGCTCGTCGCCGGTCGTTGCCAGCGGATTGAGGCGCCAGAACGGGAGAATACGGGAGTTTGAGTCGGCCAGGCGTTCCGCTATCCACTGGTCGTCCCGACGCTCCGCGTCTGCTCGGTCGAGGGGATCTCCGGCGAATATGTGAGTGAATGCCAAGCGGGGCTGCCTCCCTGTTATTTTTTGTGACCGACTCGGGCCTGCGGATTGTACGTCCGCTCCGGGGAAGCCGCGTTCCAGAATCCGCTGACTCCTGTGTTATCTTCGGTCTCTCCCGCCCGCGGAGGATGGCGTCGACCGACTCGTCCGTCTCTAAGATTCATTTGAAGCTCAGGGGATCTTCTCCCGCCTATGTTCGTCATCGGTACCGCTGGCCATGTCGACCACGGCAAGTCGACGTTGATCGAAGCCCTGACGGGCATCGACCCGGACCGCCTGCGCGAGGAAAAAGAGCGCGGCATGACGATCGAACTTGGCTTTGCCTGGCTGACGCTGCCGGGCGGTCGCGAGGTCAGCATCATCGACGTGCCGGGCCACGAACGGTTCATCAAGACGATGTTGATGGGCGCCGGCGGCGTGGACCTCGCGTTGCTCATCGTTGCAGCCGAGGAGGGCGTTATGCCGCAAACGCGTGAGCACCTGGCGATCCTTGATCTGCTGGGGATCGAGCGCGGTATCGTGGCGCTCACCAAGAGCGACCTTGTGGAGCCGGACTGGGTCGAACTTGTGACTCTGGACATCCAGGAAACGCTGGCCGGCACGAGCCTGGACGATGCTCCGGTTTTCCCCGTGTCGGCGTTAACAGGCGTCGGGCTGGAAGAGCTTTTGAAGGCCATAGATTCGGCGTTGGACGAGATGCCGGACAAGCGTGATCTGGGGCGACCGAGACTGCCTGTCGATCGATCGTTCACCATCTCAGGATTCGGCACGGTAGTAACCGGGACGCTGGTCGACGGGACGCTGCGGGTCGGCCAAGAAGTGGAGCTTTTGCCGGAGGGCCTGAAGGCCAGAATTCGCGGCCTCCAGACGCATCAGGCGGCCGGGGACCTGGCCTTTCCAGGTACGCGCGTCGCCGTCAATCTGGGCGGTGTGTCGCACGATGAGGTGTCCCGCGGCGATGTGCTGACGACACCGGGCTGGTTGTCCGCAGGTGACGCTATAGACGTGTCGTTGAGATTGATCCCGGAAGCGCCGCGGTCGATACGTCACAACGCCACCGTCACCTTCCACGTCGGCGCCGCAGAGACGCCGGCGCGGATACGGCTGCTGGCGGTGGATCAGATGGCGCCGGGTGACACGAGCTTCGCTCAGATCAAGCTCCAGGACCCGATGCCAGTGGTGAAGGACGATCCGTTCGTGATCCGAGATTCGAACCACACGCTCGGAGGCGGCGTGGTGCTTGAGGCGCATGCGCGGCGGCACCGACGGAAGCATCAGCTGACGCTCGATCGGCTCGAGACGCTGCGGCAGGGCTCCGAGTCCGACATCTTGAGCAGCGCCCTGGCGACGGTGGAGCCCGCGACCGCCAGCGCGCTCGCAAAGGCCGCCAACATCGCCGAAGAAGCGATCGGCGAGCAGCTTAAAGCGCTCATGGACGACGGCCTCGTAGTGCCGCTGGGTGATGGCCGGGGGCGAGTGTTTTATTCGTCCAGCGGTTGGACGCGTACAGCCGCCACGGCCATAGGCGCCGTCGGCGAACATCACGGATCGTTCCCGTTGCGACAGGGAATCCCGCGAGAAGAGTTACGTAGCCGGCTCGAGATGCGGGCCGCTGTTTTCAACCTGGTGATCGAGCGGCTCGTCGGTGATTCCGCTATCGAAGACGACGGCTCTACGGTGCGCGTTCCGGGACACTCACCGGAGTTCGATGACGCGCAGGAGCAGATCGTCGACGGGTATCTGAAGCGGCTCAGTGAGAACCCATATTCGCCCCCAACCGACCGGCCTATCGATCCCGAACTGGTCGCCGCGCTGGCGGAACAGGGCGTCATCGTCCGCGCATCAGAGGACGTCGTTTTTTTGAAGTCGGCCTACGATCACATGCTGGGTGGCGTGCGTGAGCGGGCTGCGGAGAGCGGTCAGATCACGATCACCGATGTGCGTGAGATGTTCGGAACGAGCCGCAAATACACCCTCGCGCTTCTTGAGCATCTGGACAGGCAGCAGATCACGCGCCGCGTCGGTGACGAACGGGTGCTTCGATGAAACTTGACGCGTCGGGTCGAAGTGACACCCTGGTTCTTCGGCTGTCTTCGTCGACACAGTCCGTGTCCGCTTTTCACTCGCTGTTGCGCACCACCCAGGCGGCGGTACGTGAGGCGGCCCAGAGCTCTCCGGAGGGAGCGGCGGCGTTTGCGTCCTCCCCTACGCCCCAGCTTGTGTTCAAAGTGGCCAAAGCATCCGCCAATGAACTGGTAATCGAGTTCAGGTTCGCGGAGCCGTCTGCCGATCACCCGCCACACTCGGTCTCTGGAGCCGCGTTTTCGGCCTTTATGGACGGACTATCGGATTACATCAAGTCGAGCCCGATTCGCACACTCTGGGGCGATGTCCCGTCACGCAGCGATGCCGCACGCCGGCCTGGTCACGAGGCCGGTCCGTTGGACGATCGCATGGAGCAGGTCGTGATCGAGTTGGAACGGCTTGGCGACGTGGAACTGGTATTTGGCGAGAGAGAGATCAGATTGACCAGCGGGGGCGTCCAGATCACGCCCTGGCGATAGTTTTCTGCCCACAGCCAATTCCAGGAGGAAGCATGGCGTTAACGACTAGGATCGGCCGCATCGAGATCATCGCAATCTGCGACTTCGTGCCGCCGTCCGCCCCGCCGATTGAACCCTTCCCGGAAGTCCCAACAGAGGCATGGGAGCCTTATCGGGAATCGTCGCTGACTAAGGACGGGTTGTACCCGCGCAACTACGGCGTGTTTGTGCTGAGATCCGACGACTTCACCGCCATCGTGGACACCGGGCTTGGCCCGGGGCCGCACGCCGGGCAGAACGGAGCCGAGGGGATGCTGCTCCAGAACTTGGCGGCGGTCGACGTGGGGGTTTCGGACGTTGACGGCGTGATCAACACCCATATCCATCCTGACCACGTCGGCTGGAACGTCGTGGATGGAGCGCCGACTTTCTCACGCGCCCGCTATACCGTGTCACGCGTGGACTGGGAGCACTGGACGACCCAGGACGAAATTGCACCGCACGTCCGAGACAACGCCGTGCCGCTGGAAGGCCTCGGCGTGCTGGACCTTGTCGAGGATGACCAGGAGATCTTCATCGGCGTGAGGACGCTCGGCACGCCGGGACACACGCCCGGGCACCAGTCGATACTAATCGAGTCGGGCGGAGAGGCGGCGGTGATCACAGGGGACGTGCTGCACACACCAGCCCAGCTCCAAGAGCCCGGATGGACGTTCCGGGCCGACATCGACAAAGCTGCCGCTGTCACGTCACGGCGTATGCTCATCGAGAAGGCCATCGAGGACAAACTCACGGTGGCCGCCGGACATCTGCGTTACGACGGCAATATCGGCCACATCGTTGAGGTCGAAGGACGACGGTACTGGCAAGTTCTGGCAGACTGAAGAACTCCAGAGGGCCGTGAGGGGACGGCAGTCCTGCTCAAGTAAAGTGAGGGGAGCATGGCGAGATCGGCAAGAATCGGTCGCGTTGAGATCCTGAATATTGAAGATTATGCGCCGCCGCCCTTCAATTCTTGGGACTTCTTCCCGGACGTCCCGCCGGATGCATGGGAACCCCATCGCGCCCACCACGCGCTGGACGGGGACGGCAAGTTCCGGGTCAGCTTTGGCGTGTTCGCACTGATTTCTGACGATTTCGTTGTGCTTGTGGACACCGGTATCGGTCCTTCCGTGCCCGAGATGTTCGGGGGCGGCGAGGGTCGATTGATACGCCGTTTAAGGGAGTTCGGTATCCAGCCCGGCCAAATCACGGCAGTGCTCAACACACACCTGCACCCGGACCATGTTGGCTGGAACATGACGGACGGCGCGCCGACGTTTTCGAACGCCCGATATTACTTTTCGGCCCGGGATTACGAGCACTGGACGAGCGAGCCCGTGCTCGAACACGCCCCGCACATTCCGGCGCAGGCACAGCCGCTGGAGGATCTCGGGCTGCTAGAGCTGACGGCGGACGGTGACGATATCGTACCCGAGATCAGGGCGCTCGCCACACCGGGTCACACGCCGGGCCACCAGTCGTTCCTGATCGAGTCGGACGGCGAGAAGGGTGTCATAACCGGCGACGTGATCCACTCACGTGCGCAGTTCACCAATCCCGAATGGAGCGCCGGTGCGGACAGCGACAAACCGCAGGGCGTCGGAACCCGGGTGGCGCTGATCGAACGGATCGTGTCGGAGAACCTGACCGTGGCGTGCAGTCACCTTGTGGTGGACTCCAACATCGGCCACGTTGTGGAGATAGAGAACCGGCGCTACTGGCAGCCGCTTTAGGGGCGGGGGACGATGCCACATTCGTAAGGGCGGATTGGTATCCACCCGAGGGCAGGTCACTGCCCGCCCCTACATGTGTTGTCCCCGGCGAAATGTGATCGCGTACGACTCGCGACCCGCCGCCCCACTACTTCCCGTTCAGCGTGTCTCGCATCGCCGGTGCCTGGATCTTCCAGTCCTTGGGCGGCCTTGGGTAGTTCTTCCAATCTGCGGCGTTTGTGACCTCTGTAACGGTGTCGAGAACCACAAAAGTTGGGCCATCCTCGTTCAGGATCGCGGGCAACTCGCTTGCGAACTGCTCGATGTCCCGGAACTGGACCACAGATTTGTATCCCGCGGCCCTGGCCATTCCGGGCAGATCGCCGCGCTCAGCACTCGGGATTGGCTGCCCACCGGTCAGTGCATAAACGTCGTTGGCGAGGAGTATGTGCACTAGGTTCCTGGGCGCCTGCTTGCCGACCGTGACCAGCGAGCCAAGGTTCATCAGCAGTGAGCCGTCGCCGTCAAAAATGACGACGTTTGTGTCCGGTTGCGCCATCGCAATTCCGAGGCCGACGGACGACGCCTTGCTCATCGAAGGCACAGGCAGATAGAGGTCGTCCGGTCCGGACACGTCTGCGAACGCCATGGTTGATGTCTCGGCCAGAAGCACGACGGCGTCCGGGTCCTCGCTCTTCACGGCGCGCATTGCGTCTCGCATCTCGATCACGATGTTCTGTCCTCTTTCCTGAATATCCGCTAAGCCGGACGCTCAGCACACAGCCTACTCCGTCGCGAGCTTCGATAACCGGATGTCGGGCCGCCTCTACTCCCGGCGGGCGTCGCCCTCGTCCAGGTATTGTGTATCGCCGACTCGGGATGTTCTGACTATCTGGCGGTACTCCGTCTTGAAAACCGTTCGATGCACGGTGTGATGTTCGCCGGTCACTTCCACTTCCCGCTGCTCCGGTCCGCCCTCAAACGCCTCCGTCAAAGCGCGGCCGTCCATGTGTTCACCCCCGGGCAGGTCCAGAAGCGCCAGGACCGTTGGAGCGAGGTCGATATTCCCGGACGGGATGTCGTTGAGCATGCCCGGTTTGAAACTCGGGCCACCTGCGATCAGGGTGTTATGTAGTTCGTGCGGACTCATCGATCCGTGCTGTCCCGCGCCTGGCGCCCCGCCTGCGGAGTACGCGTGGCCCGGCACGCCCTGCGTGTTGTCGTCATGGTTCCATGCGAACGACATCGCCAGGTCTGGCGCTCGCTCGCCATCGCCGCCCGCCAGGGCCAGAGGCAGCGTTCCGCCGATGTTGCCCGCGGCCTCGGACGAGAGAAGGGCACCACACCAGGGCTGGATCATCAACCAGCGGGCGAGTCGTTCCGAGGTGGTCGGGTTCGGCGGGTTCGCGTAGAAAATAACTGAACCGCCGTTGGCCGCGACGACCACCCCGTTTTCTCCAGACACCGGGAACCCGGCATTGCGGACCATCGCCTCCACCGGGATCACCTCGGTGATGGTGGAGTAGCCGTGGTCCGAGAGCACGATCACGTCGGTTTCTTCAAGCCGTCCGTTTTCGTCCAGCCAGTCGAGGATGCGGCCAAACTCCGTATCGGCCATCAACAGCGCCTGTTTGCTCAGGTCAGAGTTGACGCCATCCCGATGTTGCGACTTATCGGGTTCCGACGACCACAGGAGTGTGACGTCCGGCCCGCGTTCCGGCATCACGTAATCGGTGATGATCCGGCCCGCACGCTGAACCCGTGCCGAGTTTGGAAACTCCTCATCCGGCCACTCGCCAAAACGCCTGATGATCTCCGGGTGGAGGTCGTCCGGCAGGCAGAACTCCGGGTGGATAGTCGCGCCGTTCGAGTGTTCAGGATGTGGGTTGTGGACGAAAGCGTTGCCGGACGTCCCGACGCCGACTGCGACGTACTGCAAGCCGTGGTGCGCCAGTAACTCGGACAGGGGCGGCGATAACAGAACGCGTCCGCCATTGGCCTCTGAGAGGCGGCGAAGGCCGGGCTCCAACACTGGGAACAGCTCGCCGGGATCCATCTCCCGCATCACCATCGTGTTGGCAGCAAGGCCGTGGCCTCCGGGGTAGCGACCGGTGACCATGGACGCGGCGTTGATGCGAGTGACCGTCGGGAACACCGGGTGGTGCTTTTGGAAGCGCACGCCGGAGTCGGCGAACGCAGACAGGCGTGGCATCAGTTCCGGGACGACCTGCGAAGGCTGAAGGCCGTCAAACACCATGATGAAGATTTTGGCCACTTGGGTTGTCGTCCTCACTGTTCTGGGATGGATCGCCCGGTCTCGGACGAAAGGATACTCCGCTTTCAGGCTTCACCATCCCCTAACCGTCTTCCACCGGTAAGGGGGACACGATTCTCCGCGTCCCCCTGGAATCCAGATCTGCGGCCCGAACGGCAAACGCTGTCGTCCTTGGCATAATGGCCATCCTGAACTTGACAGGATCCGCCGATCCGTCGGATCGACGTTTGGCCAGCACGAAAGCAGCCTGATCGTCGGAGATCGAAAATAAAACCTCCTTCACTCCAACCCTCTCCCCCCAGGAGAAGGGGCGACCAACACGCTAATACCCGAGCTCGTGCAGGCGTTCGTCGTCTATCCCGAAGTGGTGCGCGATCTCGTGAACGACGGTGACCTGCACCTGGTAGATCAGGTCTTCCTCGTTCTCGGAGATCCCCTCTAGCGGCCTCTGGAAGATGGTGATTTTGTCCGGCAACACCATGCCGTAGCTCTCCCGTTCGGTCAACGCCACGCCCTCATACAGGCCCAACAACGTGTCACGTGGGCCGAGGTCGTGGTAACGCCGTTGTTCCTGCGTCGGCCAGTCCGCTGCAACGATTCCGACGTTGTCCAGGCGTTCGAGGAACTCGTCCGGCAACCCCGCAAGGGCCTCTGCAGCTAACGCTTCAAACGCCTCATGGGAGATCGCACGCACTGGTTATTCCCTGACTCATGATTACCGTGTCGCCCCGGCCACCGTCCGTGCCTCTTTCATGATGTTCACGTTCTTGATATCCGGCCCGCCTTTTTCGAACCCCGGGACCTCCAGATACATAGGCACATTGGCAAACGCTGCTCGGGACATCATCAGCTCGAATCCGTCCGTGCCGATCTCCCCTTCGCCGATGTTGTCGTGCCGGTCCACGGCCGAACCCAGGGGCCGCATCGAGTCGTTGGCGTGGATGGCGCTGAGCCGGTCCAGTCCGATCTCTTTGTCGAACTCCGCCAGCATTTCGTCCAGCTTTTCAGCTTTGCTCAACTCGTAGCCCGCAGCCCAGGCGTGCTGCGTGTCCAGGCAGACATGAAGGCGCTCACTACCGACTCGTTTGATGATCTCGCCGAGCTCGGAGAACTTTGAGCCGATGTGATCCCCAGCCCCGGCGCTGTTCTCCAGCATGAGAAGAGCGTCGCCTGGAGCGGCGTCCAGGACTTTATTAACGCCCTCAACGAACTGGTCAAGCACGGCCTCGAAGCCAACGCCGCGATGGCTCGCCGGGTGGAATATGACGCCCAGAGCGGCGCAACGTTCGGCGGTTTGCAGGTGGTTGGTCAGGGACTCGATGCTACGTTCGACAAGGGCCGGGTCCTGCGATCCGAGGGCGCACAGGTAGATGCCGTGGAACACCGTCGGCCCCATTCCGGCCTCTTCCGACGCCTCTTTGAACTTCTCCACGAGGGCATCTTCCGGGGCTTTGAATCGCCACGCACGAGGAGAGGACGCGAATATCTGCATCGCCTCGGCTCCGATATCCGTTGCGCGTCCGACCGCCTTTGGGAGCCCGCCAGCCGCGGATACGTGTGCGCCGATGTGCATGTTGTTCCCTCCCGGGCCCGTACTGCGCTGATTTCAAAGGGAGCGTTGTACGGGTGCCGCCTGTCGCGGGTTGCGTGTGCGGGTCATTATTATGCAGTCGCGGCGCGATCGTGTGGCTCCCTGACAACGGGAAAATGCCACCTCAAGTCACTCTGAGGAGCTCGCCGATCGGAATGCGTTCCCACGTCTGACCTATTAGGGTTCTACGAGCGGCGAGATCCTTCGCCTTCCACGGAAGGCTCAGGATAACTTTTTGTGGGCAAGCGGCTTCATCGCGAACAGAGGCTTTTAGGTGACCAGGGTTCCTTCTCCCGGTGAGAGGGTTGGGGTGAGGGAGGTTGAAACCTCGCCCATTTGGCAACCAGGCTACTTTGGCGGTCTACGCGCGTCAGCAGTGATGGTCGACGGACGAATAGCGTCGAGACCCTGATAGCCTGATTTAACGGATAACCTCGCGGGGAAGGGGCTCTGGGACCCTAGCTCGCCTCGGCGGGCCGCCGGCGTCCGAAGAAGCCGCGCTCTTCCCAAAAGACCAGCACCTGAGCTGCGATGAAGATCGAGCTGTAGGTTCCGACGATCACGCCAGCAAGCAAGACCAGTAGGAAGTCACGCAGCGTCGCACCGCCAAAGAGCAGCATGGCGACGATAACGACCGCCGTCGTGAAGCTGGTGCCGAGGGATCGCATGATCGACTCGTTCAGCGACTGGTTAACGACCGCCCTGAAACTACGACCCGTGCCGAGCCTGACGTTCTCCCGGATGCGGTCAAATACCACGATCGTGTCGTTAACGGAGTATCCGATCACGGTCAGCGTGCCGACGATGAACGACGCGTTGACCTCGGCGTTAATCAGCTCGCCCAGGATGACGAACAGCCCGAGTGTCAGGAAGACGTCGTGTGCCAGGGCTATCACCGCGGCCAGACCGTAGCGGTAGGCGGCAGAGACGGCCCGGAAGGCCCAGAACAGGAACAGGATGATGAAGATAGACGCCACCACCATCGCCTGGATGGCGTTGGATACGGTGTCGTCCGCCACGCTTTTCCCGACGGTTGTTACCTCGGGCCGGATATCATTCGCGCTCTGTTCCGGGTAGGCGCGATTCAGCGCCGCCAGGATGTCGTTCTGAGCCGCTTCATTCTGGACCTCAGTCCTGATGAAGAAACTGCCGCCGCCCGTGCTCTGGATGAGGGCGTCGCCGAATCCCGCCTCGGCGAATATGGTGCGCACGTCGTCCGTCTGGACATTCTCGTCGTTGATTTGAAGGGTGGTCGATGTTCCGCCAGTGAAGTCGATGCCCTCGTTTAGGCCCGGGCCGACCGTGAGCAGCAACAGGGACGCGATCACAAGGATGGCGGATGCGCCAGCAAACCAGATCCGTTTTCCGATGAAATCGATCATGGCCTTACTCCCCGGCGCCGATCGCCCGGTCAACGCCAACGGTCCCGACCGGCACGAACGAATCGATGCGCCGGCCGACGCCCGTACCCGCAATGGATCGCATGATCACACGGCTGGCGAAGAAGGCTGTGAACATCGATACGACCACGCCGATTCCGAGCGTGAGCGCAAATCCCTGGATCAGGCTGGTGCCGAGACGGTCGCCAAACCAGAACAGGACGACGCAGGTGATGATGGTCGAAATGTTGCTGTCACGGATCGACGGCCACGCGCGGTCGAAACCAGTCGTGATCGAGGCCAGCAATGCCCGGCCCATGCGCAGCTCTTCCTTGGTGCGCTCAGCGATCAGGATGTTGGCGTCAACCGCCAGACCGATCGACAGGATCAACGCCGCCACCCCGGAGAGGGTGAGCGTTATCGGGATCAGCTTGAAGAGCGCCAGCAGGACAACCGCATAAAGGATCAGGGCCAGCGAGGCGACGACGCCCGGGACCTTGTAGTACAGGATCATGAAGGCAAGCACGAGGGCCAGCCCGATCACGCCGGCGATCATGCTCTTCTTGAGCGAGTCAGAGCCGAGCGTGGCGTCAACGTTGCGCTCCTGGATCAGCTCAAGCTCGACCGGGAGTGAACCCGACCGCAACTGGATGGATACGGTGCGCGCGCGTTCAGCGGTGAAGTTTCCAAATATGAAGGCGCTACCGTTGCAGATCGCCGTCGAGGCCGAGGGCGCCACAAGCTCTTCACCGTCAAGGTAGATGGCGAGCACGTCCTGGTTGGTGGCCCGGGAGATTCGCCCGGTCACATCACAGAACTCGTCCGAGCCGTGGTCGTTGAAGCTGATGTTGACCACCGGCCCGACGACACCGGGCTGCGTGCCGGCAAAGGCGTCGGTCAGGTCGGAACCCTGGATGTCGATGGCCTGCTCGCCGCCGCCATACGGCGGGTTCCAGTAAGTCTCATCCGTGCAACGCGCTGTGGCCCACTCTTCAGGAGAGAGGCCGTCCGGCGGCCACGGGTCGCCGAGGTTCGGGGCCGTCAGGTCGCCGCACTTGCGTTCTCTAAAATCAAGTTGAGCCGTCTGGCCGATCAGGTGCTTGGCTTCCTGCACACCGCCGCCGACCGCGTAGAGTTCGATAGTCCCGGCGGTTACGAACACCGCCAGCGGGCTAATAGCTTCCAGCGCCTCCCGCGCATCATCGGCGAGGGTCGGAAGCTGGTCGTCGTTCTCGTCGAGTTCCGGTGCGCGTACACCGGGCAACTCGATGGACCAGAAGTTTTCGATCGCCATACCGGTGTTGTCGGAAACGATGTCCACGAGGGCGTTCGGCACACCGACGTCGGCAAGCACTTCCTGTATCTGTTCGATAGTGATTTCCGGGACGATCGTCACGGGTCCCGCGTCGGCGAGAACGTTGTCGCCCTCCACCGGTTCGGGCGTAGCGTCCGCCTGGACGGGCTCCGGGTCGCCGAGGTCTGATCCGTCTACGGACGGCGTCGCGGCTGGCTGGGGTGCGGGAGCCGGGGCAACGCCGTCGTCCGTTGTAGCACCATCTCCGGCATCCCCGGCCGTCCCGTCCTCTACTACCGGAACCGCACCGGTTTCGGGGTCGACGGCGGCGAATGAAATAACGGCGGTCACCGGGAAGTTGTCTTCCAGTGATCGCCTGATGGTGTCGCCCTCGGAATCGTTGATCACATTACCGTCGACGTCCCGCAGGGCCGGACGAAGTTCGTCCATCTTTGCGATCAACTGGTTGTCGTCAACGCTGACCGTGGCCTCGGAATGCCCGACGATATCGGACCGCAGGAACGCTTCAAGTTCTTCAGCTGCGACGGTGTTGCCATCGAAAGTCACGGCGATCGTTGCGCCGCTCAGTCCGGGCAACTGCACAAGAATGCGGTCTGCGGGACTGCCGAGCAGTTGGATGGTCGGCTCGGCAAGACCGAACGAGCTGACCCGCTTCTCGAGGATCTTGCGAACGCCTTCGAGGTCGTCCGCGTCCGCCGGGTAGCCGTCCTCTTTGGTTGCCTTGTACACAAGGTGCGATCCGCCTTCGAGATCAAGGCCGAGCGACAGACCGAGCAGGTTCTCTTCATCCCCGCGATCCAAGTTCAGCAAGAACGTGTCGATCTCAAATCTTGGCACCGTCAGGACGGCTACGCTCAGGGCGAACAGGATCGCAAGCAGAACCAGTCCTCTTCGAGGTCTTCTCACTCAGGGTCTCCCGCGACGCGATGCTGCCCGCCCAAGTAGGCGGGCAAGCAGTTCATAGGCTTCTGCTTTGGTACGGACAACGCCCGACGACTCAGCGTCTCGTAGCGCTCCCAACAACCGACCGATCTCCGATCCCGGTTGCAAACCGAAACGATCCTGAACCTGGTACCCATCTATCAGCAGGTCTTTTGTGACTCGTTCCGATCCTGGCTCAAGGCCGCGTGAGAGTATATCACTGAGCATCCCAAAATATCGTTGAAATTCAGGCCCATTAAGACGCGGGCCGCGCGCCGCCAGGTAGTCGCACAGATTAAGCAATACCGTGTCTACGGCGACAGGTGAAACGTCGCGGAAGAAGCGAAGGATTGCTCTATGCGTCGGCAGTTCGTGATTCGCGCTCATTTGGCCGGGCCGCATGTGCTTCTCGATCATGAGGGAAACATGGGAGATGGTGCGTCTGCTGCAACGAAAACGGGTCAGTAGGTCCGAAACCATCCGGGCGCCGAGTTCGTCGTGTCGCAAGAATCGTATGCGGCCGTTTGGCCGATCCGGCGTCGGGGGATCGACAGATTTCGTCTCCGGCTTGCCGATGTCGTGGAGTATGACGGCGATCTTGAACAGGGTCGCGCGCGTCTGGCCGTTTCCTACGATCTCCCGGAAGTAGTCGTCGAACTCCGGACTCCACGGGGCTTGTTTGAGGATCGGGTCCGAGGCCCGGAGCCGTGGGTCCATCAGCCGGGTCGCAAAGCCCAGCGCGTGGAGCTGGTGCTCCATAACGCTGTAATAGTGATCGTTCGGTTGCTCGAAGTCACGTCCGGCGGTCAACTCCGGCAGCAACACGCCCAGTAGCCCGAGTCGGTCCAGTTCCCTGATCCCGAACTCCGGTCGATGGCTGGCCATGAGCTTGAAAAACTCATTCCTGATGTGCTCCGGGCTGGTGTTGGCAAGCAGTTGTCCGTTATCCCGGATAACGTCGGCGGTCTCCGTTTCGATCTCAAACTCGAGCCCAGTGGCGAACCGGACCGCCCTGAAAATGCGGACGGGGTCGTCGAGCAGGTTCCCGGAGCTTGTTTCTCTGATCACGCCCAGGCGCAAATCCGCTACCCCGCCGTGGGGATCAACGACCACATCCTCTATTGATGCGCCGGCGTCTCGCGCCAGCCACGCCCCCATGGGGACCGCCATCGCGTTGATCGTGAAATCCCGCCGTTCGAGGTCGGTCTCGAGGTCGCCATCGAACACAGCAACGTCCAGCCACTTACGCTCATCGGAGGGGTCGATCAGCCGGAGGAATCCGCGCTCACCGTCTATCATGATGGCGGTGGCGCCGGTCCCCTCAGCGAGCTCGTCCACCAGATCGACCAGTGGGGAAGTTACCGAGAGGTCGATATCAACCGGGCCGGCATCCGGCCGCTCCGGCAACGAGAGAAGTCGGTCGCGCACCGCCCCACCGACAACGTATGTAGCGACCCCGCGGGCCTCCAGAAATCCAGCGACACGGACGAGTAGATCATCAGAACGCGTCATCCAAGAGTTACCCGCCGGCCATTTGTTTAAAGTTTCTCAAGGTCCGTTTCGCTGGCCCCGACTATCTTCTCGGCCTTGACCTCGGCAACACCGTCCTGCATGTCCCCGGCCGTTAGGACCCGTTTCTCTCCCCGGCTTTTCATCAACCCCTCATCCTCGACCTCGACTTCAAAGGCGTGCCGGTGCTCCGACTCTTCCAGTTTGCTGAGATCGACCAGATCCTCGTGGCTCTTCAGGTGATCCATGTAAAGGATGCCGTCCAGGTGATCCACCTCGTGCTCAAGGGCCTGGGCGAAAAGTTGATCCGCCGTAAGCCTGAGTTTGGCCCCCCACTCGTTTACGGCACGAGCCTTCACGCGTTCCGACCGCATGATGGTGCCGAGAAAGCCCGGGACGCTGAGGCAGCCTTCTTCGACCTCGCGCTCTCCGTCGCGGCGGGTGATCTCCGGGTTGACGAGGATTCTTGCGTCCTCTTCTTCCGGCAACTTGAGGACGATCAAACGCTTGAGTTCGCCGACCTGTGGTGCGGCAAGGCCGACGCCGCCCGCCTCGAGCATGGTCGCCACCATGTTCTGAGCCAGTTCGCGGATGGCGTCGTTGACCTCCCGAACCTTGCGCGACTTCCTGCGTAGGATCGGGTCGGGAACGGTTCTTATCTGAAGGATGGTCATTGTTAGAACGGTGCTGCGGCTACTAAAGGACCGATTGGCCTACGAGTATAGATTCAGTTGCGACGCCGGGAGTTGGGTGAAGATTCCAGATCCGCCAGAAAAGAAGGATTGCTGGACGTCAGGACACCGAAGCCGGGTCGACATCCACAGTCCAGTCACGGCCCAACTGGACGCGATCGAGGAGTCGTTCCGGGTGCGCCCCCTTAAGGATGATGTGCCATCGAGTCACTCCACGCATACGGAACGGGTAGCTGGGGCTGGGGCCGATAACCTCGCTCCCGGTCTCGCCGGAAGCGACGCGCTCATCGTTGAGCAGCGCGGCCATGCGTTTCGCCTCCTTTAAGGCAGCGGCTGAGTCGTAGTGCGAGTGTCCTAGCCGAATCAACCGGGTGAACGGCGGGTCTGCGTGCTCGCCGCGCAGCCCGATCTCGACTTCGTAAAACGCCTCGAAGTCCTGGGCGGCGGCGGCCTGCACCGCATAATGCTCGGGCTGGAAGGTCTGGATGATCGCTGAGCCGCCGGCCGGCCCGCGGCCAACGCGCCCGGCGACCTGCGTAAGCACCTGGAAAGAACGTTCCCCGGCACGGAAGTCCGGTATCGCCAATCCGGTATCCGCCGAGATCACACCCACCAGTGTGACCTCAGGAATATCCAGCCCCTTCGCCACCATCTGGGTTCCGACAAGAACCCGGGATTCACCCTTCAGGAACCGGTTCAGGACCTCTCCGTGTGCGCGCGCAGTGCGCGCCACATCTCGGTCCCAGCGCAGCACGCCGACGTCTGGGAAACGACGCTCAACCTCGGCCACCACCGACTGTGTCCCGCTGCCCATCGGCCGCATGTCTTCGGCGTTGCATGAGAGGCATTTGGCGTTGGGCCGGACGCGATAACCGCAGTAGTGGCAGACCAAGCTGTCGATGCCGTCCGGCATGTCGGAACGGTGCATGGTAAGCGATGTGTCACAGCGTCGGCATGATCGAACGTTTCCGCACTGGCGGCACTGGACGTACGCGGCCGATCCACGCCTGTTCAGGAACAGAATTACCCGGCCGCCGACGTCGAGTGAGTCTTTGATCCCGTCGAGAAGCGCCCTGCTGAACAACCCGGCGTTCCCCGCCCTGAGCTCTTTCCGCATGTCCACGATTCGAACACCCGCCTGCCCGGCGGCCGTTCGGTGCGAACTCGACACGTTCCCGATCCTGGTTTCGTCATCTATCCCCACGCGTGCGGGCAGGCGAAGAAGGTTTATCTCTGATCTCTGGGCGCGCCTGAACGTCTCTATGTCTGGCGTCGCGCTGCCCATCACCAGCACCGCGCCGTGCTCGGCGCAGAACCGCTCCGCCACCGCCCTTGCGTGATAGCGCGGCGCCGGGTCGTGTTGCTTGTACGTCCATTCATGCTCTTCATCGATCACCACTAACCCGAGGTCGTCAATAGGCGCGAAAACGGCGCTTCTTGAGCCCAGGACTATCGGGTAGTCGCCGTTCGCGATGCGCCACCACTGGTCGAACCGCTCCCCGGGCTGGAGGCCGGAGTGAAGGAGCGCCACCTTGCCCGGGAATCGCGATGCAAAGCGGGACAGGGTCTGGGGTGTCAGGGCGATCTCGGGCACGAGGATGAGGACGGACCGGCCTAGCTCCATGCACTTCTCGGCGGCCCTCAGGTAGACTTCCGTTTTGCCGCTGCCGGTGACGCCGTATAGAAGGAACTTGCGCGGCGGACCGGGCTCGTTGCGGGTGATGCGAAGCGCGGAGGCGATGGCGCCAATCGCACCGGCCTGCGCCGCCGTGGGATCGAGCGGCATCGTCGTCTGGAACTGGTGCTCTCTAAGAGGGTCGCGGTCCACGCGTATCTCGTCGACGCGCAACAAGCCGGATTTCTTGGCCCAATCAACCCGGGAGCGTCCAAACTCCCTTGCCAGGTCGGCCTGTGTCTCGGTCCCGGGGGCATCGATCACCCGCCGCAACAGCGATGCGCGCTCCATTCCGCGTGCTCCCGTTCCAGAGTCCAGTTCTTCGGCCGCCTGTTCGACTTCGTCCGGCTTAACGGCCAGCGACAGGACTCGGATATACCTCGGCTTTCCCCTCTGATGTTCCCATTCGGCACGCGTGACGAGCAGCTTTCTGCGGACCAGTCGATCGATCACCACCCCGCCACTTCTTCCAAGCCGGCGCGCCAGGGTCGACCTGCGTACCTCTCCGGCCTCGCGCACCATCCGAAGAGCGCGTTCTTCTCGTGGTCCGATATCTCCGGTCAAAGCCGGATCAGCGGCGCGTTGCGCGTCCAAGCTCACCCAGGTCCGGAGGCGGCTGGCGAAACCGGGTGGCAGCATCTGGAGAGCCGCCATAAACAGTCCGACCCGGTAGTACGTGGACATCCATGTTGCGACTTTAATCTGACGCGCCGAAAGCAGGGGTTGCTCGTACGCGACCCGTTCTACGTCACGGGTCTCTTCGACCTCAGGCGTTTCAACGACGCCGAACACTATTCCCTGAACGGTCCGAGAGCCAAACGGCACCCATACAAGGTGGCCGGGCACAACGTCCAGTTCGGGCGGAACGCGGTAAGTGAAAGTGCGTTCCTGCCCGCCCGCGCCGTCAACAGCGACCTGTGCGAATCCATCGCGGCCGTGGTCCGTCGTCGGTTGTGGGCGCGCTTCCATCAGGCGAGGGTACGCGAAGTGAGGGCGCGCGCGTGAGCAGACGTTGTCAGATGGAATAATGCCGGTGACAGGCAAACGCCTTAAAACTAGCCACCCGGCCGGCTCAGCGGCGCTCTTTGATCCGGGCGCTGCGGCCGGTGAGGCCACGGAGGTAGTAGGCACGGGCGCGGCGGACCTTGCCCTTGCGAATGACCTCTAAAGAATCGAGAAGCGGGGAGCACACCAGGAAGGTTCGCTCCACGCCGACACCGTAGGAAACCCGGCGGACCGTGAAGGTCGCCCCGGGGGCGGGGTTGTCGCCTCTGCGGTATCGGCCCTTGAGAACAACACCCTCAAACGCCTGGATGCGCTGGCGTTCGCCCTCACGAATCATCACGTTGACACGTACGGTGTCGCCGGATCGAAAATCCTGGATCGTGTCGCGCGGAGTGGCGTCGACGAGCGTTCGGGCTTCCATCGCGGTTATCCCTCTGTGCAAACCGGGAGTAGATCCCGGCGACCTGTGCACGACCGTGATGGCCCCTGCATCCAGATGCCTCGGATACGCAGTGTGGGACGCGCGCGACGGCCGATATTTAACGAAGTGAGTTTTTGATTGTAGAACCGCGAGGCATCCCACGGCAACGGTTCGGGCGAAATCCCGGGTCGAATCAACACCCGACGCGGGCGGGAGGTCAGTCGGCCGCAGGCAGCACAACCTCCGGCAGAACAATCGGCTCCGGAACGTTGCGGTCGTAGACGACGAATGCCCGTCGTGTGCCACCCAGCCCGATCTCCTGGTCCGGGTTGATGAACGAGACCACGCTTTCCACGTGGAAGTCGCTGAGCCGTATGGCGAGTTCATGGGTCTGGACGACGCCTCCTTCGAGCCCCGGGACGCTGACGTTTTGGGCTCCGGTAATACGGTAGAACTCGCCGTTGTCCGGGTCCTCGGGATCCGAGAATTCGAATATCTCCATGCCCGGGATGATCTGGCCCGAGCCTATCCCGAGCGCCTGGTCGTACTCTGACTCGACACGCCAGATATCAGTCCCGCGCTCCCGGTAGATGAGGCGGCCGTCGGCGACGATGAACTCCTCCGTCGGATCGTCCGGGCTGTCCGGTATCCCGCGATATCGACCCGGCAGAGTCCACTCCCCGCGGGTGGTAGATATCTGAACATCGTCTCCCTGCGTGACGACTATTTCGGTCGTGAACCGGAACGATTCGAGCGTCGCAGAGGCCTGCCCCGCCCGCTGGAGAACGTCGGCCGCAGACAACCCGCCCGATCCGGTGGGCGCCGATCCCGAAATATCGGCCTGGGCGGTGGCGAGGGCTATCTCTGCCGCCGTCAGACGCGCTCCCTCTGATGACCCGGCGTCTCCCGAGTCCGAGCTGCAGGCAATCGCGCCCGCCAGCAACAGAGCGACCACCGGCAGCAGCGTTCGCCACGCGGATATCCGGCTCACGCGTTCATGGCTCCTTCGTTATCCCCATCCGGGGTCTCCACCAGATCCGGCCGTCGCTCCCGGGTCCGGGCCTCCGATTGCTCTCGCCTCCACCTTTCCAGGCGCGCGTGATCGCCAGAAAGCAGTATCTCGGGAACGGTGCGGCCATCCCATTCCGACGGCCTTGTGTAGACCGGCCCCTGTAGCCTTCCTTCGAGCCCGGATGCGAACGAGTCCGACGGCGCCGAATCGTCCGACCCGAGGGCCCCGGGGATGAGGCGGGTGAGCGCGTCCACAATCACGATCGCCGCCGGTTCTCCGCCGGAAATAACGTAGTCGCCGATCGATATTTCCTCATCGACGTGCGCTTCGATAAAACGCTCATCAACGCCCTCGTACCGGCCGCAAACCAGTATCAGAGACTCGCTCGAAGCCAGTTCATTTGTGACGGTCTGGTCCAGCCTCCGGCCCTGCGGGGAGAGCAGGATGACGCCCGGCTCCGGTTCACCCGAGTCGGCGGCGCTGCCCTTCAGATCCAGGACGGCCTCGCCCAGAGGGCCGGGCTTCATCACCATCCCCGCCCCGCCGCCGTACGGCGTGTCGTCGACCGTCCCATGCCTGTCTTTTGTGTAATCCCGAAGTTGGTGGGTCGTGATCTCGACAAGCCCGTCCGTAACCGCCCGTGAAACGATGCTGGCCGCAAACGGTCCGTCAAACATTTCAGGGAAGAGCGTGATGATCCTGATTCGCACGATCAGCCCCCGCGCGAACCCTGGCCAGAACCCGAGTCATGGCCAGAGCGGGTAAACCCCTCGTCCGGGTGCGGTCCGGGTCGGTCGAACAGGATGTCGATAGCGTGGCCCAGCACGGGGAGGATCACCTCCAGCGTCTCCCGGACGCCGCGCGGGCTGCCCGGCAGGTTCACGATGAGTGTGCGCCCGCGGACCCCGGCGATGGCGCGGCTCAACATCGCCGCATGCGTGGAAGCTATGGACTGCGCGCGCATCGTCTCTGCGATCCCCGGCACCGTGAGGTCAATCACGTCCGTCGTCGCCTCCGGGGTCACATCCCGCAGGCCCAACCCGGTGCCCCCTGTGGTGACGATCAGGTCCACGTCACCGCCATCGGCCCAATCGCGAAGCGCCTCGGATATCTGATCGCGCTCGTCCGGGACCATCACGCGGTGGGCCATCTCAAACCCGGCGTCCGTGAGCATCCCTTCGATCGCGTCACCGCTCGTGTCGGCGCGATTGCCCGCCGCCCCGGCATCGCTGCTGGTGAGGACAGCGAAACGGCGGCGTCCTGCGGCACCATAATCGCCGCCATGTGAATGCCCGTCACCGTGAGGGCTCTGGTGGCCTTCGTGTTCGGGCGAGTCGTGATCGTGGGCATCGTGAGTCATGGAAGAAACGATGCTAGCACGACGCGGGACCGGGCTACCCCGCGACGGCAAACGCCCGCCAGGCACTCGCGACCAATTCACGCCGTTCCGGAAATGTGTCTAAACGCGTAATTCGCCTCACTAGCGAAAACGCGACGTGGATTGGTACCTATATACGGGTGCGGACGCGGAACTCCCACAACGTGGTTCCGGCGCCCGTCAATTCAGGCCTGAATCCTTCAGGCAACCGACCCTCTCCGGCGTCTCACTCATCCAGGAATTCGATCAGGAATCGGCCCGCCAATTGCTGTCCACCACGCTCTCCACGCATTCGGTTACGACACTACGATGTGCCGACGTGGAGGCACGTTCGAGCCTCCACGACCCGAAGATCGTCCAGATGCCTGAGACACGTCACGTCCCGGTCATGGTTCCGGAGGTGTTGCGCGCCCTGAAAGTGGAGCCAGGCGGGGTCTATATCGACGCCAATCTTGGTGAGGGCGGCCACACCGAAGCGATCCTCCGGGCGAGCGTTCCAGACGGTACAGTACTCGGTATCGACGCCGATAACGAAGCCATCGCTTCAGCGGTCCATCGGCTGTCCGGCGATGAAGGAATGGTCAGCCGGCTGACGGCGGCCAACGCCAATTTCAGAGATATCCAGGCGATCGCCGCCGAGGCCGGGATCGGTCCGGTCGACGGCATCCTGTTCGACCTCGGCCTCTCCTCGCTGCAGCTTGATACCGAGGAACGCGGCTTCAGCTTCCGCCGGTCGGACCCGCTGGACATGCGGTTCGACGTACGGCAGACGGTCACGGCGGACGACATCGTCAACCGTTACGGTAGGGACGAACTTGCCGACGTTATTTACCAGTACGGCGAAGAACGCGCGTCACGACGCATCGCGGCGGCGATAGTCGCCGCACGCCCGATCCAGACGGCGATCCGGCTGGCGGACGTTATCGCCGGCGCCGTGCCCCGTCGGGGCTCACGCCGCATCCATCCGGCGACCAGGACGTTCCAGGCGCTGAGGATAGCTGTGAACGACGAGCTCAACGCGCTTGAGGCCGGGCTGACCCAGGCGATCTCGCTGCTCAAGCCCGGTGGCCGCCTCGTGGTCCTCGCCTACCACTCCCTCGAGGACGGGATCGTCAAAAACCTGTTCCGGCAAGAAGCAACGGACTGCATCTGCCCGCCAGAACGACCGATATGTGATTGCGGCCACGCCGCGCTTGTCTCGCTGGTATCCCGGCGGGTCATCAAGCCGGCTAGGGCGGAGATCGAAGGGAACCCGAGGGGCCGGAGCGCAAGGCTCAGGGCGGTGGAACGGCTATGAGGCACTTCACTCTCCACCATTCCTGCAAACCTCCCGATACGTGGCGGAGCCAGGCTTACACGTGGCACGACCAGGGGGTAGACCGAGAAGATCAGGCAACGGGCGATTCTGAACACGGGTATCTGACGGGGACAGGAAAATGATCCAGGAAGACTACAGAGCAGCTATCGACGTCGGCACGACCAAGGTCGCGACCGTGATCGGTCGGGAGCGTCCCGACGGGAGCGTGGAGATCGCCGGTATCGGCGTTTCGCCATGCACCGGATTGAGTAAAGGCATTGTCAGAGACGATGAGGCGACGACGCAGGCCATAAAAACGTCCGTGGAGGAAGCCTCCAGGCAGGCCAGTCTTCCCATCAAGTCCGCCTATGTCGGGCTTTCCGGAAGCCATATCGAATCCCATAACCGCTGGGACCAGGTACAGGAGAACTCATCCGAGAGCGTGATCACTCAGGACGTCCTGGACGCTTCGCTTTCGATGGTGCGTGACATGGCATGCGATAGCGACGGTCACCTGCTCCACGTCATCCCACGCGGGTATGCCCTGGACAACCGGCACCTTGTGCGCATGCCGCTGGGCATGCACGCCCGGGAGATCCACGCCCACACCCACGTGGTGAAGGGCAACGAACAGAGCATCAGTCGTCTCCGGGCAGCAACAGAGGCCGCCGGGATACATGTAGCGGACATGATCGTTGAACCGATCGCCTCCGCCGAAGCCGCTTTGACGACAACGGAACGCGACGACGGGGTCGTGCTCCTGGACATCGGCGGCGGGACGACGGACATCGCCGTTTTCGTCGGCGGGCAGATCGTGCACACAGCCGTTCTGCCGGTGGGTGGATGGCAGTTCACGAACGACCTTGTTGTCGCTTTCACTGCCTCCCATGAAGAGGCGGAAAACGTGAAGAGGAGTTACGGGTCGGTCACACCGGAGATCTCCTCCATGCGGGAGGAATTGACCGTCGAGACCCTCGCAGAGGGCGTAGACGGGCCCATCCCCCTGACGAAACGAGAGCTCGGCCAGATCCTCAAAGGCCGTGCGCAAGAGTTGTTCCACCTGGTCGAAGGAAAGTTGGCGACGCCGCACCTTGCGAACGTCCCGATCAATCGTGTCGTCCTCACGGGAGGCGGGGCAAAGATGGACGGCATGCAGGCGCTGGCCCGCTACGTGTTCCAGGGCCGGACGCGCATCGCCGGACCGAGGTCACTCGCCGGACTTGATGAGCAGTACTTGGATCCGGCATACAGTGCCGGAATCGGGATGTTGATCTGGGGGCTGCGCAACCTGCCCCGCGGCTCGCATCTCGGTGTTTCTACCGTAAACGGAACAGAAATCGTGAGCGGCGGTGGCCGCTGGTATGACGCTTTCACGGGGTGGCGAAAGAGAGGAGAGAGCTCCTCAACGGGCAAGACCCGAGAAGGCGCATCCGTGTGAGCAAACAGAACCCGTCCGGGGCTCAGGCACCCCCGATAAATCAGGGGATCCACGGGCGGATTACCGAATCATTGAAACCCACGGCCAGGGCGTCGGCCAATTAAACCAGAGGCGAGCGGGCGACAACGGACGAAGATCCAGGTAGCCGGCGGCCCGCAGATGTTTGCCAGGAGACTCAAACAAAATGAACGCAAGAATTGAAGCGACCCCAGACAACATCGGAGTAGCGAAGATCAAGGTCGTGGGTGTCGGCGGCGGCGGCTCGAACGCCGTTTCCCGGATGTACCGCGATCGGCTACAGGAAGTTGAGTACATCGCCGTTAACACGGACGCCCAGGCGCTCGTGCGCAGTGATGTGCCGGTTCGCCTGCGGATCGGCGACGAAACCGCCCGCGGCCTCGGCGTTGGCGGCGACCCCGAGAAGGGTCAGACGTGTGCCGAGGAAAGTCGGGACGAAGTCCGTGAAGTTCTCGAAGGCGCGGACATGGTGTTCATCGCCGCCGGGATGGGCGGCGGAACCGGCACCGGCGCAGCGCCGACCGTGGCCGAGACGGCCCGCGAGATGGGCGCCCTGACCGTCGGCGTCGTGACCGAACCCTTCGCATTTGAAGGCCGTCGACGCTCCAAGCATGCCGAGGAAGGCATCGCACGGCTCAAGGACAAGGTAGACACGCTGATCACGATTCCGAACGACCGCCTGCTCGTTATTTGCGGTGAGCACGTGACGATGGAGGCCGGGTTCAGGATGGCGGACGACATTCTCCGACAGGGCGTTCAGTCGATCGCTGAACTGGTGACCGTCGCCGGCGAGATCAACCTGGACTTCGCGGACATCAAGGCCGTGATGAGCAACGCCGGACCGGCATGGATGGCGATCGGATCAGGCAGTGGCGAGGACAGGGCAATCCAGGCCGCAGAAGAGGCGATTCACAGCCCCCTATTGGACGTTTCACTGGACGGCGCACGCGGCGTGATCTTCAACGTCACGGGCCCAAGCGACCTGACCATCAACGAAGTCCACCAGGCTTCCGAGGTGATCTCCCAGGTCGTTGATCCAGAGGCCAACATCATGTTTGGCATGGTGACCGACATGAAGATGGAAAACGAGGTCAAACTGACCATCATCGCCACGGGCTTCCCGGCCGAAGGCGGCCTGGTTCGTGCGACGGACAACGACACAATAATGCCGGACACCGCCGACCTTGACGTCCCGTGGTTCCTCCGCAACCACCCGGCAACACGGCGGCGGATGCGCGGGAACGTCGCAACGACGGCGATGGACTAAGCTACGCTCCCGGCACTAGTGTCCGGGTCTTTGTAGTCTAAAGGCGAATTGATAAGGCCTCTCTCAGGCACGAGGGAGGTCTTTTCGCGTTGCTAGGCATGCCGGATTTCCGGGGTATGACGACCGAAGTTGCTCGTTGTCAGCATACCCGGCGGTAATCGCCTATTATCCCGGTGCAGTCGCCCTATCCAGGAGACACGTTCAATGCCGCCAGACTCACAAATCGGACAGCCCGTCCACGAGTTCGACTACCTCGTGATTGGCGTGACACAGGGTGAACTAACCGTTGCGATGGAAAGCGATGACATCACCTTTCCCGTGGAGCTAGGCGTGACCGTTTTCGGAAGCGCAGGCGACGCCCACGATGTTATTAGCAGCAGAGCTCAGTCCGTACGGTTCCTTGAGATCGATCTGAAGTAAGTCAAGGATTTTGGCGGGTCTAAAAGCGAATTGAAAGGTCCCCCACATCTATCTAGGAGGCCTTTTTGTGTGCCTTTCATAAGCTTCTTGAACACGTTGAAAAATGTTAAAATTAGAAACTGATTTTCGGTGCTCTAAGATTCCATTCCCGACCCCTCCTCGGATCATTCCGGCAGGCCATCTGATCGCCCAGAATCGGTCGATCGCACACCTTGACACCCCACTACAGTTAGTGCATGCTCTGCCGCTCACGCACGATATATAGGGGTTAACGACGAACCACTTACCATATGGTGTGTGACCCTTCCTAAACGGGATTGGCGTATTAATTCGGGAGGGTCGGAGACTCAAGCGTGCATTGCCCGTTTTGCGGCCATGACGACTCTAAAGTCATCGACTCGCGGGAAGCCCCCGATGGAGTACGACGGCGACGAGAGTGCACGGGCTGCGGACTCAGGTTCACGACCTACGAGCGGGTGCATACCACTCCGCTCTTTCTCGCCAAGTCGGACGGCCGCCGGGAACCCTTCTCGACGGACAAGCTTGAGCGATCACTCCGGATTGCCTGCGCCAAGCGCCCCTTAGAGGTCGGAGCGATTGGCAAGATAGTTACTGATATCGATTCAGAGTTGCACCGTCTCGGCAAGGCCGAGGTCGAAAGCCGGGTTGTCGGCGAGATGGTGATGGAGCGGTTGCGGGAGTTAGACCGGGTGGCGTACATCCGCTACGCATCGGTGTACAGGGACTTTGAGGACCTGGACACCTTCGCCCAGGAGGTCGAGGCGCTTCGTGACGAATCGCCCGACGGTCCCAAGCCGCAGCTCAGATTGATCGAAGATGACGTACCGAGACTTACCAACCGGGGCAGAAGACGAAGGACACGTAGGGCGGCCTCAGGAAATTAGAGCCATAACTGCGATCAAGCCGCTCCCGGTAATGGGGGCGCCGATACCGGGAACAAAGGGAAAGGAGGATCCGATGCGCACAGTGCGACGCCGGACTGTCGGCTCAAAAACACGCCGGCGCGATCGGTTCCTCATACTTTCCGAGACGCCGCGCGAACGAGGGTCTTCTAAGCTCTCGTAATCCCGTTCGTGATCGATGCCGATCATGGTTCGATTTCCGCCCACCGATATTGATCACCTGGTTCCCGTCCGTACGAGAGCCGCACCCACTTCCGAATCCGATTCCAGACACAGGATGCACGAATGAGCACGGAGACCACCCGCAACGGACACAACGGCGTTGATGCAACGACGGAGATGCTGACGGCGCTAAGAGAGCACGGACTTATCGAGGACATTTCCGAGGCGGAGACGGTGCTCGGGATCGGCGACGGCGCGGACAACGGTCCCGCCGACGAGTCGTCAGGGGAGTTCACCCCGGCCGCAATCACCGATAACGCGAATGTCGTGCTCGAGAAGCGTTATCTGAACAAAGATGACGACGGGGTCGTCAAGGAAGACGCGCAAGGCATGTTCCGGCGGGTGGGCAGGACGCTCGCCGAAGCCGATCGTGCATACGGCCGGACCGACGAACAGATCGACGAAACGGCCGAAGAGTTCTACCGGATCATGTCGAAGCTGGAGTTCCTTCCGAACTCGCCGACCATGATGAACGCCGGCACCGGCGCCGGCACGCTCTCCGCCTGCTTCGTGCTTCCCCTGAAAGACAGCATGGAGGGGATCATGGGCGCGGCGCACGACGCCGCCATGGTGCAGAAGTTCGGCGGCGGCACCGGGTTCGCCCTCACGGACATCAGGGCCAAGGGCACACCGATCGCGTCGACACACGGTCGCGCCTGCGGGCCGATCGCTGTGCTGCGGCACTTGTCCTCTGTCTCCACGCTGGTGACGCAGGGCGGGAAGCGTGACGGCGCAAACATGGCCGTCATGAGCGTGCACCACCCGGACATCCTCGAGTTCATCGACTGTAAGACGGTCGAGGGCGAGATCCACAACTTCAACATCTCCGTCGGCGCAACGGATGAGTTCATGCAGGCCGTCAAGGACGAAGCTACATACGCACTCCGTTCCAAAGAGAAGCCGTCGGACCCGAACAGCCCGCTGATCGAAGTCGGCCGCCTGGACGCCCGCGAGGTGTTCTCCAAGATCGTTTACGGCGCATGGAGGAACGGCGAGCCGGGCATGATCTTCATGGACGAGGTGAACCGGAACAGCCCGGTGCTGCACCTCGGCGAGATCACGGCGACCAACCCCTGCGGCGAGCAGCCGCTTCTGCCAAACGAGTCCTGCAACCTGGGCTCCATCGACCTGTCCAAGTTCATCATCGAAGACGCCGATGGCGAAAAAACGATCGACTACGACCACCTCCGCAAGGTGACGCGCCTGAGCGTCCACTTCCTGGACAACGTGATCGACGCCAACAAGTACGCTGTGCCAGCCATCGAAGAGATGGCGAACTTCACCCGCAAGATCGGCCTCGGAGTCATGGGCTTCGCCGACATGCTGGTGGAACTTGGCGTGCCGTACGACAGCGACGAGGCGGTCAAGATCGGTCGGGCGCTGATGGCCTTCATCCGGGCCGAGTCCGACCAGGCGTCTATCGACCTGGCGGCGGAGCGCGGGCCGTTCCCGGCCTTCGTAGGCAGCAAGTACGAGGCCGACGGCGACCCTGATATCCGTAACGCCTGCCGTCTGACGGTGGCGCCGACCGGCACGATCTCGATGATCGCCGGTTGCTCCAGTGGTATCGAGCCGATCTTCTCGCTGGCGTTCAGGAAGCAGAACATCCTTGAGGGGCAGACGCTCTTCTACGTGGACAAGAATTTTGAGCGGATCGCCCACGAGCGGGACTTCTACAGCGAAGAGCTGCTGGAGCACCTGGCCGACGGCGGCTCGCTGCAGGACCGGGACGACGTCCCCGGGGACATCAAGGACCTGTTCCACGTGGCTACCGACATCAACCCGGAGTACCACGTCAGGATGCAGGCGGCCTTCCAGGAGAGCGTTGACGCCGGTATCTCCAAGACGATCAATTTCCCGAACGATGCGACGATCGAGGATGTGGAAGAGACGTACCTGATGGCGTGGGAGTTGAAGTGCAAGGGCATCACGGTTTACCGCTCTGGCAGCCGTGATAAGGAGGTTCTCGCCGCGGGAACCTCCGACGGCGCCGGCGAAGCAGCGGACGCCCGGGTGATCCCACAGTTCTCCGTACCGCGTGACCGTCCCGCATCCCTGCAGGGCGTGACCAACCGTGTTCGAACTGGACGAGGCCCGTTGTACGTGACGGTCAACGTCGCCTCAGACGGACGGCCGTTTGAAATGTTCGCCACGCTTGGCAAGGCCGGCGGGAACGATGCGGCGATGTCGGAAGGTATGTCGCGCCTGGCGTCACTCGCCCTCCGGTCCGGCGTGGATCCCGACGAGATCGTCAAACAGCTGCGCGGCATCACGGACGTACCGGTATTCGATAACGGAGACCTGATCCGTTCGGTACCGGACGCCATCTCCCTGGTTCTTGACCGGGTGGCGAAGTCCGGACCGATGCCTTCAGGTGCTATCGACGATTCAGAGTCGGCGCAGATCGGCATGTTCGGTGCGCCGGAGCCTGACGACATCGGTCTGATCTCCACCCGGGAGTCGGCGACAGAGATAGTGAGCGACGCGACTCCATCCATCTCCATGGTGGAGGCCCTGACCGCCGAGTTATGCCCGGACTGCGACGCCGGAATGGCCCACGAAGAGGGCTGCGCGAAGTGTTATTCCTGCGGCTACAGCAGGTGTTGAGGGCCTGAGGGCGGTGATCCTCCAGTAATCCGCTCCCATCAAAGGCCCGGCGCCTGAGCTGCGACGTGCTAGCCCCGGCGGATCTCACCGTCCGCCGGGGCTTTTTTGTGCCTGTGCGTGACGCGCCTGTCCCGTTACCGGGCGTATTGTCATACGCCCCTGCAGGGTGGCTGCATAACGGGCGCGGCGATGTGTCGACACGCGCAGGGGCGGGCAGCGGCCCGCCCTCTGGCGGATGCCGATCCGGCCTTACGGTGTTTTTGCCTGAACGTGTGCGCAGCCCAACCCGGGGATGCACTATCCTCTGCCAGCCGGAGATAGCCATCAGTCCGCGTACGGAGAGCCATGACCAACCAGAACTCTGAGTCACGCCCGAACATCATCGTGATCCTGGCGGACGATATGGGTTTCGCCGATCTCGGGTGCTGGGGCTCGGAAATCCGGACTCCCAACATCGATAAACTCGCCGGCGGCGGCGTCAAGTACACCCAGATGTACAACTCCGCGCGATGCTGCCCGTCGCGCGCCGCCCTGCTCACCGGCCTTAACCCGCAGCAGGCGGGCGTGGGCCACATGACAGACGACTACGGCACGCCGGAGTACCAGGGCTACCTGGGGCAGAACTGCATCACCATCGCAGAAGCGCTGTCGGCGGCTGGTTATCAGACGCTCATGTCCGGCAAGTGGCACGTCGGCGGGCCGTACAACCTGCAGCGGCCCGACTCATGGACGCCCGGCGAACCCGGCTCCCCGACCCCAAGACAGCGCGGTTTCGACAAGTTCTTTGGCACGTTGATCGGAGCGGGCAGCTTTTGGAACCCGTCCACGTTGATGGAAGACCAGACACTGATCCAGCCGAACTCGCCGGACTTCTACTACACGGACGCCATAACCGACCACGCCATCGAGATGATCTCGGCCAACGAAAATTCCGATAAGCCGTTTTTCATGTACATGGCGTACACGTCGCCCCACTGGCCCCTGCACGCCTTCGAGGACGACATCGCCCGCTACGAGGGAAAGTACCGCGGAGGCTGGGACGATCTACGCACTTCACGCCATGAGCAGATGCGGTCGCTCGGACTGGTCGATCCCAAATGGGAGATCAGCAAGCGCGACCCGGACTCCCCGGCATGGGAAGACGCCCCGAATCACACCTGGGAAGACCTGCGCATGGCGGTGTACGCGGCACAGATAGACCGCATGGATCAGGGCATCGGCCGCGTGATGGCGCAGCTTGAGGCGCAGGGCGTGGCCGACAACACGCTCGTGATGTTCATGGCGGACAACGGCGGATGCGCCGAGTTCTGTGCGGAAGACTCGAACCGCCCGAATTACGCCCAGTTCAACACCCCCAACCAGGACGGCTCACGGGCCACAGTCGGCAACAACCCGGACCTGCGTCCCGGCGGATCAAACACGTTCCAGAGCTACGACCTGCCGTGGGCTAACACATCGAATACGCCGTTCAGGCTGTTCAAGCGCTGGACACATGAGGGCGGCATCTCCACCCCGCTCGTCATCAACTGGCCGGATCGGATCGACTCTCCGGAGACGATCCATTCGCCCGCGCACCTGATCGACATCATGCCCACCTGTCTCCAGGCGGCCGGTGCGAGCTACCCGAAAGAGAACAACAACCACGCCATCAAGCCGCTGGAGGGCGAGAGTCTTGTCCCCTCCTTCCAGGACTCATCCTGGAAACGGGAGGCGCCCATCTACTGGGAGCATGAGGGAAACCGCGCCATGCGGGACGGCGACTGGAAGCTGGTCGCTGAATACCCGGGCGCCTGGGAGCTGTACAACATTTCTGACGACCGGACGGAGCTGTACAACCGGGCGGACGGGGAGAAAAACCGCCTGCTCGCTATGTCACGGGACTACGACGCCTGGGCGGAACGGATCGGCGTCGTGAACTGGGTCGACCGATGGGACGCCATCGGACGCTGGCCGATCGGCGAAAGAAACCACGTGGTTAGATAGGCCCGAAGGCGATCCGGTGTTAGGGTGTGCGGTGTATAACGCGTTAGCTTCGGTTGACCCCCCAGAATCCTTCAGGAAACAACTTTGCGGGGGGGGACGGGATTCGCCTCCCGTTGCCGGTCCACACGGAGCCAGAATGACGAGACTCTTGACGTTGCGCCGGGTCACCAGGTCCCTGATTCTTAATCGGGATCGATGCTGATGCCGAACCGCACCAGATGGATCGTAATCGTCGCCGGCACCGGCCTCGCGATCGTAGCGATAGTCGTCGCATTTCTTATCATTGACGCGGATACAGCCGACACGCCCGTCGTCGCGGCCACCCCAACGCCCTCGAGCACGGACGACGGATTCGTGGCGCTCACCCCGTTCCAGGCGCGCGTTCTCGGTTTCGATGTCCTGGACGAAGTCGATCTGCCGGAGGACAATCCGTTCAGCCAGGCGAAAGCCGACCTGGGACGGCTCCTGTTCTTCGACCCTAGGCTTTCGGCCAACTCCTCCATCAGTTGCGCGTCGTGTCATCAGCCGGCCCAGGGTTGGGCCGACGGGCTGCCGCTCAGCTTTGGTTATGCCGGTTCGGTTCACTGGCGCAACACGCCGACGGTGATCAACTCCGCCTTTCACCCCAAGCAGGGCTGGGACGGCAAGGCGCTCCGGCTGGATATACAGGCGCAAGGGGCTATGAAGAGCGCCGTGGCGCAGAACGTGGGCCCGGTGATGGCCGAAGAGCGACTGCGTCAGATCCCGGAGTACGTAAAACGATTTGAAGAGGTGTTCGGCCCCGGCGGTCCGTGGTTTGACGACGCCTCCCGCGCCATCGCCGTGTTTGAATCGACCATCATCTCCACCAACGTTCCATTTGACCGCTTCATGGAGGGAGATGAATCGGCGCTCTCGGACTCAGCGAAACGCGGGTTCAAATTATTCACAACGACCGCGGGCTGCTCAGCATGCCATCGCGGTCGGCTTTTCACGGACGAGGACTTCCACGGACTTGGCGTGCCAGCGCCGGCCGATTTCTCCGAAGACCCGGTTCGCCAGATCACATTCCGATACGAGGTACGTGCCCGGGGCGTCACCGAGGACGTGTACCGGGCCGCCACGGACGACCCGGGGTTGTATCTCGTGACCAAGGTCGACACCGATTACGGGCAATTCCGCACGCCGATGCTGAGAGAGCTGGGGCAAACGGCGCCGTATATGCATAACGGGGCGTTCGCAACGCTTGAAGAGGTGATCGACTTTTACGACAGAGGTGGAGGTGAGTCGCCGAACCTTGACCCGCTGATCAGTCCTCTGGGCCTCAGCAGCCAGGACAAGGCAGATCTCGTCGCATTCCTCGAATCCCTCACCGGCGACTCGATCATCATCGAGAAACCCGAACTTCCGCCGTACGAGGTTATCCAGTGAATATCACCTCGAAAGGGCGGGAGTAGATGGTCGATTACGTTCCGGGCACCAGCGTTCCGCTCCCGCCGCCGGACGCCCGCGTTAACAACACCGCCTGCGATTACTGCATTGTTGGCTGCGGCTATCGCGTCTTCACGTGGCCGGACGGCGTTGAGGGCGGGCCCCGGGCGTCCGAGAACGCGCTCGGTGTGGACATTCCGGTTGGCGCCGGGGGGGCCTGGATTAGCCCGAACATGCACAACTACACGTTGGTAGACGGCGTCCGTCACCACGTCGTTGTGCAGCCCGACCCGGACAGCACCGTGGTCAACCGCGGCGGCAACCACAGCATGCGCGGGGGCACGCTCGTCGGGAAGGTGTACAACCCGGACGGCCCAACGTCTGACCGGCTCAAGACGCCCCTCATGCGCGTGAACGGCGAGCTGGTCCCGGTGTCGTGGAACGACGCCATCGAGGTGATGCAGCGCGTATCCAGCCACGTGATCGACAAGCACGGCGCGTCGGCGTGGGGGATGAAGACTTACTCCTACAACTACTTCGAAAACACGTACGCGATATCTAAATTAGCCTTCAGGTCCGTACATACTCCCGCCTACGCCCCGCACGACAAGCCGGGGCCAGGCGACGACACGCCGGGGCTGACCGACTCCGGGATCATCCCGTTCAGCGCCAGCTACAAGGACTGGAGCATGGCGGAGGTCATCTTCCTTTCAGGAACCGATCCGTTCGAGACAAAGACGGTCCTGTTCACCGAGTGGATGATGACCGGGACGCCGAAGAAGTTGATCTTCGCCACGCCCCGGCGCACCCAGGGCGTCGTCTGGGCGGAGAGCCACGGCGGCCTGCACCTGCAAGTGATCCCGGGGAGCGACACCGCCCTGCACCTGGCGATCCTCCGGTTGATCATCGAGAACGGCTGGGAAGACAAAAATTTCATTGAGAAGTGGATCGCTAACTCCTGGGAGATAGACGCCGGGATGGGGCGCGGGACGCGCAACACGCCGGTCGAGTGGCGAACCACGTGGGGCAAGCTGGGGACGGACTATGACGGCTACATCAAGTGGCTGTTTGAGCAGGACATTTCGCAGCTGGAACGAGCGGCGGAGATCACGGGCGTTCCGGAGGAAAAGATCCGGCTGGCCGCAGAGATGCTGGCCAAGCCGGTGGATGGCGTGCGGCCCAGGACCTCGTTCGCTCTTGAGAAGGGCAACTACTGGTCGAACAATTATCTGAACACGGCGTCGTACGCGGCGCTCGGGTTGATATGCGGCGCCGGGAACCGGCCGGGGCAGATGATTTCCCGGCTGGGCGGCCACCAGCGTGGCTGGAAGGGCGCGGCTTCCTACCCGCGCATTCAGAGCCCGAACAAGTTGCCAGGACGGCGCCGGCAGGAGATCGACCTGGATCGATGGGTTGAATCCGGCAATCTGCGCTTTGCCTGGGTGATGGGCACGCTGTGGATCCAGGCGATGGCGGCGTCGGATGAGTTCTATAAACGGTTCGTGGAGCTGACCCGCGACAACCCTCACCAGATAACCGACGCCAGCCCGGAGGCGGCAGCGGAAGCGCTGATCAAACGGGCGGACAGCGGCGGCATGGTCGTCGTCAACTCCGAGATCTACCTCCGAGCACCGATCTCGACGGAGCTATCAGACATCGTGTTGCCCGCTTCAGGCTGGGGAGAAAGTGACCTTACGCGCGCCAACGGGGAGCGCCGACTGAGGCTGTACGAGAAGTTCGCCGATCCGCCGGGCGAGGCGCAGCCGGACTGGTGGGCGATCGCGAAATTCGGGCGGGCGATGGGCTACGAGGGTTACGACTGGCAGGACTCGAACGCCGTGTTCGAGGAGGCGTCCAAGTTCGGACGTAACGGTCTACTCAACTACCACCCGCTCGTGGTCATAGCGGAACGGGACGGGATCCGGGCGCACGATCTTTTGAAGAGGTACGGAACGACCGGGATCCAGACGCCGATTCGGTTGATCGATGCCGATCTGACCGGGACCGCGCGGATCCATGATTCGACGCTCGTACTGGAGCCGCCCCAGGGCGCGGGCGTGCACGAGAAGTGGCTGACTAACTTCAAATCGCACTCCGGCAAGGCGGTCCTGAACAAGGCGCCGTGGGAGTTGTTCAGCGATTTCTACGAGCGCATTACTCCGAAAGGCGATGAACTGTGGGTCACGAGCGGCCGCTACGGCGAGGTGTGGCAGTCGGCTTACGACGATCTGCGCAAGCCGTACCTGACAAACAGGACCCCGGAGCACTTTGTCGAAATCCATCCGGACGACGCAGTTGAGCGAGGTATCGAGAGCGGCGACTGGATAGAGATCGTCAACGACGACGTCCTGATCCAGACGGGCGGATTCACTTTCGTCGAGGGCGAGGCTTACACGTTCACGCGCCTGGTCGAAGAGGGTTTGATCAAGATTGGAAGCGGGCGCATGACGGCCATTGCCGTGGTGACGGATGTCGTGCGGCAGGGCGTGATGTTCACCAATTTCATGTGGCCGCGCTGGCCGGGTTCAGCGGCCAACAGCCTGGTGCACCGCGTTCCCGATCCGATCGCAAACCGTTACCGGTTCAAGCTCGGCAAGGGACGTGTCCGCAAAACAGGCGAGTCCGAGTTCAAACGATCGTTCGACGTGACGACGTTCAAGTCCCGGGCTATCGGTTGATCAAAACTCCAGTCCAACGATATCCCGGCGACCCGGCCCGTTACTCGGCCTTCACGACCCGTTGAGCGACCTCGAACTCCAGCAACACCGATCCTGTGCCGACCGGCCCGGACGCACTCAAGCCGGGGTGTCCGCCGGAGCCCGGTTGACCGCCTTCTCCGAGATCAGCTGGCGGTCCGGCGTGCCCGCGTGTGAACGCCTCGCTGTTCACCCATGCCAGGAACGCTTCCTCGGACTCCCACCTCGTGTACACAAAATAGCGCGTCTCGCCGGCGGTCGGCCGGAGCAGTTCAAAGCCCTCGAACCCCGGCATCTTTTCTACCTCGCCCGCCCGGGCGCTGAAACGCACCTCCAGTTCCGCACCCCGGCCTTCCGGCACAGCTATCGCGTTGATTTTGACGACGCTCATGAGTTCCTCCACTTGCGATCCGCGAAATGCCCCCGGGGTTGGAGGATGTCGGTCGCTGACCGTACTTTGTTCAATCGAAGGACCAAGGATAGAACGGGGTCGGCTTTAGTGAAGCCTTCATGTAACGAATACGGATAATCCCGAAAGAACGCCATCGCGTCACCATTTAGTCGGATTGTGGTCACAGCCATAGCACTGAACCCGCAATTACCGTAGACTGCCATGTTGTCTCTGGGTGGCGGCCTTTTCCCGCGGGATTTTGTGAACGATGTCCATCATCACGAACCCGGGATCACTTGAGCATATCCATCGTCCAAAGCAACCATTGAAGACTCAATCACGACCAGACAAATACAAATTTTCACTCTTTGTTAGCGACGTAACCGGTAACTTGCAGAGGGTTCGCAACTGTCTCGGGGAGCAGGTCCATTGCGCATAGGCAATTGGCTACCACGGCGACGCAAGTCGCTGATACTGAACGCCATCGCGACAGCGACGCTCGCGTTGATCGTTGCGTGCGGAGGCGGAGGATCTGATCCGACCGCCGAGCCGACCGCCGAGCCGACCGCCGAGCCGACCGCCGCAGCGGCGCCGACCGCTGTTCCGGATTCCAGTGCCAGAGCCGTTCCGACGGCGACCACATCCCCGTCAGTCGCACCCACGTCGGTCCCAACTCCCGGACCGACCGCTACCGCTACCAGCACCCCGGAGCCGACGGCCACGCCGAAGCCGACCGCCACACCGACCCCGATGGTCTCAAACACCTTTGACGGCTTCGGTTTCTCTATTCAACTGGACCAGGACAGCACGTTTGCATCGTCCGATTTCGTACTGAGTGGATGGACCAGCGAGGCAGCCGACGACGACCAGGGCCTGGTGACGTTTACCTACAACGGGGCCAATGTCATTCTCTTCTGGGAACCGGGCGGCAACACCCCGCAAGCCCTGGCCGATTCAACATACGAGCTCCAGAAACTCAGCAAACCCGATTACGAATTCACGGCAATAAACGAAGGTGATTTGGTAGTGGACGGACAGGCAGGAAGGTTCGGAGGGTTTGTGTTCGCTGATGCCGCCGGCGAAAATGCCAGCGGAGGCCTCATCGGGGCCTGGACGTGTCCGGGCTCCGGGAACTCAATATCACTAACGGCGACAAGCCCCGATTCGACCGCCCTACAGATTCGGTTCGACCGACTAGTTTTAGGATTTGAATGTGGCGTCTAACAACGGATTTGTAATCAAGTCACGTGCAGCGTTCCCGGGCGGAATCGTCATGAATCGCATATTCGCCGTGGCCGTCGCAATCAGCCTTATCGCGTCTTCCATCATGCCCGCGGTGCCCGCGCTCGCGGATACTGGACCGCCACCGCCAGCCGGAGACCCAGGCTTCGTAGACCCAGGACCGCCAGCCGGAGACCCAGGCTTCGTAGACCCAGGACCGCCAGC
>PCAM01000025.1 GCA_002730555.1 Chloroflexota bacterium
CCTATGCCGCGTGGCCGTCCGACGCGCGAAGTGCGCCTGTCCGGTCACGCCAGGTTGGATCGCTGCGGCCGCGTGGGCGGATGATACAGCGACGGCGGGTCGGGGCGGAGAGCGCGGCGAAGTTCCTGGGCATCGCTAATCGACGGGTGTCGTACTGCCCTCGTGCGGGTGTTCGGCGGTATCTGGGACGCATTGTGATTGGTCGGCGAGCCCGCGCGGAGCACGCACCGGGGGTTTCAACCGCAAGAACACCACCGCCGCCGCGAGCATCAACACACCGCCGGAGACAAGCACCGGCGTGTAGGTGCCGGTCCAGTCGAATATGAAACCGGCGGCGACCGGGCCGACCATGAGGACGCTGTTGTAAAGCGGTGCCATCATGCCCCGTATCGTGGCGAAACTCTTGCGGCCGAAAAGGTCTCCGACGAGCGCCCAGTTGAGGGAGCTCCCGGCCTCTGAACCGGTGAAGAGCAAAAGGGCGAGGAAGAGCGGGACCGTGCCTTCCATGAACACGACCAGGAAGAGGCTGCCGGCCGACATCGCGTATCCAAGAGACAGGATCTTGATCCGGCCGATCCGGTCCCCGTAATAACCGGCTAGCAGAATGAGGGGTGCGGCCACCAGCGCCAGCAAACCGACCATGTTCGCCGCCGTCTGTCTGTCGACGTCCTTCCAGTCCAGGATGGCAATTATGTGAACGAAGATGGTGCCGTGGGCGGCTATGCGAAGCGTGGTGCCGGCCGACAGCACCCAGAACGCCTGCGTCCGCAGCGCCTCTCTGGTCGTCCAACTGTCGTAGGTGGCGATGGGGGATGTCTGGCCTCCGGAAGCACTTGCCCGGCCGTCTGCTGGCGCGTCCGGGTCGCCGTCCGGATTCATGCCGTAAGCCTCGGGTGACCGACGGAACGCCAGGGCCATCGGCGCTACGAAGAACAGCATCATCAGTCCGATGCCCACGGAAGCGGCCTGCCAGCCGTACTTCAGCACGAATATCGAAAGGATAGGCACCATCGCCGCACCGCCCAGCCTGAATGCGGCGGCGTTGATGGACATGGCCATGCCGCGTTTGCGTATGAACCACGAGTTGATACCGGCAGTGGTCGCCTGCATGAAGCTGGTGGAGGCGCCTATCGAGATCACTAAGATGTAGATCATGAGAAAGGCGATGAAGTTGTCGGCCTGCGAAAGGAGCAGGTAGCCGATTCCGACCACTATCGTCCCGGCGAGCATCAATGGCCGGACGCCGTATCGGTCTATCGCCCAACCGGAGATGGGGCCGATCACACCGTTTTCGGCGCGGGCCAGTCCAAAGGCCAGGGCGGTTGCGCCCAGACCGAGTCCCAGGCTCTCGCTCACCGGCAGAAAGAGGACGGTAAATCCCTGCCACTGGAGCGCGCCGCCGGTGCCGTTGGTAAGGGCCGCCGCGCCCACGATCCACCAGCCGTAGAAGATCTTTCCGCGTTTCGGAGTGCCCGGTTCGGATTCGAATCGATTTCTACTGAAGAGTTTGATCGTCAGATTCCAAACATGTTGTCGGGCTTGAATGTTTCAGGCAGAGGGACCGAAGGGCAGTATACGAGGGGTGCACGGCGATACGCGTGAAACGGCGGCGGCCCAAAGGCGGCACCGTTTCACGATTGGATTCCAGGATAGCCAGTAGGGCTTAATTCCCCGACGGGCTGCCTTCTGCGACTGGTGTTGCAGCCTCGGCGTTCTCTTCGATGCTGATCACTGGTTGCCAGTCCGAAGCGACTGGCGGTTTGCGTGGTCGTCGCGTCGGAAAATTGGAAAGTAAGGACAACGGCAGCACGCCCCAGCTCGATGCGGGCTCCGCCCCTTAGTGGGACGGGTTTGGCGTCCATCGATGCCAGAGACCGTCATGCCAGTCGCCTCTGAAGTGGCTGTACGAACATAATCCTTGGGACCGCTTCAGGGGATAGCCTGCCTGCCTACCCGGCGAACTTCCAGACTTCGGCCGGCGTGCCGCCTTCCGGCAGGCCGAGTGGGAGCTTGACGTCGATGATGTAAGGGCGCTTCTCGTTCATGACGATATCCAGCCCCCGGGCGATGGCCTCGGCGACCTTCGACTCGTCATCGACTGTGACACCGTCCATGCCAAAACCACTGGCGATGACGACGGGATCTATCCCTTCAAGCGCCACGCTGGCGTACTCGCCGGTGTCGGACATCACCTCGCCCGCCGCCCCAAACGCCCCGGCAACGATGCCGTACGCGCCGTTGTTGGGGATCACGTAGAGCACCGGGATGTTGTGATGCACCGCCGTCCACAGGCCCGAGTCGTGATAGAAGGTTGAACCATCGCCGACCAACCCGACAACAGGCGTGTCTGGCGCTCCGAGTTTTGCGCCAATAGCGCCGCCGATTCCGTATCCTTCTGATCCACCGGCGGGTCGGATGTAGATATTGTTTCCGCCGCCGTCTTTTGCCGGAATGCAGTCAAACGGCGCAGCGAACTGCTCCGTCGTGATGATGCCCCCTCCGATTCGTTCCAGCTCCGAGTCCAGCGCCTCCAGGAGGACGAGCGGACGAACCTGGCCCGACTTTTTCGGAGCCCAGCCGGTCGTGGCACGGCGTTGATCGCGGAGGGCGGATGCCTGTGCACGGGCCCTGGCGCGACGGGCGTCGTATTTGGACGCCGGAGCGCCTCTTGACGCGACCTGTTGCAATCGTTCCAGAGTTCGAGACTCGTCTGCCAGCACTTCAAGCGCCAGTCCGGGAAGGTTCTGGAAGTTCGCAACACCGGAACCGACCGACATGATGCGGTTTGCGCTCGCAAACGCATTGAAGTCTTCCGGTTTTCCGTTCCCCTGGTGTCGTATTCCGAAGCAGAAGATTTGATCCGGCTTGACGGTCTGGGTTGCGAGATCGATCCGCCCGCAGTGCTGCGGGTGTGTGATGGGGACACCACGAGCGTCGTCGAAACCGGTCGCAACGGTTGCACCGTAATGCTCAGCGATGGCGATGGCCCGGTCTTCGGCACCGCTCTTCCAGATGCCGTCGCCCACGTAGATCATTGGCCGTTCTGCTTCGTCCAGCGCCGCGGCGATCGCCTCCACGTCGTCATCGGACGGGTACCCGGCTCGGAGTTCAGGGATTTCGCCCTCGATGATGTTCGTCGTCACGAGGTCGTCTTCAAGCATGTGGTCGTACATGGCGAGATGGACCGGTCCGTACGGCGGTGTTTTGGCAACACGGATGGCTCGCTCAAACGCCTGCGGCAAACCTTTCGAATCAATCACGGCCCAGCTCGCTTTCACGAACGGCGCTGCGATGGAGGTGGGGCCGAAGGTGTGACCAAGATCCAGCGAGACGCGGTCGGCGAAACTGCCGGTGTCGCCGGCGAAGGTGATGACCACGACGGGAAGCTGGGCCGCCCAGACGTTGATGAGCTGGCCGAGGCACTGTGCCAATCCCGCCCCGAGGTGGACGACCATCACGGCGGGGTCGCCCTTGACCTGGCTGTAGCCCCCGGCGGCGGCGGTGACGATTCCCTCGTGGAGTGAGAGGACGCCCTGGATATCCGGGTTGGCGTGGAGAGAGTCGAAGAATCGGGCCTCCCGGGATCCGGAGTTGTAGAAGACGTACTTGACGCCGGATGCAACGAGTTGCTCAACCATCACGCGTGAAGCGTTGGCGGTGATTGGACGTGTGGCCATTGGTTTGTGTCTCCGTCTCAGTGGTGGGAGCCAGGCATATCCGCACTAGCCGGATTGAGCGGAAAAGATCCTGGAAATGGAAGCCCCACGGGGCCTTGCGGGATGATACAGCGCGGATGGCAGCCGCGGAGCTGGATTCGTGGTTCGAAGTGTTGAAGACGTCGGATTTGCTCCTGTCCGGATGGCGGAGCGCCACCGACGAGGGCTACTATCCGCTCCGTGGATTGCTGGATGACGTGGCGTACCCCGATGGACAGAACTTTGCTACAAACCGTGGACGGATGTACGGGTGGTCTACTGAACGGTGCCTGTGTACCCGGCGTTCGCGATCGGGTCGCTCATAAGAACTGGCGGCCCAGGGGGATGGAGATCGACACCATGACCGGCAACAAGAGGAGGACGATATGACACGAATCGCTGAGTTGGCCGAATCGATCAGTACGCTGCTCAAAAATCGGGGAGAGACGGTTGGCGTCTCTGAATCGTCCTCCGGCGGGATGGTGTCGGCGGCTTTGCTGGCGGTTCCGGGCGCTTCCGCTTACTTCATGGGCGGCATGGTGATCTACACCGGCGCTGCTCGGGATGCGTTCGCCGAGATCGACCTTGACGATCATCCTGGCGTTCGCTCCAGCAGCGAGCCGTTTGCTTTGCTGTGCGCTCAGGCGGTGCGTCGGCGTCTGGACACGACGTGGGGGCTGGCGGAGACCGGCGCAGCCGGACCGACCGGCAATCGTTACGGTGACGACGCCGGCCACACCTGCATCGCGGTGACCGGCCCGGCGGAACATGCCGAGACGCTGGAAACCGGGCTGTCAGATCGGGCGGAGAACATGGAATTGTTCACCGAGAAGACACTGGAGGTTTTCGAGCGGATATTGCGGGCCTCCGGTTAGCTCAGCGCCGCCGTGACCCCGCCATCGATCACCAACTCTGTGCCGGTGATGAACGATGCGTCGTCGGAGCAGAGGAACAGGATTCCCGCGGCGATCTCTTCCGGCTCTCCCCAGCGGCGTAACGGGGTTCTGTTGATGCGGGTTGTGCTGGCGTCCGTGTCGTTGAACAATTCATCCGTGAAGGGTGTGTGCGTCCAGCCGGGTAGTACGGAGTTCACGCGTATGCCCATGGGCGCGAACTGGACGGCGGCTGACCCCCCAAAGGCGATTATTGCGGCACGGGAGGACGAGTAGGCCGCGCCGTATTGACTACCGTATCGAGCGGCCATAGATGCGACGTTGACGACTGCGCCGCCGCCGCCCGCCTCCATCGCCGGGGCCGCCGTTCTAGCGCCCAGGAACATGCCTCGGCTCGATACGTCGATCACCTTCTGCCATGTGTCGATGTCTGTGTCGATGATCGATCCTCGATCAGACGTTCCCGGGACGTTGATCAGGATGTCCAACCGGCCGTGAAGCGAGACCGTTTCCGCCACAGCGGCTTTCCAGTCTTTTTCTCGAGTCACATCTAGGTGGATGTAAGACGCGTTCAAACCGGCGTCGCGCATCTGGGCGACGGCGCGCTCGCCCCGCTCATCGGCGATGTCGGCGATCACTACTCGCCCGCCCTCGCGCAGCAGCCGCCAGGCGGCGCGTCCGCCGAAACCCATGAGCTCGCCCTCGACCGCGCTGGCGGCCCCGGTGATTAGAGCGACCTTGCCGTCAAATCGTGACATGTGTTTTATCCTTATTGGAGTCTCAGTGCTTGTCCTGGGATGAGCGCACGCTATCTCAGGTTAGAGCGTGGTAATCGAAAACATCCCACGAAAAGCGGGACTCCGTCACCCCGGCCTTCTCCCACAAGGGGAGAAGGGTAATTCCCATTTCTCGGACGGAGAAGGTCGGGATAAGCAAGAACGCCATCACACTCTTTGGTCCCAACAGGGTCTCCGTCCAGAACACTATCCAAATAGCCGCCCGGCAAGGCCTACCAGATGCGGTGTTGGTTTGGGGCGAAGCTAGCCTCGAAAAAGTCGGCTGCGTACTCGCCGGGGGCTATCGCTGCGTCCATAGCGTTGAAATCCTCTGGCCCTAGCTCGACCTCGATAGCGCCCAGATTATCCTCGAACTGCTCCAGCGTGCGCGGACCCACTATCGGCGCTGTCACGCCGGGTTGGGCCATCACCCATGCCAGCGCGTACTGGGCGATCGTGCAGCCCTTTGCATCGGCGAGCGGGGCGATCACCTCCACGATCTCTGCGACAACCTCCGAGAAGCGTTTCTGTTTTTCCGGGTCGGTTTCGTCGCCGAAGCGCGTGCCGGGAGGTAGTGGCTGGCCTTTTCGGTACTTGCCCGTCAGTCCGCCGCCGCCGAGGGGCGACCACGGGATGAAGGCCAGGGAGAAGGTGCGGGCCATCGGGATCTGCTCCCGCTCCGCACGGCGGTCGGCCAGGCTGAAGGGTGATTGCTCGGACACGAAGCGGTTCAGCCCCAACTCCTTGGAGGCCCAGAGGCCCTCGACCACCTGCCACGCCCCGAAGTTGGATGTCCCGAAGTAGCGGACCTTGCCGTCTCGAACCAGGTCATCGAACGCTCGCAGCGTCTCGTCGATGGCGATGTGGGGGTCCGGCCGGTGAAGCTGGTACAGGTCGATGTGATCGGTCTTCAAACGCCGCAGGCTAGCCTCGCACTCCTGGATCATGTGGAGCCGGGTGTTGCCGAGGCCGTTGGGGTCGGGCGACATGCGTTGATGGACCTTGGTCGCCAGGAAAACCCTGTCCCGTTTGCCGTCCCGGCTCAGCGCCTCGCCGGTGAACTCTTCACTCCCGCCGGCGCCGTACACGTTGGCTGTGTCCAAGAAGTTGATCCCGGCATCCAGGGCGCAGTCGACGATGCGCTTCGTCTCGTCAAGTTCGGTCTTCTGGCCGAACATCATGCAGCCGAGCACGAGCGGGCTCACGTTGACGCCTGTGCGGCCGAAGGGCTTGTAGTCCATGTGTGCACTTTCTCCCCAACAGTTCGATGCGGACCCGAGGGTTTGAGGGTGCCGGTGATTATCACACCACGTAAGGCCAACCTACGACCAGACGCGTTCGATCGTCGGCGGGCTGCCCGTGCGTATCGCAAGTCGGTAGATGTCGGGCATGCTCAGTAACCGCCAGAAATCGGAGGCTACGGAGCGATTGAAGTGCCGCAGGATCAACGCAAGCAAGTTGCCAGGCGTCGCCAGAATGATGGGATCATCGGGATGTTCCGCCGTAACTCTTGTTGTCACCGAGACACCGCGCCGTTCAGCGTCCGCGTTGGCCACTCCGCCCGGGTGGGCAAACGACGGATCTTCCCAGGTCGACCTGACGACATCACGCCCGTTCGGATGCCCGGGTTGAGGGGTGGGAATGGTGCGGGTGGAACTCCGTGATGTCCGGGGCCCCTGAGAAGTGGTAGAGCACGTCTCGCGACCCCGGTGGAAGCCCTGGTAGTACAAGTTCGGAATCTGTCACCTGGTATGACCTCCCATATCGTGTTCCGTCGGGTTATCGTGTTTGCATCACGGGCATCGAGGTCACGCTATCGTGGATCGGATGCCCGAAATCGCGAATGAGAAAGAAGATCAATGGCGTTGACGCGCCGGGGACTTGCGAGATCGAGGGTCGCGAGATGTTGCTGATCATCGGTGCGTTATTTGTCGTGCCGGGGACCATTGCTGCGATTATCGATGATCGCAAAAAGGTGAAGTGGGCGGCCTGGATAGCGGTCTACATCGGGATGGCGTTCATTTTGTTCGGGTTCGGCGGCCCCGCTGCCATTCGCGACGCGATCGAGTTCTAGGCTGGTTTATTGTGCTGGGATGTCGGCCCTCTGCAACTCCTAGAACGCCGCAACCTGTGGTGCGATCTCTCTCGCCAGATACTCCGGCCACTCGTCCGACCCGTAATTGAAATGCTCGAACTGGACCTCTTCAACTCCCATATCGGCGAACTTCCCGAGTGTATCCACCAGTTCACTAGTCAGGCCGACCAGGAAGTTATTGTTCTCGGCTTTTTCCTTCCGCCAGGCGCTCGGTGAGCCGGTTGCGCCGCTCAACGACATGTGCCAGCGGGTCATCCGGTCCAACGACCGTTCGTCGCCCGCCACGAGCGCCATCGACGTCCGGGAGCGGTGCACCGTTGCCGGATCGCGATCGATCGCGGTACATGCGGCCTCAAGGACATCCACCTTGTGCTGATACAGGCCTATTGGAACGTTCACGGCGTTCCACTCATCGGCGTACTTCGCAACGAGCGGCAGCGTCCGGGTCTCGCCCGAGCCGCCGATGAGGATCGGCGTGTCCGCGCCGTAGACCGGCTTGGGCAGGCAGTCCACATCTTTGATCTGGTAGTGCTCGCCTTTGTATGACGCCGGGCCCGGCCCCCAGAGCTTCTTGATGATGTTGATGGCCTCTTCGAGTCGGTCGAACCGCTCCCGCAGGGGAGGGAAGGGGATGCCGAACTGGACATGCTCTGGCTCGTGCCAGCCCGCACCGAGTCCGAGCAGAAAACGGCCGTCGCTCAACTGGTTGATCTGCGCCGCCATGCGACCGACATCCTGAGGTGATCGGAAAGTGACCGGTGTTACGAGCGGTCCGAACCGGATGGAACTGGTCTCCCGGGCGGCGACGGCGAAGGTGAGGTACGCGTCCAGAGAACTCTTCGGGGCGCCAATCACGTAATGGTCAGATCGAAAGATGGAGGGGAATTCGAGACGTTCCGCCGTGTGGAGGATGTGGATCCAGCGCTCCCAGGTCAGCCCAGCCTGGCCTTCAATCATCAGTCCAATGCGCATCCGGCGGTCTCCTCTTTGAGGCGTGTGTTGTTCGTCGGGAGAGAGTACACGACTCACAAGCAGACCGAGCTCTGGCATAAGTCGTCCCGAACTTGATTAAGGCCGGGACACGTGATGAAAGCCTTGGCCCCCTGACCTCGGTCGGATTGGGAGTGCCGGTGGGCGCTGTCAGGTGCATCCTGGCACATCAGAGGACTGGTCAGCCGCCGCGCATCGGCTGACCAGTCACCGACTCTATTTACCGTCCAACCGTTAGCTGAATTGCCCGCTCGATCAGACTGATGAACTCCCGGTCCCGAGGTGTCTCGTCCAGCAGCGCAACCGCTTTCTTAGCCTTTGCAATCACGGCTTCGAGGCTGCCGTCATCCCGGGTGGAACCGAGGGACCTTTGCCAGAGCGTGATAGCGCGAATTTCATCCAGGTTGCAAAGACCTCTTACCTCCTTCATCCCACCTTCTCCCACCGGGAAAGAGAGTTAACGGCCACACCGTAGGGGCGAGGTGCGATTTTCAACCCGACCTGCTCCATCTGCACTAACATCACTTCAACACCGCTCAGCACCCCTGTTACGCCAGCAGAAGGACATCTAGATGACGGTCGCCCGAGAACCCAATGGGTCCTACAGAGTCATCGGTACGCAACCGATTCGTCATGACGGCCACGACAAGGTGACCGGCCGGGCCGAATACGGGGCCGATATTTCGCTGCCGGGGATGATCTGGGGCGAGATACTCCGTAGCCCTCACGCCCATGCACGAATCCTCACTGTCGATACCTCGAAGGCCGCCGCGATGCCCGGCGTGCTGGCCGTTCTGTCGGGCCCGGACGCACCGCGGGGCGGGCGGCGTGAGACCGACTCCCGGGGTGGTGTAACGCATCTGCCGGACGTGTCGGCCAATATCCTGGCGACGCACAAGGTCCTGTACAAAGGCCACCCCGTAGCGGCGGTTGCGGCCGTGGACCGGGAGACCGCGAGAGCCGCGATCTCACTCATTGAGGTGGATTACGAGCAGCTCACGCCGGTCCTGAGCGCTGCCGACGCCCTGGCCGATGGCGCGCCGATCCTCCTCGAAAACCTGATTGGCGACCACCTGGGCGTGGATGTAGCGGACACCAACCTTGCTACGCACTCGCGCGTCGAGTTCGGCGACGCGGAAGCCGCGTTTAAAGACTCATCGCTGGTGATCGAGAGAGAGGTTGAGGTGGGGATGGCCCACCAGGGCTACATCGAGCCTCACGTGGCTACGGTCCTCTGGGGCGAGGACGACCGGCTCACCGTTTGGTCCAGCACGCAGGGAATGTTCGGCGTCAGGGACCTGATGGCGGCCTACCTCGGCATAGACGATTCACGTATTCGGGTGATGCCGGTGGAAATCGGCGGCGGATTCGGCGGCAAGGGAGCGGTCTACCTTCCTCCTATCGCCGCTCTGCTTTCAAAAGAGTCCGGGCGACCGGTGCGTCTCGTGATGGATATGCGCACGGTGCTTGAAGCCACCGGCCCGACCGGCGCGGCGAAGGTCCGGGTAAAGATCGGAGTCACCGATGACGGGCTGATCAACGCCGCCACGGCTGATATGAGCTACGAGGCGGGCGCGTACCCGGGCGCATGGCTCGGCGTCGGAGCCCGATCCGTGTTTGCCTGTTACAACATCGCTAACACGCGGATCGACGGATTCGACATCGTCGTGAACAAGCCCCGGTCGGCGGCATACCGCGCTCCTTGCGTGCCCCAGCCGGTGTTCGCCATGGAGTCCGTCGTGGACGAGATCTGCGAGACACGGGGCTGGGACCCGATCGAGTTCCGACTTGCGAACGCGTCCCGGGAGGGTACGCGCCGGAGCGATGGCCCGCGCTTTCAGCGCGTCGGGAATGAAGAGGTTTTGCGGGCGGCCCAGGCGTCCGATCACTGGAACGCGCCCCTGGAGCGTGAAGGACCGAACGGTGTTTTGCGCGGGCGTGGCATCGCGTCGGCGTACTGCGGGAACGCGGGCGGCAAGTCGGCCGTTGTGCTGAGCTTGAACGCCGATGGTTCTGTGGCGATGATCGAGGGCTCGGCGGACCTGTCAGGCAGCCGGGCTATTGTGGCAATGGAGGTTGCGGAGGTTCTTGGCATACGCGCCGAGGACGTGCGGCCACTGATCCCTGACACGGGGAGCATTGGCTACACGGGCACGACGGGCGGAAGCCGGGTGGCGAACATCACCGGCATGGCGGCGGTACAGGCGGCCGACGGACTGCTGGTGAAGATGAAGGCCGGGCTTGCGGTGAGCTGGGAGGTCGATGCGGCCGTTATATCGTTTGCGGCCGGCGAGTTTACATCTTTAACCGATTCCGAATTACGTGTCGGGTTTAAGGAGCTGGCGGGCCGGCTCGATGTCACGTCCGGCCCGATCATGGCGTCCGGGTCTATGGACCTGCCCGACGGCGGTGGCGGTATTTTTGGCACGCACATAGCGGACGTTGAGATCGACCCCGAAACCGGCAAGACGGACGTTATCCGCTACACGGTGATCCAGGACGCGGGGACGGCGATCAACCCGCAGGCGGTCGAGGGCCAGATGCAGGGCGGGGCGACACAGGGGATCGGCTGGGCGTTAAACGAGGAGTA
>PCAM01000026.1 GCA_002730555.1 Chloroflexota bacterium
CCGAGGTTATCGTCCCTCCTCGTCAGGGTGACGAAGCTGGATATGCCACTGTCACTGCCTTTTTTGATAGCGAGGATTTACAACCCGGTTTAAACGATATTGTCTACGTCGTGAACCCCGGCAATGACATTGTTGAATCAAACATATACAACAACTCAGGGACTATGCGGTTGTTCCACCCTTCCGCATATCCACGTGTTGTTATTAATGAAGTTATTCTTCCTGATTATGTACAACTTGACGGTGTCAATTCTCTAGACAGTTTCACAATCACCGTCAAAGGAACAAATCTCGGTGGAAACATGACCAGAGGGGTCGATTTTGAAACAGTTTTTAAAAATACAGCTCAAGGAATAGTGGGTCCGTATAATTCCGCCCCACTAAAACAAGGTGAGGATTTCGAATTCACCACATTTTGGCCGGCTGGCGCGGGTAATGTGAGTGTCGATCAATCCAATATAGACATACGTTTTCAGGACGCTTCGGCTGGCCGTTTTGGTCCATATGCGTGGGCTTCCATTATCAACACCGACATGAGTTCAGCGACAGACTTACTGGACTACTTAGGTAATGATTTTTATATTATTGTTTACCACGCATTGGAGGTTATCGGCAATCAACCCGACTATTTCTTGTCCCCGATGGAAATCGGCAGTGAAGTCATGTTGTCCGGCTCCGTTAACAACTATCCTGGCCCGTTTACAGAGGGTCGTCCCATGAGGGATTTCTACGGTGATCAATGGGTCGGAAAGCAAACACCTGAAGACTATGATGGCGATGCAATTTTCCGTGCGAACCTTAAAATAGTACCTCCTGTTCCGCACGCTATGTACCCGAGGGAAAACCAGGCATTCGACCTCACATCTCATCCACCGGTCCTCAAGGAAGACTGGCGTTTTTGTGATGATGAAGAGTCAACTAAACTAGAAGAGTACGTAGACTTCAATGACAAATTATCCGACCAGTTAATTCACAGATGTTTTGGCATATCGCACTCTGACAAGATTTTTGGATGGGACACGTATGCCCAATGGGGACAATGGGTAGATGATTGGGCTGATTCTTTTTTGCGATTCCGATGGCTTCCGGCTAAAAGTCAATTAGAAGGTAAGGCTGTTAAATTACAGATTACTGATCTTGATAATGTGGTCGTACACAAGGTGGCACTTACACCTTTTTTATCTGAGATAAGCGACCCTGTATTTACTGGAATCACAGTAGATGAATTTCAAGAATATGCAGATCATACTGGCAACATAAACCCTCGCCATTACAACGATATATATGAATATTATTTAAACGAGGATTGGGGAAATGATTTTGCCACCTCAAAGGCCACAGCAGGTTACTTTAACCAGTACGTATACGATGGGCCGCCATTAGAACCAGGTCCTTATAGCTGGCGTGTAACGACCGACGTGAATGCAGAAGCGGGGTCAGAAATATGGTCCGAACCTGTGACATTTACTATCAAGGCACTACCTTCGACTTCCGACCAGTTACCCCCATTAAAAACGGTTTTCAGGGGGGAGGTTACGAACACCTACACGGGTGGATTTACCGTTGCCACCGAATCTGGGTTCGTCAATATACGAACGGACGATGAGACCATCATCTACAGCGGACTTACGGGTATGCAGTCCGAAGTACCCATCGGTTGGAAGGTACATGTGTGGTCGGAAGAAGTGCCATACGTCGTCGGTACAACTCTGGTCCCCTACGAATCAATTCCTATCGCTAATTCGGTAGAACAGTTCGTAACCAACCGCAGCCACAAGAGATGCACTGTGATAGGCCAGGCCGAATCTGGAAAGAGTGCTGTCACCTGCGACGACGGTGATTACATCGAGTTGAACGACTCCGACCTTCCATCGGGTGCGAGCACCATAGTCCTCGTAAAAGATCACAAAGAGTGCGAGGTGATCGATGTAAGTTCCTCTGGCGTGGCATCGCTTGAGTGCGAAGACGGAGAAGTGGTGACGCTGAATCAGTCACTGAAAGCCGGCCAGGTAATCCTGATCCCCGGAAAGTCAGCCAAATTGATATCGACCGCCAACCGTCTATACGACCGAATAAATGAATTCAAGATCAGTGCGACCGCCGCCAAAGATCAGCAGTTGACGGAAGAGTTGGATGAGTATGACTTACAGATAAATGCCGATTTCGATGCGGCGTTCGCTGAAGTTGTCGCCAATGCATCGGCTGAGGTCCAGGACTTCCTTCAAACGGTCACGATCCTACACGACATGGTCACAAAGCTCGCCGGGTCCTTCATATCTGGTGATAACAACTTCATATTCGATGGCCGGGACATTTCTGAACTGGCTTCACAACTTCAAATATTCGCGGACTCTTATGAAAATATGATCGACCTTATGGTCTCCGAGATGCTCGCTGAAATGCCTCAGGCAACCCGAGACGCAACTATCTCAAGCATTAAAAATCAGAGTGGCGCGTTCATATCAGACATGAGAACTGAGCTGGAGCGAGCCGTTTACTTCCTCAATCAAGGCGACCTGATAGAAGCAGTTAGTGTGATGGACAGCGCTATGGCAAAGGAGGAGATCTGGCAGCAACAAGTGTTGATTCCAGCCAGTAGCTCGACCATGGCGTCTGAAGCTATTGCGACGGTAGAACAGGAACTCGTCGAGTACGGCGATTCATTAAGTGAAGAAAACAGGGCAGATATCGAACAGAAGTTACAGGCCCTCAAAACAGCGGTCTCCAACGGCGCATCTAACCTGCAGACATTGATCGACGAACTGTACAAAACAGTCGACATGGCCTGGGAATCCTATGGGGGTGACAATGAATCAGGTGGTCAAAATGGTGATGCGGGGGCTCGTGCATTAGAAGCCATTGCCGAGGTCGACAATTCGATCGCCCAGTACGGGGAATCGTTAACTGCTGAGAAAAGAAAAGGCCTCGAACAGAAACTAGAAACCCTGAAGACCGCTTTAGCCAACGGTGAATCCAACCTTCAACCCCTGATAGATGATCTCTACGAGGCGCTGGGAACTGCATGGGTTTCCCCCGGAAACAGTTCCGGTGGCTGGGTGGAAGGTGACAATGAGTCAGGTGGTCAAAATGGCGATTCGGAGACCCGTGCATTAGAAGCCATTTCCAAGGTTGAGAATTCCATCGTCCAGTACGGGGCATGGCTAACTGATGAAAAAAGAACAGGCCTGGAACAGAAACTAGAAACCCTCAAAACAGCTTTAGCCAACGGCGAAACAAATTTGGAACCGTTGATAGATGATCTCTACGAGGCATCGAGTACTGCATGGGACTAGATGTCCAACCCACTCGATCGGCGAAACGCCGGCTGAAATTCCAAGCCTGATCCGTCTGCTACCCCCGAGCCATTAGCTACTGCCCGTCAACGGGCCGCATCAGGCAGAGCGAACTGAGACTGGGTCGTCTGTCCCGGCCAGGCTTGTTGAAGCATCAGGGATGCGCCTATCTCACCGAGAGCATCGGCTGCTTTTGCACCGTGCCCGTTGCCGCCAGTAAGGACGACCACTCTGCCGTCGCAAATCGCCTCGGAGTAAGGCCGTAGAGAATGCGTCTCGCTGGTCACACACGCAGCGGTTATCGAGTCAGAAAGGTCCAGGCCAGGCATCATGCGATGAAGTTCCGCACGATAGGCGTCCGCTATTTCAGGGTCGCCATCAGAGCGTAGCCATTCGTTCAATTCATTCAGGTTAGCAATTCGTTGTGGCCCTTCCGGACCACCACCGATCTTCAAGTACTTTTGACCGTCTGGATATGTAACCGGCGGGTGCCAGTACGTTCGTACTCTTCCATTTCCAGGATGACAGCCAACGCTCGGCATTCCATTCAAATCGGATAACGTTGCGTCACCTACAGGAACCATCACTATGGTCCGACCGCGCACGTGCAGTGGGAGCAGAATCGGAAGCAAGTTATCGAATGTGCTGTATGCGCCCGTAGCCACGATCACCCGTTCGCTCGACAGGGTCTGCCCTCCTGCCGTGTGCACCTGAACATTATCGTCTCGTACTATCATTTCTACGGCGTGATCGTCGATGATTTGTGCACCGTTGGAACAAGCCACAGTACTCATAGCGTCTACATATCCGCGCGGATTTATGCGGCCAGCGTCCAGTGGTTGATAACCAATCGTCTCACCCGGTTCGAAGTGGAAAAATGGAAAGCGCTTATTAGCCTCGTCCCCGGACATGACCTCGGGTCGCTTACCACTGAAAAGTAGAGCATGATTAGCAGAGCGCTCAACAACGGCCTCATCGTGATGAATACGCGTGTAACCAATTTCGTCGAAGAAGCCGATTCCAGACGCCTTTTCGATGTCACGGTAGCGGGCTACCGAGGTCGCACCCAGCTCAGACCATACCGGGTCCTCATCCAGGGAGTGGGCATTTCGGCCCGCGTCATGATGGCTGGATTTTGGTACAGCACCGTCCGTTATCGCCATAGCCTCGGTCGGACCGAGAACGGCCACGTGATCGGAGTTAGCTGCAAGGTGCATCGCGGCTGCAGAACCCATGATTCCGCGCCCAATTACGAGATGGCGGTACGTATCAGTCATGTGATTTCAGGTGTAGACCCACAGGCAATTGCGACATACCCGGGAGATCCGTAATCATCTAACTAGCCTCGACCTAACTTCCACCACACATGTCGTACGCGAGGGCAATCATGCATTTTGTTGCGGATACCAGACTTGCGATGCCAACCGATTCGTCGGTCCCGTGAGCTTTTGAGAGCATCGGATCGTCGTCCGGATGTACGCCACTGAAGCCGTAGGTAACGATGCCCAGGTTACGGGTGAACCGGGAGTCGGTGAATCCGTTACTGACTGCCGGGACCCACTGGATGTCATCACGAGACACGGCGAGTGACTGCGCTCGCTTTATGGCCTCTGCCAACTCCGTCTCAAAAGGTGATTCGTTCGGTACTGACATGTAGTCAATGTCGTACTCAACGCCCGGGATGCCATCAAGTACCTTGTCCAGTTGTTCGCGTACGTACTCCTCCGTCTGGAACGGGAGCGTGCGAACGTCACATGTCAGCTCGAACACTTCCGGCACGCTGTTGCTCTTGATGCCCCCATTGATCATGGTCGGCGTCAGGGTCATCCGGGATAGCGCCCTCAGGATGGTGCCCAACCGGGGGTTGTCCTCGTTGGCCTGCGCAATTATTGAGTCGATATTACCCGGGGTGGCGCGGTCCTCGATGGCAAATGTACCGAGGTGATTGAAGATGTCCAACGAAGTGTCCAGCTCCGGTTCGTAGCCTTCGATCGCACCAAGCGCCTTCGCCAGCGTGTAACTGGAGTTGGTGCCGGTCCAGGCGACGGATGCATGGGCGCTCACGCCCTTGAACCGGATGTGGACCTCCAGGCGGCCCTTTTCGCCGGTGCCCAGCAGATAGGCAAGGCTGTTGCCGGTTTCGACCGGGGTTCCGCCGCCCTCGTTCACCGCGAACTCTGACTCCAGCGTCTCCGGGTGGTTGTCGGCCAGCCAGCCAAAGCCCCAGCGGCCGCCGTGCTCCTCGTCCGCCCCACTCACTAGCCGCAGCCCGTGCGACAGCCGAACGGCATTGCGCTTGAAGATCGCCATCGCCATGAGCTGGCTTGCGAGCAGCGCCTTGCAGTCGGAAGCGCCGCGTCCGTAGATGCGTCCACCTGCGATCTCGGCCGAGAACGGGTCGAAACGCCACTTGTCCCAGTCCTCCACCGGCACCACGTCTGTGTGGGACATCAGCATCAGCCGTGTCTTCTCGTGGTCGGCGCCCGGCAGCACCGAGATGATGTTGTCACGTCCGGCATCCCGCGCCAGCAGTTGAGAATCGATCCCCTCGGCGGAGAGCCAGTCCTTGATGTACTCGGCGACCTTCGTCTCGTCTCCGGTGGGCATAAAACCCGTGTTGACGGTCGGGATCCGCACCAGCGACTGGTGGAAATCCACGATCTCGTTGGTGGACTGGTCAACCTGGTCGAGCAGCGATTGAAGGGATGGCATTGCGTGTCCTGTCCGTGCTGATGATCAACATCGAGCGAGAGGGGCAAATACACCTCCCCCTCACCCGAGCCCTCTCCCGCTGAAAGAGGGGATCTTTCTATGTATTCGTGTGCAGGTTCGTCTGATCTCCACCGGCCGGGAACTCGTCCTTGAGGTTCGTTCCGAGAACCACCGGGATAGTATCCGTTTTGCGGGCTTCCTGCGTGCGCTTCCACTCGCGTTTCAGGTCGGCCGTGTGCCCTCGGAAGTGCGGCATGACGTAACGCGCGAACAGTTCCATCGAGTAGCGACTCTTGTCGTGTGGCACCCATTCGTGTGTCGTGATCATGACGCCACCCAGGCCGCCCACCTCGTCGTCCAGCGCCTCGAGCTGCTCAATAGCATCGTCCGGCGTGCCGATGATCCAGCGCCGGCGCTCTGCCACAAACCGGGGCGTGATCTCCTCATCCGGCTGTTCCGGAGACGACTCCCAGCCGCCCCGGGTGTTGATCGTGAAGAAGTAGTCGTGCACGTCCCGCTTGATCGAGTCCTCGACGTCCGCCCACGCCTGCTCGCGTGTGTCGGCGAGGTACACGAACGTGGCGATACGCGTGTCCTCACGCTCCACCTCGTAACCATGTTTCTCGGCGGCGGCTTTGAGTCTCGGGTAGTGCTCACGGAACGGCAGAGCCGGCAGTGGTGCCGGTGCGGACGGCGAGAAGATCATCATGCCGTACTTGCCCGCAAGGTCCAGCGAGCCGGTGCTGCCGGATGTCGCCATCGCCAGCTTGAGGCGCGGCTGCTGATAGGAGCGCAATTGGAGCACCATGCCGCGTAGGTTCCAGAACTTGCCTTCGTAGTCGATCGGATCGGGCGATTCCAGCAGCCTGACGATGATGTCGAGCGACTCTTCAAGCATCGGTCGGAGGCGCGCCGGGGGGATGTTGAACAGCTTTGCGTCCGGCGGGAGCCCGCACGGTCCGAGGCCGAGGATGACGCGGCCTTTGGAAAGGTGGTCCAAGAAGGCGAATCGCTCGGCCAGCTCGAATGGATGGTGGAACGGGGCGCTGACGACGGCGGTGCCTAGTTTGATGACGCTGGTCATGCCGCTTGCCTTGGCAAGGAACATGTCCGGGGCAGGGATGTTCTCCCAGGCCGCGGTGTGGTGCTCACCGACAAAGAATTCGTCGTACCCGAGCTGCTCGGCATACTGGAGCAGATCAAGGTCTCGATCAAACGCAAGCGACGGGTCTTCCGTCGGCAGGTGGAGCGGCATCATAAAAAATGCGAACTTCAAGGCCCAAGTACCTCCCTCGTGCTTTGTTCCCAGTGTTCAGTCCCCGGGGGATATGAGCATCCCTTCCGAAGATGGTGAAGCGTAGCACTTCAAGGTGATCGGGGCCGCACATTGTTGGAATACGTGAAGGCGGAGGGAAGAATCCCCGGCGAGCCGTGCGCAGAGGTCGGATTCAATTAATCCTGTGACGCGACCCGCCCTGGAGCAACAACGCGTAGGGGCGGTGCTTGTTCCACCCACACCCGTTTATCAATTAACCTCGGAAGCGTACGCACCCTCGATCAAGCGGCCGGGCTTTCCCCGGCGACATTGTCGGAGGAAGGTCGCAGGCGTCGATACTGATCGACCCGAGAGAGGGTACCAATCCGCCCCTACGTTGTTTCGCCAGGCCGTAAGGGCGTATGGCGATACTCCCTTACAAAGGTCGTCCAGAACGTAGCCAAGGAATCTTGACCAGCCGGTGCGTCGCGGGTTCATCCCGACCCCGTGGGGGCTAACCATCCACGGCGAGTAGGCGGGAGGCCGGGGTGTGCGTGTGACTAGCCGGTCACGGCGCCTTTGGACGCCGGGCCTACCAGCTTGATGTACTTTCCGAGCGTTCCGCGGGTGTAGGTGGGGGCTGGCGCGCTCCAGTCGGCCAGCCGGTCGGACAACTCTTCGTCCGACAGCCGGACGTTCAATTCGAACCGTTCAAGGTCAAGCTCGATCACGTCGCCGTCGCGTAACGCCGCTATCGGACCGCCCAGCGCGGCCTCGGGACTGACGTGGCCGATCATCGGGCCGTGCGTCGCCCCGGAGAACCGTCCGTCCGTCATCAGGAACACGTCCTCGCCGAGCCCCTGCCCCAGGATCGCCCCCGTGACGTCGAGCATTTCGCGCATCCCCGGGCCGCCCTTCGGGCCCTCGTACCGGATCACCACGAAATCGCCCCTCTTGATGGCGCGTTGTTGCAGCGCCTCCATCACGTGCTCCTCCCGGTCAAACACGCGTGCCGGTCCACTCCAGCGCGACCCGTAATCGTGTCCCGCCACCTTGAGCACGGCGCCGTCCGGCGCGAGATTACCGTGCAGCACCACCAGCCCGCCGGTGGCGGCAAACGGATCGTTGGCCGTCTTCACGACGGTCATGTGGGATCCATCGTCCGGCAGGTCCGCCAGGTTCTCGGCGATCGTCTTCCCGGTGATGGTCAGCGCGTCTCCGTGCAGCAACCCGGCGTTCAACAAGCGTTTCATGGCGAGCGGTATGCCGCCGGCGAGGTCCAGGTCGTACATAAGAAAATCGCCGGCCGGTTTCATACTGGCGATGAGCGGCGTGCGCATGCTGATGTCGTGGATGTCCTCCAGCGTCAGATCGATGCCCATCTCGTAGGCGATGGCCGGGAGGTGCAGCGCACTGTTGGTTGAGCCGCCAAGCGCCACAACAAGCGTGACCGCGTTCTCAAAAGCCTTACGGGTCAGGATATCGGACGGCCGGATGTCCTGGCGGAGCAGGTTCATCACCGCCTCGCCTGCGCGCCGGGACGAGTCTCGCTTGCGGCTGGATACCGCCGGCTCGGAGGCGGACCCCGGCAGGGAGAGGCCTATCGCCTCGCCGATGCTCGACATGGTGTTGGCGGTGAACATACCGCCACACGCCCCCGGCCCGGGGCAAGCTGCGATCTCCATGGCGCGCAACGTGGCGTCATCGATCTCGCCGATCTGGTGTCTTCCGACCCCTTCGTTCACGTCCTGAAGTTGAAACGGCTTGCCTTCCCAGTTGCCTGGCAGGATCGACCCACCGTAAACGAACACCGCAGGGATGTTGAGGCGCGCGATCGCCATCATTGAGCCGGGGAGCGACTTGTCACACCCGGCGATCGGCACCACCCCGTCAAAACGCTCAGCAAAACAGACCGTCTCTATGGAGTCGGCGATGATCTCCCGGCTCACAAGCGAGCCCTTCATGCCCTCCGTTCCCATCGAGATAGCGTCCGACACGGTGATCGTGCCGAACATGAAGGGCGTGCCAGCCGACTCCGAGACGCCGCGCTTCACGTCGTCCACAAGCGGGGCTATGCCGAAGTTGCAGACCGTCACCTCGTTATGCATGGAGGCCACGCCGACGAAGGGCTGGTTGATGTCTTTGTCTGACAACCCCATCGCCCGCATCATCGAACGGTGGGGGGCGCGTATCGCGCCTTCGGTCGTCTCCCACGACCGCCACTTGCCGCGCGCGCGGCTGGCCTCTCGCCTGGTGGCCGGGTTCTTGCCAGGAGTGGTTGTCGTCATGGTGTGAAGTATCGGGATTGGGATATCCCCTCTCCCAGACGGGAGAGGGTGCAGGGTAAAGGGACGAGGCCAAAAGCCGGGTGATGCGCCAGCGCGATCGCCAGCATACGGGTTCGATTCGCCGTTGTACGCGAAGATCCATCCGCGCCGGGCAGTCTAGCCCGGAACACCTGGTACGCGGTACACGCGTTAGAAATGTTTTAGTCGGATAACTAGGGGCGGCGCTTACCGCGCCCGAGTCCGTCCTATTTGAACGGTCAATATTGCCATACACCCCTACGGCGCGCTCGGGACAACCGTGACTCAGCGGCAGGTGCGTGTTTCACCGTCGACCCCGGTTCGGGTGTAACCTGCCGCTGCGACGAATAACCCCAGCAGGAGCATCCCATGATCCACGAAATCCGCACGTACGACCTAGTCCCGCGCGGCGTTCCAGAGTTCCTTGAGAAAACGGGAGCGCTGGCGCCGGAACGCGTAAAAGTCACGCCGCTTGGGGGGTTCTTTTACACAGAGGTCGGCGCGCTCAACCAGGTCGTGCACATCTGGCCGTATGACGACATGAACCACCGCACCGACACCCGTGCCCAGGTCGTCGCCGATGGCGTGTGGCCGCCGGATAACGCCAGCCTGATCCTCAATATGCAGTCAGAGATCTACTACCCGGCGCCGTTCATGGAGCCGCTCACGCCCCGCAAGATCGGGCCCCTTTTCGAGTTGCGAATCTACAAGTACCCGCAGGGCGGCATCCCGAAGGTGATCGACGCATGGTCGGCCGCCATCGAGGAGCGCGTGAAGTTCTCTCCGCTGGTCGGCGCCTGGTACTCGGACATCGGAGGGCTCAACCGCTGGGCGCACATGTGGGCCTACGAGAGCTTTGAGCACCGGATGGATGTGCGCAACGAGACGCGGGCGAAGGGTGTATGGCCGCCACCGAACTCAAGCGTGTCACCGCTAGCCCAGGAGAACAAACTGATGTGGGCGGCCGAGTTCTCGCCGATTCAGTAGGTAAATAAGGACGCGGGCGGGGCTGATAGATGTCGGCCCCGCCCTTTAATGTAGGGGTGGGGTTCGCTCCTCCCGACGCGTGCCTTGTAACCGACTCAAAACACGCGCATCATGGTTGTTTCGGCATGAACACCGCACGGGCGGATTGGTATCCGGTATCCGGCTTGGGTCGATGCTAATTGACCCCTTCGACCACGACGCCGCAACACACTCAGGAGTCTCCAGTGATCCACGAGTTTCGTACCTACGACCTGAAGCCAGGTTCGATTGGCGCCTACATCCACCGGGTTGCGGACGTCATAGAAGAGCGCCAAAAATTGTCGCCCCTCGTCGGGTACTTCTACACCGAGATCGGACGTCTGAATCGGGTGCTGCACATCTGGCAGTACGACAGCGTCGAACATCGTAATGAGATGCGAGCGGCGGCCGTGGCCGGCGGAAACTGGCCACCGAAAACGCATGAGCTGATCGAACACCAGTATTCGGAAATTTTTGTTCCAGCGACCTTCCTGCCACCGCTGGAAATCGAACGTAAAATCGGTCCGATCTTCGAAATGCGAGCCTACACGCTCCAGCCACAGACGACCCCGGCCTGGATGGAGGCATGGGGCCAGAAGATCAAGGAGCGGATGGAATTGTCGCAGCCGGTCGGCATTTGGACTTCAGAGTTGGGCCAGCTGAACCGCTGGTGGCACATGTGGTCGTACGAGAGCTGGGAGCACCGCACGGAAGCCCGCAAAAAGTTCGCCGAGATCGGCTGGCCGCCGTCTTCCGGATCACTTCCGATGGCCCAGGAGAACATGCTCTACAACGCCATGCCGTTCTCGCCTGTCCAGTAAGGGCGGCTCTGGTGCGTGCCACACGCACCTATAACATTCACTCTTGTTGGTCCCGTTCGTCACTAGGCGTGTCTGGTGACGGGCCAGGTTCCGCATGCGTAACGCCTGGAAGTCGCTCAGCTGATCTGAGGATCTACCCGTCGCAATCGGTGCTGCATTCAGGTCCGGGTCGATTCAGATGGCTATCGCTTCAACGCCAGTAATCTTCAACCAAATACTCCGTTCCGTTATTCGCTAATACCCGGGACGTGATTTCCGGGCATAAGATGTGCCAACTGACCACGTGTTGGTCGCAACCTACTCCCGAATTGGTCCAATGGACCGTCTTACGAGGCGGCGGCTGGCCATGGGTTGTTGAGTCGTCCGAGGTTGACCCGGATCATCCAGACACGACCGGAATCAAAGGAGAAGCGGATTGGACACCGATCTACAGCAGGCGCTCGATGCGCTCTCACGTGACGAGGTAATCAAGATCACACGTGATGTCATCGATATCCCAAGCCCCATGGGGGGTGAAGGCCCCCTTGCAGAGTACTTCGCGGGACGATTCCGAGGCCTGGGGCTCGATGTCACGATGCAGGAGGTCGAGCCCGGCCGGTTCAATGTCATTTCGACCCTGAAAGGAACCGGCGGCGGCTCTTCCCTCATGCTGTTCGGCCACATGGACACGACCTGGGGCGGTGATGAAGAGGGCGTCAAAGAGCTCGGTCCCGGCTACCAGCCGTCCTCTTACATGGAAGGTGACTGGATCTACGGCGCGGGCGCGTACAACATGAAGAGCGGGCTCACGTCCGCCGTCGCTGCGTTTGAGGCGATAGTACGGTCCGGCGTTCGGCCGACGGGCGACTTGATCATGGCCTGCGTGGTCGGCGAGACCTGCCACACACAGGTGGGCCAGTACCAGGGAGCGCGTTACAGAGGCTGCGGCATCGGCACCAACTTCATGGTCGGCAACGGCGTCACGGCGGACATGGCGGTCTGCCCGGAACCGACCTCGGGGCGCGTGTCGATAGCGTCCGGTGGATACGTTTACTTTGAGATAAAGATCTCCGGCAACCCGGGGGCGACTTACGCACGCGGCGGTGAGGAGATCAACGTCAAACCTGCTGTCGACGCCATCCAGAAATCCGGGGATGTGATGGCCGCCGTACGGAAGTGGGCGCCGGGTTACAAAAAGGCCCATCTCTACCGCGGACAGGAGGCGACCAACGTGGCAATCGTCGCCATGGAGGCCGGCCACCCCTGGCGTCCAACCAAGCTGGCACCGTTCTCGCGCGTCTACCTGGAGGTCGACACCGTGCCGGGGCAGCGCCTCATCGATGTCATCAAAGAGGTCGAGGAGCTTATGGACGAGTGCCGGTTACGCGATCCGGAGCTTGACCTGACACTCAGCGTCATCCAGACACCCGACGGTGCCGATGTGTCCGAGGATGAGTACGTCGTCGGGGCGATGTCGCGCGCGCATGCCGCAGTCCACGGCGATCCGCCGGAGGTCACTTTCGACTCCTGGGTGGCTGACACAGCGACCATGATCCGGGCCGGGGTTCCGGCGATCTGCTACGGCCCGGCGGGGCGCTCGGCGTTCGGTGGCTCGGGCTACTACCCGGTAGAGGGCGAGCACGCCAACGCCGACGACCTGTTCAGGGGATCGCAGGTCTATATCCACCTCGCGCTGGAAGCGTGCAACCTCCCGCGGGAACGGCCGGCCGTGTAGTAGTGAACTCAGGGATGGACGTTTATCGACCACGTCGTAGGGACGGTGCTTGCCCCGCCCGGTTCCGCGATAACGCTTGTACCCGGACGCAACGTCAATACTGTCATCCTGGACATAGTGGCCATCCTGAACTTGATTCAGGATCCGCCGATGTCCTCTCAATCATCAGCACACGCCGCCACGGGCTGAATCGTTCGGCGGGATCGAACTTCCACGGGCCATCATGAACGGAAGGATTTTCTGGCCAGCGTTACAGCGCTGCCGGGATGCTCAATCGAGTTCAGGATGACATTACGCGCGTCAGGCCGCCGCCGCCGTAGGGGCGGATAGCGGCCCGCCCCTACGGTGTATGGCATCACGGGGAGGGTTCGGGGGTGATTGGTACGACAGAGACGAGAATCAGCCTGTTGGCGGAGATAGTGGCTTGAACGTCCCTGAACCCGGCCCTCTCCCGGCCGGAGGAGGGACACGTGCCGCGCTCTTTCGGTCGTGAGCACTAAACGGAACCGTGTGAACTGGCCATAACGCGTTCCGTACGCGACGTGCGCTCCGGGGCGTTGTATCAATAGCATCCAGCCTTACGAGTGCCATCCGACGAGCGGTACGTAACCCTGAGGCAGGCCTCAGACATGACACCCGATACGACTTCAGGAGCCGGACCCGCCGTTATCGGAGAGGTATCTCTGGTGATGCGCCTGACCCGGCGTCACAGTTCCGATGGCGCAGCAGACGACGCTGCGGCAGACTGGATGGGAGTGCAATCGATGAGACGGTCCCTGTTTTCGCCCTGGCGGTGGTCCCGCCAAAAGAATCTGACATTCCAGGCGGCTCTGGCGTTGATCGTCGGGACTCTGCTCGCACTGGCGCCGTCCGCGTGCTCCACGGACGGCGACGGCGGCGACATCGTCTTCACGTCAGAACGAGACAGCGATAATCCGGACATCTACACCGTTTCCGGTACCGGCGCAGATGTACAACGCCTGACCAACACTTCCGCCACCGAGAAAAACCCGAAGTGGTCGCCGTCCCGCGACCGGATTGCCTTTCTTTCAGACCGCGGCGACAACTTTGAGCTCTACATCATGGACAGCGAGGGCGACTCGGAGCAGGTGGCGGTCGGCGGCGACGGAGAGCGCAAGGCGTTCGCATGGGGGCCGCAAGGCAAGCAGATCGCATACGTGTCCGATCACGAGGGCAAAGACTTCATATACGTGATGGACCTGCTTTTCAATCAAAAGTTCCGGCTTTCCGCCATCGACGCCCCACAGTCGCTCGGTAGCTGGTCTCCCGACGGCGAGTGGATCGTTTTCTCCGTACTGAGCGGGGACCGCCAGGGCATCCATCGCAAGAACCCCGGCGGTGTGGACGAGGTCCAGTTGACGGAGAACGCCGACTTCTCCCCGAAGTACTCGCCGGATGGCAAGCTGGTCGCCTTCATCTCGACCCGTGATTCCGAGGCATCGGAGATTTACGTCATGACGGATGAGGGGGACGACGAGCGAAATCTCACCCGTAAATCCGGCGCCGACTTCGACTTCGACTGGTCGCCGGACAGCAAGAGCCTTGTGTTCGTCTCGGAGCGTGAAGGTGAGGGCGTACCGGAAATCTTCCTGATCGAGACCGGGGGCGACGACCCGGTACGGCTCACGACCAACAACTCGACCGAGATGAGCCCGAGCTTCTCGCCGGGCGGCAACCGGATCGTGTTCGTCTCCGACAGCGATGGGGATTCGGACATTTTCTCCATGCGGCGGGACGGTTCGGCGCAAAAGCGAATCACGGCCACGGACGAAGATGACGCACAGCCGGACTGGTAGACGCGCGCTGTTCGCGAGACAGCGAGACAGGTTGTAGTCGTTAGGGACGCCCGTCCTTCCAGAGCCTCAGGATGGGAATTGCTCCGCCCGGGGTTGTGCTTCATAAGCCTCAGAGCGCGACGAAATAGAGTCGGCTCACGTCGACCATCTTAGGGGCGAATTAGTATTCGCTCTCGGGCGGGCCGCTGCCCGCCTCGATGGAGTTTGGGGCGGTCGTCGATTACAGTCGTGGCGGAGCGTAGGCCGGGGGTTCCTTCGCGCGCCGGCGCAGGATGACAGTTCGCGGTGGCTGTGTTCATTAGGCGCGGCCGCGGTAGTGGGCGGGGCGAGCACCGCCCCTAGGGTCATCTTGTCATGCGGCTTTACTTTGCCGGCCCTGTCCCCCTCAGGGGGAGAGGGCCGGGGGGACTCGGGCGTCAACCCGCCTTCCACTTACGCCACGTCCATCCGGGTGAGGCGTCGTATCGTTAGCCCCACGAACAGGGCTATCACGACTCCGGCCGCCGGGAGCGCCTGTCCTAAGTCCAGAGTCGCGGAGTCTCCGGCGAACTGGACGTCGTCGAACCCGTGGATCGTCGCCTCTGTGTAGTGGTGAATACTCAGCCAGCGGACGCCCTGCAAGAAGTTAACGATCGCCGCCTCCCACACAAACACGTACACAAGACCGAACGCCAACGCATGGTTGGTCATTAACCCGGCCCAGGTAAATACAGAGGTGTACGCCACCACACCCAACGCCAATCCGGCCGCGACGGACGCTGAGGTGACGAACGATCCTTCCGGGACGATAACGGTTGTGAGGACTCCGCTACCAGCGACCACAACTCCGGCGACGGTTATCGTTGCCAGAATCTTTGGCAGGACGATCCCCCATCGGGACACAGGTTTCAGGAAAAGGTATGCCATCGTCTGGTCTTCGATCTCGTGCCCGAGGGACGCGGTGGCCAGGACGACGGTAACGATGGGAAGTACCGCGGAAATCACCATCGGGCCCATCAGGAAGTCGTCACGGAACGAGACAATATCCTCGGTGTCAGGAGGGAAGATGGCCACTACGACGGAAAGTGCCACAGGAGTGGCCGCGATGAACAGAAGAATAAGCAGCCGCCTGGGCTGCAACATTTGCCTGAGTGAAAGCTTGTAAATCGTTAACATCGGTGGAGGCGTGCTCTATCGATCCGCAAGGTAGGTGAACACGCTTTCCAGTGAGTCATCCAGGGGATCGATCCGGGTCAGCCGTATCCCGAGGGCCTGTGCGGTTCTTGGGACCGCCCGTTGCAGTTCCCTGACATTTCGACTCACAATCTGGATATGCCCTGCGCCGTCCATGGAAATCGACTCAACAAATGGCTCGGTGATCAGCCTGGCTGCGAGTGCGCGGACGTCAGAAGCTCCAATCCGGACGATGTAAGGACGATCGCTCAGCTTCTGGCGGATCACGTGATAGTCGCCAGACGCTGCGAGTTTGCCGTGTACGAGGAGCAGGATGCGATCGGCGACGGCCTCGACCTCCTCCAGGATGTGGGAGGAGATCATGATGGTGCGACCCTGCGAAGCGAGCCTGACCATCAGCTCCTGAAACTCAATGCGCTGCCGGGGATCTGTGCCGCTAAGTGGCTCGTCCAACAGAAGTATTTCCGGGTCGTGAACCATTACAGCGGCGAGCCGCATGCGCTGCTTCATGCCGCGGGAGTATTCACCGATCGACCGGTTCTGTGCGTCATGCATACCGACCTGTTCGATCGCCCGATCCACGGCGGATTTCACGTCCGGCACCCGCTGTAATCGAGCGTTCAACTCGACAAACGCGCGTCCGCTCATGAAGTCGTATGTCGACTGGTGCTCGGGCATCACACCGATGCGTCGATAAAGCTCCGGGTTGTTGCGTACGGGTTCGCCAAACACCTGTATCTCGCCGCCGGACGGTCGCGTCAGGCCGCAGATCACCCTCAGAAGGGTGGTCTTACCGGCGCCATTGGGTCCAAGCAGGCCGGTTAACCCGGGGCGAACTTCAAGAGATACGTCGTTGACGGACACGACATCCCCAAACCACTTGGAAACGTTGCTGACCCTGATCGTCGGTTCCAATCTGGAATAGGCCGCCACCGCCTCCGGTTCGTCGGCGACCGGTTTGTAATCGGATAACGTCAACGGTTAGCCCCCCAGTTTCCTGTACCGGAACACCATGATCCCGAACGCGCCTGTGATGACCACGGCGATCACCGCCGCGCTGTACCAGGGTGCGATCGGGAAGTGTGCCCGTGTACCAAATGTCCACCGCGAGACCCCGCCGATCATCGTGTCCGGGAGTACCAGCAAGTACATGTAATGAGCGGCGTCGCCGTCAGGCGCTTGCACTTCGTCCTCCCCAACATTTCCCGCCTCTCGGTACGCTTGCCGGTCCTGATCCGAGGTCAGGATCTCCCCCCCGAATCCCCCGATCGCGGCTGTGATGAAGATAAATGCGATCACGCTTGCTGAGGCGAAAGCACGGCGCGTTGTAAGGGACGCAGCGGCCATGGCAAGACTCGTCATGAAGGCGGCGAGGATGAGGCCGACGGCGAAGATAGCCGACAAATCACGGCCGTGGTCCTTGAAGTATCCCCAGGGACTGGAGTCGGACAGGACGAAAGAGGTGTACAGCAAGGCCTGCGGAACAATCGTGAAGGCCATAGCAATTGTTAAGAAAGCCAGCCAACGAGCGATCGCGTAATCAAGCGATTTCAGGGGACGGACGGCATACAGGGCGAGCACGGAGTTGCGTCTGTCCGGGCTGAGCAGGGCCGGGCCGACGACGGCCGCAAAGAGCAGCAAGATGACGAACGTGAAACCGTAGTAGTCCTCATGCCTGAAGAGTTCGATGTCGTCCGTGTCTCCGCCAAACGATAAAATAAATCCGGCGACGGAGATGATGAAGAGCGCCGGGCCGAGCACAAGCAGACAAAAAAGTCCGGGCATCAACTTGGCGGCGGCGCCACGTCCCAAGCCGAGCACGGAGCGAATTCCGTCGGCGTAGACCGCGGTGAAGGCCGTGCCCCGGCCTCCTCTCGGGCCATCGTAGTGACGGTATCCGAGGTCGAAGACTTCTCCCTCTCGCTGGTCGCCGCCGGCGCTTCCCGTCCGCTGGCCCGTCGTCTGGGAGGTCAAGATGCCGATCTCCGGAAAATGTCGCTCAGCGTGTGGGCGCGTGGGGCGAGTCTGTGGAGGTACGCGCCGGTCTCCACGATGGCGTCACGGATCGTGTCGAGGTCTTCCTGGGAGGCGTCCTCAACTAACAGCGACCTGCCTTCACTCGTTGCAGCGATCCCTTTGTTGGCGAGAGCGGCTGCCACAGCCTCGATTCCCTCGTCGAATTCAAGGACCAGGGTTTCCGTATCGGTCGTGTAGGCGGACACGTTGCCCTGCTCGAGCAGCCCGCCGGCCTCAAGCACGATGATCCGTTCACACGTCCGTTCTATGTCGCCCATAAGGTGCGACGAGATGAGCATGGAGATGCCGAATTCGTTGCTGGTGCGGGCGATCAGCTCGAGCATCTCCAAACGGCCCGCAGGGTCAAGCCCCGCGGTCGGTTCATCGAGCAGCACGAGCTGGGGGCCGTGGACTATGGCCTGCGCGAGCTTGGCGCGCTGCTTCATGCCGGTCGAGTAGGTGCCCATCGATCGGTAACGCTCTTCGTCCAATCCGACGTGGCGCAACACGTCCGTCGCCCGGGTCCGAGCTTCTGTACGGGGTAGTCCGCTAACACGTGCCATATGGGTCGTGAACTCCGTAGCGGAGACGTTCGGTGGAAGGCATTCGTACTCGGGCGAATAGCCGATCAACCGATGAGCCTGGACCGGATCGTTTCCGTCTTCGCCGAATACCCGGAAATCACCGGAGGTCGGTCGGATGATCCCAAGAAAGAGCGTCATCAGCGTGCTCTTTCCGGCCCCGTTGGCGCCGAGTAGGCCCGTCGTGCCCTCTTCGACATCAAGCGTCACGTCATGCAGGGCGACGGTACTGCCGTACAACTTCGTGATATTGCGGGCCGACAGGAGTGCGGGCATCCGGGAAATTTTAACACCGCCCGGCGGGCGGATTGTGTGGATGCATTTACGCGGTGCTGGGGCGTGAACTAGTCCGAGAGCCCGTAGAACTGCTCGGCGTTGCCGCCGAAGACCGCATCACGGTTCGCGTCCGACATTGGGCCGAGGGCCTGTTTCGCTGCCTGGAATACCTGTTCGTAGGTTCCGGCGAGGGTGCAGACGGGCCAGTCGCTGCCGAACATCAGGCGGTCGTAACCAAACATCTCTATGACGTTGGCGACATATGGCGTGAGGGCGTCCGGATTCCAGTTGTCCGTATCGGCTTCAGTGACCATGCCGGACACCTTGCAATGGACGCCCGGGATCTCGGCGACCCGTTTGAGGTCCGACAGCCAGGGCTCGAATATGCCCTCGGCGATGAACGGCTTGGCGATATGGTCGACGACGGTCCGCAAGTCCGGCACTGCGTCCAGGACGCGCGGGATGTACGGTAGGTGTTTTGGGCGTGGCAGAAGATCGAACGGGATGTCTCGCCTGGCCAGTTCCTTTAGACCGTTCAATACGGCCGGGCGCACGATCCAGGCGTCGTCGGGTTCGTCGTGCCAGATGTGGCGTACACCCTTGAAGTAGGGGTCCATCTGGAGCAGGTCCAGCGTGTTTCCGACGTCCGGGTCGGCCAACTCAACCCATGCAACGACGCCGGCCACGAAATCGTTTTCGGCGGCGAGGCCAAGCAGCCAGTGAGCCTCTTCGATTGAGGAGTGCGCCTGGACAATCACCGTCCGCTGCACGCCGACGCCGTCTATGAGCGGCTTCAGGTCTTCTGGCAGCCGGTTCTGTCGCAGCACGTTGTCGCCGGGCGGCATCCACGGGTAATCCAGGTGTGTGAGATCCCAGAAGTGGTGGTGGCTGTCTACGATCGATGCCAGTTGATGTGCCTCGTTTTGATCAGGGGCGGATGCGCGACCGGTGTCGTCATTGTCATCCCGAGCGTAGCCGAACGACCTTCACCGGGACGCCGGACTGCGAATCAGGCGCGTTACGGAAGGACCCCTTGTCCTCCCTCACCCTAACCCCCTCCCACCGGAAGAGGGGACTAACGGCGGACGGAGGTTTTGATCGATTTCCAGGGTCGTCGAAGAAGGCGTGTGGACGTATTGCCGTACGCCCCTACGCTGTGACGGTTATGCGGCCTATCTCCGGGCCTTCACGTTCCGGATCGTTGTGGCCGACGCCAACTCCGGTCATCACGGCGTCCGAGTACCAGAGCTCGCCGTCCTTAATGGAAAGGCCGTGCGGTGCAGGGGCATCCTCGCCAAAGACGATACGGTCCTGCTCAGCCCCGGTCTCGACGTCATACTTGATGATCACCTGGTCGGTGGTGTGTGCGCACCAGATGCCGTCACCGTCACGGGCCAGTCCGTGGAGACGCTCGGTCGGCACCTCAAAGGTTTCGATCACCTTCATGTCGTCATATGGGTCGCATATGTGGATGGCCTTGGGGTTGAACGCCGTCACCCAAAGCTTTCCTTCGTCCCACTCAAGCCCGTGGATGCCGCCGCCGTCCGGGGTGCGCCAGCGATTCACAAACGCGCCGGTCTTGAGATCAAGCTGGTAGATCCAGCCGATATGTGTATCGCTCGGGCGGTACTCACGGAATTTCGTGACGCCGTTGGAGGCCGTCCAGAGAAAACCGCCACCGACGGTTATGCCGGAGCCGTTCTCCGTGGGGGTGTCAAAGACCCGCGTGACGTAGCCCTCGCTGTTCATCACGTACACCTGATCGGACTGTTGGTCCATGACGTAAAGCTCGTCTTCAAACCACTGGAGCCCGTTGGGCATCCGGCAAGGCGAGTCGTAGGTTGCGACGGTCTTAACGGCCAATGTGTTGCTCCTAACCCTTGATGTGCCCCGGTTTCACGATCCCGGCTCAGGGCC
>PCAM01000027.1 GCA_002730555.1 Chloroflexota bacterium
CCCCCCGGCCCGATGTCACGGACGAAGAGCGGGAGCGCCTGCGAATGCAGCGCACGTTCTGGCCCCTGGCCGGGTCGGTGAACGGTGCGAAGACCGGCGTCGACGGACGGATGGGCGACCATTACCCGCAGATCTGGAAGCCGGTCGTCGCCGCAGTGAACGGCTGGGCCGCAGGTGCCGGCTTTTACCTGGTGTTGGGATCGACCGATATCCGGGTCGCATGCGCGGAACATGCCCGATTCAAATTTGCGCTGTTATCCCAGGGCTGGGTCGGCAACGGTCCGGGCGCAACGCTTCTCACCCGGCAGGTGAACTACGCAGATGCCATGCGAATCCTGCTCATGGATGAACCGTTCGGTGCGGAGGAGGCTTTGCGTATTGGATTGATCAACGAGGTGGTTCCCCACGCCAACCTGATGGATCGAGCCGACGAACTGGCGCATCGGCTGGCGTCTATGCCGCCGGTGGCCGTGCGCATGATGAAGGAGTTCGTGATCCGGTTCCGGGAGGCGCCGGTGGACACGGCGTGGCAGGTGCAGAACCTGATGAACACGCTGCTCATCCAGACGACGGTGGATGGCGACGAGGGGCGTCAGGCGTTCAACGAGAAGCGCCCCGCGAACTTCACGGGCGCCCTGCGCAAGAAGGGTGAGGCGTTTCCGGACCCGACGCTTGAAGAGGAATTGCGACTCGAAGAGTTGTACCAGTCCGGAGAGTACTAGGTCCCAACGGGGGACCCAATGGGCCAGTTATTTTGGGGTGTCGTTGTAGGGGCGGTGTATGTGGCATTCCCTTTCCCGAGCGGGAGAAGGCGCAGTGTGAGGGGTGCAAGGGCGGATCGGACCCATTCCTGAGGTCAAGGGTGTGCTCCGGCCCCTGGAATTGATTGTGGTCGCTAGCTCCGGTCCTTCGAGAGGTCAGGGCACGGTTTGGTTCGTTTGAAGATGTGGAATCCGTCTGACGCTCTCAGAACCTGCAAGTGTGCTTGGACTATGCCGCTTTTCACGCGCCCCCCGCGCTACGTTAGTGCGTCTGATTCGCGCAGCGTTGCGATCTCGTCGTCGCTCAACTCCAGCACTTCGGCGAGAACGCTGTCTGTGTCCGTTCCTAGCCCTGGGGCCGCCCTCTGGCTCGACCGTTCGCCCTCGGGCCAGCGCCAGGGTAGTCCGGGCAGTCCCCGGTTCGTGCCGTCCATATCCGTTGAAAGTGGATAGAAGCCGCGTTCCTGCAGATGGGGATCATTGAACAGTGCCGTGGAGTCGGGCGAAGGAGCGGCAGAGACGCCAGATTTCTGGAGGGTCAGCGTTGCTTCGCGGGCAGATCGAACCGATGTCCATGCCGTGATGCCATCGTCTATCGACCGGGCATTCTGTCTTCGAGTTTCAAACCCGTCGGAGACACATCCGCCCAGCCCCGGGATCACACCACACAACGCCGCCCACTCGACCGCTGAAACCGTACTGATAGCCACCCACTCGTCTTCGCCAGCGCACGGGTACACGCCGTGGGGCGATATTCCCGGGTGGTCGTTGCCTATCGGGCCGGACGGGGTTACGCCCGACTGATGCTCAATCAACGGTCCGGGCATAGTCGTCAACAGCGATTCAACCATCGAGAAGTCGATATGTCCTCCCTCGCCGGTGCGGGCCCGGCGCCGTAGTGCCGCGCCGATAGCGAAGGCCATCTTTAGGCCGCAGAGGGGATCGGCCCAGGCCCAGCCGACGCGGGGCGACGTGCCCGGGTATCCGTTTAGCGTGGCGAAGCCGGTGTAGCACTGGATGAGCGTTCCATACGCCACGCGGCTGGCGTCCGGCCCGGTGCGCCCGAGCCCCGACGCCGAGAGCAACACTATGTCCGGCCGCGTCGCACTGAGCGCCTCGTAGCCCAGCCCGAGCCGCTCCAGCACCCCGGTGGCGAAGTTTTCAACCACGACGTCGCATTCGCTGACGAGCCCGTGAGCGATCTTGATGGCGTCGCGGTGCTTCAGGTTTAGAGTGATAGCGCGCTTTGACTTGCCGAGGACGGCGTGTAACTTGGACGCTCTCCCGGGGTCGGCGCGCCCCGTCGTCTCGACCTTGATGACATCGGCTCCGAGCGCCGCCAGGTAGCGGGTGCAGGTGGGACCGGCGATCACCCAGCTAAGGTCAAGCACCTTAATACCCCCAAGGGCCCCCCCGGTGGGGGGAGTTATCTGGGGGGCGTTCGTCACAGGTTGTTCAGGCCTCGTGCTGGCGGGCCGATGAATCTTGTACGGTGCGCCGGGCCGGCGCATCAATCCCGCGATCGGGTGGCTGAACTCGGTGAAGAATCCTCGGTGCAGGAGCTGCGGCGACGAAAGCAGATCGCCCGGGGTCGCGAGTGGGAACGACGGCACGCGGGCGTCCTGTGCGGTTTCGTAGATCCACTGCTTCGGGTGGGCGCCGCTCCATTCGCTTATCAGGGCGTGAAGCACGCCCCAGTTCGTCCCACGATCGGCCTTGGTGGCGAAGCGCGCGTCATCTCCCCAGTCCGGGTCACCCATTACGCCGAGCCATGCCCGCCACTGCCGTTCCTCGCGAGGCGAAATCGAAACGAAGCCGTCCGAGGCGGGGATGATGCTGACGGTCGAGCCGTTTCCGTCCCCGTCCCGATGCCGTGACTGGGATGGCCCCCCGTACGCGGGCGCTGCCAGCTCACGGACGGCCATGCAGGCCAGGGCCTCTTGCGTTGAGACATCGATCAGTTCGCCGCGGCAAGGCCCATCCCCGGCAAGCGCCAGCATGGCGGAGCACGCCGCCGTGACGCCCGCCACGAAGGCGGATTGATCGCCCGCTGCGCGCACGGGAGGCTCGGATCTCGGGTCCTCGACCTGACCGATAAGCAAGCGTCCCATCCCTGAAGCGTGGAACGAAACCAAATCGCCGCCCGTGAACTCGGCGTCCGGGCCACTCAGACCAAAAGGCGTGATCGAAACGATCAGTGCCTCTCGATTGCTGGAACGTGCCCTGTCGATCAAGGCCAGCGCCGCTGATGCCCCGGAAGGCGTCGTATCCACGATCACAAGATCGGCGGCGGCCAGACCCTCATCCAGATTTGTCGTACGGGATTTGCCATCGTTGACCGCAAGCCAGACGTTGCCCGAGTCCGCATCTCCTAACCCGCGGGTTACGCCCGCCCCGGCTTCGGCAAATGACTGGCCGCAAACCGCTCCGGCCAGTCCGGGGCCGAGTTCAACGACCCGGAGTCCGGCGACGAGGTCGGGTTCCGTCATTTCAGCGGTCATAACCGTCCCGAAAATAGTGAGGTTGGTCGGCCCATGACTGGAAGGTCAAGGTTTCCGGGATGCTACAACGAGATCGCCCCATCGCGGTACGGTGGGTCGCCAAAAACCCGCGCTAGGATGAAATTCCGGTCAAATGTCCAATGGCGCTGGTAAAATTGCCCACACAATTTCTGACGACGTGCCACGCACGGCCTACAACACACGGACAATAGCTGGGATGTGATAACGAATGGTGACCGGTAACGACTCTTTCGGCGCTCGGGCGAGTCTTCAAACTCCGTCCGGCGAGTTCACTTACTACCGGCTGGCGGCCTTGAAAGAACAGGGCGTCGTGGACATCGACAGGCTGCCGTTCAGCATCCGCATCCTGCTAGAGAACGCGCTGCGCCAGTCGGACGGCGGCGTTGCCGATCGCTCGGATGTCGAGACGGTCGCATCGTGGACGGCTGCGTCCACCCCCGACAAAGAGATCCCGTATCTCCCCGGACGGGTCGTTCTGCAGGACTTCACCGGAATCCCTACGGTCGTCGACCTGGCGTCCATGCGCGACACCGTGGCCGAGTCCGGGGGCGATCCTTCCGTCGTCAACCCGATCATCCGCACGGACCTCGTTATCGACCACTCGGTGCAGGTCGACTACTTCGCCACCGAAGGCGCGCTCGCCATGAATATAGAGCGCGAATTTGAACGCAACACGGAGCGCTACCTGCTGCTCAGGTGGGCCCAACAGGCTTTCGACAACTTCCGAGTCGTTCCCCCGGGAACGGGCATCGTTCACCAGGTCAACCTGGAGTTCCTGTCGCCGTCGGTGCTTGTTCTTGATGGTGAGCACGGGCGTGTGGCCTACCCGGACACCTGTATCGGCACGGATTCCCATACGACCATGATCGACGGTCTGGGTGTGCTCGGCTGGGGAGTCGGCGGAATCGAGGCCGAGGCGGTGATGCTGGGGCAGCCGTACTACATGCTGGTCCCGGAAGTCGTAGGCGTTCGGTTGATCGGCTCTCTGCCTGGGGGCACGACCGCGACCGACCTGGTGCTCACCGCGACCGAGATGTTGCGTGCGCATGGCGTGGTCGAGAAGCTGGTCGAGTTCTTCGGACCTGGTCTCTCGGCATTGCCGGTAGCGGACCGCGCGACCATCGCGAACATGTCTCCTGAGTACGGCGCAACCGCGGGCTTCTTCCCGGTCGACGACCAGACGCTGCGCTACCTGCGACTTACGAACCGGGGCGATGAGGCCGATCTGGCAGAGGCCTACTTCAAGGCGCAGGGACTGTTCTACACCGCAGACACGTCCGACCCCGAGTACACGTCGGTGCTTGAATTGGACCTGGGATCGATCGAACCGAGCCTTGCCGGGCCACGACGCCCGCAGGACCGGGTCGTTCTGAGCGGGGTGTCCGAGAACTTTTTCGACGCCTTCCCGGGGGGCGACCGGCCGGACGGGAATGGCCTCGCCGCAGCGTTCCGAAACGGTGTCAACGTAGATATAGAAGGTGATCAAACCGAAGTCGGTGACGCCGCCGTGGCGATCGCCGCAATAACGAGCTGCACCAACACCTCAAACCCGTACGTGATGGTCGGCGCGGGACTGCTTGCCCGTAACGCGCTGGCGAAGGGGCTTCAAAGCAAGCCCTGGGTGAAGACCAGCCTGGCGCCCGGCTCCAAAGTCGTGACGCACTACCTGGACACGCTGGACCTGACGAAAGACTTGAACGAGCTCGGGTTCAACACGGTCGGATACGGCTGCACGTCGTGTATCGGCAACTCAGGACCACTTCCGGCACCGATCGCACAGGCGATCGATGACAATGATCTGACCGTGGCGGGCGTACTGAGCGGCAACCGCAACTTTGAAGGTCGTATCCACCCGCAGTTGAAGGCCAACTACCTGGCGTCTCCGATGCTGGTCGTGGGATACGCGCTTGCGGGCCGGGTCGATGTCGATCTTGTGCGCGACCCGCTTGGGATCGACTCCGATGGAAACGATGTGTTCCTGAGGGACATCTGGCCGTCGCAGACCGAGATAGCGGAGGCCGTTGACAACGGCGTGACCCCGGACGGATTCGCCGCCGGGTACAACGGGGTGTTTGACGGCTCGGACGAGTGGAAAATGCTGCCGGTGCCCGAGGGGGTTCGGTTCGCCTGGGACCCGGGCTCTTCGTACGCGCAGCGAGTGCCGTTCTTTGACGGTATGCCCACCGAGGCGCCGTCGCCGACCGATATCAAGGGCGCACGCGTGCTGCTGCGGCTGGGCGATAGTGTGACCACGGACCACATCTCTCCGGCGGGCAGCATCCCGCCGAGCGCGCCGTCTGGCCAGCTACTGCTGGGCGACGACATCCCGAGACGTGACTTCAACACCTACGGGGCCAGGCGCGGCAACCACAATGTGATGGCACGCGGCACCTTCGGAAACATTCGGCTGCGGAACCAGATGACGCCGGGACGCGAGGGCGACTGGGCGCTTCACCTGCCGGACGGCGAAGAGATGCGGGTGTTTGACGCGGCGACGCGGTACGCCGAAGAGGGTGTGCCGCTCATCGTCCTCGGCGGTCGTGAGTATGGGACCGGCAGCAGCCGGGACTGGGCGGCAAAGGGGCCGTCTCTGCTGGGCGTGCGCGCGACCATCGTCGAGAGTTATGAGCGTATACACCGCAGCAACCTGATCGGCATGGGCGTGCTGCCGCTCCAGTTCATGGACGGCGATGGCGCGGACTCGCTGGGCCTGACCGGCCGTGAGACGTTTGAGATCACCGGCGTTGAAGGCAATTTTGAGCCGCGTCAGACGGTTCATGTGACGGCGACGGCCGATGACGGGGCTGTCACGGAGTTCGACGCGATCATGCGCATCGATACCGGGATCGAGTGGGACTACTACCGCCACGGCGGTGTGCTGCACTTCGTACTGCGACGGATGGCGGCAGAAGCCGGGTAGGGCGAGCGACGTAATCCCCTCTTCTACCGGGAGAGGGTGCAGGGTGAGGGGAACCGGGCCGGATCGCAATCGACCCGGAATCCAAACGCTCGTTCCGGCCCTTCGAGAACCTCAGGGCGCGGTGGGTTCGTTTGAAGATATGGAATCCGCCTCACGCCCTCGAGGCGTTAGAGCGCGCTTGGCCTTTGCCGCTTTTCAAGCGACAACCCCCTCACCTCAATCCTCTCCCATTTGGGAGAGGAGGCGGGCCTGATCCGAACCGCCTAACGCGTTCCCAGGGCGGCTCGTAGAGCCGTTTCCAGTTTCGGGTGTAAGAATTGATACCCGGACTCCAGGAGCCGGTCTGGGCGGACGTTCTGATCGGCGAGAATCAGTTCACGGCCCATCTCGCCGAACACGAGCTTTGCCATGAGGCCGGGCATCCATCCGACGGCGGGACGTCCGACGGCCCGAGAAAGCGTCTGGGCGAACTCTTTGTTGGTCACGGGGTTTGGCGAGGTCACGTTGATCGGTCCGGCGATCTCTGACCTGTCTATGGCATGCAAAATCGCTCCGATGACATCGTCGGTGGCGACCCAACTTATGTGCTGTTTACCATTGCCGACCCGGCCACCTAGCCCAATCCGTGCGAGCGGAAGCTGGCGGGTTATCAACGCGTCGTCCCGGTCTACAATCACGCCAAATCGCGTGTTTACGATCCTGATCCCGGCCTCGCTCACAGGCGCACACGCCGCTTCCCATTCCACCGCAACATTGGCGAGAAAGCCTTCGCCGGGCGCTGACGATTCGTCCAGTTGCTCCCCCGGACGGCTTCCGTAGAAGCCTATTGCGGATGCGCAGATCATCACATCCGGCGGGCTTTCCAACTTTGAAAGGGCATTTGCCAGGAGGTTGGTCCCTTCCACCCGGCTGCTGCGGATTCGCTCTTTCTTCGCGTCACCCCAGCGCCAGCTTGCTATTGGCTCACCGGCGAGATGTACGACGGCGTCATGACCCTCGAGAACATCGATATCGACGCGGCCGGCTGCCGGATCCCAACGGGCTTCATCACCGGTTCGTGATGCGACCCTGCGGACCAGGCGCGTCACCTTATCGCCGCGCGCCCGCAGGGCGAACGACAGGGCGCTTCCGACCAGGCCGGACGCACCGCTGATTGCCACCCGTATGCTCATCTGCCTCCTACCGAGGCCTTACTCTGGGCCAACTACTGCTCGCTCCGATGGCCCGGCTGCACCGGGTTTTGACTGCATAATTGCTACCCGCCAACAAATCCGTCTAGCGGGTTCGATTCAAGAGAGGACCACCCGATACCAGATGTCCGAACAAACAATCCTAGTCGAACGCGACGGACCGGTCGCAACGGTGGTCGTAAACCGACCGGACAAGATGAACGCCATATCGCTGGAGATGTGGACCGAACTCACGACGCGGGTCGACGAACTCCAGAGTGACGAGAGCGCCCGGGTGATCGTATTCCGTGGCGAGGGTGGGCGTGCCTTCTCCGCCGGTGCCGATATCGGCGATTTCGAGGCGAGCCGGCACGATTCCGAATCTGCGATCAAGTACGCCGAGGTGTTCGAGGGGGCGCTGGAGAAGGTTGCCAGGATGACCGTTCCGACCATCTCGATGATCGAAGGTGTGTGCGTGGGCGGCGGCCTGGAACTGGCGTCCTGCACCGATATCCGCATCGCTGCCATCGGGTCTCGATGCGGCGTCCCGGTGGCGCGCATCGGGGTCGTCGCCGGGTTCCGGGAGATGCGCCGGTTAGTGGCGATCGCCGGTCCAGCGAACGCGGCATACGTGGTACTCAGCGGGGAGATCCTGGGGCATGCAGAAGCGCTTGAGATGGGACTCCTGACTCGTGTTGTGGAACCGGAGGTGTTGTCGGAACACGTGTATGGGCTGGCGAAGCGGATGGCCACGCTTTCCCCGGTGTCCCACGCCGCGCACAAAGAGATTCTTGAGACGCTGCTCGGCAACCCGTCGCTGGACGGAGTGGACCTCAAAGCACCGGATGGGCCGCAGTTCCGCTCGTTCAACTCTGAGGACTTCAAAATCGGCACGGAGGCTTTCGTAAACAAGACGAAACCTGAATTCACCGGCCGGTAGCGGGTGATGAATCCCACAACGCCATCGGAAACCCGCATCGGCATTTACGCCGACGACCTGACGGGCGCGCTTGACGCCGCTGCGCCGTTTACCGCCGCCGGCATGTCCGTCTACGTCTCGGTGTTTGGTGTCGTGCCAGACGACGACGCCCGATCACACCGGGTGCTTTCGCTGAACATCGATACGCGCCACGCCGACCGGTTCCCGGTATTCGACAGGGCGGCGAGGGCGGCCCAGGAGTTACGGGCGGCCGGGTTCACGCTGCTGGTCAACAAGATCGATTCCACGCTGCGGGGTCATGCCGGGATGGAAGCCCGCGCCGGCCTGACACAGGAACCGTCTGACCCAAGCGACACCGACAGGCAAGGCGTATGGTCCGGCCCGCGCTTGGCGTTGATGGCGCCGTCCTTCCCGGCGATGGGACGGACGGTGATTGGAGGCCGGGTGTTGGTGGACGGTGTGCCGCTGGCGGAGTCCGAGGTTGGTCGAGACCCGTTCTCTCCGGTGCCCGGCAGTGAGATCGGGGAACTGGTTGAGCGAAATACGGGGATTCGCCCCGTCCCAGTAACCCTGGGGGCCGTGCGGGATAGCGGGCGTTTGCGTGCTGCAATTTCCGAAATGATGGATTCGCCGCCCGTATTAGCTGTCTGTGATGCCGTGAGCGATGATGATCTTACGGCCATCGCGACCGCTGGGATCGAGGCCCGGGGGGACATCGTCCTGTCTGGGTCTGCCGGCATCACGAACGCGCTTGCCAGGGCACTATCTGGAGATGTGGACGCCGTCGGACCGGGCCAATCGACGTCTGCAAGGTCCACTCCAGCGCTCATCATTTCCGGCAGCCAGAGGACCGTGACCGAGCGACAACTGGAGATGGCATCAAGCGGCGAATCCGCGGAATGGCTTCAGCTCGACCCCGGAACGCTACTGGATGATGAGGCGGTTAGAGGAACCCGGGATCAGGCGGTCGCCCGGGCGGTTAACGCGCTGGAAGAGGGCCGCAACATCGCGATTTCGCTCACCCGTACAACGGGCGAGGAGTCGATAGATGTCGAAGACGGGGTCAAACTGGTTCGGGAACTCGGGGCCATCTCCTACCGGATCACCCGGCGTACACGCCCCGGCGCGCTTGTGATCATCGGTGGAGACACTGCACAAAGCGTGCTCAGAGCCGGTGGCGCCGCTGGTATCGTGTTGCACGACGAGCCATTTCCGGGCGTACCGGCTGGGACCATCGATGGTGGATTGCTGGACGGCGTTCGTGTCGTTACCAAAGCCGGAGCCTTTGGTGACGAGGATGTGCTAGTCAAGGTGATCGACTGCCTGTCTTGAGCGTCATGTAGCCGCTCTTTGAACCCAACTCGCAATAGAAAGATGTATCGCAGCGTGAGCAAACCTATCCTCGCCATCACACTGGGCGACCCGGCGGGAGTCGGCCCGGAGGTCACGGCGAAAGCGTTCCCACATGAGGCCGGTCTGGACCGTTCGATACCGTTGGTGGTCGGGGACGCGAGGATCGTTTCGGACGCTGCTGCACGGTGGGCGCTAGGTTGGACCGTTGACGCTATTGAAGTGCCCGAAGATGCTGTCGCGGTGGGCGAGCGCGTGATCCCGGTTATAGACATGCCGAACTGCGACCCCGCCCGCGTCAAAGTGGGAGAGGTGGATCCGTACACCGGCAACGCCGCGTACGAATACGTCGTACACACGGCGCAGCTGGCCATGGACAAGCGTGTCGCCGCCATCGTCACGGCGCCTCTGAACAAAGAAGCGATGCGGCTAGCCGGCCACATTTACGACGGCCACACCGGACTGCTGGGCTCGCTGACGAACACGAAAAACTACTTCATGGTACTGGGGTCGGACCTGCTCAGAGTCATCCACGTCAGCACGCACATCACGCTGGGAGAGGCTGTCTGCCGGGTCAAACGCGACCGGATACTCGACACCATCCGAGCCGGGCACGCGCACCTGGTGCAAATGGGATTCGAGAATCCGCGGGTTGCTGTTGCCGGCCTCAACCCGCACGCGGGCGATGGCGGCCAGTTCGGCGTCGAAGAGGCGCAAGAGGTCGCCCCTGCGGTGGATGCGGCGCGCTCCGAGGGCATCGACGCCACAGGCCCGATTTCGCCGGACGCCGTGTTCCGGATGGCGATCGACGGTCGTTACGACATCGTCGTGGTGCTGTACCACGACCAGGGCCACATCCCGGTGAAGCTGGTCGCATTTGAAGAGGGCGTAAACGTGACAGTTGGTTTGCCGATCATCAGGACGTCGGTCGACCACGGCACGGGATTCGACATAGCGGGGACGGGCGTGGCGAGCGAGGTCAATATGATCTCTGCGCTGGATTACGCCTACAAGATGGCCACGGGAGACCGTGGAGGTTAGGGCAAAGCGCCCGTCCGGACCCCGCGACGAAGTTTTCATCGCCGCCGGGGCGGCGGGTTCAAAACTAGGCTCGTTCGGCGTCCATCCTGACCTTCAAGAACAGGCCGATCGCCATTAGCAGCAGGATGCCGCCCACGATGGCTGCACCCACCGGGAGCCAGGATCCAAACCAGACGATGTCGTTCTTGAGTCCGTCGGTCTCATCCACGAGTTCTGCGACGGAGTCGTCGCGGTACTCGAGGTCATTGGCGATGCGGACGTACTTGCTGCCGTCCGGCGCCATCACCGAGACGGTGTCCTGAAGCGTCGCGTCCACGCCTGCACCGGTGATGGGTTCGACGAACGCGACCGTGTGCGTGTCGAACACCAGCGGCAGCCCGGTTCCGGCCGGGTCGTTCCCGCCCAGCTGGACGTTTTCAGCGTCCACGATATAGGTGTAAATCTGGAGGCCGTTCGTTGATGTGGTCTCGCCATATTCGGCGTCCAGCGGTTGTCCTGCGAACGATATCCAGGACGGGTACACCGTGTCCTTGTTCGTGTGGAACGGCAGGCCCCACTGGCCGGAACGCTTTGCGCCCTCGTTCATGAGTTCGGTCACGTATTCCTTTGTTGAGCGGTCTACCACCAGCGTGGTCTCGCTGGGACCGAATCGTGGGTCCAGTAATCCCATGTCCGAGTTGTCGAGCAGGTTCGTGGTGGTAAGAATCTCGGTCATGTAGAGGACGTCGCCGTCTGCGTGATCGGCAACACGGGTGCGGTGGAGACTGACCGGGATATCGACCGTCGGAAGGTTAGCGGGGTTCACAAGGATTTGCTGTGTCCTGGGATCGAGCACCAGGGCCAGGGCGTCTGGATCAGCAAGGAGGGAGGAAACGACCGGGTTCGCCAGGACCGCGCCGAGCGCCGGATCCGTGACGAGAGCCACGAGATCGGGATTGGTGAGGAGCGCGGAAACCGCACCGGATGCCAACAATCCACTTACGGCTGGATCCGCCAGGAGCCCGCCCACCGCCGGATTCGCAGCGATCAGCGTTGGGATCAGCGTCGGGTTGGCGACCGCCGCCATTACGGCCGGGTCTGACAGCGCACCGATCACGGCTGGATCTGCGAGCGGCGCCAGGGCCGCCGGATCAGCCAGCAGTCCCAGGATGTCCGGGTTTGATACCAGATCGCCTAGGGCAGGGTTTGCCAGCAACCCTCCGATCGCGGGGTCAGAAAGCAGATCCCCGCCGGATCCGGAAGCGGCGATTCCCGCGACCGTCTCGTTGGCCAGCAGCCGGGTCGTGAACGAGGTGTCTACGAGGGTGTACGTGCCATCGAGATAGACCTCACGATTCAAATCGTCTGGAACCACTTCGAACCGCTCAAAGATGACGGTTCCCCATATGATCCCAAATCCGAGCAGGATCACTCCGATTATTCCAGTGATCCACATGGTTTTCGACGTTTGACTGCTCATGGCATGCGTCCATTTCCTGTTTTGAAAACGGACGGCAGCATTGAGATGCACCGTCCACCCGAACATGTCGTCTAGATCGTTCGACGACCTTCAGGATACGAAAGAGGTTACCGTGCCGGAAATGCGTGTTTCTTGCAGTGGGCATTACAGAACTCAGGCGATTGCGGCGATTCAATCGTGAAAACGATCTGAAACGACCGAAATACGCCCGTTCACAACTCACCGCCCAGCCCCGTCTTCACGCCGGGGTATTTCCGATCAGGAGAAAGCGCGAAGGTTGGACTTGGCTTGTTCGCTGCTGGTGGCGAACTCCAAAAGCGCCGACTGCCCTTCCTCAGTGGCCCGCCGAGCACGCATCAAGGCGGGACCGACATCCGCGGGATCGTCTATTCGCTCACTCCAGCCCCCCATGGCGCGCGCCATATCGGAGTAGCGTCCGTACAGTGCACGGGAACCGAAGCGATTGTTGGACAGCTCCATGTGCGGGACTTCGACCGCCATGTCGTCGTTGTTCAGGACGACGGTGCAGATCGGTATGTTGGAGCGCACGGCTGTCTCGAAATCAAGACCGGTCATGCCGAACGCCGCGTCGCCCATGAAATTCACGCAGAACTTGTCCGGCTTCGCCAGCTTGGCACCCATGATCAGACCCAGCCCGGTGCCGAGACCGTGGGATTTGCCCCAGCCCAGGTAGCTTCGGGGGCCGTTGGAGCGGTAGAACGGCATGATCTGCATGCGCGGGCTGCCGGAGTCGTGGGTGACGATGGCGTCCGATGGATCGACACTTGCCGTGAACTCGCCGAGGACTCTGTACGGGGTGATGGGAGACTCGCTGGAAGTTAGTTTTGACTCCCACTCGCCGTACCAGGCCGACCTGAGGGCTGAGATCCTCGCTGCCGTGTCGGGCGTCTCACGCTCACGAGTGGACAGCAACTCCTCGCAGGCCTCGATCATCTGTCGCAGCACAAGCCGTGCGTCGCCCAGCAACGGGTGACCGGCGATGTAGTCCTTGTGCAGATCCACGGGGTCGTTCGTGGCGTGGATCAACGTTTTCCCCGCCGGATATGGCGTCACCATGCCCTGGATCGTGAAGCTGGTGCCGATGCCGAACAGCACGTCCGATTCCCGCATGTACTCCAGGGCCGCGCCGTTCATGACCTCAGAAACCGAACCTACAGACAGTGGATGCATCTCCGAGAAG
>PCAM01000040.1 GCA_002730555.1 Chloroflexota bacterium
CGATTTGCTCCGTGCTGTACCGCTTCCTGGGCATCCTGCCTCCTGGTCGTTGCGCCCGAAATCCTAACACTCGGGCTGGAACGGTTTCAGGGGGTCAGGTCACGGCCTGTCGGCTAGAATGTGAGCCGCCCACGCTGTTCTTGGATCGGTTTCATCAGGAGGCAGCTATGCGCGTGCTGGATGCCACAATCAGCGTTTTGCTCGTGTCCGGGTACGTCCTAGCGACCCCGACCGCCCAGACTGAGCGCCGGCCAGCTGTCGCCACGCCCGAATGGCCCGGATGGGGCGGACCTCAAGGCAACTTCACCTCCGACGCCACCGGGCTCGCGACATCGTGGCCGTCAGATGGTCCGAGACAGGTCTGGAGCCGACCGCTTGGCGAGGGACACTCCAGCATTATCGTCGACGGCGAACGCCTCTACACCATGTACCGACCGCCGACCGGTGTGAGGAATCGCTGGAACGCCGAGGAGATCGTCGTTGCGCTCGACGCCGGGTCAGGTCAGACGATCTGGGAGTACAGATTCCCGTCGTCACTCGAAACCATGAATTTCAGCCGCGGCGCCGGCCCGCACTCCACACCTCTCATCGTTGGCGACCGTCTGTTTGCCGCGTCGACCGACAAGCAGTTCTTCGCGCTCGATAAGAAATCAGGCAAGGTTCTGTGGTCGCACAGCTTTGTCAAAGAGTACCAGGCACCACCGAACCAGATGCGGTGGGCTGTCCCGCCTGGCTACGCACCCAGTCCGATTGCCCACAAGAACAACGTCATTGCCATGGTTGGTGGACCGGGCCAGGGGGTCATGGCTTTCCGCCAGGACGACGGGCGGGTAGTGTGGAAGAGTGGAGAGTTCACGGACATAGCACCGGCATCGCCGCTGCTTGTTACGCTCGATGGGGAGGAGCAACTGGTCGTAACCAGTGGCGATGGCGCACATGGATTCGATCCAAACGACGGCAAGCCGCTGTGGAGCCATGGTTTTCCAACACAAGCCGGTGTAAACATCACCACACCCATCTGGTCCCCTGAAGACCGTCTGCTGTTTCTTAGCGCCGCCTACGATGGCGGCACACGGGTCCTGCAACTCGTACGCTCGGGTGGTCGCACTGAAGTCAAGGAGTTGTGGTTCAACAATAGGATGCGCGTACACTTTGGAAACACACTGAGACTCGGCGACTACTTCTACGGAAGCAGCGGCGATTTCGGCCCGGCCTTTCTCACTGCCATCAATGCCCATACTGGCGAGATCGCATGGCAGGACCGGACGTTTTCAAAAGCGAGCTTCCTGAACGCAGACGGAAAAGTGATCCTTCTGGACGAGGACGGCACGTTGGCGCTGGTCACTTTGTCTGCCGATGGTCTAGAGGTCCTGGCGAGGGCGCAGGTCGCCAGGGCGACATCCTGGACGGTTCCGACACTAGTGAGTACGACACTCTACGTGCGGGACCGTGTCAACATCATGGCGCTCGATGTCGCCGCGAAATGAGATTACTGGAAGCAGAGTAACGTCGTGATGCGGCGCTTGAGCCAGTGGGAAGAGGTGCTCGCACACGTCAAGAAGCAAATGGGAAGCCAGTCACTCCAGGCGCGGGTGCCGACGGGACGGTAGGACGGCGTTACGATCCCAACGCTGGTGTGATTTCGAAAGCGGCCTTGGCCGACTACTTGAGCAAGGCGAAAGAGGCGATCGCCGGCCTACCCGCGCGTTCCGCCTGTGATCCGGCTACTGAGTGGCGATGGCCTGTATCCCGTTTTGCTCCATCGTCGTGTTCAGATTGGCAATCTCATCCGCAATCAACTGATTCAGCTCCGCCTCCAACCCATCCAACTCCTGGGCATATGAATCGATCCGTTCGAGTTGGAAGGCGCTGGGTGCCTCGGTGTAGCTGTTGAGGTTACCGTAGACTCGCGTCATGCGGGCATAGAGCGGGCGCGGCCTGGCGCCGCCGAAGCCGCCGCCACGCGCGAGCTTGTCCTCCAGCTCGTCAACCTGATCGCCCACTGACTCGACCACACTCGAGACCGCTTCAGGAACCTCGACGTCCTCCAGCGACTCGGCGAGCGACCCGAGCTGCGTCTGGAGACTCTCGGCTGTCTGGTGCGCCGCGTCGAGGCGCGCGATCAGCCCGCCGAGCCCGAGCATGGCGTCCCGCTGCGCCCGGCGATCGGCCGCCGGCACGTCGATCCGTGGATCGTCGGAGACGCTGACCGTCTTGGTGGCCTGACGGCCGCCCGCCGAGATCCGGACCGTGTAGTTGCCGGGCAGCGCCCGCGGCCCCGGTGGCGGGCCGCCAAACCCGCCCTCGTCCGTCGGCGGTAATGGCGGCTCGTATCGCAAGTCCCAGTTGACGCGGTTGAGACCCGCCGAGCCCGAACCGTTCAGCGTGCGGATGGTCTCACCCGCGCCATCCTGGATCGTGATCTCGACGGCATCCTCTCCGTTGACCTCATCACGGAGATAGTAGTGAATCAGCGCGCCCTCGGGCGGATTTGGCGCGATGAACATCTTGTGACCGGTGTTGCCCTTGTGGCTGAACATGCGATAGCCCAGCGCGTCACGGACGTCGAACAGGTGAAGGTCGGAACGAAGTACCGCGTCGCTGAGCTCCTCGAGCGGCGTCATGTCATCGAGCACCCAGATGCTGCGCCCGTGCGTGCCCAGAAGGAGATCGTTCTCCCGCGGATGGATGGCGATGTCGTCCACCGGAACGGTCGGCACGGGCCCCTTGATCTGATGCCACTCGTCACCCCGATTGATCGTGATGTAGGCGCCGAACTCGCCGCCGAGCACCAGCAGGTTCTCGTTTCGGGGGTGCTCGCGGATGACGTTCATCGTGTGACCGTCCGGCAAGTTCGACGCGATCGATCGCCAGCTGTCACCGTAATCGTCACTGACATAGACGTACACGCTGTAGTCGTCACTACGGTGACCGTCCATCGTGGCGTACACGCGGCCCTCGGCGTGCTGCGACGCCTGCACCCGGCTGACGTAGGTTCCCTCAGGCAGGCCCGGAATCAGCCCGGCCACTTCCTGCCAGTCTGCTCCGCCATCCTGCGACACCTGCACATTCCCATCATCCGTCCCGACGTAGAGGATGCCCTCGCGCTGCGGCGATTCACTGATGGAGATGATCTGGCCGAAGGTGGAGATCCCGTCATGGCGTGACGGCGTGTCGTCTGTCACGTCCACACCCATGATCGGCATCTCGTCCCGATCCTGGTTCTTGGTCAGATCGTCGGTCCGGGTCCACGTGTCGCCGCGGTCGATCGACTTGAAGAGCCGGTTGCCGCCATAGTAAATCGTCTGCGAGTCGTGCGGTGAGATCAGGATCGGACTGTTCCAGTCGAAGCGATATCGCTCGCTCTCGTCCTCCGGCTCGGGTCGGATCGGCTTCCGCTCGGTCGTCTCCAGGTCGAGGCGAGACACGTTGCCGTTTTGCGACTCCACGTAGATCGTCGTCGGATTGTTCGGATCCACCTGCGTGTAGAAGCCGTCGCCACCGCCCACCCGAAACCAGTCCTCGTTCGTGATGCCCTGCCGGTAGAGCGTCCGCACCGGGCCGCCCCAGCTGCCGTTGTCCTGCAACCCGCCGTAGACGTTGTACGGCGTCTCCATGTCGTAGCCGATCTCGTAGAACTGGCCGAGCGCCATGGTATTGACGAAGTCCCAGGTCCGTCCCCGGTCGTAGGAGTAGTGCACGCCACCGTCGGAACCGGCGATCATGTGGTCCGAATCGGCCGGATTGATCCAGAGCGCGTGATAGTCCCCGTGAATCGTCTGGATCCAGTCATCGACGAACGTCTTCCCGCCATCCTGCGAGTAGACCATCCGGGCGCCGGCCGCCCAGATGCGCTGGTCGTTCGATGGATCGATCCGAATCTGGCTGTAGTACATCGGGCGCGGATTCGTGTCGCTCATTCGCGTCCACGAATTCCCGCGGTCCTCCGACCGGAACACACCCCCGTCCGCATTCTGCACGATGGCGTACACGATGCGTGGGTCGGAGCGATAGATGTCGAGTCCGATTCGGCCGGTGATGCCGTCCGGGAGGCCGTTGGTGAGCTTGGTCCACGTCTCGCCTCCGTCGGTCGTCTTGTGGACGCCGCTGCCCGGTCCTCCGCCGTTGAAGCCGAACGCCGTGCGGCGACGCTGATACGCGGCCGCGTAGAGCGTTCCCGGACTGACCGGGTCCATCGCCACGTCGATGATGCCGGTGTCCTCGTCGATGAACAGCACGCGCGTCCAGGCCTTCCCGCCATCAGTTGTCTTGTACAGCCCGCGCTCTTCATTCGGACCCCAGAGATGCCCCACCGCCGCGATATAGACGATGTCGGGATCGCTGGGATGAACGACTACCCGTCCGATGTGCAACGTGCCCTCGAGCCCGACGTGCGTCCAGGTGTCGCCGCCGTCGGTCGACTTGTAGACGCCGTTCGCCCAGGACGAGCTCTGACGGTTGTTCGGCTCACCAGAGCCGACCCACACGATGGACGGATCCGATGGCGCGACCGCGATGTCGCCGATGCTGCTAACCGGCTGATCGTCGAACACCGGTTCCCAGGTCACACCGTTGTTGGTGGTCCGCCAGACTCCGGCCGAGGCGGTGGCGACGAATACGATGGCGGGGTCTGACTCGACCACGGCGAAATCGTCGATCCGGCCGCCCATGTTGGCTGGGCCTATGTTCCGCCACTCGAGTTGGTTGATGAAGTCTTCGACCGACTGGGCGCCGGCCGTGTCGACCGCAGATGGGCCGATAGTCAGGAAAGCGAGGCAGCCGATGATGCTGCCGACGTTGGTGATGAATTGTCGTCTCATGATGGACCCCTCAGCCGTTAGGCTTGCTAGCCTGCGCTACGTCAGTGCGCGGGTGCCGACGGGACGGTAGGCACTGACCCTTACGGAGACGTTACTTCAGTGAGTTCCACGGTCGAGTCGTGCATCCAGCCACTGTCCTCGTCCCCGATGGTGATGCGCCGGCCACGCCTGATGATCTCTCGCGCTCCCTCGTACCACCGCATGACCATCCCGGTCTGCTTGAGCTCCGGCGAGAGTTGCACCTGGACCCACTCGCCGCGTCGCCCTACGATCGGCAGGACGGTCCCGCGCGGGACGAGCACCAGCGGCACCGAGCCCGAGCCCGGCGCCGCGTGCACGTTCGCATAGCTCGTCGGGACCCTGGCCTGTTCCGTGGGTGCCGGCGACTGGCTGGATGCCGCCTGCGCCAGCAGCAGGAGGGCCACCGTTACGCCGAACGCGCATGATGCCGCCTGCCAGGGCCGACTCCAAAGCCGAAGGCTCCGAACGGGCTCATCGGGTCGCATGGGGGTCAGTGAACAAGGGATGATGTCGCCTGTCAAGAAGTTCTGGACGGAGGCCGACGGGTGCACGGCCGGCCGGGTCGTCATTCATTGACAGCCGAACCCGGAAGTAGCATGTTGGCTCGATTTCTCGGCCGGGTTCCATGACCGGTCAGCGGCGGCCACCCGGTCCAGCGACGGCCGTCTCGCGGGCCCTCCGCGACGACCTCGCATCACGGAGTGTGGCGATGTACCTGAGACATCCGCAGGCGATGGTGTTCGTGGCGATGGGGCTGCCGGCCTTCCTGGCCGTGAGTGGCTGCGGCGGCGCCCCGGAGACCGAGTCGGCTCCGACGCTGACGGCGCAAGCCGTGGAGATGGGCGACTACGAGGTCGTCGAGAACTGGCCCAAGCCCCTGCCCGATGACGATCTGTCGCACAACGGGTGGACCTGGGGCTCGGGCTCAGGAGTCTGGGCCGAGACTCCGGACAAGGTCTGGGTCGGGCAGCGCGGCGAGATCGCGCTGCCGCCCGGTGCCGAGCCGTGGACCTGCGCCTGTCTGCTCGACCCGCGCCGAACGAACACGGGAAGGCGCCCCTACGCCGGAAACGAGTACGGCTATGAGATGCGCCGGCACCACATCATCTTCGCGGTCGATCGGGATGGCTATGCCATCGAGGAATGGCTCCAGCACGACGCGTACCTGGCCCCGCCGCGGGGTTCTGGGCTCGGCGAGGTGGGTCGCGGCCCGCACAAGGTGTTGATCAATCCCTACGATCCCGAGCAGCGTATCTGGATCGTGGACGACGACATGCACGAGATCAACATCTTCACGAACGACGGCCAGTTGGTGAGAACGATGGGCGAACGCGGCGTGCCCGGTCGCGGCCCGAACAACTTCAACCGTCCGACCGACATCGCCTGGCTTCCCGACGGCACGTTTTTCGTCGCCGATGGCTACGCCGGCACGCGCGTGGCCAAGTTCGACGCCGACGGGAACTTCCTCCTGGACTGGGGCCGGCCGCCGGTCGACCCGGCCAACCCGGGCCCGAATGAGTTCTGGTCCGTCCACAGTATCGGCATCAGCCGGGACCGCCGCGTCTTCGTCGCGGATCGCGAGCACAGCCGGATGCAGGTCTTCGACGAGCACGGCGCGTTCCTGGACATGTGGCCCACGGGTCACAACTCGCAGGTCCTCGCCCACATCGTCACGGAGGACGATCACGTCTGGGTGGCGGACTGGACGACGAACAGACTCGTCAAGTACGACCTCGATGGAAGGTACATCCTGGATATCGGCGGACCGGGCGCACTGCCTGGGCAATTCGATGGCCTACACCAGATCAGTGTCGATCAGGAGGGCAATCTGTACATCACCGAAATTGCCAACGACCGCTCGCAGAAGTTTCGTCCGAAGCCCGACGCCGACCCCGCGAAGCTCGTGGGCCGAATGGTGGGAAGTTCGCCGTAGTCCTACAGACTGTTCGGGACGGCGATCCCGAGTCACTGCGCGCCCGCTTCGACCAGAAGCTGAAGGAAGCCACCGAACTCTCCGACGATCTCGCAGCCGACAAAAAGAGGCATGGGCGCGACCTCCTCCGGGCAATTGCGGACGCGGGCGGAATCGGTGACGACCCGATGTTTCCCCGCGAGATCGAGCGCCTGTGGAAGCTCAGTGAGTGTCAGGGACAGCCAACAGGTCAGCGACGAACTCGACGGAGGAGGCAGGGGACATCGGATGTGTGAGGCCGACGACGGGGGAGCGGTGTTGGGTATTCGTACCAATCGGGCAGAATGAAGCTGAGCATAGAGGTCGATGGTCGCGGTCTGTACGCGGTTGGCGACGAGGGACGCAGGGCCCGCCACGGGAGTACAACACCGTTCGACCGCCCAGCGCGCTGGGCTATCGTCCTCCAGCGCCGGAGGCCGTCACGCCAGCACCAGGCGTCGGGCTACATATGAGCTTCGCACTCTCTTAACAAGTGGAACGGCCGCAGGGGGCGGGTCAGAGCGGCTTGACTTCGGCGTTCCAAACACATCGATTAATTAGACAGAAAGGAAATAAAACGCGTTGGACAAAGTAAAGTTCTCGACGCAGACCACGGTTCCAGTGGGTCTGCCATTCGATTCGCGGTCCTCCGTCCCAGGAAATCGGCTTGCGCGCAGCAATCAGCAGGGGTCTCTTCATGTATTCGGCGGTACGCGGGCCAGGCGGTTCATAGGTGTCTGCCTTGTTCTGTTCGTGGGATGTGGAACCGATGACAGTGTTTCCAATCCATTAGCGCCCTCAGAAGAGTCCGGTGCACCCACAGTCGAGATACTCGCCAACGGGTCGTATCGTTGTCGTCCGAACGGCACGGGGCCATTTCCTGGCATCTTGTACAACCACGGTGGTTTGGGAGATGCGGTTGGCGGTGACCTTGAGGGGGTCTGCCGAAGCTTTGCCGAGATCGGTTACGTTGCTTGGTCACTGCGCCGCCCCAACAGCGTGTCGTTGAACGGGCAACTGGCATCTGTTCTCGAAGAGTTCGAGGCCCTCCGTACAGAGGAGCTCGTCGATTCAAATCGTCTCGGCATTATTGGATTTTCTCGCGGTGGGCTATTGACGCTACAGGCTGCGGTCAGCCTTGGAAATACTGTGCGTGGCATCGTCGTCTGTGCGCCTGCTCATGGGAATGGCGCATTGGAAAGTACATTGGCTGATGTGACGCGTATTCAAGCGCCGGTCCGTATCTATGTAGCCGAGAACGACCAACAGCTAAACGGTGGCAACGTGGTCGACCATGTGGCTTTGTCAAGAATGGTTGAAAGTGCCTTGATCGATGCCGGAAAGGATGTCGAATTAACGGTCTATCCGCCGTATGCGGATGACGGGCACGCTCTGTTTTTTGAGGTACGTGAACCTTGGTGGAGCGATGTGTCGCTTTTCTTCAATCAAGCCGTGGGGAGTAGTTAGGCGCGCGCGGCCGCTCCATCCCAGTCTTAGAAATGTCGACACCATCGACGCTCTTATCTCATGGTCAGGTAAGACGGCCCGGTTCGACATGGTCGGTTGGGGCTTCCCTTTTACCGCCATAAAGATTGAACGAGCGAGTCAGGATCGTCCCTTAGAAGTTGCGACGGCACTCCGAGACCAGGGAATCACCAAGGGACTACGGTCAGGTGTCCACGTTGGAATGTCTGGCGGTGAGATTCTAATTGGCCCCAACAATTTGCTTGGAGCCATGTGGCTACAGTTGGCAACGGCGGTAGAAGAAGACAAGCGATTCCGGAAGTGTCCGGCCAGGAGCTGTCCGGTTGTGTGGTTTGAGGTGTCCACGGGTCCGCTCGGAGTGCGTGACGATGCGGAGTTCTGTTCCGCACGATGTCGGCACACGGCCTATCGCGACCGCAAGACCGCAGCGAGACGGCTGCAGCGTGACGGTGTGTCGGTCAAGGAAATCGCCGGGCGGTTCGGAATCACTGTGGCACAAGCGCGGGGCTGGCTGAGAAAGCCTCGGGCGCGATAGCTGCAAGGGAGAGAAGCGATGCTATATCGACGTGGCGGCGTCTGGTGGTGGAAGTTTCGTTTTGCCGGTCAGCTCTTTCAGGAGTCGGCCCGCACAACGTCCACGACAGTCGCGCGCGCGGCAGAACTGAAGCGGCGGCGGGATCTGGAGGAAGGCGCCAACGGTCTGCGGAAGCGGACGCGGCCCCGGATGCCGGGTATCAATCTTGGCGAGCTGGTCAGTGCACTCCGGACGGTCAGGCCGGGGATCACACTCGTCGGCAACAGCGCGGTGGCCGGGGCGGAAGAATTCGCCGCCGCCGGAGTCGAGCGGTTCCTGCCGAAAGGGTGGGACGTCCGCCAGCTCATCCGTCCTCACCGCGTAGCGGAGTGGGCAGCGGTGCGCTTCCGCATGTCGATTAACCCGAGTGAGCCAGGCTTGAACCTTCGATCCTCGGCGTCCTCAGCACTGGTTCACCGAACTCCAGGCGCGGGTGCCGACAGGACGGTAGACGGCGACCGCCGCTGGGAACGCCCTCAACCCTGCCTCATCTTTAGATCGTCCCAAACAACCCGAACGTCGGGTTCTGGCAGCACTCTGGAAGCCTGCCGCATCCCCACGGACTACGCTGCCTTCACGCGACCGCGTGACTCGCCCTTCCACAACGTATCGAATCCCGTTGGGGACGCCAACTTTTGTGGTACCAGTCCACCCACCAGTTTCGTGAGCGTTCCGGTCCCGTGGAAGGTGTAGTAGCGGCCTGTGTCGTCCTCGGTGGGTGTGAAGGTCAGCCGACCCACCAGTAGTCGCCGGAGGATCTGCTGGCCTGCTCCGTGTGACGCCGTAGCAACCCCCGCCAGTCGCGCTCTAACACGACCGCCCTGACCCACTCGGCGATCCGCTCATCGGGTAGCAGCCCCAGCGGCGCCATCTGGTACTTGAGGCCCTCCAAGCGCTCTCGAATCCCCTCCTCGATCCCGCCGTAGGAGAGCACCAGCGGAACGACGAGGGGCGACAACTCATCTGAGTGCGCCGCCTCGACGCGCTGTCTGAGCTCAGCCTTCGCACGATCCCACACTGCACCCTCGGCGTCGTCCCTGACCGTCAAGCACTCCACGCGGCTGAAACCACCCGGCGCGAGATGCGGAGCGAGTCGTTCCATGTCGGCAAGCCATCGCTGATTGTCATCGTCGCTGCTCGGCCCGTGCGCCACGAGAATAACGGCCTCCGCACTCGGCGTCGTCGAGACCGCCTGCGCGCGAGAAAGGAGGATGTCACCGACGATCGCGTGGTCGTTCAGCGCCGCCGTCATCCGGATCGGAACCGACGAGGTCACCGGCGTCATACCGAGGTCGGGGTCGGCCTCGTGCGCTGCGCCTTCCCCAGCTCGTGCGCCGTGCGACATGCGCGCGAAGATCGCGAGCTGCGGCGGCGGCTCGGCCCTGACCCCGAGCAAGTACTCCGTGGCCCGGACAACCGAGCTGTACGACGAGACGAAGAGCGGTACGGCCGTGATTCGATCGACCCCGTCGGCGATCAGCTGATCGACAGCGTTCTGCATCGACGCTCGGTTCGCCATACCGAACGCCACCGCCGTCGGCGCGTCGGCGCGCGTAGCCTCGGCGACACGGTCTACTTCGGCGTCCCACTCCGCACGTCCGCCGTGCGCGAGGATTAGGATGCCATCCAATGCCGAAGGTGACTGCCCCACCGGTTCCGCAGCCTCGTGGCCGCGAGCAGATCCGCTCACAAGCGGCAGGAGACTCAGGGCGATGACGAAGATCCTAACCGTGGCCAGTGCTCGACGAGTTGACGGACCCATTAGATTTCCTTTCTCAGGACGAGGCCTTAATGAGATTGAGACTCAGTCCCATTACTGACGAGCGATTCTATCGTCCTCCGTCCGACCCGTCAAGGACGGGCCACATCGGGCGCGCCGCCGCCTCCACCTCCACCGCCGTCTCAATGAGTGGGACGAGGCGCACCCGCCTGAGCCGTAAGCCTCGTCCTCACTGAACCCAAGCTATCGACTGAGTCTCAGCACGCGTCGTGCTGCGTGGCTAGACTGC
>PCAM01000028.1 GCA_002730555.1 Chloroflexota bacterium
AGATCGATCACCTGCCCCGGGTACGACTCAAGCGGAGGGCCGACGGGCCCCGGCTGGAGGGCGGCGGCGGTGCGGCGATCGCTGCCCGGCGCGCGTCCGAGCCCGAGATCGATACGCCCCGGGTGGAGCGCCTCAAGCATCCGAAACGATTCGGCGACTTTCAAGGGCGAGTAGTGGCTGAGCATGACGCCGCCACTGCCGACACGGATCCCCGTCGTCGTCGCCGCCAGCGCCGGTATCAGGATCTCGGGCGTCGGGCTCGCGAGCGTCTGTGTGTTGTGGTGCTCGGCCAGCCAGTAACGGGTGTAGCCAAGCCGGTCCACCAGTTGCGCAAGTTCGATCGTCGCCAGCACCGCGTCGCGCGCCGCTCCGCCCATCTTGATGGGGGATTGGTCCAGGACGCTGAGTTTCAAGTGGAGTACCTCCGGTGGGCGCAGGGGCTCGATGCGGTGCTCGGGAGGATAACCCTTCCGGACCGTCGAATCCCGGTTTATCCGACAGACCGTCGTAACAAGATCGCGTCACCACGCGCCGTTGACGATCGCGCTCCGTCGGGGAAACCATGACCAAACGCCTCCTCTGAAAGCCCGTCACCTCCGTGCCACCGGCCTTATTTGAGAACGCTGATTCGTCGGCGGGCGAGGCCCGGTCCTCGTCCCCGGCATCCCCGGGAGCGGCGACATCGGTGAGATGCATATAAGGGCAGGGTAGTTCCACGCAGCGCATCTCACGGGCTGTCCACATACCCTTTTCGGTATCGGTTGTTCGCAACCCCCTGCCCGGGCGGGTAAAACCTCGGAGGGCGGGACACTTCCCCGTCGATAGTCTCAATTCATCGGCAAGAACAAAGAGGCCTGCCGAACTTTTCACGGGTCTTTTCACGGGTCAGGACAGCCAAGGTGATTCCGCCGGATTGCCGCCTCAGAGTGACCGCTCGCGGTACCGATCCCCTCAACAGACGGCCCCTGCCATGCGCAGGGGCCGTCTTGGTTCCGGTCACCCGCCAAGCAGTGAACCAAGGAACGACTCCAGCGCCGCTTCGTAGCGTGCCGAGTCCAGGTTCCATGCGTGGACATGCTTCGCACCGAGCACACGCTCATACGTCACGAGATCAGGCCGGGCGGTGGCAAGCTCATCGCTCGTTTCTACCGGAATCCTATCGTCGTCATCGCCGTGGAACAGCAGGACCGGAACCTCCAACCGATCGACCGCCCCCAGATATGCCATGTCAGCAAACTCGATGTCGAAGCGTTTCTCGGTGATGAGGCGTGCTGTGGAGGTGATGAAGCCTGGGACGTGAATCTGCCCGGCCGCCTGATCAATTACGCGTGACAGATCCAACATCGGGGCGTCCAGCACAACACCGGAAACCGATGCAGCAAGCGGCGATTTGTAGAGGAACGACATCACTACCCCGCCGCCCATGCTGTAACCGTAAAGCACCACGGACCCAGCGCCCTGATCCAGTGCGTAAGTGACCGCCGCCTCCAGATCACGCCACTCGGTTGCCCCGTGTAGGTAGTAACCGGACGGGTCTTCCGCCACGCCGTCGTCGTTCCGGTAGTCGATCACAAAGGACGACAAACCGGAGCGGTTGATGGCGGGCAGCGCTCGTAACGCTTCGATCCGATCTCCGCCGTGGCCATGGGTGTGGATCACCCAGGTATCGCCGCCATCTACAACCCAGGCCCCAAGAGGGCCGAGTGGGGCAGGGAAGGTGACCTCATCGAAAACCAGCCCACGCGCTATGAGAGGATCAGTGCCGAATACCTCCCGGGTCATCCGGGCGGGTGTGCCGACTTCCGGGCGCCCCTCCACGGCGACGTACTCGCGCGTGGCGATGCCGTCTTCGTCCGTGAGGAGATCGCCGATCCGCCCATGCCCGCCGTCCCACTCAATCCCCCATATGCCCGGCTGCTCCCAGCGCCCTTCGCCGGACGGATGTTTGAAAGAGATCTGGTCATCCGTTAAGGAGACGATCTCCAGATTCAGTTCGTCCGCCTCCCGGTCTATTTTGAACGCGCCGTCCTCTATAAGGCCAGAGTAGTACCAGCTGGCGCCCAGGATCAATACCCCCAGCACGGCGACGATCACGGCGAAGGCCGTGGCAACGCGTCGCCTTGTCGGTCTGAACATATTTGTGTGACCTCGTAATGGGATATTAAGAAAGCCCCGTCGAGTGAGGTTACGAAAGTCTAGCCACGCGCGGCGACTCCCGTGCTCGGCATGCCGTATCCGATCCCGGAGTTCTGTTTTGTTGTCTGATTATTAGGAGCCGGACGCGGTAGCCTGTGGCTGTGACACTTCGACCCGACGCCCCGCAATCCTACGGCCACGTGGATCCGCTGTTCTGCGCGACATGCGCCGGACCGCTGGTAGACGGACATGAATCCGGATTCCCGGCCTGCGGGAAATGCGGACGCGTGTCGTACCTGGACCCAAAACTCGCGGGAGCAGCAATGGTCGAGATCGACGACAGACTTCTCCTTGTACGACGCGGTATTCAGCCGGCATTTGGCAAATGGAGCTTCCCGTCCGGATACGTCAATCGCGGCGAACAGGTCGAGCGCGCCGTGGAGCGTGAGGTCGTGGAAGAGACCGGGCTCGTTGTCGAGGTCGACTGGCTTGTAGGTCTGTACTCACAGCCGGACAAAACCGTGGTGCTGGCCGTGTACAGCGCCAACGTCACCGGTGGAAAGTTGATCGCCGGGGACGAGACGCTGGAGACCGCCACCTTCCCGTACGACCAACTCCCGGAACTCGCCTTCGCCGACGATGGGAGGATCGTCGAGGAGTGGCTCCAAGGCCGCGAGAAATGCTAACCGGCCGAAGTACGGCACACTGCAGGGGCGGCGCTTGCCCCGCCCTCGCCCTGCAACGACGAGCATGCACCGGGCCAACAACCGTATCAGCAATGCCACCCGTAGGGGCGAATGAATATCCGCCCTCGGGTCGATGACAATCGACCGTTACGGCCAACGTGCTGGACGGCCTGCCTTGGCAAATCTCCGTGTTCTGAGGATCTCGAAGGACCGGTGTCTTACGAGTCGACTTCTTTTTCTGGCGCGACCGTCCCACTGCCGCTACGATCTTCCACTCGTCACAACCCTGAAGAAAAGAAAGCGCACCCACTTGATCAACCCGCTGGAAGCCGCCCGGATCCTAGCGCGCGAGCGCGCCGATTCGATCGTCGTACCGCACCCGGCTAACGAGCGTTACTGGGGCGCCGTGTCGGGAACGCCGGGACGGGACTTCATGCCGCCTCAGTCCGATGGCGAGGAGGCGGCCTTCGCCCTGGGCCTCGCCATGGCCGCACCGGGGGAACGAGTGATCATCCTGGATACTGACGAGTCGCTTCTGTCCAACTTGGGCGTGCTCGTGACGATATCCGACGCTGCGCCGGCAAATCTGGTGCATGTCCTGTTTCAGAGCGGCGTCAGGAACGGCGCCGCCGGATTGCCCCTGCCCGGCGGGAACCACACGGATTTCGCCGCGATCGCCCGGGGCGCCGGATACGCCAGCGCGTCCCTGTTTGAAGACCTTGAAGAGCTGGCCGGGGACGCCGCTCAGGTACTCGCGACGCCCGGCCCCACCTTGCTGGTTATCAAGATCGATCCGTCCCGCTCGGGGTATGACGCCACCGAACCACCGCGCCGCTACGACATGAGCGACACGATGCGTGACTACCGGGCGAGTCTCAAAGACAAGGGATGATCGACCTCGCGTTGGACCCGAAAGGACAATGATTCTCTCGGCACAGCGCGAAATCTCTCTCATGCGTCGATATCGCAATATAACGCGACGAAAATCGTACTTAAACAGTTGCGAAAACTATAATTGCGGTCGCGATTCGTAAAATTCCTGTTAAACGTTTATGAGGCGTTCATGAGGCGCGGGCTGATCGTCCGTGGCAGCGGATTTTTCACAGCACGCGAAAACAACAATGAAATCGATGGGAACATCTGGCCGATCCCTCGGTCAGACGTTCAAATAAACGCTCCATCGGGACTTATTCAAGCTCCAGGTCGCTCCAGGTCTGCGGTGAGGAATCCAGCAGGCGGATCACGGCGAACGGATCTTGCCCCTGCTCTTCCAGCCACGTCCGGCCCGGCTCGTTGCCCATGTAACGCTGGGCCATAGCCAGCGGGTACCCGTCTACCCCGTCGTAGTGCACCGATGCCGTCCCGCGATACCGGGCGTATGCGTACGGCCGCGTTTCGGGCGCGATCGTGATTGAAACCAGCGCATCGCGTTCGATATTTCGCAGCTTGACGGCATTCGTGAGAACGATCACCGCAAGCGCGCCGTCATTCTCAACCAGGTACCAGACGGGCGTTGAATGTGGCACGCCATCGGCGCCGTTTGTCGTGATGATCGCCAGATGGCGTTCATCCAGAAACATCCGCAACTCTCCGGGGGACATCGCCCCATTAGAGTCAGGCATTGCTACCTATCCCCCGTAATACCAGCAGATTCGACACGATCGACCACACCTTGTCGGCGACGCCCTCCGGCGGAGTGGAAGCGTCCACCACAAACCACCGGCCCGGCTCCTGAGAGGCGAGCGCGTTGAAACCCCTCGCAACACGTTGATGAAACTCCAACGGCTCCTGTTCAAACCGCGTCTGATCGGGTTCGTCTGATCGACCCACGGACCCGTCGTCGCCGTTCACGCGGGAGAGAGCTCGTTCCGGTGAGATATCCAACAGAATTGTCGCGTCTGGAGTCAGCCCGGCGGTCGCCGCCTGATTTAGCGCCCGGACATTTGCGATATCAACCCCTCGTCCAAAGGACTGGTAAGCGATAGAAGAATCGGCGTAACGGTCCGTAACGACAACCCGGCCCGCGTCAAGCGCCGGTCGAATCACGTCTTGGACGAGCTGCGCGCGAGCGGCCTCAAACAAAAACAACTCAGACATCGGTGACCTTGGGACATCGCCCTTGACGAGCCTCCTGATCTCCTCACCGATCTCTGTTCCGCCCGGCTCGTGGACCAGCAGCGCATCCACGCTGGCCGCCCTCAGGCGCGCCATCAGCAGGGCGGCCTGGGTGGACTTGCCAACGCCGTCACCGCCCTCGATCGAAAGAAAAAGACTCACGACTCCTGGTCCTGATGAACCCGGCTCCGAAAAACCGATAAACGTACCCGCTCCATCACGTCGGCTACCGCCGTCTGCGTCGGAGCACCACGTGGCGGTACGGATCCTGGCCTGTGCTCGACGAACCGATGTTGTATCGGCCGCCCACCCCGTGCTGCAGACGTCGGATGAACGCAGGCTGCGGGTCCAGATCGATCCGATCTTCGCCCGCCAGTACCTCCTGAGACGCCACCTCGGCCTCGGTCAAAGCAGAGCGCACCACATTGGACGTCCGTCTGCCCGGCGCTTCGGAACGTTTCTTCGGCTCAAACCGTTCCACGAACTGCTTGATCTGCTCGCCAGAACCCTTTCGCAGCACGTACACGGGCAGCCCCTGCGCCTCCGCCTCCCGGACCGCCGTCGGCCGGCGGCTGTAGTGCGACTTGGTGGTCAAAAACATATCCGCCTCTTCCGGCGTGTCGACCACATCGACCGGCGCGTTGAGACGGTTTACCGCTTCCTGGAGGTTCGTCCGGGGCACGCCAAAAACGTACACGGAGGTCACCCGGGGCGCTTCCGGTTCCGGTTCCGGTTCACGCACGGGTCTCGAAGCAGGAACGTCACCGCGTGACCGTCCTGGATCCCGGCCGGAGTCCCGGTTGTCCAGAGACAACAGTCCGGCCCGAAGCCTCGGCCCGTCCTGCGGGACGTTGGAGACGGAGGAGCCCAGCCTCGACGCATCCTGGATCACCTGGACTTCATCGTTCTCGATAGCCCGAACCTCTGGCTCCACAAGGTATCCGCGCAGCATCGTATCCACCACGGAACCGACATCGGCGTGCACGCCCACGCGTTCAAACGCCTGGATCTCCACAACGACCTCGAAAGTCGGCCTGTGCTTCCGTTCGAGCACTGTCTTCTGAGTGCGCCGTCGCCTCGCCTCGTTGTCGCCAAGCGTGACCGTCTGAGTGCCGCCGACGAGATCGGACAGCGTCGGGTTGCTTATAAGATTGGCTAGGGTGTTCCCGTGGGCGGTAGCGATAAGCTGAACGCCGCGCTCGGCGATAGTTCGCGCCGCCATCGCCTCCGCCTCGGTGCTCATCTCGTCGATGATCACCACTTCCGGCATATGGTTTTCCACGGCCTCGATCATCACCTGGTGCTGCTGGGGCGTACTCGGGACCTGCATCCTCCGCGCCCGGCCGATGGCGGGGTGCGGGACATCGCCGTCTCCGGCTATCTCGTTGGATGTATCGACGATCACCACACGCTTGCCGACCTCGTCGGCGAGCACGCGTGCCACCTCCCGTAGGATCGTCGTCTTGCCGACCCCCGGCCGGCCCAGCAAAAGGATGCTCTGTCCCGTGCGCACTAGGTCGTCGATGATCTGGCCCGTGCCGAATACAGCCCGTCCAACACGACACGTCACGCCCACGGGGCGTCCGCCGCGATTGCGTATAACCGAAATCCGGTGAAGGGTTCTCTCGATGCCGGCCCTGTTGTCGTCGCCGAACTCGCCGATACGCTCCACGACCCATTGCAGGTCGGCGTCGGTGACATCCAGGTCGCTCAACCGGAGTGTTTCGTCGGGGAAACGCGCCTCGGGAGTGCGGCCAAGGTCCATCACGACCTCGAGGAGCTCGCTCGATCGTGGATGTTTATCGAGTGCGCCCTGGATGCGCTCAGGAAGCGGGCTAATCAGAGACTGTAAATCGTCGGTTATGCGTTGTTCTTTGGGTTCGCTGGTCAGGGTGTCGATCTCCAGTTCAGCCACCTGCGGCGACCATAGTGTTTCGTGGGATTTTAGCCCGTTCGGCGGTCTGGCGGGCGAAAAGCTCGTAATCGTGCCCCGGAACGAACTCAGCGGCCGCGAGCGCCACAGCTATGCGCCTGGCATAAAGAGGCACCAGCATCGCCGCCGGTTTCCCAAAGCCGCCCGCAAGAACGCCATGCACCACCTCATCCATGTCCAGATCGGCCTCGGGTTCAACCATCAGGGTGAAAAGGCGCTCATTGCTGGCGTCGGAAAACCGCATCCACGCCAGCGGGCCTTGCTCGCCATCCAGCACCATCTCCCCGGAGTTAATCGCAGCGGTTCTCCCGCCGCCGAAAACGTTTCCGCGCGGAGCGTGGGGCAGCGGCTCCAGCGAGTCTCGCCACTCTGGTAGCGTCATCCCGGCCGTTTCCCGCACCGAAAGCGGTGTGGCGCTGCCGTAGAGCCGGAAAACACGTTTTAGATCCTCATCCGTGACCGTGCGCCAGCCCGATTCTCCCGGGTAGTGCGCGGGCTGGCCCTGTCCGCGCAGGTCTTCGGGGAGGTGATATAGCGTCTCACGCGTCTGTAGCGTGTAACCGGCGCGTCGTGCCGCAGTCGCCATCGGGTTTCCGTCCCCTATACGCAGGAATACTCTGTGAATGCCCAGGCGGGAAGCGACATCTGCCAGGTCACTCAGCAACTCGGCGCCATCCATCTCGGGTCGGGCGTCCGGCGAGAGGAACAGCTCGCTGATCTCCCACACCGTGGGACCGTTACGCCGACGTACCCGAACAACGCCGGTCACGCCCGAACTACCGAAAGCGATCCATCCGTCACGGCGGGCGCGCCAAGTTAAAGCGCTGGCTATGTATCGGTTTGGCCGGTACGCAGACGCCGATGAATGCGCCGCGCTATCGAGCGTGAAGGCCTGTGTGCCGCCCTCCGCAGGGCGGAGGAACAGCAATCGAGCCACATCGCTTGGCCTCAGAATTCTGATCATGCGCTTCTGATCTTGGTTCACACGGGGCGCCGCCGGACCGCCGAACGACGGGTAGGCGCCGACATGGACGGATCAGACGGACGGAAGGTTTCCCGCAGACAACCGGAGGAACAACTCGTGGATCCGAGTGTCCGGTGTCAACTCGGGATGGAACGCCGTTGCCATCAGTTTACCGCTGCGCACAGCGACAGGCGTTCCATCCCTCAGCGTTGCGATGGTTTCCACGCCCTCACCGTGTTCCCGTACGGAAGGCGCCCGGATGAACACCGCGTGCACCGGTCCTCCGGAAACGCCCTTCACGAGGATATCCGTCTCGAAACTGTCCACCTGACGGCCGAACCAGTTGCGAGACACTTTGATGTCCATCAACGAAAGCGGTTTCGGGTCCGGCTCCAACAGTTCGCTCGCCATTACGATCATCCCGGCGCAGGTCCCCCAGACCGCTCCGCCTTCCTCTTTGAAACGGCGGAGCGCGTCCGGAAATCCCCAGCGATGGACGAGCTTCACGATAGTCGTGGACTCGCCGCCGGGGATCACCAACCCGTCCAGCCCCTCCAACTGGTGGGGCAGACGGACCTCTATGACGGCCGCGCCGAGAGATTCGAGCACGGCACGGTGTTCCTGGAAATCGCCCTGGAGTGCCAGGACGCCTATGTCAAGCGGCAAATGACCTACCAGCCGCGCTTCGCCAGCTGCTCGGACTCTGGCAGCTCGTTAGAGCTGATGCCGACCATCGCCTCGCCAAGGTCACGGGAGACGTTGGCGATGATGTCCGGGTTGTCGAAATGTGTCGTGGCCTGAACGATCGCGTCCGCACGCTGCGCCGGGTTGCCGGACTTGAAGATGCCGGAGCCGACGAACACGCCGTCCACGCCAATCTGCATCATCAGTGCCGCGTCCGCAGGGGTGGCGATGCCGCCGGCCGCGAAGTTGACCACCGGAAGTTTGCCCGTGCGGGCAACTTCCAGGACCAGGTCGTACGGGGCGCCCATGTTCTTGGCCGCCGTCATCAGCTCCATCTCCGGCACGTGCTGGAGTCGCTTGATCTCGCCCAGCACTGAGCGTGCGTGCGTGACCGCCTCGACGACGTCGCCGGTTCCGGCTTCGCCCTTGGTTCGAATCATAGAAGCGCCCTCACCGATGCGCCGGAGCGCCTCGCCGAGGTTGGTGCAGCCGCAAACGAACGGCATCTTGAATGCCCACTTGTTGGAGTGGAACTCATGGTCGGCCGGGGTCAGGACCTCGGACTCGTCGCAGAAGTCGACGCCGAGGGCCTGAAGGACCTGCGCCTCAACAAAGTGCCCGATGCGGGACTTGGCCATCACGGGGATGGTCACGGCCTTCAAAATGGCCTCGATCATGTTGGGGTCGGACATGCGGGCGACGCCACCGTCGGACCGGATGTCAGCCGGGACCCGTTCAAGGGCCATCACCGCAACTGCGCCAGCGTCTTCGGCGATCTTCGCCTGCTCGTCGTTGACGACGTCCATGATGACGCCGCCCTTGAGCATCTGCGCCAGCCCGGACTTGACGGCGTAACTGCCGACCTCGGCGTCCTCACTGTTCAGCCAGCGAGGCTCACGTACGCGTTCGATATAAGAGGTGGCGGTTCCGTTAGTACTCGTAGCCATCGGCTTTTTCTCCGTTTGCTGACCACCGTCAGAGCCGTACTCTAACCAGCAGCGATACCCGCGCGACACCGAACCCGCGCAGTCGCTCATCTGAGCGCAAAAGAATTGTACGCCCGGCGCGATGCCGCGGCTACAACAACAGACAGATCGGTGTTCATACGGGGAACGGGCTTACGTACCGGTTGCATCCCGTCATTTCCGAGTGGTCGGGAGTCCAGAAACGGCCTTCGTCCATATTCCTCGGATAACCGGGCCGCAACCGGGGCACGGACCAATCCTTTCTCCCGGTCAGGAGAAGGTGCAGAGCCTGTCCCTGAGCCCGTCGAAGGGATGAGGGAGCCCTTCCGGGGAAGGACGGCACTCAAATGCGCTTTTTCGGATCCAGGACCGATAGTGAAATTCAGGCGTCCTTGGATTCCCCCCGACGTGGGAATGACGTTAAGCAGCGCAACACACGTAGGGGCGCATGGCAATACGCCCTCACTCGTCACTCACAAGTCATCCCGAGCGAAGCCGAGGGACTTTCACCGATACGCAATCCGCCAAAACATACGGATTCGGTGAGAACCACCGTCCTCCCTCTCGTCTGGCAAACGTGGGCTTCTCCCGTTGGGAGAGCCGAGCTAAACGCCCCGCGCTGACACAAACGCCGTCAGGTCGGCCGTCCGGCAGGAGTAGCCCCACTCGTTGTCGTACCAGCCGACGACCTTCACCATCTTGTCGTTGATCGATGACGTGGACAGGGCGTCGATGGTCACGGAGTTTGGGTTGCCTTTGTAATCGATCGACACCAACGGCTCCACCGAGAAGCCCAGCAAGCCGTGCAGAGAGCCGCTCACAGAGGCCTGCTTGTATGCCTCATTCACGTCATCGACGCTGGCGGACTTTTCCAGAGTCGCTGTCAGATCCGTCACGGACACGGACGGTGTCGGCACCCGGTACGCCATGCCGTCGATCTTGCCCTTCAGGGATGGGATCACCACCGTCACGGCTCGAGCCGCCCCGGTGGTCGTCGGGATGATGCTCACGGCTGCGGCACGCGCGCGGCGCAGATCGCCGTGAACGCCGTCCTGGATGTTCTGGTCGGTCGTGTAAGCGTGGATGGTGGACATGAGCGCCTGCTCAATGCCGAAGCTCTCGTGCAGCACCTTTGCCATCGGCGCAACGCAATTCGTCGTGCAGGACGCGTTCGATAGCACGACGTGGTTCGCCGCATCGTACTGGTCGTCGTTCACGCCCAGCACAATCGTCAGGTCCTCGCCCGATGCAGGGGCCGAGATGATCACCTTCTTTGCGCCGCCCTCGACGTGCCCGCGTGCCGCATCGGCGTTGGTGAAGAACCCCGTGGACTCGATCACGATATCGACCCCCAGGTTGCCCCAGGGCAGGTTTGCCGGAGACCGGTCTGACAGCACCTGTATCCGGTCGCCGTCGATTACCAGGTCGCCGTTGCTCTCCTCGATGGTACCGGCGTACGGCCCGTAGCTGGAGTCGTACTTGAACAGATGGGCGTTGGTCAGCGAGTCAGTCAGGCCGTTTACCGCTACGACCTCGATCGTGTCCGAGACTCGCTCCCTTATCGCCCGCAACACTTGCCGCCCGATGCGACCGAATCCGCTGATGCCGACTCTCGTCTTGTCTGCCATTGGGCGTCTCCACATTTCTGATCGCTATGGCCTGGGGCGTTCGGTCAGGCCTGAACCGGGCGTCGCGACCGGGGCGAACAGATGCGATCCACCGCCGGAATCCTGAGTCTACTACCGGCCCGAACCCGGCGACCAGACCCTTGTCGTTCAACAAGACTGGAGGGGCGGCTCAGTATCCGCCCAGGGACGGGGCAAGCGCTGCCCCTACGCGTCTAGGCAACGACACGGTAGGGGCGTATCGCGATACGCCCGCACCCTCTCCCAGCGGGAGAAGGCTGGGGTGAGGGAAAAGTCTCGACTACAGATGCCCTGGTTCGCCTCAACCCACGCCCACCACCGGAACGCCCTGTTAGCGAAAGGACCGACGTCCGGCGTACTCCGTCACCGGCCCCAACTCGTCGGCTATGGCGAGCAGCCGGTTGTACTTGGCCACCCGATCGCTGCGTGCCGGCGCGCCAGCCTTCAACTGGCCCGACCGCGTGCCGACAACAAGGTCGGCGATGGTCGTGTCTTCGGTCTCGCCGGACCGGTGGCTGACGACGATCCCCCACCCCGTTTCGCGCGCCGCCGCAATCGTCTCCAACGTCTCTGTGACCGTGCCCACCTGGTTCAACTTGACCAGCACGGCGTTGGCCGCGTCCAGCCGGATCGCCTGATCCACGTAACGCCGTTGCGTCACGAGCAAGTCGTCGCCCACAAGCTGCACGCGGTCGCCCAGCCGTGCGTTGAGCTCCATCCATCCGTCCCAGTCGCCCTCTGCAAGCCCGTCCTCGATGCTGGCGATTGGGAAATCCGCGACGAGTTTCTCGTACTCATCAACCATCTCAGAAGTGGACAACACCCGCCCTTCGCGCTCCAGGTTGTACCTGTACGGCGCGCCTTCTTCGGGCTCCGGACCGAACTCGCTGGACGCTGGGTCCAGCGCCAGGAACACGTCGATGCCCGCCCGGTATCCCGCGCCCTCAATAGCATCCACCAGATGCTGGAGAGCCATGCGCGTGTCGAAGCCGGCAGGCGCAAAACCACCCTCGTCCCCGACCGTCGTCTGGTACTTATCTTTCGCAAGGCGGGTTCGCAGGGTGTGGTAAATCTCGACCGCGGCCCGCAGCGCCTCCGGGTAGGTGTCGAATCCCGCCGGCATGACCATGAACTCCTGGAAGTCGGTCGAGCCGAAGGCGTGCGCTCCGCCGTTGAGCAGGTTGAACATCGGCGTCGGCAACTCGACGGCGTTGCCCGTATCGGAAAGTTGGGCCACCCGCCGGTAGAGCGGCATGCCCGCGCTCCTGGCGGACGCGTCAAGCGTCGCCATCGAAATCCCGAGGATCGCGTTAGCGCCATACTTTTCTTTGTTTGCAGTGCCGTCTGCGTCGATCAACGCCCTGTCGATGCCCGGCTGATCCGCGATCTGGTACCCGACAACCGCCTCACAGAGCGGCCCGTTGGCGTTGGCGACGGCCTTCAAAACGCCCTTGCAGTTGTACCGGTTCGGATCATCATCACGCAGCTCGTTCGCCTCACGCTGGCCGGTGCTCGCCCCGGAGGGAACCGCAGCGCCGCCGATCGTTCCGTCGCTGAGTCTGACCTCTGCGTAAACTGTGGGGTTGCCGCGCGAGTCAAGGATTTCCCTCGCATGTACGCCGGTGATCGTAGGGATTGCTGGCATGTGAAGCGGACTCGCTTTCGGTTAACTGGCGTCGGATTCTCATGTGGCTGCCGGGTTTCCGGGCTGGCCGGTATCGAGTTTGAGGAGAAGAGGGTTAAGAGTTTAAAACGGCCGACTGCTGGTCAATGGCGTAACGGATGCCGATTTCAGCCAGCCCGAGCAGGTCGTTCAGCTCCTCACGCGCAAACGGCATGCCCTCGGCCGTCGCCTGCAGCTCGATGAACTTCCCGCAGCCCGTCATGACGACGTTCATGTCTGTCTCCGCGGCCGAGTCTTCCTCGTAGCAGAGGTCCAGAAGCGGCGTGCCGGATACGATGCCGACGCTGATGGCGCCAACGGAATCGATCATCGGATCCTTGTCGATCTTCCCTTCACTCAGCAGTCCGTGCAGGGCGATTCCGAGCGCCACGTAACTCCCCGTGATGGAGGCCGTGCGCGTGCCGCCATCGGCGCGCACAACGTCACAGTCCACCGTGATCGAACGCTCGCCGAGCGCCGCAAGATCGACCACGCCCCTGAGCGATCGGCCGATCAAGCGCTGGATCTCCTGTGTACGACCGCCCTGTCGTCCCGCGGCCGCCTCCCGGCGAGCGCGCGTGTTCGTCGCCCGCGGGAGCATCCCGTACTCGGCCGTCACCCAGCCCTTTCCGGACCCGCGCATCCAACGGGGCACGAACTCCTCCACCGAAGCGGAGCAGATGACGTGAGTGTTGCCCGAGGCAATCAAGACCGACCCCTCGGCATGCGGTTGGAAACCTGTCTCGATGCTGATCGACCGCGGCTCATCGGCCCGGCGACCGTCCGGTCGCGTGAAATCGGTCATGTGGAAATCCTGAAGTCCTGACTCAGAAAGGGATCGAAGTTGGAGGGATAGCGTTTTCTCTATGAGGGGCGTAATTTTACGCCCTCGCGACAGCGCCCGAATACATCGCGCCGCTGGTCCATTCTGCGCTATCGTTACAGCCCGCGATTCCCATGAACACAGGCGAGTACAGGGCAGGACGGCGGCCACGGCCGCCGCGCAATCCGGTCAGTGAATCGTCGAGTAATTGGAGACAGCAGCAACATGAAAGTAGCGGTCATCGGCCCCGGCTCCGTTGGCGGGTACTACGGCGGCGTCCTGGCTCGGCACGGCGAGGAGGTCTCGCTGGTCGCTCGTCCGGGCGCGCACTTCGACGCCATGAAGGCCAACGGACTGCGACTCAGGACAAACTGGGGCGAATTCACGGTCCGTCCGCAGGTCACGCCCGACTCAGCGGAAATAGGCCCGGTCGATTTCGTCCTCTACACCGTCAAACTGTTCCATAACGAGACGGCGCTCCCGCTTATCAGGTCGCTGCTCAAGGACGGCACGACCGTCCTGACGATTCAGAACGGCGTCGACAGCGCTGCCCGGATCGCTGAGGTCTACGGCTGGGACCACGTGATGGCCGGTGCAACATATATCGAAACAGGCCGTCCGGAGCCCGGCGTGATCCACCAGTCCGGCCCGACGGCACGCATAGCGTTCGGTGAGCAGGACGGTTCGCACACAGACCGCACCGAGGCTGTGTTCAACCTGCTGAACAGGGAGGGCATCCAGCCGGAAATCGGCGACGACATCGGCGCCACGCTCTGGACCAAGCTCGTCAACGTCGGGCCCATAGGCACGGTAATGACATCGTCTCGTTCATCCTTTGTCGAGGTGCTCGAAAGTCCATGGGGCGAGTACACTGTCCGATCGGTCATGGAAGACGTCGAGCGCGTGGCGCGCGCAAAGGGCGTGAACCTTGCCCTGGACGTCGTGGACGTAAAACTGCGTGACGGTATGGCCGAGGCCGCAGACGCACAGGCGTCGCTACAGGGCGACTTCAGGGCCGGCAACCAGCTGGAGATCGAACACCTGCTCGGCATGGTAGTCCGCGAGGGAAGGGCGCTAAACGTCCCCGTCCCCGCATCAGCCGCCCTCGTGACATCCCTCTGGAAATTCCGCAACGGCGCAGTCCCGGAGTAGGGGCGGCGCTTGCCCCGCCAGCCAGCTGGGAAGATACTCGAAATTCAGCCAACCATTCGTCCACCGCAAGAGTCGTAGGGGCGGGCAGCAGCCAGCCCGAGGGCGGATACCAATCTGCCCCTACGGATGTGTGGGGGACACATCCATCGTCAGCCGCTCTCCTACCGGACGAGGGAGCAACAACCAACGCCGTCGGGGCGGATGACTATCTGCCCTTGGGGTCGATGCAAAACGACCTCTAACATGTGCAAACATACCGCCCAGTAAATCGCAGATAGGAGCCAGGAATGGCCGACCACCTCCCGCCGATCTCCGACGAAACCCTGGAGATCCTCAAGACCATCCCCACGCCCACACTGATCGACGCCCTGTGGGTGATGAAATGGCCGCCGTCCTACATTCCCGGCGCACGACCTTTGCACCCGGATATGAAGATGGCCGGCCGCGCCGTAACGCTGCGTTTCGTGCCCTGGCGCAACGACATCTGGGATGACATGCCGAAAGGCCTGATCTCCCCGGAATACGTCGCTTTTGAGAAGTGCGGCCCGGGCGAAGTTCTCGTGGCATCGGCCATCGGTCCCTGGGAATCGATCGGCGGAGACATCAAGTTCCTACGCCTGAAACAGCTTCAAGTCGGCGGACTCGTCACCGACGGCTCGGTGCGTGACTCCACCATCCTCAAGGGCTACGGATACCCGGTCTACTCACACAGCACAACGGCCAAGCAGGGTCCTGCAGTCATGGTCCCGTGGGGCGTGAACGACACCATCAACTGCGGTGGCGTACTCGTTCGGCCCGGCGACGCAATAGTCGGCGACGAGGACGGCGTGGTCGTCGTTCCGCACGAAACCGTGGACGACGCGATCCGCATCGCCCGTGAGCGCGAAGAAGTGGAAGAAGTCGTCAAGGCTGAACTGGAGAGAGACCCGGGCCCACCCGGCCGCTACTACCCGTTCAACGAAAACACCTGGAAGCTGTACGAGGAACGAACGGGCAAGAAGCCGTCGCGGGGTTAGGTGGGGGCAAATGGGTGCCTCCTCCCTGATAGGCGAAAGATTAATTAAAGGAGGTCTGGAGGTGGGTCACGTCATTCAGCGATAGTTATCAACAACCGGTCACGCTAATCTGTCATCCTGATCCCTAGAATCAGGATCTCCCGGCTCGCCTTCCATCCGACTTGTATCCGTCCACCCGTTGATATCGTCATTCCCACGGAGGTGGGAATCCAGAAGCACTGGTTTCGTGATGGGGCTCTATAAGAACTGAGACCGCCTCCCGATTCTCGATGACTCGGGAATGACGGTGTCGTCAAAGATCCTCATTCCGGTGTGAGAACCTGCATCACCCCACGCCTAGCAACCCCGCTATCGACCCTCCAAGCACAGCATCGCGATCGCCCGCAGACAGCCCGTCACAGTGAATCCGGATGAAGTCCAGGTTCTGCTTGTAGGTCCACGACCGGGCCACTATCGGCATGTCGGTACCCCAGATCACGCGCTCCGCCCCAAGCCGGTCCACGATCTCCGCGACCGTCGGCTGTGCCTGCGCTAGGGGGTAATCCCAGACGGCGCCCAAGGCTATTGGAAACAACAGTTGGAGGTAGCTTTTCGAGTCACGAAACGGCTCCCAGATCCATTCCGGCAGCACGATAGAGTCGCCGTCCATAAAGAACCGCCAGTTCAACCCGTGTGTCACGACCAGCGTCACGTCTGGATAACGGTCGATCCATCGGCGCAACGTTCGTAACTCGTCGTGGAAATCCTCAGGATCCGGGTCCAGACCCTCCCGCGCCGCGCTCCGGTTCATCATCTGCCCCATAGAGATGAACACGGGAATATTCAGTCCGGCGACGCCGTCCCAGAATGGCCGGAACTCAGCGCGATCCCACGCCCCGTTATCGCCGTACAAATTGAGCTGCGGCGGAAGAAAGTGCAACCCCGATAAGCCCAGCCTGACGGCCCGCTCCAACTCCAGCAATGACCCATCAGGGTCCGGGACGCAGCGCCACTCAGGCACATGTGCCAGCCCGCGCAACCGGTCCGGGTATCGCGACACGCATTCGGCGATGAAATCGTTATCGATGCCCAGGTACGGCGTCCGATGCAGCAGAGCCATGTCCACACCGGCGTAGTCCATCTCAGCGACCAGCGACTCCGGCCCGTAAAAGGACTCCTGCATCGATGGAGCAAAGTACTGCTTGAAGTACCTCACTCCGCCATCGATCCACTCGAACCGGCCGTTGCTCGCCCAACGGAAGTCGGCGTCTTTGAGCGCCTCCAGCCGGGTTCTACGAGACAGATCCACAAGCCCGGAGTTGTCGCCCGGGGCGCGATCACGCACCCGCAAGGCAGGCTGATGATGGTTGGCGATCGCGCTCTGGAGGTGCCGCCGCAACCCGTCCGGCGATTCAAACCCGCCGCCGCCAGTCAGATCCGGCCAGCAGTACGCATGCCCATCAATAATCAACATGGCCTCCAGCGGCTTAGAAAACGGGTCACGTTAGCAATGTCGTCTGAGCCCGAGGTGAAGAGCCTGTCCTGAACTTGATTCAAGAATCTCACCGCGAATAACTCCATCCGGCCTGTGCTTGTGTCCCTGCTAAATTCGCATTCCCATGCAGGTGGGAATCCAGAAACGCTCGTTTCGCGATTAGGTTTAAACAGGACGGAGGCTGTCTCTCGATTCCCGACGACTCGGGAATGACGGTGTCGCCGTTTGGCCCCAAATAGCCGTCCAGCAGGACCGCGGCCTCACTCCCAGGCCAACTCTTTTACGAAGCAAAACTTCCACGTCCCCCCCGGCATGTGCGACTTGATGATCGGGTGACCGATCGCGTCGTAATGCGAGGTTGCATGTTTGTATTTGGACGAGTCGCAACAACCCACCTTTCCGCAGTTGTAGCACATCCGAAGATTCACCCATTCATCTCCCATCTCGACGCAGGTCAGGCATTTATTTCCTCCGGGGCCTTCAGGTTCGTCGATAACCTTGCCGCATCGTAACCCGACCGCCGCCTATGGAACGCCGATGCGTGCATAATCAGCGCCCAATCGACCAAAAACAGGAGAGGAATTCCATGCGAGCGGTCTGGTACGAGGAAAGCGGTGACGCCGGAGTGCTGCAGGTCGGCGAAATGCCGGACCCAGAGCCTGGACCGGGTGAGGTTCGCGTGCGGGTGATTGCTTCCGGAATTAACCCGTCCGACTGGAAGATGCGTGCGCGGGCGATGCGCTTCCCGAGGATCATCCCCAATCAGGACGGATCGGGCGTGATCGACGGCGTCGGCGCAGGCGTCCCGACGTCCCGGATTGGCGAACGCGTCTGGCTTTATGAATCGAACTTTGGCATCGCCTACGGGTCCGCCGCCGAGTACACCGTGCAGCCCGCAAACCACGCTGTGCCTCTGCCGGATAACGCGTCGTTTGCCGATGGTGCCTGCCTGGGCGTCCCGGCCATGACCGCACACCGGAGTGTGTTCGCGGACGGCCCGGTTACGGACAAGACCGTTCTCGTGACCGGGGGCGCTGGAGCGGTGGCTAACTACGCCATACAGATGGCGAAGATCGGTAGGGCAAGGGTGTTCTCCACCGTCAGCTCGGATGAGAAAGCGACGATCGCACGGGACGCCGGCGCAGACGAGACTGTCAACTACCGGACCGAGGACGTAACGGCGCGCATCAACGAACTCACCGGAGATCGCGGTGTCGACAGAATCGTCGAGGTCCAGTTCCCCGCCAACTTCGAAGTCTCACGAAAATCGATCGCAGACAACGGGGCGATGGCCGTCTACGGCTTCGGCGATGGAGCGACCGAGACGCCCGGTGTGCCGTTTCGCTTTAGAAGGTCAAATATCAACGTCCGATTCGTGATGGTCTACACGATGCCGGAGGAGGCCAAACGCGCCGCCATCGAGCACATCAATCAGTGGATTACGAACGGAACGCTGACACATCTCCACGGCCCACATTTCCCCCTGGAGGGGGCGGCCGAAGCCACAAGAGCGGTCGAATCCCACGCCATAGGCACCGTAATGTTGGACGTCGGTACATAGACGTAGAAGCCGTATGGCACAAATCGCGGAGAGACGGATTAATATCTGCCCACGTCTGTCCTTTGAGAAGCGTCAGAATCGGGCGACGCAGTCATGCAACAACACCGTAAGGGCGTATGGCACTACGCCCTCCGGGCGGGCGTCACCCAGAGGCTCTCGAAGGACCGCCCCTACATCACCCGCAAGCCGGCACCAATTCACGCCTTCGCCCGGTTCGTCTCCAGCCAGCCGTCCACCAGCTCCACCGTCTCGTCCAGCGAATCGGACTGCATGCCCTGCTGCGCGGCGATCGTCTGAACCAGCGTGTCCACGCGCTCGATGTTCGGCGCCCCGTTGGCCAGTGCCCGAGCGGCCGAGGACGGGTTCACTAGCGACAGCGCGGCGTTGGCGTACTTCTCAAACGGCACGAAATCACTCTCATCGCCACCCATCGAAACGCAGAGCTCCACGACCCATTCGTAAGCCAACCGTGTCGCGGCGATGTCTGTGTGCACGGCTTCCTTGATGGCCCGCATGCCGTCCTTCTGGACGCAGCGGTAGTTGCCCGCGATCAACATGCTCCACTTCGCGAGCGGAACGAAGATTGAATCGTGCACCCTGAGCTTGACCGGCAATTCGACCTCGCGGTCGCCGATGTCGAACCGTACGGCCTGGATATCCGCCTCGAGGTTACGGAGGATATCCATGTGCGCGTCTGAATCGAACCGCGCCGCCTTGAAGTTGGTCGGCAGACCGACCTGCAACACGTTGATCTTCTCTGTCGGCGGCCTGAACGCCTGCGGATCCGGGCTGCACAGGGTCATCAGCGCCGGGTCAAGGTTGTCCCAGACCGAGGCGTCCGTGTAGCTGCTCTTTATCGCTTCAATGTCCAATCCGGGGATTCGTCGCAGGTAGGTCAGCGGGGGCATATTCATGATCGATATGCAGGGCACATTCGCTGCCGCAACCCTGTCCAGCAGATCGTGCAACACGGGCACGCCGTATTGCGGCTCCTGCATCGCCAGCCCGACGAGATCGTAATCCGCAGGATTTACGTCCCCCGGCCCGGCGGCGGACAACTTGCCCGGCATGTTCTGGGTGTTCAGTTCCACGAGCCCGTCGACGCCCCGCGCCGCCATGCGCACACGTGCGCCTTCCGCGTTGATCAACTGCACTTCTTCAGGGAGGCACACCAGCGTGACCGAATGCCCGGCCAGGGCCATTTTGGCTCCCAGAAGCGATCCATAGGAGGCGCCTAGGATCAGGATCTTGTAGGTTGCAGTCATCTCGTCCTCCGGGACATCCAGGCGAGGCTTCGTGGTTACGCTATTCGAGTGAAGCGATACTTTAACCCGTGTGCGGACCGTGCGCAGGCTCTTTCTGCGCAATAAAACATTTCTGGTGTCCCCTCTCCCAACGGAAGAGGGCGAGGGTGAGGGAGAAGATCATTCCGTCAACGCACCGGGAGTGCCTCTAACCCACGTGACCCAGAAGCGCCAGCAACCGCGTTTGCAGGTTGTCACTGCCGCCGCTGCTCAGATCGTCGCCGAACGCCCCGGAATCGCCGACCGATGCCAGCGTCTCCTCCTCAATCCGCCCCTACGGCGCTTTTGGCCGCTTCCCCCTATGCAGATGCAGACGGCCGATCCGTCCACATCAACAGCGGATTGCGCGGCCGCTCCTCGACAACCTCGTTTGCCACGACAACGTCGCAGGACTCTACGGCCCCGAACCATTCTTCCGCCCACGCGGTGAGCTCGATGACCGTCGGCGTCAGTGCGCGCCCCTTCTCCGTAAGCAGGTACTCGACGCGAATCGGCGTCTCCGGAACTACAGACCGCTCCGCCAATCCGGCGCTCTCAAACTCCTTGAGCCGCTCCGACAACAGACGATCGGACAGCCGCGGGATCGGCACGCCGATCTCCGAGAAACGCCGCGCTCCCGACAGCATCGATCGCAAGATCGCGCCGCTCCAACGCCGGCCGATCAGCTCAACCGCCTCGTGGAAATGGGGACAGAAAGGAGCCATGTTTTGTGACGTCACACAAGCACCTTACCAGAGGTAAGTACTGACCTGTATGGGGAGAAAGACCTACCCCCCCCACAACGGATGCCGCTTGGACGCCAGCGCGTCCGGGTCAAGGTCGTAGCCCAGCCCCGGCTTTTCGTTCAAGTGGATGGCACCGTGGCTGATGCCCATCGGCTCCGTCAGCAGATCGTTCTGCATGGGGATGCCAAGTATCGAATGCTCCAGCCGGTAGAAGTTGGGCACACTTGCGCACACGTGCGCCGCTGCGATCAGTTCCAGCGGACCGGCGGGGACGCAGTGCGGCGAGATAGGGATGTAGTACGCCTCCGCCATGATGGCGATGCGCTTGATCTCCGAGATGCCGCCTGTCCAGATCGTGTCCGGCATGATGTAGTCGGCTAGGCCATCCCGGAAAATCGGCAGGAAGTCGTAGCGCGTGAACAGCCGCTCACCAACGCAGATCGGCGCAGAGGTGTTCACACGGACCTGTTTCAAAGCCTCAAACGACTCCGGCGGCACCGGTTCCTCGAACCACGCGATGTCCGCCTGCTCAAACAGCGTGTTGGCCAGCCGGATGGCTGTCGGCACGTTGTAGTGGCCGTGAGCGTCGATCAGGATCTCGTGGTCCGGGCCGACCGCCTCCCGCACCGCCGCCACGATGTCGTAGCCAAGACGTTCGCCCTTCTTCGAAATCTTGCCATCCTGGTACATCGAATGGAACGGCTTCATCTCGTGGAACGGGTCGTGCTTGGAAGCCGTGTGACCCAGCGCCACCATGCTTTTTGCTGCCGCTCCGTACTCTTCCGGGGTCTCCGCTCCTTCAAACCAGACGTTGGCGTACAGGGGTACAGGGTTTCGAAACTTTCCGCCAAGCAGATCGAACACCGGCCGGCCCGTCGCCTTGCCCTTGATGTCCCACAGCGCCATATCGAAACCGGCGATGAGCGCCGTCGGGAACCCGCGTGCTCCCAGGTAAGTGAAACGGCGATACAGCTTGTGCCACATCACCTCGATGTTGGACGGGTCCTCGCCGATGAAGTCGTCCTTCACCATGTGAACCGCCTGCCCGATCAGGAAACTGCCGCCTCGCCCGTACTTGGTCGCCTCGCCCCACCCGGTAATCCCCTCATCTGTGCGAATCTCTATAAACGCCCAGGCGCTCTGATCTGGCGTGTCACCGGGGAGCCCAGGCTTGATGACGTGGGGTATGACATCGGTGATCTTCACGGCGCTTCCTTGTGAGATGGCTGTCTGTTGAGTTGAGAGGATGTGGCGGTCACGATACCGTTTTTCACTCAGGATCGACCATCCCCTCTCCCAAACGGGAGTGGGCGCGAGATGAGGGAGCGTTCGCCCAAGGCGGACGGGTCCGAGCGCGTTGATATGAACTCGCTCGCAAATCCCGGCTCATCGAGAACCCCAGGGCACGGTGTTCACTACAGGCGGCGTTTGGGCACATGTAGGGGCGTATGGCAATACCCCCCCCCGGACGGAGTAAGCCCCAACCTACGCTGATTACAGGTTCGGAGTCGTTATATTTGCCCCTCTCCCTGCCACGGGAGAGAGGCGGGGTGAGAGAACGAGGGCGCAGCCGAGAGTCGCCACATCAATGAACCACGAAACGCCCTGCAAGTGGCTAAACTGCCGTCACACTCATTCCACTCACGCAACAGGAGACCCAAGTGACCACCCCCAACAAACTCGACCGCGTCCTTGAGACAACCGAACCGCAACTCCTCGCCACCGGCTTCCACTTCACAGAAGGCCCACTCTGGCAGCAACCGACTCCGGAACACCGGGACGGAGCGCTTTACGTCTCGGACGTCGATGACGCCGTCCACTACCTGGTGGACGCCAGGACGGGAGACAAGACGGTTCTCCGGGAGAACGATGGCGGTGCCAACGGTGCGACGTACGACCTGCAGGGCAGGGTGGTGTGGTGCGAGCAGGATGTTTACCGGGTGGTGCGTCGGGAGCACGACGGCTCGTGGACGGTGATAGCATCGGACTACAACGGTGTCCGGCTCAATCGCAGCAACGATGTGGTGGGGCGCAGTGACGGCTCGCTCTATTTCAGCGACCCGCAGTTCCTGATGCCGCCTGAAGATAGGCTCATCGGAACGTCCAGCGTCTTCCGGATCGACCCCGACGGCGTGTTGCACCAGGTCGCCACCGACATGAACCACCCTAACGGTCTGGCGTTCTCGCCAGACGAGTCGCTGCTCTACGTCACCAACACCCGGCCAAATCCGCACATGTATGTCTATGACGTGTCGGCAGATGGCTCGCTATCAAACGGCCGCGAGTTCGCCGAGATGCCCTACGTGCCTGGCGGACCGGATGAGGGTGATACCTTCACAGCGCACTCGGGCGCGAAAAGGCCGATCGGCGAGCGCGGCGGCGTGCCGGACGGGCTGAAGGTGGACAGTGCCGGCCGCGTTTTCAGCACAGGACCCGGCGGTTGCTGGGTCTGGGAGCTGAACGGCGAGTTCCTCGGGTTGATCGAGACGCCGGAGCTGCCGGCAAACGTCGGCTGGGGTGGGACCGACTTCAAGACGCTCTACCTGACCAGCCGCTCCTCTGTTTATTCACTGCGCGTGAAGACTCCTGGAACGCCCGTGCCGGGGATGCCGGGCGCGACGGCGTAACAGGTTTCGGGTCATTCGGCCCTGCGAGAGTCTCAGGGCGCTCGCGAAAGCGTAGGGGCGTACGGCGTTACGCCTTTTCCGGGTGGGGCAAGCATCCCCCTACGCGTAATCTGGGAATCAAACCGTTAATCGAGGGAAATACAAATGTCGTCGGATGTGAACGCAGCCGTCGTTCGCCGTTACGTCGAAGGGATCTGGAACCAGGGATTGTTCGATATTGCGGGCGATCTGATAGCGCCGGACCACGTGCGCCACGACCCGTTATTGGAGAACGATATCGTCGGGATAGATGCCGTTCTGAATCAGGTTTCGGCACTGCGAACGGCGCTCCCTGACCTGCACTTCGAAGCGTTAATTTACCCGGGTGAAGACGAGTTTGTCACAAGGCGCTGGACTATGACCGGCACCCACCGGGGCGAGTGGATGGGGTTCGCACCAACCGGTACAAAGATCGTGAACACGGGTATGGCGCTATCGCGATTCGAAGTCGGAAAGATCGCCGAAGAGTGGATCCAGCGGGACGACATCGGCCTCTTGCGGCAGTTGGAAGAGCGTCAGGGTGTTTCGTAAACCCGGTCCTTCGAGAACCTCAGGACACGATTGGATCGCCTCAAGATGCAATTGCATCAACCCCAGAACGGGTTTGGATCGACCTACAACTGTGACCGGAACGCCCCCGGGCGCTGACGGGATGCCGGACACAGGGTAATATCACCGCTCTCGGGTAACTCCAACGACCCAAACCCAGCTTCCCAACAAGAGGTAGATCCGATGGCAAGTGAAGTGGAACAACTCGAATCTGGCCTACCGCAGGACGAGCACCGAGCGGAAGACGGCCCATCCGGCCCGGTGATTTTGGGGAGTGGAGGGTTCAAGTACGAGGTCTCCGGGAAAAACTGGGGCACGCTCCCGGAGGGCTGGAACTACAAGGAAGCGACATCGGTCGCCGCCGACGGAAACGACCGCATATACGTCTTTAACCGCGGCACCTCTCCGATGATCGTGTTCGACGCCGAAGGCAACTTGGTCGACCACTGGGGGCAGGGTGAGTTCAGCAACCCGCACGGCGTGACGGTCGCCCCGGACGGCAACCTGTTCACCGTCGACAACGGCGACGGCACGGTCAAGAAATTCACGCCCGGTGGTGAGCTACTGATGACCCTGGGCGAGGCGAATAAGCCGGCGGCCAAGATGAGCGGGAAGCCGTTCAGCGTTCCTACGCACGTCGGGATCGACAAAAAGACGGGTGAATTTTACGTAGCGGACGGCTACTCAAACGCCCGTGTCCACAAGTACACACCCGAGGGCGATTACCTGTTCTCGTGGGGCGAATCCGGCACCGGTGAAGGCCAGTTCAACATCGTCCACAACGTCGAGACCGACAGCAACGGCTGGGTTTACATCGCAGACCGTGAGAACCACCGCATCCAGGTGTTCAGCTCAGACGGCATATTCGAGACGCAGTGGGTGAACCTGTCCCGGGCCGCCTGCATTTACATCGACACCCGTGGCGGTCGCGACTTGGTGTACATCGGTGAGTACTTCGCCGGGATCTCCAGCAACGACACTGGCACCGACCTCGGCCCTCGGGTCACCGTAATGACCACCGACGGGGAGGTGCTGTCCAAGGTCGGCACCGAACCCTACGGCTCCCAGACCGGCCGCTTCTTCTCCCCGCACGGCATCACCGTGGACTCCAAGGGCGACATCTACGTCGCAGAGGTGTCGCACAGCGACTACGGCAGCGGCTGGGACATCCCGCAAGAGCTGCGCTCCATGCAGAAGCTTGTGAAGGTCTAGGGGGACTGAGGCGCATTCGCTGCGCTCAGCTTACGGCCTCGCCCCTCTCCCTCTTAGGGGAGGGGGAGCAAATGTTCGTGACCACGCCAATTCAGTCATCTCGAGCGTAGCCGAGGGATCTGCACCGAGCGGCCGGTAGACCTCATACGCATGTTTCCGGGCTAAAGACTTCTCCCTCACCCCAGCCTCTCCTGCTGGGTGAGTGGTCGCTCGAGCGGCCTAGCCCCTCTCGTACTTGTCGTACTCGGCGTAGATATACGGGTGCTCCGGGTCGTAGTGCGTGAGCGTGTCCGGGTTGTCGACATGTCCGGACGGACGAATGTTGGCGCCGGTTACGCCCGTGGCCTCGTCGCCGATGTCTGCCCGGCAGGCGCCCGCCAGCGCTGATAGCTCAGCCACCACGTCCGGGTGGCCGGCGATCACATTAATGGTCTCGCCGATGTCCGATTCCAGATCGTAGAGCCCGGGGATTCCCAGGGTGTTGGCGTCGATGGCCGCCTGGTCGACTACCCCGGTCTGCTGATTTGGACGGATCTCCCTTGAGACGTGGAGCTTCCATTTGCCCTTCCGCACAGCTTCCAGACGATTACCCATGTAGTAGAAGAAGGTGTCGCGCGGCGGACCCACGTCGCCCGACTCAAACATTAGCGATGAGATGTCTGTGCCGTCGATGATTCGGTCCTTCGGAACCTGTGCCCCGGTAATCCCAGCGAGGGTTGGGAGAAAATCGATCGAAGATGCGATCTCGCTTCGCACTTCACCGGCCTTGATCTTCGACGGCCAGCGCATGATGCACGGGACTCGCAGACCGCCTTCCCATGTCGTGCCTTTGATCCCGGCCAGTTCTCCATTGCTGCCGCCCTGGTCCTGCATCCGGGAGCCGTTGTCGCTGGTGAAGATGACCAGCGTCTCGTCGTCCAGTCCCTGCCGCTTCAACTCGTCCATCAAGACTTCGGTCACCCAGTCGACGCCAGCGACACATGCCCCGTAGTCGCCGTTCTCGGACGCATCAACCATCGGCTCCGGGGCGTAGAGCGGGAGGTGGACGTACATGTGCGCGAAATAGAGGAAAAACGGCCCTTCCTTGTTGTCGCGTATGAATCGCACCGCCTCTTCCGCATAGCGTTCAGTAAGCGCTCGTAGGTCCGGTTGTTCCTGGACGACCTCGTCGTCGCGGATGAGAGGTAGAGGCGGGCGCGCCCGGAGTCGTTCGATGCGCTCCGGATCGGTCGTGGCCGGATCGTCGACCTGCCTTCCCATGTCGTTGCTGTACGGCAGCCCAAAATAGCTGTCGAATCCGTGTTGAGTCGGCAGGAATTCCTTCTGGTCACCGGCGTGCCATTTGCCGATCATCTTGGTCGTGTAACCGACGTCTTTCAAGGCCCCGGCGATGGTGGTCTCTGTCGGGTTCAGACCGACCGCCTGGCCGGGCATCAGCACCCAGTTGCCTTCAAAGTCACCAAATCCGATGCGGGGCGGGTAGCAACCCGTCATCAACGCCCCACGGGACGGCGAGCAGACCGGGGATGCGACATAGAAGTCGGTGAACCGCACTCCCTCTTCGGCCATCTTGTCGATGGCAGGCGTCTTGTTGATCTGGGACCCGTAAACCCCCAGATCACCGTAGCCAAGGTCGTCGCAGTTGATCAAGATGATGTTCGGTCTGGGCATCGGAATCCTTTTCGTTGTTTTATCGAGGCGGGCAAGGCCTCGGATGATACAGCGAGAATGGCTGGCGGCGGTGGCCCCCCCCCGCCCTCGCGTCGATGCCGATCGACCCGTACGGCAGGTGACTCGTGGAACGACAACGTGTCAGAGTGCAGGCCGAGAGATCCTGATCCTCGGGATCAGGATGACAATCTGACCTGACCGCGGACAAACAGATGTGTCAGCAGAAAGGGCGCAGGTGCGAATGGCTATCCGCCCTACACCGGTCGTGGTTAGACGCCGTGATCGCGGATCACGAGCGTGGCTGCGTGCTAACCGTCGTTACGTCGCCCGGGCGTGCAACTCTTCTTCGTTCATCTCGTAGCCAAGCCCTGGTTTGCCGTTCAGCGCGATTACGCCGTTGGCGATGTCCATCGGCTCGGAGAGCAGGCTATTTTGGATGGGGATGGCGCGCATGCCGTGCTCCTGCCGGTAGAAGTTGGGCACGGAGGTCATGGCGTGGGCCGAGGCGATGAGCGACAACGGGCCGGAGGGCACGGCGTGCGGCGAAATCGGGATGTAGTGCGCCTCGGCCATCGCAGCGATTCGCTTGATCTCCGAGATGCCGCCAGACCACACGGTGTCTGGCATCACGTAGTCCACCAATCGGTCGCGGAAAAGCGGCACGAAGTCGTAGCGCGTAAAAAGCCGCTCGCCGACGCAGAGCGGAGCGTTGGTGTTCTCACGGACCTGCTTCAAAGCATCAAACGACTCCGGCGGGACCGGCTCCTCGAACCACGCGATGTTCGACTGTTCAAACAGGTTGTTGGCGAGCCGGATGGACGTCGGCACGTTGAAGTGGCCGTGGGCGTCGATGAGGATCTCGTGTCCCGGACCGACGACCTCCCGGATGGCGGCGACGATGTCGTAACCCTCCTGCTCGCCCGCCGCTGAGATCTGGCCATCGGAAAACATGTGGTGGGTCGCCGTCATCTCCCGAAACGGGTCCAGCTTCAGGGCGGTGTGGCCCTCCGCCAGGACGCGTTCGCGCGCGGCGCGTGCGTAGTCTTCGGGAGACTCGCAACCCTCGAACCATGAGTTGGCATACAGGCGGACCTCGTCACGAAACCGGCCGCCTAATAGATCGTAGACAGGACTTCCGGTGGCCTTGCCCTTGATGTCCCACAGCGCGATGTCGATCCCCGCCGTCATCGCCGTCGGCAACCCGCGTGACCCTAGGTAGCTGAAACGACGGAACATCAGGTGCCAGAGCCGCTCGATATCCGCCGGGTCTTCGCCGAGGAGGTCGGGCGTTATCAACTCGATCGCCGTCTTGATCAGCGTGTTAGAGCCGGCGCCGGAATTGGTGGCCTCACCCCAGCCGCTGATCCCCTCGTCCGTATCGACGCGCACAAACAGCCAGGTACGGCCCGGCCCGACGATCTCGCCGGGGTTGATCTCGAACGTCTTGATCCCGGAGATCTTCATGACGGCGCGTCCCCTTCGAGAGTGACGCCCCGGGATGCCGGCGTGTCCGAAGGATCCAGCTTCCGCCCGATGCGCGTCACCTTTCCGCTCACTGGATGCTTGAAGTGGGATTTCGTGGTCTTGGCGATGTTCTTCGCCGTGACGGTATCCATCCCGACCAGTCCCATCGCGCCGAGTTGTTCCATGTGACCGAGCGCCACGAAAAGCACGTCCGCCGCTTCCTCCGCCATCGCGGCCTCGTTAAATTCGGCCGCCGGCCGCTCGACCTCTTCCTTTAGCTCGCGCACCTCTTCATCCAGCATCGGGGTGCGCCGGACAATCATCTCAAGCGGCGTGCCGGACTCCAGCGCCCAGCGCTCATGAAAGTCATACACCTCCGCCGCGAGGCGGGCCGCCGTTTCCACGAATCGCTCACGGTCCGAACCTCCGGCGTCACGCATTTCCGGCGAGCGCGAACGGGAGTTCAGGCCCGTTGTATCCGACGAGTCTGCCATGTATCCCTCGCTGGCTATCCTGGTTTCCGGGACCCGGCCGGCGCGTACAAATCGCGCCGAAACGACCGGACCTGCTTGCCGCAGGGGGAGGATACCGCCACCCGGCCATGCTGGCGAGGCGGCCGGGGGCGGAAACACCATCCGGCCCCGGGCTGAGTGGCACTCGTGGGCCCCGGATGACGGTTAGCTGCTCCTGAAAGTTATTGTAGGAGCAGCTAGAGAAGGATTCCGCTTTTGTACGGCGAGTTGCGCTTCGTTCTCGCGAAAGCTGATGCAGACGGGGAACGGACGCATTCACGGTCAAGTCACCCACTATCTGCGGACAACCCAATGTCGGCGGCATGAGATCCGTCGAGTAGCCGGCTCTGACGAGGCTGATAGCCGCGTTACCCGTGATCATGTTGGCCGGCTCACCAAGCGCCGAGAGGGCCATCTGGTCCATTTCTGACGACGGCTTTCCAAGCATTATCGTGAGGATTGCGCGTGCGACCTGACGTTTGAATCCGTAAAAAAACATTGCCTTCAAGACGGCCGGACACGCCGATCGATGCCGTGATGTTTTCGCTCGTGATGGTGTCTTCTGTCACCTGTGCTACGGCAAATTTGAACTCATGCTCGAGTTCTACTTCGAACACATGCTGGGCTGCGCTGAGGAAGGGGTTGACGAACTCCTGTCGCATATGTCGATTCACTCCTTGGAGCACGTATAGGGGCGCTGGTGGTGGGCAAGTTCTGTGGGCGTGACTTGAAGTCTTGCAGGCCGTGGATTGGCGGGCAGCGTGAGACACGCCAAAACCGGGCCTGCGCGGAATTACAACACCGCGGAACAGTGCGGCAGGGGTTGCCACCGGTCTGGTGCACCTGGGCATAGGAAATTCCCCGCACCCACATCCTCCACTCAAGGGCGCGATCCGCCTTGAGCGGTCCCAAATTAACAGCGGGCGTCGGTCCCGGAAACGATGAGGGGGATACGCACTTCTTCCGGCGATAGTCCCGAGTGGTGGGAGATCAGGCGGGACATGTCAGGACCGTCGGCGCTAGCGGCCGACCACGCAAAAACGGACGCGTCCATGCAGATCGCCACGTAATCCCCGACGCGCGCACGTGTGTATGGAGGTATCTCGCCGGGCCCCAGCAACTCCAGGTCTTGCAGTTCATCCGGCGTGAGCAGCACCACCACCTCCGGCATTCGCTCCGCGTACGCGTCTGCGAAGCGGCCGATCGCATCCTCGCGAACGTGGTAATAGTTGACGCGCGCATCCCCGGAGGGCGGATAGTGGAGCATGCGTCCTATCTCGTCATCCTCCCGCACCAGCATCGGGTCCGGCGGGAAAGCGTCCAGGTGGCCGTGGTCGGCGGTAATCACCAGTTTTGCGAACTCCGGCATATCGCAGGCAAGTCGTTCTAGGCCGTTGTCCACATCGTCCAGCGCGGCCCGCGTCGTCTCGCTTCCGACGCCGCTCGTGTGCGCCGCCGAATCAACCTGCGGCAGATACAGGTACGTGTAAGAAGGACCGGACGCCCCCTCCAGCCGAGCGAGCGTGTTATCGACCCCCTCGGTGATCGTGCTGTAGCCCCGGCGTATCGCCCGGCCGAGCGAATACCCGGAGTAGACGCTGCGCACCAGGTTGGCCGGAAGCATCCCAATGGCACTTCGCTCAAATGAAGAGATGCGCGAAGGGAGTGGGAAAGCAACATCGGCGTCTATACCGTGCTGGGCGATCGGTGCGCCGGTGACGCGATTGACGAAGGGCAAAACCGTAGCTGGTCCGGGTATCTCGGAGAAGTGCGTCCACCAGCCGATGATCGCGTGCTCGGAAGGCCACGCGCCCGTGGCGAGAGTCGTCAGCGCCGCCGAGGTAGTGGACGGGAAGACGGACCGCAGCTCACGGGCAAGATTGCGTCGTAAAAATGAATCCTCAGGCAGTGTCTCAAGGAGTGTCATGCCGAGCCCGTCAACGACGACGAACACGATCTGGTCCGCCGGCCCGATCAGGTCTGAGATTTCTGCTTCAGAACCCGTTCCCGATGAATCTGCCGCGACCCCGCTGTCGCCACATAGGCGCGCTATTGCACGGGACACGTCCACGGTATTTGGGAAGTGAACGGAAGGCCGTAATAACCGTCCAGATTCGAAGTTGGCGAGCAGCCGATCTACGTCTTCTTGAGGCATGTAACGGGATTCTATAGCGGTCGTCGCCAGAATATTTTTTGAATTACCCGTGAGCCGGTTACCGGAATACCCGGGTCGCCACGGCGCCGAAATGTGACCAGGACGTGATCGGGGCGTGATAAATCGAGAACGCACCTTGCCGCCAACCCGTTTGCGCCGCACAATTCTGTGCACGGAAACCCACAACGCACAGGACTGCAAATGACCACTGTCCAACTAGACGAAGCACGCCGCCAGATAGTCGCCACCGTCCGGGAGTTCGTCCAGAAAGACGTCGTTCCCCAGGCGGCCGAGCACGACGAGAACGACACTTATCCCACCGAACTCGTGGAACAGATGGCCGAAATGGGGCTTTTTGGCATCACTGTCCCGGAAGAATACGGCGGTCTCGGGCTCGACTACACCACCTACGCGATGGTGTTCGAGGAGCTTTGCAAAGGCTGGATGTCGATCAGCGCGCCGATCGGCACGCACTCGATCCTCACCGCAGCGCTCGTCAACCACGGCACGGAAGAACAGAAGCGGGAGTGGCTTCCTAAGCTGGCCGCCGGCGAGAAACGCGGCGGTCTGGCGTTGACCGAGCCCGGCGGCGGCAGCGACGTCGCCAGTCTGCAGACGACCGCGGTCAAGGACGGCGAGGAGTACGTCGTCAACGGCAACAAGCTCTTCATCACAAACGGCCGCTCGGGCGACGTTTACCTTCTGCTGGCGAAGACAGATACCGGCATAGACCCGCCGCACCGGGGCATCAGCGCATTCATCGCCGAGAAAGGTCCGGGATTCACCGCCGGTCGCGACCTCAACAAGCTCGGCTACCGTGGCGTCGATACCTCTGAACTGATCTTCGACGACTACCGGGTTTCGGCAGATCGACTCGTGGGCCATGAAGAGGGCAAGGGCTTCTACCACGTGATGGAAGCGCTGGAGACCGGCCGCATCAACATCGCCGCCCGCGCCGTTGGTGTGGCGACCGGCGCATTTGAACTTGCCATCAAGTACGCGCAGGAACGCGAGACCTTCGGCAAGAAGATCGCTGAGCGCCAGACGATCCAGAACATGCTGGCGGACATGGCTACCAAGATCCACGCCGCTCGCCTCATGACCTACGACGCGGCAGCAAGAAAGGACAGCGGCGCGCGTATCGACCTGGAAGCCGGCATGGCCAAGCTGTACGCATCCGAAATCTGCGCCGACGTGACGATGGACGCCATGCGCATCCACGGCGGTTACGGTTACATCAAGGACCTGCCGCTGGAACGTTACTACCGCGACGCGCCGCTCATGATCATCGGCGAGGGCACGTCCGAAATTCAGCGTCTGGTGATCGCCCGCAACCTTCTGAGGCAATACGCCATCTAGCCCCGTGGGGCGGTTATCTGGCCGCGAAGCGGCGTTTTTTGAAGACGTTTTGAGCGACTTGCGTGACCGCTTTCGTATGCTGTCAGGCTTGTTTCGCCGGAGCGATCCGGAAGGAACCAATGCGCCAAATTGAGGATCGGACTGAATGACCGACGGACCGGATAAATCGGGGAGTTCTGGCGAAAACCCGGGCTCCCGGGCCCCACGACCCGCGGCACAGGGTCTGCCCGTCCTGAATTCGGGCGGCGAGCCGCTGCTCGGCGGACCCGGGACGCGTAAGCCCCTGTTCGTCGAGCTGGGTGGTCGGGAAAACGTCGAGAAGGTCGTCGATCGGTTCTACGACCGCATAGACGACGACCTCGAACTGCGGCCCATCTTCCCGGCGAGCATGGCGGTCGGTCGCGCACGCCAGAAGTTGTTCCTTGAGGAATGGCTCGGTGGCGAGCCGCGTTACACGACCGATGTCGGGCCATGGCAGCTACGGCGGCGACACGCGCCGTTCCGGGTAACGGAAGAAGGCGCGTCCCGGTGGATCGGGCACATGGAAGGTGCGTTGCTGGATTGCGGCGCTTCTGCCGAACTGGCGTCACAGATTGCATCGTGCCTGCGGCCAGTGGCGTTCCGCATGGTCAACGCGTCAGACGCCGATTAGACGACCTCCAGAGTTCGACCACCGATGCCCGGTTGCTGGCGCGCGGTAAGCTGCGCCTGCATTGCTGCCGCATTTGATTCACGCCGGGCTCCGCCGGGGGATAAAACGAGGTATCGCCGGATTCGGACCAATCTCAGAACCGGAGCCGTCAAAGAGGTTTGCGATCAACCAGGGATACTCGGGAGTCGGATTTGCTGTGCCGCAGGTGTTCCTCGATGGGCACTTTGACCTGGCGGTGATTCCGGACGTCTCGGAAATGAATTATCGATAGCGCGGTGTTCCGACCCTTCGAGAGCCTCAGGGCACGGCGGGGATGGCGCTTGATAAGAGGGAGTTCTAATGGATCAGGAGTTCATGGGTGCCGGGTTTGCCGTCCCACAGGTGTTTCCGGATGGGAACGTTGACCTGACCGTCATCCGAGATGTCTCGGTTGCCGCCGAGCGAATGGGTTACGACAGCCTGTGGACGCAGGAGCGGATCATCGGACCGAGTATCAGCCTTGAACCGCTGGCACTTCTGTCATATCTCGCCGCCGTGACACAGACGGTCCGTCTCGGCGTATCGGTGCTCGTCCTTCCGCTCCGCAGTCCGCCGCAACTGGCAAAGATACTGGCGACCATCGACGTGTTATCCGATGGACGATTGGACGTCGGCATCGGACTGGGAGGCAGCGATAAAGACGCGCCGGCGTACGGCTATGAACCGGGTCGTCGGGTCAGGCGTTTCAATGAGGCGGTGGAGTTAATCGACGCGCTGTGGAAGAACGAGACGGTCGAATACGACGGCGAGTTGTACAACCTCTCTGACGGCTCTATGGGGCCGAAACCGGTACAAAAGCCGCGGCCGCCTGTATGGTTCGGCGCTCGTGCCGAGGCCGCGATCAGGCGCGCCGCTAGGTACGGAGACGGCTGGATGGGCCCGGGTTCATCAAGCGCGGACGATTTCAGGGCGAGCGTCGCCACCCTGCGAGAAGCGCTTGATGCAGAAGGACGCGACCCAGTGAGCTATCCGGTGTCCAAACGGGTGTACGTTGCCATCGACGACGATGCAGACCGGGCGAAGCGGCGTCTTACGGACTGGTTCGGCCATCACTACGGAAATCGGGAGATGGCCTCACGCGTGTCAATTTGGGGACCGGCGGAACACTGCTATGAGGAAATCGACGCTATCACCGACGCCGGAGCTGAGCACCTGTTGCTCAATCCCGTGTTTGACTACAACGAACACTTGGACGGATTGAGGCGCTACACACGACCATAAATCCGGTCATCGTCGGACGGATCAATGGCGAAGACACAACTGCCAGACGGCCCATCCCGGACGGGTCAACCAGGGGAGCAGTACTTATGAAGTACCGACCTTACGGCAGCACAGGGCTTGAGATATCTGAGATAGTTTTCGGCGCGGGCGCCGTAGGCGGCATCCTTATTGACGCCGATGACGAAACAAGACGCACCGCCGTTCGAACGGCGGTCGCTGCGGGCATCAACTGGATCGACACCGCGGCATCATATGGCCAGGGGCGTTCCGAAATGGCGCTCGGCTGGCTGCTCAAGGAGGTCCGAGCGGAGGAACAGCCTTACCTTTCAACGAAGTTCAGCATAGACCCGGAACAAGGCGACATCCCGGGCCAGGTCGAGCACTCGATGCACGAGAGCCTGGAGCGGCTGCAGCGTGACAGTGTCGATGTTTTCCAGCTTCACAATCGTGTTTCCGAGGAACGCGGCTGGTTCCCGGGATCCGTGGCGGTGGACGACTTGCTGGGTAAGGGTGGTGTGGCAGACGGTCTGCAGCGGCTCGTGGATCAGGGGTTGACGCGCTTCATAGGGTTCACCGCCACCGGCGAAAGTTCGGCGCTTCATCGGGTGATCGAGAGTGAGCGTTTCAACTCGGCTCAGGTGTACTACAACCTTCTCAACCCGAGTTCCGGACGCGCTGTGCCCTCGGACTGGCCCGCATACGACTTCGGCAACATCATTGATAAGTGCGCCGCCCACGAGGTCGCCGTGATGAACATCCGCGTACTGGCGGCGGGCGTGATCGCCACCGACGTGCGGCACGGCCGTGAGTCCCCGGTAGCGCCGGGCGGTGACGTCCCGGCGGACGAGGCCCGCACAAAACTGATCGTGGAAGCGCTCGGCGATAGCCAGGGCACACGTGCACAGTTAGCGGTGCGCTACGCGCTCTCCAACCCCAACGTGTCCGGCGTTCTCGTGGGGATGGCGGAACTGGACCACCTGGAGCAGGCGCTGGGCGCTCAGGAGCTGGGCCCGCTATCCGATGAAGTGCTGGATGCGATCCACGCGCTCGTCGATACCGACTTCGGCAGGTTGAGCTGATACAGAGACCGGCAAATCTCGATCGAAGCTTTCCGGAACCACTTCGGGGCCAGAAATAAAAGTGGACGCGAAAAGGAGGCGGCAAGCGCTTGATGCGCCAGCCGCCCCCTTTTTCGAATCAGATTCGGGAGCCCTTTAGGAGGCTTTTCCGATCTTGAAAAGCGTCGTGCTGCAGGTGCCGCACTTGCCTTTTGTAGCCGGGCGACCGTTCTTCATGGTCACCTGTTCGGCGGCGTTCATCTCTCGCATTGTTCGACACTTCATGCAGTAGGCGTCCATGTGGTTCCTCCAAGAATTCACTCTCTCCGGCAGTCGTCTACCGAAGCTAACCTAGCTTTAAGGTAACACCACAGTTCTAAAGCTGAAATAGCTTTGGCTAAAGTGAGGCCGGGGAAACGGGCCTGAACGTGGGATTTTTGCCCTCTCACGGGGGCATTAACCCCCGGTTTTTACGATTGGCGACGGGGTGCGGCGACGGGTTGGGTACTTTCGTCCCTTTAATTACGTTTATCCCAATCGTAAGAGACGGGGGTACACGCTGGGGGATTTTCTACGATTACGCCAATCGTGGAGCCGGTTCGCGCCGCCGCCGCCGGGTATTTCTGGGTTGATCTGGCTCCCTCCTGCATCTGTTAGGAACGGTCGGAAGGCGGACTCAGTTCGGCCCATAATCTCCGCCACCGGATATCGGCCACAGTGGACGTCCAGGCAGTGGAGCGCGAGAGACACATGACGGAAATCAAACTCAGCAGTGCGACCATCGATTACGAGATCGACGGCACGGGCCCGGCTCGAAAAAGAACATTGGGAAGCCGCCTGAAAATCGCCCGTGTTCCGGGCCGTCCGCGGCCGTAACTCAGGACGCGCGCCGGATGTCGGACGCGCCGCCCTTCTGGCGTCCTGGCCTATTTCTCAGCAAAGCTGGTACCAGCGCAAACCCGATGGCTGCGGTCAGCAGAGTGATTTTCTTCATGGTCGTCATTCCGTCCTGGCGTTTGTCACCCACCAACGCAGACAATCGAGGTATCGGGTCTAGATCGCCTGAACCCGGCGAATCAAGTCGGTCAGCCGGGCCTCTTCCGCCGGCGTCTCAGACGGGGCGTCCAAGGATACCCGGGTGGCGTAATCCATGCGTTTTGACAGCAAGTCCGGCAGATCGTCGTATGTGGATGCGACGGCGAACTCACGTACCACGTCCAGCGGAACGGACTCGATCATCCGTTCCCACTCGCCCCGTACAGACATGTCGTGGAGCATGAGTCCAAGCTCGCCCAGGCCGTGTTTGTCAAAAACGCTGAGATAAGTGCGCGTTGAGCCGTAGAACGAGATCGGCTGGCGGAGCGCGAGGAGCTTCTCCTCGATCTCGGACTCGTTCTCTCCGATCGCCATCATGCCGCCGCCGGATACCTCTATATCTGAGACATCTCGACCGGCCTGCTCGGCGCCGTGGGCCAGCTCCGGAAGCGTGACCTCCCGGACGTACTTCTCGGTCGTAAAGCCGTGGAGAAAGAGGCCGTCAGCGACGCGACCGGCGACCCTGGTCATGGCCGGACCGACGGCCGAGATAAATATCTTTGGCGGCGGGACGTCAATCGGCCCCATGTTGAAGGCCGGGGGGCAGAGCGTGAAGTTATAGAAACGGCCCTCAAACTCCGGCTTCGCGCCCGTCTGGAACGTGTCCCACACCGCCCGGATCATCCGAACGTACTCGTCCATCCGGGTGGCAGGAGCCTCCCAATCGCCGGAACTGAAGCGTCGCTCGTTGTGGCCCTTGACCTGAGTGCCGAGTCCGATCATGACGCGGCCACCGGTCGTCTTCTGTAACTCCCAGGCCATCTGCGCCATCACGAAAGGGCTGCGCGGAAAGGCGATGATGATGGAGGTGCCGACCTCCGCCCGAGTGCTGACGTGCGCCGCCAGGGTCCACCGGGTGGTCGCCTCGTACTTCGTCTCGGAAGTGGTGATGGCGTCGTAGTTGAGGCGCTCAGCGCGCTCGACTTCCGATGGGACGTCCGAAAGGGGACCTGCACCGAATCGGCCTGAGACCTTCATTAATTTCTCCTTGGAGTAAACCGGGGCGTTCGGGGGCGACATGGTCACGGGGCGTCGGCCGGTGCGGCGCCAACGCAACCCGGTCCCGGGCGGCGATCGGACTCCTTCTTTTGAGTTGACCGTCGGCAACGTGGTCGGCCGATTCTAACCGGAGGCGACCCTTTGCGGAACGGACGGGTACACTCTCCGCAGCACGCGTGACGGGAGCGATACCCGGCGGGGGTGGCCGGATGCCGGGAAGCACCCGTTTTTGAAAGAAATATGGAGAGGCCAATGACGGTTCGGGCATATCAACTGGTTGACACCGCACCCGGGAGCGAGATATCTATCCTCGAGACCAAGTTGAGTGCGATCAAAGGAACTCGGATGGTGGACGCCGTCACCGGTCCGCACGACATTATCTGTTTGGTTGAAGTGGGTGAGCTTGCGGACCTGGCCGCATATCAGAATGCGGTCCACAATGTTAAGGGCGTGACCCGAACCATGACCTGCGTTGTGCTGCAGGGCTGATCTCGACGGGAGCCCGGTCGATTGAAGATCAATGAATACACGGCGAACGCGCTTGAGCGTGTGCACGTCTTCATGGGAATGGCCTTCGCCGACCTCACCCCGGAGCAGCTCTGGTATCGCCCCGCTACCGAAGCGAACTCGATGGCGTGGGTAGGATGGCATCTGACGCGCGGGCTGGACCGCCGCGTTTCGGACATGGACGGCGGCGGGCAGACCTGGGTAGAGGGCCGCTGGTACGAGAAATTTGGGTTGCCTGCGAATCCGACGGACTACGGCGTAGGCCACACATCGGAACAGGTCGACACGATCCGTCCCTCGGATGCCGGCTTGATCCTTGGCTACTACGACGACGTGTACCGGAGGACGCTGGAGTTTCTGGCGTCACCCGCGGCGGACGACCATGATCGCGCGCTGGAAGGCTCCGGAAACACGCTCGCCGAGGAGATGGTCGGCATGGCCACCGGCAACCTGCAGCACGTGGGGCAGGTCGGGTACATCCGCGGGCTGATCGAAGGCCGCCGATGGTACCCACGGTAGGGAGTTTTACCCGGCACGGGTTACCGTGAGGACGCCCCCGGTAGGAGTTTCATTCCGACACGGAGTTACGCCGGGATGCCCGTCGGCCCACCAACTTGATCGTCCAGGTTCACCGGGCCAACTATCGCTCCGAGTTCCAGCATTTCCGACTCCGTAAGCCGCCAGTCCGACGCGCTCGCGTTATGCAGCACCTGCTCCGCCGTCTTGGCGCCCGCTATGCACGACGCCATCGACGGGTGGGCCAACGTCCAGGCGATCGCCAACTGCACGAGATCCCGGCCGTGGTCACCCGCCCACGTCTGGAGCACCGGCACAACCTCCCAGGCGCGGTCGGTGCGCCCCTCCCTGAACATGAAGTGGTCACTGCGCTCATCGTCATCCGGGAAACGGTGGCCGGGCCTGTACTTGCCGGTCAGTATCCCTTTGGCAAGAGGAGAGTGCGCAATGACGCCGATCCCCAGTTCAACGCAGGCGGGCAGCACGTCATCCTCGGCGCCCCTGAACAGCATGTTGTAGCGGGGCTGCGAACTGTTGATGGGTCCGTGCTGGGCCGCTTCTCCGTGCTGCTCACCGGAGAAGTTGGAGACGCCGATGTACCTGATCTTGCCCTGGTCCTTCAGCCTCAATAACTCGGCCATCGTGCCCTCAATGGGCCATTCAGGTCTCGGCGAATGCAGCTGATAAAGGTCAACGTAGTCCGTGCCGAGCGATGTCAGGCTGTTTTCGATCGCACGCCCGATGTGCTCCGGTGAGTGATCGCCCGAGAGTTTGGTCGCAAGAAAGGCCTCGTGGCGGCGCCCGCGCAGGGCTCCCCCGAGCACGGATTCACTTGTCCGATATCCTTCCGCCGTGTCGATGAAGGTCATGCCGGCATCAAGCGCAGCGTGGATGGTGGTGATCGCCTGATCGTCAGGTATGACGCCCATGCCGCCGCCCAGCGGCCAGGCGCCGAGGCAGACGACCGAGACCGGCGGACCATCAGTTCCGAGGGGTCGAGTGTCCATTTTGTCTCCGACGTGGCTGGCGCTTCAGGCAGCGATTTCACCGGTTCTGGATGCGACTTAAACAGAGATGTTTTCGGTGACTTCGTGCACATCCGTTTGGGTGATGACGGTGTCGTGACGCTAGTTTGTAACGGCGATGAGATCGTAAGGGCGGACAGCGGCCCCGTCCATCAAAACGGTTCTGAATGCGAACGCCAGCGCCCTGAGGCTCTCGAAGAGCCGTGTTCAACAATACGCCCCTGTTCATAGTGATAGCGCTCTTCTGAACGGAGTGAAGGGAGCCGTCGCCACGCGATCGAGGTGGCCGAGTTATACCGGTCCTTCGAGAGCCTCGGGACGCCGTGTTAACCAGCCCCACCCACTACACCCTCCCCGGCTTGCGTCCCGTGGCGTGGCACCAGAAGAACGACGAAAACGCCCCCGGTTGCGCGGCCCAGTGCACCCATGATCGCCGCATCTCTTCCATCTCAACCTCGTTCGCCCAGCCATGCTCCCGGGCCAGCGCCACCAGCTCCGGGTCGTTGAGGATGGAGTGCATGTATCGGACGCCCTCCGCCACGCCGTCATCCGTTCCGTGCGACTGGGCTGTGGCGTCCGCATTGATATCAACGAACCCGGCCTCAGCAAGCAGACCGCGGAGCAGCCGGCCGGCGTCGGGATGATCGCCCCGGTGTTGCTGCCATCGGTTTCGCAGCGCTATCGAAGCCCACATAAGGTCGTTGTCCGGGTGCAGAAGCGCCGAGCTCCAGTCAGGGCAGCGCACGCCGACCGCCCCGCCCGGTTTGAGGACCCGCATCAACTCCTTAACTCCGGCACCGGGGTCTGGAAGATGCTCGATCAGGGCGTTGGCGAACACGGCATCGAAATGGTCATCCTCAAATGGAAGAGCCGTCACGTCTGCCACCCGATAAGACACCCCGTCGGCAGCAGCGTCCCGTGACGCCGTCTCTATACGTGCTGGGTCCTTATCGGCACCGATAACGCGCCCGGGGGCGATGAGACCGGCCAGTCCCGCGGTGATAGACCCGGGCCCGCAGCCGACATCCAGCAACGTCATCCCGGGTCGCAGAAACGGTAGGAAAAAAGCGGCGTCAACATTCACGTCACGCAACTGGAAGCGCCGCGTTTCCTCGACGTGTCTGGTGGTGTCTCCAGTGCTCCCAGAAGTCACAGCATCGGCTCCCTGCTCGGGTCCAGAACTAACTCAAAACCCCACTCGGGACTTTCGTCGGGATCATCCAGTACCCGATCGCCGATCACGGTAAATCCCATTCGCCGGTACATCTCGTGGGCGTCGTTGAAGCGCTTGTCGGACCAAGCGATCGCCTTCATGTGGCCCCTGGCCCGTGCCCAGTCTAGAAAATACTCGACCATGAGGCGACCGTACCCGTGCCCACGCTGACCTTTTAGGAGATACAGGCGTTCGATCTCGGCGTCGGCGCCCCGGTCCAGAGCTGAGACAGTGCCGATCACATCCCCGTCCAGCACAAGCGCCGAGAAGAAACCGCCGGTATCGATGTAGGTCTCCCGGATCGTGTACAGGTCACGGTGGTAATCAACCGGGTCCCACGTGAGGTCGTACTCGTCGTACACGGACTTGATCACGGCAGCGATCCCGGGCTGCCACCGATTTTCGTACGGCAGAAGTTGTGGGGTGTTGTTCGTGTTGCTCAACTGGAGGGTCTCATGCCGGGTGGAGTGTAGGGGTTCCGGTAGTTGTCCGGTTGATGGCCGGGCCTCGAATTTGTGATGCTAGAGAGCGGATCGAGTTCTCCCTCACGCTTGGGACATCTGGCCTTCTCCCGCTGGGAGAGGGAGATCAAACACGAGCGTAGACCCCTGATATTGCTGTGACCTGATGCCCGCAAGCGTATTGTGTCGTGATGCGTTGAGCCGCCTGCTTCGCCCGTTGGTGCACGGAGAAGTGATGGCGGCTCCTTATTTTCGACGACTCGAACGGTGAAATGGCCACTTCAGGGAAGGACCGAGATCCAGCGATAGACGCCGACGTCCGGAACGACGGTAGCGACGAAATCACGCCCGATAAATCGGGCGGGGGATCGATCGCGCTCACGGTGCTTGGCATCGTGGATTTTCGCTACCTGTTCGTGGCGAACATGATGATGTTCATGGCGTTCCAGATGCGGAACGTCGTGCAGTCGTGGCTCGCCCTTGAACTGACCGATTCACAGGCCTGGGTCGGGGTCATCAACGGCTCGCCCGCGGTCGCCATCATCACCCTCGGATTGATCGGGGGCGTGGCATCGGACAGATGGCCCAAGCGCGACATTCTGCTCTGGGTGCGCATCGGCCTCGGGCTGGTCAACTTCGCCGTCGGCTACCTGGTCATGATTGACGTGATATCGATCTGGCACCTGCTATTCCTGTCGCTTGCGCAGGGCGGGGCGATAGCGTTCGGCATGCCGGCCAGCCAGACCATCGTCCAGGACATCGTCGGCAGGAATCGACTTCTCACGGCCGTGTCCCTCAACCAGTCGCTATCCACCATCGGCGGGATCGCCGGGCCGGCCCTTGGCGGCGCATTGCTCGGGATCATGGGAGTGGCGCCCGTCTACTTCTTGATATCGGCTATCTACATACCGGCGATCTATGCCACATGGCGGATCAAGACGCGGACGCGCGTTGAGAGGACGAGCAACACTTCCGCGATCACCGATATCAAGGAGGCGCTCGTATACGTCCGTTCGTCGCCGCCGTTGCGAATACTTGTAGTGCTCAACGTCTTGGGGCTGGTCGCCGGGTTCATCTTCCCGATCATCCCTGTGTACGCGCGGGACGTTCTTGATGTGGGGGAATCAGGGTTCGGTATCTTGATGGCGGCGTTCGGTGTGGGGGCGCTCGTCGGCGGACTCGGTTTGGCGTTTATCGGCAACGTCAAACATAAAGGCTGGCTGCTTATGCTGGCGGTGGTGATCGGCGACCCGGCGGTGATACTTTTCGGGTTCTCGCGGGATTTCTACTTTTCGACGGTTTTGCTGTTTCTGTTCGGGGTAGGCGCCGCGTTTTACATCACCACGGTCAGCACCCTGTTCCAGACCTACGCCCCTGAGCGTCTCCGGGGTAAAATCATGGCGGTGTACGCCTTGACGCTGCAGCTCTTTCCGCTCGGTTGGATGCTGGGAGGATTCATAGCAGATACGCTTGGGGCCGAGATGGCGCTCGTGCTCGGCAACGGTTTTTCGATATCCGTGACGCTGGCGATGTTCGCGAAGTCGAGGACGTTCCGGGAGCTGACTTAGGACCGCGTTTGGCGATGGCTCTCGATGGGTTCGCTAAACCTCCGCTCCGTCGAACCGCGCTATCTCAACATACCCGTCATCTTCATTTGACCACGCGAACAGCGCCGCCTCCACAACACGCTCGCCGTCGATCCCCACCACGAACTGCTGGACCGGGTACGCCGGCCCGCCGCCCCATTCCGGCGGGCTGGTCGCCACGGCGCGATCGGTCCCAGACAGGTAGGCGCGCCCGTTCGGGTGCGAGTGGTAGATCACGAGCGGGGGCGTATCGCCATCGAGATCACGGTTGAGGGCCATTAAGTCCTCGCCCTCGATCACGTAAGCCGTCTCGGCGGGCCGGTCGGCGACGGTCGGGTGATTGCCAGACGCCTGCTGATTGGCGCAAGCGCGCAGTATGGTGACCGGGCCTTCCGGCGGCCCCGCGAGCCATCCGCAGCACTCGGCCGGGTAGGCGGTTCGGGCCTCGGCATAGGCCAGCAGCAGGATGTCGCGAGAAATCGAAATAGGCCGTGGATGGCTCATCCAAACACAGCCCCGCCGTCCAGATAGACCGTTTCTCCGGTCATGTAGTCCGCCGCGTCCGAGAGCATGAAGTGAGTCAGCAATCCGACCTCGCGCAGCTGGCCGGGGCGTCGCCACGGTATCTTCCCGGACGCAGCGCGCTCCGCCGCCCGTTCCACGGCCTCGGGCGACGTGACCGGGTCCGGGAACATGCCGGGCGCGATGGCGTTTACGTTCACACCGTACGGCGCCCACTCGAGCGCCAGCGCCTGTGTCATGCGGGTGAGCCCCGCTTTCGCAGCGGCGTATGCGACCGAATTAGCGCTACCGCGCGCCGCTGCGAATCCGGCGATGTTGACGACGCGTCCAGAACGTTGCTTGAGAAATTGATCGCCGGCGGCACGGCATCCAACGAACGCCTCTGTCAGGTTCACGTCCAGGATGAAGCGCCACTCGTCATCACTCAGCGGTCCGGCATCAGAATCACCATCTGGCAACGGGACGATGGGCTTGGAGATCGCATCGCCGACGCAGTTGACCAGCCCGTCCAGCCGGCCGAATCGGGCCAGCGCCTGCTCAACGACACCCGCCATGTCTTCGCCGGACGTGGCGTCCGCCGTCATGAACTCGATCGGGTGCCCGGCGTCCGCCAGTTCTGCCGCCACCTGCGACATGTAGGTCTCCGTCAGTGCGGTCGCCATCACCTGCACGCCGGACTCCGCTAGCACGCGAGCGATGCCTTTGCCGATGCCGCGTCCGGCGCCCGCGACAATCACGGCGCGGCCGGTCAGATCAAATTCACGGGGCGTCTGGTTGGCGTATTCAGTCATTGTGTGCACGACCTTAGTTCTTCTGCGGATATTCCGTTAAGTGAACAGGTTGAAACCGGGGGCGCAACAGAATTGCGGCGGTCGACAGACCTTCTCCCTCACCTCAAGACGCGATCGTCTTTTGACGTGGGCTACAACCCTGCGGCCAGCCTGAACTTCTCCAGCCGCTCGATGTGTGCGTCTGCCCCCGAAAGCCCCTGGCCCATCGTGTTGATGTCGATGTAGTCGGCGTCGATTCCACGCCACGCCTCGACGGCGGCCAGCCAGCCATCCTCGTTCGACAGATCCGCCGTGATACGGCCGTTGATCCCTATATCGGAACCCTCCCTCCCCGCCTCTTTGGCGTAGGTGAATAGCTTGTCGAGTTCCTTCAGCCCGGCCTCATCCGGCTGCCACATGGGCATCCACCCATCGGCAATCCGGGCGATCCGCTTGACGACAACGTCTGCGCCCCCGCCGAACCAGATCGGTATCGGTCGCTGCACCGGCAGGGGATTGATGCCAGCGTCCGGGATCGAGTGCCAGCGCCCCTCAAAATTAACGCTGTCCCTGGTCCACAGCGCTCGCATAAGGGCGATCTGCTCTTCCGACCGGGCGCCTCGGTTGGTGAATTCCTCGCCCAGCGATTCGTACTCGACCTCGTTCCAGCCGATGCCGATTCCCATGCGGAACCGGCCCTCTGACAGTACGTCCAGCGCCGCCGCCTGCTTGGCGACGAGGACGGTTTGGCGCTGCGGGAGAATCACGATCCCGGTGGCGAACTCCAACGTTCCCGTCATGCCCGCCATGAAAGAGAACAGCACGAATGGCTCGTGGAAAGCGGTCTCAAGCGAGTACGGGCCCTTCCAGTCCGGCCGGTTGGCCAGGTTTGCTCCGATCACGTGGTCATAGGCCAGGACGTGTGTGTAACCCATCGTCTCCACGGCCTGGGTGTAGGCGCGAACGCCCCCGGCGTCCGGTCCGATTTCGGTCTGAGGAAAAACGACGCCGATTTTCATTGTTACGAAAGCTCCGTCTGATTTGAAGTCGGCTTCCGATGGCCGACGCTTGACGGGGCAAATGTAACAGGGGATGGGCATGATGTGGCTGGGCCGTTTGCCCCCTCTCCCAGCGGAAGAGGTTCGGGAGCCTGCCCTTCCGCTTCCCGGAAGGGTGGGGGAGAAAACTGCCCTTCGTCATCAGTACTCTTCGCTCAACTGCGTGAGGATGAAGGTCTCCCGGTTGCGCTCGAGATGACGACATAGAGGAGGGACGATTCGCCGTCCGCCCGGCGAACATCACCAGCTCGGCGTAGGATCGGTGTCGTCATCGGGACGGCGCTACTTCAAGGGGGAATCCAAGACGTGAGAGTCAAAAACTGGAGCCATGTCGGCATCGTGGTCGAAGACCTGGAAATGATGACCGATTTCTATGTCAATACCATCGGGCTGGACCGATTGCATGAGATCGACGCCAGGCCGCAGCCGGACGGCGACCACACCGGCGTTCCAAACGTTCACCGGACGCTGCGTTTTGTCGGCATAACGGGTGATCACGAGATCGAACTCATCTACTTCATCGACCCTCCGGCGACCGATGGCCACGTCGGCGTTCATCGGTTCGGCTCCGCCCACATCTGCTGGGACGTTGAAGACCTTGCCTCGGTCTACGAGGAGCTCAAGGACAAGGTGCATTTCATCACCGAGCCGAAGTGGCGAACGCGCCCGGACAGCACCACGGTTGGCCTCGTTTACGGGCAGGATCCGGAAGGCAACTGGCTCGAGTTTACGCAGCGGCCGTGAGTTCAAATGCACGATCCGCTCACGGAAGCGCGGTTTCGTCTAGGATTGTGCCGCCCGCACACGGGCCTCACGGGCGGCAGCCCTCGAGCCCACAGACAAAGCAGTAGTCAGAGGAAACACCCGATGGTCATGAATTTCGACCACACCGGAATTGTGGTCCAGGATCTGGAGAAGATCACAGACTTTTATGTGAACACCCTCGGCCTGGCGATTGAGCATGAAATCGACGCGGTCGCCCCTTCAGAAGGCGACCACACCGGGTTTCCGGGCGCACGCCGGACGCTGCGCTTTGTCGGTATCGAGAACAACCACCGCATCGAGCTGGTGAAGTATCACAACCCGCCCGGCGAAGAGGGCTACCTTCGTAAGAACCAGTTCGGCGCCATGCACATCTGCTTCCATGTCGAAGACCTGCAGACGATATTCGACGGCCTGACCGCAAAGGGCATCGAGTTCGTCACCGATCCGATTTTCCGGGAGACGCCGGAGGGCACGCGCGGGATCATCTACCTCCAGGACCCGGAAGGGAACTGGCTCGAGTTCATCCAGCCGCCGAAGTAGTTCCGCAACGGCGGTACGGGCAACCGATACACGCGCCGGTTCGTACGTCTGCCCAGGGGGTATGCGAAGCGGTGTCCACCGCAACCAACCGGACGACGCGTTCGTACTCCTCACGTATCGCCCATGAACGTTCGTCACCTCATATCACTTGCTTCACGCGGAGTCTGGCCGGCTGTTGGCGGCCTCGCCGCGCTGGTGGTCGGCGCGTGCAACGGCGGCGGCGACCCGCTGACACCGGCGGCGACCGCCGAACCTCAGGCAACCGCGATCCCGCTCTCCATCCCAGATGAAGAGAGCGACCTGCGTCGAAAACTGAGCAACCTGTTCACGCGGCAGGAGGGCGTCGAGATCACCGCTATCCGTCAGGCTGCCGATACCGGAAACAAGGGGTTCATCGCCCCAATCGTGGACCTCGCGGGCGCAGGATTCGCTAATGACGAGCGCGCCGCGATCGCCGATGCGCTGACCCGCCTCACGGGCCAGGAGTTTGACCCCACAAGCTTCAACCTTCACGAGGACGCCTACCGGTGGCTGGGGAGGCACCCGGAGATCAAGGCGGTTCCCGGATACGCGTCGTGGAAGGGCGATCTGTACAGCGTCATAGACCGCCGTTTTATCGACTTCTTCTATGAAGGTGTACCCGCAAGCGTGCCGATATCCGGGGCAGTCTGGGGCGGCGTCGGCGTGGACGGCATCCCCCCGCTGGATAACCCGGAGTTCACCGGGCCGGACGGGGCCACGTATCTGGGGTTTGGTGAGCCGGTCTTTGGCATCAGCATCAACGGCGATGCCCGCGCCTATCCGCTGCGCATCCTAGCGTGGCATGAGTTATCAAACGACGTGGTGGGCGGGATGCCCATCGCCCTCGTCTACTGAACTCTCTGCGGAACGGGCGTCCTGTACGACGCCGAGCTTGACGGGGAGGTTCAGCGGATCGGCACGTCCGGCTTCCTGTATCAGAGCAACAAGCTCATGTACGACTCCGGCACGCGAACACTCTGGCACTCGCTCACGGGCGAACCGGTCATCGGCGAACTGGCGTTCAGCGACTTGCGATTCACGAAGCTGCCCCTGACGCTGACCACATGGGGCGACTGGCTTGAAAAAAACCCTGAAACCAAAGTCCTGGACATCGACACCGGGTTCGACCGCAACTACCGGAACCTGAACAAGCGCGGGTCGGCCTATTACGACTACTTCAACTCGCCTGACTGGATGTTCCCGACGTTCCATACAAACGAGGTGCTCGGGCTGAAGGACAGGGTGCTGGCACTGGTCTTTGACGACTTCCCCAAAGCGTACGCGCTTGAGGCGCTGCAGGAGTCGCCGGTGGTGAACGACACGGTCGGCGGACAGGAGCTCGTGATCACCTTCAACCCGATCCCCGAGGCGGCGCGGTTGTACGAGCGAGGCGGCCACGATTTCTTGCCGACGCAGGACCCGGACGTGGTGCTGGACGAGGACGGGGCCGAGTGGCGTGTCGAGGAGACTGGGCTCGTGAAATCGGACGGGACGGAGACGCTGATCCGACTGCCGGGCCACGTGTCGTACTGGTTCGGCTGGGTCGCGTTCCACCCGGATACGGAGCTATTCGGGGAGATAGTCACGGGCGCGGAGTAGAGGCGGGGGTTGGTCCGCCCGCTCCAGATCCCAGAACTAATCGACGCGAGAACTACGGGGTCCCATCGCCCCAACAACCTCGTCCAACCAGTCTTCGTCCAAGTATCCCGGTTCGATTAACTCAAATATGACGATGTCCGGATCGGAACCGGATGATCTAGCCGTCTCGTTCGCTGCTTCTTTGATGCGTCCGGCCAGCCAGTTCGCCTGGCCAATAGCGGCGTAGTTCAACATTTGGGTGACGACTTCCTTGCGCAGTTCAGAGTTTGAACTGTGCTTGCATTCAATAAACGTAGGGACTTCACCTTGATCGCCGAACAAGTGATCGACGCTCCAACGATCTGACGTTGACTCCGAATCTGGGATGCTAGCTTCCCTTTTTGCGAGAAGCCAACGTCTCGGGTTGGTGTTCGATATCGCGTTGCAATCGGTCTTCATTTTCAAAGTCGGTTCTGAGATCACGTCCCGCACTTCATTCTGTTCGTTGACCAGGGGAATCCCCCCTGCCATTTATGTCCCTACCTCACTGTTGTGAACCGCCCAGGAACGCTCCGATGGCCGCGATCGTGTCGTCGTGGTTGTCCTCAAACACGTTATGGCCTGCGTTCACGATCCTGACTGATCGCGCGTCCACCATCTCCGTGGTCAATCGTTTCTCGGCCTCTTCTGTGACGAGCTGACTATTGCCACCCAGCACGAACAGCGTAGGGGCTTTTACTGACAGGAAGCGTTTCCACATCTCGTCCTCTGACGGCCGGACCGTCAGCAGTCTCGAGGTGCGAATGCGTGAGTCCTCGCGCCAGACCACGCGCCCGTCCCGTTCAACTAACCGAGCATCCAGCCGCCGTTCCACCGCGTCTTCGGAGATGTTCGGAAGCGCCTGACGCTGCCACGCCCGCGCCGCAGCCATGCTCGGAAAGTCTTGTGATAGGGAAACGAGCTGGCGTTCGAACTCGACCGCGGACCCGCTGCGCATCACGGGCCCGGCGTCGATCACGACCAGTGAGTCCACCCGCTCCGGGTGTTCGGCCGCCAGGGCCGTAGCGATGCCCCCGCCCATGGAGTGCCCTACAAGAGTGGCGCTTTGAAGTCCCCACGCCTCGTAGAGACCGAGCACATCAGCGACGCAGGCCTCCGTCGAGTAGTCCCCATTCGGCGACCAATCAGTCTGCGAACGTCCCCGGAAATCGACCACCCGTACCTGGTGCATCTCCGCCAGGGCCATCGAGATGTCGTGCCAGACGGCGCCGGTGCTCCAGACGCCGTGCAACAGGACCACCGGCGGAGCATCCGGGGCTCCGTATTGAAGATACGAGTACTGGAGGCCGTTAGTTGACACGGTTTGTCGATGAGAATCGACTTCAGTGACCGGGGTGGCTGCAAATGCCATTGGTGGTCCTTTTGGGGTTAGGGCGACTTGCATCCAAGTTCATAACGTAGGAACGGATAACGGCCCACCCTCGGGCGGATCGCTATCCGCCCTTACGGTGTGGTGATTATTTGCTCGAAATCAGCCCGCCGGCGGCGCCACCACGACATCGTCGTAGTCGTGCCGCTGCGTGATCAGGTTGCTGTGAAGGAACACATCCAGTGCGGTCTCGTAGCTGGAGCGAGATATCTCCACCGCCGGGTTCCAACAGCCCAGGCCCTGATAGAACCGGATAGTGTCCGCCAGAACGGAGCGGTCGATCCCCGGGAAGAATGCAGCTTCTTTGTCAGCGATCTCCTCCGCGGAAGCGTTATTTACCCACTGGCGGGATTTCCTGTAAGCCCGGATGAACGCGCTGGCGAGATCGGAAGCGACGAACTCACGCGTCCCCTGGATGCTGGAAAACGCCACCGGCCCGATGGCCTCGCCCACAGATGCGACGACATGCCCGACGCCATCGGCTTCGAGCTGCTGCGGCGCCGGTCCCTGCTGGTGGACATACTGCCCGGTTCCGGACCGGAACGCCTCGTCGATCTCCGCCGTCGTACCGGCATCGATGGCATTCAACGATCCGTACTCGACTCCCATTTTGTGGACGCCGTACTTGAACATTGCCAGCGGCTGTCCGCCGTGGTCGGCAAGGACGTCCGCGCCGGAAAGCTTGTCCCACGTGAAATCCGCGTCCGGTTCCCGCGCCGCGACGAAAAATCCGTCGCGCTCGTTGATCTGGGCGAAATGGACGATGGGAGGTGTCTCGCCGCGCTCGAGATAGGCCCAGCTTGCGGAGACTGCGCCCTGGCAGATCTCGATCTCGCCTGCCGCCAGCATGTCTGGCGAGTTGGTCGAAGGCGGAACTTCCCCACCGTAATGGGGATCCAACCCCTCTTTGGCAAGGAATCCACCGGCGACCGTGCCGATCAGCGGGGAGTAGAACGCCGAGTGCCGGTTGACCATGACCCGAAACTGAGTCATCAATATCCTTCTATTGCCCCGAGTGGACTCTTCAGAAACCCGGCCGGCGGCAAGCGCCGGTACGGGAAGTTCGCACAGGATAGCGAAACGGCGTGTGCTTCGCTATCCGGGTGATCGGGAAGATATTGGACGCGGAGAGCGGCCCTCTTTCGAGGTCGCTGAAAAAAGTGCGGCGGACGAGCCCGACGTAGCTCAGTCCGCCGCTTGGAGGAGCAAACCGCAACCGTGGAAGCCGGGAGGTTTGGCCATTGCCTCGGTCGGGTACATCCTGGCGATCAGCGTGATATCCGCTTTACGCCTAAAAGCTCCTCGCCATATAGTCCGGTCCGCGTCGTTTCGCGTGTTGACCGGTGTCTGGACCTCCTCACGCCGGCAGTGAAATTGCCGACTGCCACAAAAGCCCTAGTCGGTTGATCCCCGCAACCCCGCTTGGCTGCCGCTCTGGCTGAAGGAATCATCTGACTTGGGACGACTGCGGCGTCGACGCTCCAAACATCTCAGTGCGCTGGTGAGGAAGGCGTGATGGATAGCACAAAGGCGCGTGAGGATTCTATGAAGATGCGATGGTGAAACGTCATATAGGGTTGATGCATACGCATCATCCATACCATTGAAGATGCTCATCAATGCTGCACGAGACGACTCCGGACGAACGTTAGATCACTCCGTTTGCGCCATTGATGTATTTGACGCGTATCTTTAAGCGCTCGCCCGCCTTTGGAGGAAATACTCCAGGCTCACGGCGGCCTCGGCGTCACTAAAACCCTCGTATGGCGGCAGTAATCGGCGCGGGAAAGACTGGTCGGTGAGCCACACCAACAACTTGTCGTAAGCGCCGTCAATCATCGTGCGATTCACGTGTCCGAAAATGCCGTCCCTGTGCTGGCTGAACTCCTCTGCGATCTCCAGCGTCCGGGCGATATTGCCGCTTGAGCCGGCCTCGAAGTACTCACGAGTGAGCGCCGGGTACACGCCGTGCATGCTGCACAGTAGGGAGCATTCACCGTACTGCGACGCGTATCCGTACGCCGCTTGCAACATGAAATGCTGCATCTCAGGGGCTTTCTGCATCCAGCTCCTGATGAGCGACATATCGCTGGTGTTCTGCTTGGCGGCGACAAGGTTCGGGACCTGGTCCAGGATCATCCGGTAGTCGTCACCATCAAGGATTCTTTTGGCCCGCACGAGGTTGTAGTGCAGGAACTCCGAGTCCGGATATGCGCCGCATACCGTCTCGAAAAAGGTCATCATTTCCGGGTTCGTGACCGCGCCCCACGAAGGGAGTGATATCTGGAACGACCTGACCCCCAGGCCATGCGCGTAACCGATGCGGTCGATCACCTCTTCGGTGGCCAGTGAGATCACACCAACCTGCATCCCGACGCCCGTGCCCCGCATGGCGTCAACAAAGACGTCAACGACCCTCTTGAACCGGTCGTCGGTCATGGCGTAACCCTCGCCAGCCGTACCCATGACGTACAGCTGGTGGGCGCCAAGGGTGGAAAGGCGACCGAGGAGGCTACGGAAGGATGGCTCATCCAGCGTGAAATCTTCGCTCCACGGGATGTCCACCGCTCCAAGCATGCCCTGCTTCGTACGCATGGCGACGCCGTGTTTGTTACCGGAGAGGGTCTGCGTCATTTGTTGGTCCTTTGCCCCTCTCCTAGCGGGAGAGGCCCATCTGCATAAAGGGTGAGGGAGAAGTCGCTTTGTACTCGATGTCCCTAATCTGGCTTCGGCCACATCACTAACTCAACGCGTACGTCGCCCGGCACCGACATGAAGGCGACTATCAGGTAGCCTTCGGACGTCTGGTCGATGGATCCTTCTTTGAACTCGGCACCCATTCCGGTGAGACGTTCTATTTCGGCATCCAGATCATCGACCAGTATGCCGAAGTGCTTCAGTCCCAGTGCACATCGACGCTCGCCGCCGCCAGTTCTTCGCCCGGACGAGTGCCGGAAACGGTGAACGAGAGGCCGTTTGAGTCGAGCATGCGGATGAAGCGATCACCCTGGCTGCGAACGGCGGCTTCTATTAACTCAAAGCCAAACGCGTCCTGAAACCAGCCAGCGCTGGCGTTCGGGCCCTGTGACTTCACGTGTATGTGGTCGATGGGATATGGCACGGAAATGAATCTCCTGTGGGCGGCATTATGCGGCAGATCACGCCGCGCTGTAGGGGTGGGGCTTGCTCCGCCCGCCCGCGCTTCAAACGGCCGGATCAACCTGCTCGCGCACCCGGTACTTCGACTGCACCAAACCGGAAGTGAACGATTACGTCTCTACGAGGGTGAGGCGAATATCGCCATCCAGCGCACGAAACAGCGGTATGCCCTCGCCGATCAGAACCGGGATGCGCGAGGCCGTGATCTCGTCGATCAGGCCAGCCCGGACAAAGCGCTGGATAGTCATCCCGCCGTCTATCCAGGCGTGCTTGAAGCTCTTTATTTCCAGCGCGGTGATCAGCCCGTACGGCTCGCCGTTGAGGATTTCTACTTCTTACCGTCGTTCATCTGGAACTTTATTGATTGTGGGGTTGTTGCTCGGAACGATCACGTGTTTGCCGGCATACAGCCACCGACCACAGCAAGGACATTTTCAAAGGTGATACGCCCCAAAACCATGGAGTCGGTGCTCTCCATGAAGGGGTTGAACCCGTAATCGTCGTCACCGGGATCGTGTTGGAGCCAGTCTAATTAACCGTCTGGACGGGCGATGAAACCGTCAAGGCGTGTTCCGATGTAGACGGATCTATTGAGTGTCATGGCGGGGAGTTTAAGTGGGGCGTGACGACGATACTGTCATCCTGAACTTGATTCAGAATCGGGTGGCGACTCGGTCTCGCTGGAATCGTCCGGAGCGAGGATCCGTGGAATGTTTCAGCTCAAATGGAGCACTTCGACGTAGACGAACGGATCCTGAATCAAGTTCAGGACGACAGTTTTGGTTGGGATCGCGATTGGTCGCTATCGCTCAACGCGGCCCACACCCATACCCACTCTTCCCTAGGGAGAGGGCAACCAAGAGTCCCTACTAACGTAGGAGGGGGTTGGGGGTGGTTACTTTCAGCAACAACGCCCGTCAGTGATTGACCACCACGCGTATCGCGCCGGACGTCCACTTATCGTCCGCTGCGGCAAACGCGTCTGCGATCTGGAGTTGCGGAAATCGGTGGGTGATGATCGGCCCGGCGTTCAGGCGGCCGGAGGCCAGGAGACCGAGAGCCGTCTGGTACTCGGAAATGCCCTGCCAGCTTGAGTAGCTGTTGGACCAGGTGAGCACCAGTTCTTTGGCCATGCCCAGCGCCTGCGAATCCAGCGTCTGCGGCTGCGTGAACAATCCAACCACGCTTACGGTCCCGCCCCGGCGCGCCATCGCACAACACTGAGCGATGAGCTGCGATTCGCCGCCGACGGTTTCAAATACAACTTCTGCGCCCTGACCGTCTGTGCGATCCAGCACGCCCAGCACCGGGTCCTCGTCGGCGTTCACGATGTACTCGTCCGCCGCTCCGGCATCGACCGCGGTCTGCAACGGCTCCGGCCGCGTGCCAACCATGATGATTCGGCCTGCTCCGTACGCCTTCGCTACTTGCCCGAGCGTCAGCGCGATCGCCCCCGCACCCACTATCACGCTCGTTCCGTCCACCGGCACAGGCGTCCGGTTAACGGCGTGGACACCGCATGCGTAGCAGTCGAGAATCGCAGCATCATCGAAAGAGACGTGGTCGGGTAGGGGGAAGCAGTTGCTGGCCAGCGTCACATCATGGCTGGAAAAGCCGTGGCTGCCGTGGCGTGCTCCGTTGATTACCCCTCTTTCAGGGCAGATGTGATAGTCACCGCGCAGGCATTCCCGGCAGTGACCGCAGCCGACCAGATGCTCAGCCTCGATGCCTACACGGTCGCCCACAGCCAACTCATCGACGCCCGGCCCAAGCGCTTCCACAACGCCCGCCAACTCGTGGCCCTGCTCCCACGGGATGTCCTGTGTTGCCGCGCGGTTGCCGCGGTAGTTATGCAGGTCGGACCCGCAAACGCCGACCGACTTGATGGCGATCAGAACCTCACCCGAACCGGGGACTGGAGTGGGCCGATCCTCCACCCGGATGTCCTTTTCGCCGAAGAAGAGGGCGGATTTCATCGTTAATTCCTTACGATTTCGGTGTATGGGACGAGGGTGTATTGCCATACACACCTGGCCGGTTGCCGGGTGACGCATCTCATGCAACTGGATCACCCTAAGTTCCGCTCAGAGGGCGGGCGGGCAAGCACCGCCACTACGGGTTCTCTCACGACACCGTAGGGTCGCATGGCAATACGCCCGGACGTGCCGCCCTCCTAACTAAGCTCCGCCGCCTTCATTCGTTCGATCAAGTCGAAGTCGATCTCGGCGCCTATGCCCACCTTGTCAGACGCATGCGCCATGCCGTTTGAGTCGATCTCGATGTCTTCGCTGACGCCGTATTTCTGTGCAACGTCCGGGAGCAGAACCTCAAGGAACTCGCAGTTCTTGATCGCCATGATGACGTGGAGCTGGGCAATGTTGTTGAGCGAGTTGCCGCCGTGGTGCATCTCAAAGTTCAGGCCGAACCCCTCCGCCATGTGCGCCGCCTTAATGAGAGGCGTGATGCCGCCCTTCACCTGGATATCGCCGCGCAGGTAATCGGTCGCGCCGTACTGGAGCCACGGCGCAAAGGCCGTGAAGCCTCCGCCGGGAGCGTACTCGGTCGCCATCAAAGGGATGTCCAGGTTCTTCCGCAGCTTCACGTACGCGCCCAAGTCGTCCTCCGGAAGCGGGTCCTCGTACCAGTAATAATCCATCTCCTCGATCGCCTTGCCGACGCGCAGCGCCCACGGATAGTCGTACGACCACATCGAGTCCAGCATCAACTTGAAGTCCGGGCCTGCGACTTCCCGGACGGCGGCGCAGACCTCGATGTCGTAAGCTGGTACCCGCGGGGGGTGGATCTTGTACGCCGTCCAGCCGCGCTCCTTGTAGTGCTGCACCTCGTCCGTGAACAGTTCTAACTTATCCATAGGTGCCGACGAAGCGTAAGCAGGGACGCTGGAACGGAACGATCCCAGCATCTTGTGCAACGGTAGGCCAGCTGCTTTAGCCCCGATGTCCCAGAGTGCGCAGTCGATCGCACCGATGGCTCGGAAAGAGACCTGGCGATTGCGGGCCCACAGATCCTGCCATAGCCGCTCACGGTCCAATGGGTTCTGGCCCATTACGAGCGGCTTCAGGTATCGAATCAGCCCCGGTGCGTCATCCTCGGCGGTCGCAGCCGACGATCCCAGGAAGGCGTGGCCCTGCAAACCTTCATCCGTGGAGATCGTCACCAGCCCGAGCTGACTGAAGGCCGCATCGCCCGGCCTCCGGGGCGGAATGCCTCCCCAGTTGAAGAGTTTGATCGTTAGGTCTGTGATTTTCATGTGGTTACCTTTGCCCCGTATCGGAGGAGGTGGAGTTATCGGCGCAGGGCGGATAGTCATACGCCCCTACGGTGTGGCCGGGTGATGGTTGTAGGGGCGCATGGCGATACGCCCCGTTCGACGACTACGCTTTTACGACAACACTGCCGTCCTTTTGCGCTCGATCAGCTCGAAGTCGATCTTTGCGCCCAGTCCGGGCTCGTTGAACGCGTAAACCAGGCCGTTCTCGTCTGGGTCGATGTCCTCGATAAGCCCGTACTTCTGCGCGCCCGATGGCAGCAGCACCTCGAAGTACTCGCAGTTCTTGATCGCCATGATCACGTGCATGTTGGCGACGTTGTTCAGCGAGTTGCCGCCGTGGTGGACCTCATAGTTGAGGTGGAAGCCTTCTGCGAGATGGGCCGTCTTGTAGATGGCGGTGATCCCGCCCTTAACCGCGACATCGCCGCGCAGGTAGTCGGTGGCCTGTGAGACGATCCACGGGGCGTACGCCGTGAAGCCGCCCGGCGAGTGCTCGGTCGCCATGATCGGGATGTCCATGTGCTCCCGCAGCTTGATGTAGTTGTACATGTCGTCGTCGGCCAGAGGATCCTCGTACCAGTAAAAGCCCAGCCGTTCCGCCGCTTTACCGACCGCCAGCGCCTCGTAATAGTTGTAGGCCCAGGTCGAGTCCAGCATTATCCGGTAGTCGTCGCCGACCGCCTCCCGGACCGCCTCGCAGACGGCGATGTCTCCGTCTGCGCTGATCGTCGGCGGGTGGATCTTGTACGCTGCCCAGCCGTCCGCCTTGTACTGCGCAGCCTGCTCGCCGTAGGCCCCTGGTGAGTCGAGCACGGCGGAACTGGCGTAAGCCGGTACGCTGCTGCGGTAGGTGCCGAGGAGTTGGTGGATGGGGAGTCCGGCAACTTTTCCAGCGATGTCCCAGAGCGCGATGTCCATCGCTCCTATCGCCCGGGGAGTGGTGTTACGGTAGCTCTGTTGAAGGCTCTGGTAGAGACGTTCACGACCCAGCGGATCCTGTCCCATGACGACCGGTTTCAGGTAGTTAATGAGAGTCTGGCCGTCCATGTCAGCCCCGCGGCTGGCGGATCCCAGAAATGCGTGGCCCTGCACCCCGTCGTCCGTCGTGATGGTGAGCAGCCCCATCTGGGAGGTGCCGCTGAACTCCTGGCTGAGCTGGCCGTACTTGGTGGCCGGGATGTCGTCCCATGCGAACAGGGTGAGTGTGACGTCCGTGATCTTCATTTGTTATCTCCGCGAATTCCGATTCTTCGACAGCAAAATCTTTACGCCTCGTTACACCGACGATATACGGCTTCTGCTTCGTTTCGTTCTCCCTGGGCCTGCCCCAATTTCAAAATGTCTTCGGCGGTCCGGAGGCCACGATCCGACCATGGGCCGCCATCAAGCACAGGTGCAGACGTAGCATTTGTATCATTTTCGAGGAGTTGGTTGATTCCAAAAACCACCACAGCGAAAGCAATGATCCCAATCATCGCCACCTGACCAGCATCTACGGATTTGAAAGCGGCCCAAGCCGTGACTACCACCGCGATCAGGATTACAGCGATTATCACTGCGATTACACGTTCAGAAATATTATTAAAGTAATTCATCCAAACCCGCCTCACACAGTGTTTCGCTTGATGGCATCATCCCGGCCGTTAGCTATCGCCCCCAGGCCGTCGTTGCTGGTTCGTCCACAACTATCGGACCGTCACCCTGCAGGTACTTTTTGAGGACATCGTCGTGGACCTCTATTCCCAGTCCGGGCGATGTCGGTACGGTGATGTGGCTGTCGACCTGATCAAATATCGGGTCGGTCAGGTTTTCACGAATTGGGTGTGGCGTCCGGTCGAACTCCATCACCGTCTGGTTTACGTAGGGTTCGGGAACATAAGACGGCGGGTTGGGCGGCAGGCATGCGGCGACGTGTAGGGTGGCGGCGAGGCTGATGCCGCTGCCCCAGAAGTGCGGGTTGAACTGGACGCCGTAGGCGTTCGCCATGTGTCCGACCTTAAACATTTCGGAGATGCCGCCGACGTTCACAATGTCCGGCTGGACGATGTCGAACACGTGCTTCGCAAACAGGTCGGAGAACTCGTATCGGGTCTTTCGGCTCTCGCCCCCGGAGTTCGGCATCGGGACGTTGTTGCGGACCTGGATATTGGCGTCCAGGTCGTATGAACCGCAGGGCTCCTCGAACCATGAGATATCGGCGTCGGCGACACGGCGTCCGAAGTCGATCGCCGTCTTGACGTCGTAGCCCTCGTTGGCGTCGAACATCAAGTGTATGTCTTCGCCGATCACGTCACGTATGTGATAAACGCGATTTACATCGTCAAGAAATTCCTTGCCGCCCACCTTCATCTTCACCCCGGTGAACCCGGCCTCCACGTAGCCTCGCGCTTCCTCCGCCATGCGGTTCGGGTAATCGTTCTCTAGGTAATAAAGCCCTGTCGCGTAAACAGGAATCCGGTCACGGCTGCCGCCGCCAAGCATCTCAGAGACCGGCCGTACAGCGATCTTTCCTGCGATGTCCCAGAGCGCCATGTCGAAGGCGCTGAGGGCGTTCATGCCGGTTCCCGCGTAGTTGTGGCCCTGGTAGACCTCTTTGTAGATCTTCTGCCAGGCCCGTTCCGGGAGCGTGGGATCTTCGCCGATCAGCAGAGGGGCCAGGGAGCGCATCGATTCAGCGCCACCGCTCTCGCCCCATCCGTACGTGCCGTCGTCGGCGATGATCTTGACCGCCGTCGTCGCCCGGGCCGCCGTCCATCGCTGTGACCAGCCGAACGGCTCATCGAGCTCGGCCACCAGTGGGTAGATCTCGATACGTTCGATCTTCAAGGTTGCGGGCCGACCCTTCTGTTGACGAGGTGAGTGTGCTGACGGTGCGGCGTCAGTGTACGCAGCACGCACGGGTTCGCAAGTGACGTGTACGCGCTTGAGTTCGAGGATAGCTCCTTCGACGCGGTATTTATCCATGCTGTCCAGGGACACCTCGCAAGCCCGGAAGAGGCATTACGCGAGATCTGACGGGTGATGAAGCCCGGAGGGGTGATCGGGATGCGCCACGGTGACTTGGGAGGTCGAATTCACTCTCCGGTGAGCGAGTGACTGGAAGCTTACTGGCGGACCACGATCTCTCGATGGTGCGGCAATGGCGGAGAACCGGATTTGGCCGAACATGAAGAGATAAACGGGTGGGCGAAAGGAATCGAGAGATGGGGAGACGTGCCGGGGGCATTAAGCAGCTACACGTCCTGGCGGGAGACCGTAGCTCGCAAATCAGCGTGAGCTTTCAGGCCAGCCGTTAATCCAGCACTCGACGTCCGCCGGCTGATACCTCGTCCAGCCGCCGCCGTTCGTCGTCCGTGATGGTCCAGCCAACCGCGCCGATGTTGTCATCCATCTGCTCTGCGGTGTCGCCGCCGGTGATTGCAACGCTTACTTCGGGATGTGATAACACCCAGTTGGTGGCGGTCTGTGCGACGGTTACCCCGTGGGCGTTTGCGACCTCATGGAGCACGTCTAAAACGGCCCGGGTCGTGGCGTCCATGTGGCCCTCGAACCGCTCGGCACGCACCGTTGCGTAGAGCGAACCGGCCGGGGCGGCCTCACCGGGGACGTAGGCCCCTGAAAGTAACCCGACGGCCAGCGGGCTGTAGGTCATGACGCCGAAGCCGTGCGACTGGACTGCTGGGAACATCTCCAGTTCAAGATCACGATTGAGCAGGTTGTACGGGTTTTGGATGCAGATCAAAGGGTCAAGGCCGTTCTTGTCCTGCGTCCAGAGGGACTTCACGACCTGCCATGCCCGGTAGTTGGAGACACCGACGTAACGCGTCTTGCCGGCGGTCACGAGGTCGTCTAGGGCACGCATCGTTTCTTCCAGGAGCGTCTCGTCGTCGTAGCCGTGGAGGATGTAGACGTCGACGTGATCCGTGTCCAGCCGGCCCAGCGTGCGGTCGATCTCACGCAGGATGTGATAGCGGGACGCACCGCTATCATTGGGTCCATCACCGATCGGGCTGAACACCTTGGACGAAATAAACAGATCATTGCGGTGTCGCTTCAGAACACGCCCGAGGATCTGCTCAGAGGTCCCGGCGTTGGCGCGATCGTCCTCAAGCCCGTACACGTTGGCGCAGTCAATGAAGTTGATGCCCAGCTCTATTGCGCGTTCGATGGCGCGTTCGCCCTCGTCGGCGTCCGACTGACCGCGGAACCCAAGCCCGAGCGCCAGCCTTGAAATTTTGACGCCCGCTTTTCCGAAATTCACGTATTCCAAAAAGGCTACCGATCCGCCCACTTGAAGTTGGCCTCGTACTCCGGCTTGCCGTGGATACCCTGGTCGCCCAGGTGCACCCGGTACAGCTCGCCGCCGCGATGGGCGTTGAAATCGTAACCAGCCGGCTCCAGCCCGCCCGGCAGACCGCCGGTGCCGTTGTACGCCGTGGTCACGTAGAGATCGCCGTAGTTTTCACCGCCGAACATCGGGGCAGAGGTCTGTGTCGCCGGGAAGCTGACACGGCGTTCCTCAACACCGTCAGGATCGAACCGGATCACACAGCTTCCGCCCCAGTTGGCCGACCATACATGGTCCTGCGCATCGACAGTCATGCCATCCGGGATGCCGTCGGTCGAATCCAGTTTCACGAACTCACGCTTGTTGGAGAGCGCGCCGGTTTCCGGGTCGTGATCGTAGGCGAAGATCGTCCGTATGGGCGAATCGGTGTGATAAAAGGTCCGGGTGTCTGAAGAGAAGCCCATGCCGTTTGAGATGCCCACGTCCTCGGCGATTGTCACCACCCGGCCGTCCGGCTCAAACCGGAACAGCGCACCGGGCGCTGCGCCATCGAAGTAGCTACCGCCGTAGAACTCCCCGCGCGGCCCGGCGAAACAGTCGTTGAATTGATAGGTCAACCCGTGGTGGAGCCACTGGAAGTCGTCGTCCGATCGCCACAACATGACGCCCTCCCAAGTGCCGAAAACCAGCCCGCCCTGCTTGTTGACGGCGATACCACCGACGTACTTCCCGTGGTGGATCAGATCGTTCTCGCTGGACCCGGGGTCGAACTTGAAGACACGGCCGCTACGGATGTCGGTCCAGTACAGGACGCCCAGATGCGGGTCCCAGCAAGGCCCCTCGCCAACCAGCGCGTTTTCCTCGGCAAGCATCTCGATGTTGTAGTCAGGCATTTGCAGTGTTTCAGTCCTTGAGCGAGCGGGATAAGGTCTGGGGCATTGATACCGTTTCGGGGCTACAAACTTCTTCCTTACCCCTCTCGCCCAGCGGGAGAGGGGGGTATCCCTTCTCCCAGCGGGAGAAAGCGAGGATGAAGGAGAAGTATTTTCGATGAGCCCACAGTCCACGCCGCCGCATCACGCGGTAAGCGCGCCCAGTATCCGATCCACGACGACCTTCGGATCGTCGCACCAGCGCACCACGATCACGATGTCACGCTCCGGGTCGATAAACACGACATTTCCACCCGCACCACGTGCCGCGAAGCTCCGGGTCGAGCCGACGTCGGACAGCGAGCCTTCGTGGTTCAACCACCACATGTAGCCGTACTCGGGCTTGATCGTGCACGGCTCGGTCATGGCGTAGATCCATGATTCGGGAATGATCTGCTGATCGCCCCAGTGGCCGCGCCGGAGGCAGAGCAGTCCGTAACGGGCGTGGTCGAAGGTGTTGATCCAGATCCCGCCGCCCCAGTGTGCGCCGCCGGCGACCGACTCCACCCGCTTGCCGTTCAGATCGACCATCGACGTCTCGTAGCCGTGCCATTCCCACGTATCGGACGCGCCGATCGGGTCCATAACGTTGCGTTTCAGAACAGCCGGCAGCGTCTCACCGTAAAGCCGCAGCAGAGAGAGCGCGACCCGGTTCATGCGGACGTCGTTGTACTCCCAGTAGGTGCCGGGCTCCTGGAGTTCACGGGCCGAATTGCTGTCATGGACAACTCCCGTACTGATATCGCCCGCCATACCGGCGTCTGAACCAACCACGCGCCCGCGATCGATCGAGTCCGGGAGCCCGAACAGCTCCCCTTCCCATTCGCTCGTCTGCTGGAGACATTGCTCCCAGGTGATTTTGGCGTTGTGGTCTGAGCTGAACCCGCCGTCATCGATGTATTCGGCGACGCGATCCCCGGCGTTGCGGATCAACCCGTTTTCGACCGCCTGCCCCGCCAGTGTGGCGATGTAGCTCTTAGTGGCGCTAAAGGTCACTTCAACGCTGGATGGTTCGCCGTACTCGCCGACGATATAGCCGCCACGAATAACGAGTCCGGCCGGGGTGCTGCGTTTCTTGAGCGGACCAAGGACGCGGTCGTTGGGGTGCGCCACGCCTTTGGGCGCGCGATCGTGGAGATCCACCGGCCAGTTGATCTCGGTGGCCTCTGCGAACTTGAGGGCATCCGCTAGCGCGGCCGGGTCGAAACCGAGTGCGCCCGGTTCGCGTCGCTCCCACTCGCCTTTTGGTGGGATGTAGCCAATTGCGGGTTCAGATGAGGTGCTCATTCAATTCTCCACTGGGCGGGCGTGTGGTTCGGATCAGGAGTAATAACTACTGGTGGGCGCACCGTTCGACGGGATTATCGCCCAAGATGGCGACGAGTGGTGAATGCGTTGCTGGACTCATATCTCAACAACACCGTAAGGGCGGCTGACTATCCGCCCGAGGGCGGGCCGCTGCCCGCACCGTTAAACAACCCCGTCGATCACGACATCAAGCAGAGCCGGCTTCCCGGACGCAAACGCGCGTTCCAGCGCCGGGCCTATTTCCGATGGGTCCGTTATCCGCTCGCCGTGGACGCCCAATCCTTGTGCCACGACGGACAAGTCGAACGGCGTCGGGAAGTCCATGTACAGGTAGTTGCTGCCCGGTTCCGGCTCCTTGAGGACGTCCCGCTTGTAGATGTCCATGTTGGTCTTGAGCACCCGGTATGCGCCGTTGTCCAGCACGACCACCACCGCCGGGATGTTGTCGTTGGCGGCCGACCACAGCCCTTGGATGGTCATCATCGCCCCGCCGTCACCGAGTATCCCCAGCACGGGGCGGTCTGGGTTCGCCAGCTTGGTGCCGAGCGTCGCCCCGAGGCCCCAGCCGAAGGAACCGCTCTTTTTGGATACCAGCTCGTCCGGGGTGAGCGACTGCATGAAGTGGTTGAAGGAGAATCGGTGGCTTGACGAGTCGTCTACCACGATGGTGCGGGCGGGAAGGGCACCTGCGATCTCTGCCAGCGCCCGGTCCGGCGACATCGGGATGTTGTTCCACTTCGCTTTCGCCGCGGTGGCGTAACGCTCACGCGCCTCCGTCCTGACGCTCGCGATCAGTTCAGCGCGTTCGGCGGCGGCGGCCCGTGCCTCGTCCGTCATAAACGTTTCAAGTGCGTTTGCAAGCTCGGCCAGCGCCAGCTTCGGGCTTGCGACAATCCCGATATCGGTCGGCTCAGACTTGCCCACGGCCCCAGGACGCTGGTCGATGTGGATCACCGTGGCCGATTCCGGCATGAGCACGTCGGAGAAATAAAACAGGTCGGCAAAAACCTCCGCTCCCACGGCCAGCAGGGCGTCGGCCTCGTCGAGAAGTTGGCGGTGTTCACGGCGTCGCGTGGCGAGAACGCCCATGTATTGCGGATGGTTCGTCGGGAAACTGACCTCCGAGCCGCGCGTCGTGTAAACGGGAAGCCCAAGAAGCTCAGCGACGCGCACCGCCTCATCTACGGCGTCGGACTTGGCGACGCGATTGCCGAGCAACATCAGGGCGCGCCGGGAACTCGCCAGTACGTCCGCCATACGACCCAGCGCCGCGGGGTCCGGCGCGCTCGACGTGTACATCGGCTTTGACGGTACGATGTTCATCTCGGCCATGCCGTCCAATGCGTTACCGGCCAGACCTACGTACACAGGCCCTTTGGGTTCGGCGTTGGCCTCGTTGAAGGCGCGGCGCAGCACGCTCGGCATCTGGTCCGGGTGAGTGACCTCTACCGACCACTTGGTAACCGGCCGCACCAGCGCCGGTAGGTCGGCCCGGAACTCGGCCAGCTTCCGGGTGTCGTAGTTGCCGGACACCACCACCATCGGCGTGCCGTCGTTCAGCGCGTCGATCATCAGGCTGATGCCGTTTGCCAGCCCGGAGTCGATGTGAAGCTGGACGAACGCGGCTTTGTTGGTAGCCTGAGCGTAGCCGTCGGCCATCCCCACGGCGACGCCTTCTTGCAGGGTCAGGATGTAGCGCAGATCCGGGTAGTCTTCCAGCGCGTCAAGGAAGGGCGATTCGCTGGTGCCGGGATTGCCGAAGATGTGGGTGACACCCTCGGCCCGGAGCATTTCAAGCAGAGCTTTCTTGCCGGTCATTCTTGTGGACATGGGTGCGGATGATACGCTCTGAACTCTCCCAGATTCAGGCGGTTTGAAACCGCGTTCATCCAATTGGAGCCAGTTGAATTGGACTCGAAAACTATCGGCAGATTCGATAATCCGTACTACACGATCGGATCGGCCGAGCTGCGATTTCTGATGGAGATTTTCGCCTGGGTCGCCGCACCGTGGTGGGTGTGGAAGGTTTCGGGATCCATCTACCCCGAGTGCGTCGAGCAACCCGCGTAGATCCCCTGAGAGGGAATAGGGAGTGTCCAGTTGCCGGATCGACTTGTCGTGGCCTCGTGCGTCGTAACGGATGGCGCGGTAGTTAGCGGCCAGGGTTGCGAACTGGCCGTCCCAGCTGCGGGTGTCGAGGGTGAGGCCGTGGACCAACACGACCGGCTGACCCGCGCCAGCCATCTCGTAATAGAGCTACGTTCCGTTCATGTCAGCGTAGCCGGAGGTGAAGCCGGGCAGGAAGGACGCCATCTGAGTCTGAATCTTTCAACGGTGGGTGGTGGGTTCTATGCGTCTGCGAGCCGGAACGGTTCTGCCGCGCGTGCGCCTACCGGCAGACCGGACGGCAGGCGCACGTCCAGCACGTACGGGCGTTTCTCTTTCTCCACGATCGCCAGTCCGTTGGTGATGGCCTCCGCAACCTTTGCTTCGTCGTCCACGCGCTCGCCCTCCAGGCCGTAGGCGCGCGCCAGTCCAAGAGGATCGATACCCTCAAGCCCGACCCCGGCGAACTGACCGGTCTCGGTCATGACACCGCCAGCCGCAGCGAAGAGCGTTGAGACGATGCCGTAAGCGGCGTTGTTCGGGATGATGTAGAGGACCGGTATGCCGTGGGCGACGGCGGTCCAGAATACGTTGTCGGAGTAGTAGACCGAGCCGTCGCCGACCAGCCCGATCACCGGCGTGTTCGGCGCCGCGACTTTCGTCCCGGCGGCTGCGCCCATGCCCCATCCCTCGGACTCGCCGGGTCGTCTCAGGTGCGTGTTTACCCCGCCGCCTTCGACCTCTGCGATGCACTCAAGCTGTATCGCGAACTGCTCGGAAGTGATGATGCCACCGCCGATGCGCGCCATCTCTTGTTCGATGGCGTCCAGCAGCACGAGCGGCCGCACACGCCCGGGGACGACGTGGTCGCCGCCCGGTTGCAACACAGCCCGGCGAGCCGCGCGCAACGCAGCCGAGTGGCCCTGCGCCGACTTGCGGCGGTCCGCGTATTCGTCCTCATCGCCATCGCTTGCGTTGCGTGAAATTTCCAACAGCCGGCTGATCGCTTTGCCCTCGTCGGCAACGATGCCGTTGTCCAGCGATGGGAAGTTCTGAAGGTTCGCTACGTCCGAACCGATCGCGAACACGGACTCAGCCGATTTCAACGCGGCGAAGTCCCCGGGAGTTCCGGCCCCGGTGTGGCGGACGCCGATGGCGAGGATGCAGTCAGGCTTGACGGTCGTTGCCGCCGGTCCAAAAGGCCCGCAGTGGAGCTGGTGCGCGATGGGAACGCCGATCAGGTCCGGCGATGCGACCGCCACCGCAGCGCCGTAATGCTCCGCAAGCGCCGTGACGGCCTGGGAAGCGCCGCTCTTCCCGATGCCGTCGCCGACGTACAGCAGCGGCCGCTCGGCGGCGTCTAAAGCGGCCGCTATCTGGATCAGGTCGGAGTCGTCGGCGTAACCGGAACGGATCGCCGGCGCACGGGATTCGATGATGTCCACCGTCACCGGTCCGGCGTCCAGAAGCCGATCGTAAACGGCCAGATGTACCGGCCCAGTGGGGGCTGCAGTCGCTACCTTTATGGCGCGTTCGATAGCCTCGGGAAGGCCTTCGGATTCGATGATCGACCAGGCGGCTTTGGTGAACGGCGCCGACAGGTGTGTGGGGCCGAAGTCGTGGTCGATGTTCAGCATCACGGAGTCGGCGAAACTGCCGGTGTCGCCGTGAAACGAGATCACCACGACGGGGAGGCCGCCGTTCCATGCGTTGAACAACTGGCCGAGCGACTGTGCCAGTCCAGCCCCGAGGTGGACCACCATCACTGCGGGGTCGCCTTGTACCTGCGCGTAACCACCGGCCATCGCCGCTACCGGGCCTTCGTGCAACGCAAGAATGCCGTTCACGTCTGGGTTGCTGTGGAGGGCGTCGAAGAACATCGCCTCGCGTGACCCGGAGTTGTAGAACACGTACTTCACGCCGGACGCAGCGAGCTGCTCCACCATCACCTGGGACGGGTTGCCGGTGAACTGGCGTGTCGACATGGTTGTGATTCTCCTGTTGTCCGGGTGTTGTTCAGGTACTGGATCTGTTGTCGAAGGGATGGACAATAACTCTTACGAGATCGGTTTCGATTGTGTCCCAACCGTAGAAACAAGCCGGGCGCCATTCCATGTGAACGTTCCCAGATACAGCGTTTCCGGAAATCCGCGATCACGGTCGTCCCACACCCGGGTCCATACGCCATGTTGTGGGAATGCCGGTATTTCAAGCGTTTCGGCGCGCTCAACGAACCGTCGCTCGACGAACCACTCTGTCTCCTCGGAAGTCATGCCGCCGAGGTCGTCCAGGGAACCTCCGACCGCAGTTGCTTCGAAGTACATGTGGGGCCGGATCATATTTCCATCGACGACGTGACACAGATAGCGAAAAGGTCCCGGCTCCACGATGAGACCGGTCTCTTCCCTGAGTTCACGAACAAGGCAGTTATTCAAGGATTCGCCCGGCTCGCTGCCGCCGCCCGGTATTTGCCAGTGATCGCCCTCTTCTGGAGGGTTGAACCGGACCAACAGCAACGAGTTGCCGTCAAACACAAGTCCGCGGCAACGGGGCAGCCCTATTTCGAAGGTGTTGTCGTTCAACGTCATCCCTTGTGACTACGGCGGGCCAGCCGGTGGCTCTGTTGACCGGTTCTTTCCTGACGCCGGGATGATAGGCGATAAATCCCGTCGGTGGGACGTTGAACCGGCTCTCTTAATTTGCGCGCCGTCGCGCGTTCGGGTCTACTGCTCCGTTGCCGGGAGTGAACATGAATACAAACAGGCTGAACGGGATAGAGGCCATCTTTCTCGATGACGGCGGCGTGATGAGCGGCAACGAACGCCTGGCCCCACAGTACACGACGATCATGGACGACTATCTCGCCGCCCGTCTGGGAGGCGAGCCGTCGCAGTGGTCGGACGCCAACGCCGCGATCGTTGTCCGGCACATGGCGTGGCTCGACTAGTTTCCTGAGCCGAGACATTATGAGACATTCCGAGGCTCAGACTCGTACCAGCTCGTGCTCGACGTAGAAGCGATTCAGCGCCTTTGCGGACTTCAGCCGGATGATGCGCAGCCCGGAACCGTACTCCCGGATCATGTTCTCGCGTCGATACAGTGTCTCCCGGTGATGAAAGAGCCGCCTTTTCAGCAGGTACAGGAGCAGGGAATCCCGACTGAAGAACGCCTTGCCCCAGGTCTCGTAGTTATCACCGCAGATTCGCTGCTTGTCACGGACCCGTTTGATGGTGCGCTTGAACACTCGACCAAAGGTCGTCCTGAACGGCAGTTCCAGCCAGATCAGCGTGTCCGCGTGTCCAAGCGCCTCGGCCCCGAGAGCGCCGAGGTACTGGCCATCAACGATCCAGCCTTCCTCACAGACGGCCAGAGTGTCGGTGACCAGTTTACGGAACTCGCCCGGGTCGCGCTCCTCCCAGCTGGGCTTATGGAACAGCGCGTCCAGCTCCACGACCGGGAGATCGAGTTTGGCGCCGAGCGCGTGGGACAGCGTCGTCTTGCCACCCCCGCCCCACAGAAGGATTCTCCTGCCAAGGGGACTGGCAGTGGGGTCCGTCACGGATGTCGTTGATCGCACACGATACCCTCACTGGAACGTTGGGCGAGGGCGTATTGGCATACGCCCCTATGTGGGGGGTACCCCTATGACAAATCACACCCTCTCCCAGTGGGAGAGGGTTGGGGTGAGGGAGGTCAAAGGTTTTCGCTGGATCGTTGTGTCCTGACCGGACTGTGCGCTGGTGAAGGTCCCTCGGCTACGCTCGGGATGACGCACCAAAACACCCGAAGGGCCCTAGCCGCCGACGGCGCTCGCCACCATGTCGCCGAACTGTACGGTGCCGATGCACTTGTCGCCTTCGCTGGCGATGTCGCGCGTCCGGAAGCCCTCTGCCATCACTGCGTCCACGCCCTTTTCGATGGAGTCAGCCTCTTCGTGGAGACCGAACGACCAGCGCAGCATGATCGCGCTGCTCAGCAGTGACGCCACCGGGTTGGCAACGCCGTGGCCGGAGATGTCCGGCGCGCTGCCGTGGATGGGCTCGTACAGGGCCGGCTTGCCGCCGCGCCGCCGTCGTACGCCCTTTTTCGGGGGCGGGCTGGTCAGGCTGGCGGACGGGAGCATTCCCATCGACCCTGACAGCACCGAAGCCTCGTCGGACAGGATGTCGCCAAAAGTATTCTCGGTGACGATCACGTCAAACTGCGCCGGGTTGGTGATCAATTGCATAGCGGCATTATCCACGAGCACGTGGTCCAGCTCCACATCTCGGTACTCGTGGTGGAGTTCGATCGTGATCTCGCGCCAGAGCCGCCCGGACTCCAGGACGTTGGCTTTGTCCACGGACGTCAGCTTTTTGCGGCGGTTGCGCGCCATCTCAAATCCAACCCGCACGACGCGTTCGATCTCCTTCTCGGTGTACGAGAGGGTGTCGACGGCCCTGCGACCGCGGGCGTTTTCCCAACGCTTCTTCGGACGGCCAAAATACAGGCCGCCGGTGAGCTCCCGAAGGATGACCATGTCCACGCCCTGCAGTTGATCCTCGCGGAGGGGAGAGGCGTGGGCGAGCTCTGGGTAAACCTTGATCGGGCGAACGTTTGCGAAAAGGCCAAGCTCCTTACGGATGTGGAGGATGCCATCCTCGGGCCTCGTCTTCGCCCGCGGATCGTCCCACTTTGGACCGCCGACAGCGCCGAACAGGATGGCGTCGCAACCCAGGATCGTGTCCATCGTCTTATCGGGGATAGGCGTGCCGAACTTGTCTATCGCACAGCCTCCCATGACGCCCGTTCTCCAAGTGAAATCATGCCCGTAGCGGCGTCCCACGGCGTCGAGCACTTTCACGGATTCAGCCGTTACTTCCGGGCCGATGCCGTCTCCACCGATGACAGCGATCTTGAGTTCCAATATTCTTCTCCGACTTCACCAGTTACCAGCGTGCTGGGTGGGCCTGTTCAAATTCGGTAATAGCTTCGTTATTTTGGAGCGAGCGCTCGATCTCGTCGAGGCCCTTTACCAGCGATTCGCGGCGGAACGGCTCCATCGTGAACGATTCCGAGAATCCCTCGTCGTCGTAAACGCACTGGCCCTCAACGTCCACCGTCAGGCTGTAGCCTGGATTCCGGAGCGCGCGAGCCATGATGGTGTCCACGCCGGCCTGCGAGAGGATGATCGGCGCCATCCCGTTCTGGAAGCAGTTGTTGCGGAAGATATCGCCAAAACTCGGGGCGATGACGGCTACAAAGCCGTATTCCTTCAGTGCCCACGGCGCGTGCTCACGCGACGAGCCGGATCCAAAGTTCGGTCCGGACACCAGGATCGGCGCGCCCTGGTACACAGCCTTGTTCAAGATGAAATCAGGGTTCGGGACGCCGTCTTCCAGATATCGCCAATTGAAGAACGCGAACTCACCGAAGCCGGTCCGCTTTATGCGCTTCAAGAACTGCTTTGGGATCACCTGGTCCGTGTCTACGTTCGCCCTGTCGAGCGGCGCGACGACCCCGGTCACTTTCTTAAGAGGTTCCAATTTTCTGTCCTGTAGATCAGTTCCGGGGGAAGTGGCGTATCGGTTGCCGAATCTTCCCATCTGGTTGAGTTCTTACGAATTGTTGCCTGCCCGGGTTTGTCGGGCAAGCACAAGTTGACGCCTGATTTCCTGTGCCCGCTGAAGACGGAAGACAACAATAACGGTTAAAACCAGCGGTAGGACCTGAAAAAGGTCAGACCACACAAGCAACCGCCCTGCTGCCGCCCAGTCCGATATGTTGTCGCGTCCCACGAAAACGGCGATTCCGCGCGGCCCGAACAGGATCGCGAAGATGACGAGCGTCCACCATGAACTGATCATCAGTCCATCCGGCGGATTCCCATTCTGCCATGCCGCGGGATTTTTCGTATCGGTCGCGCCGGAAGCCTTCACAAGTTCACGCACGATCCCTATGGGCTTATACAGGTTCATGAGCGGTATGAAGAACCAGCCAACGGCCCATCCCGGGGTGAACTTCTGGCCTTCAGTACGCAGGTGCTTGAGGTTGGAGCTCGCCTGATGGATGAACATGGTGAACGCCACTATCAGTGCGATCGTAGCGAAGAATATGCAGGCCCATATGACGGACTGGTCTGATTTGTAATCGTTCACGGTCTTCGCTATGTCTAGGACGTTGGCGCACGAGCCGGTCCCTGAGAACAGGTCCTCTATTGAATCACAGGCGAATCCTTCTGTAGCGGCAAAATCCAGCAGCTCTTCCGGGTTCGCAGCGTTTGAAGGGAGGATTGTCAGGCCGGCCGACTTGTAGTCGTTGATCTCGTTCAGCATCCTACTGTCCACCCAGGCGAGGGCGAGCGCTAGGATCACCATCACGCTCACGATGCCGGCGATCGCCATGAAAAGCGTTCGTCCGGAACGGTAACCGGGTTGGTCGAGACTGGTGGACATTTCTTGTTCCGTGATGGCCCCCATCGCCACGGCTACGCCTCCATCGTCTCCCAGTCTCGTACGTCCACAAAGTGGCCTTCGATCGCCGCCGCCGCCGCCATCGCTGGACTGACCAGGTGGGTCTGCCCGCCGCGGCCCTGCCGGCCTTCAAAGTTCCGGTTGGAAGTGGAGGCGCAGCGCTCTCCAGGGGACAGGATGTCCGGGTTCATGCCAAGGCACATGGAACATCCCGCGGTGCGCCACTCGAAACCGGCCTCGATGAATATCTGGTCCAGACCTTCCTCCTCCGCCTGCTTCTTCATCGGGGTCGACCCCGGCACGATCATGGCCCGCACGCCCGGCGCAACCTTGTGATCCTTTGCGATCGCCGCCGCGGCACGCATATCCTCGATACGGCCGTTCGTGCAGGAGCCAATGAAAACCCGGTCTACTTTCAGATCCGTGATGCGCTGTCCGGCAATCAGACCCATGTATTCCAGCGCCCGGGCGGCGTTCTCCTGCTCGTCTGCCGACTCGAAGTCTTCCGGCGAAGGTACGTTACCGGTGATCTCCGCAACCTGGCCCGGGTTCGTCCCCCAGGTCACACGCGGCTCGATCTCCGTGGCATCAATCTCGACAAGTGCGTCGAACTCAGCGCCCTCGTCCGTGGCGAATTCCTTCCAGCCCTCAACGGCCTGATCAAAAGCATCGCCCTGCGGAACCTTCTTTCGGCCCTTCAGGTACTCAAATGTCTTTTCGTCCGGTGCGATCATACCGGCGCGCGCGCCGCCTTCGATGGTCATGTTGCAGACCGTCATCCGCCCCTCCATCGAGAGGTCGCGGATGGCCTGACCGGTGAACTCGATCACGTGCCCGACGCCTCCGGCGACGCCCATCTGGCCGATGATGGACAGGATCAGGTCCTTGCCGGTCACGCCCGGCTGAAGGTCGCCGTTCACACGGACCTCCATCGTCTTCGGGCGCGCCTGCATCAGGCACTGGGTGGCGAGGACGTGCTCAACCTCGGAAGTGCCGATGCCGAAGGCCAGCGCGCCGAACGCGCCATGGGTGGCGGTGTGGCTGTCGCCGCAAACGATCGTCATGCCGGGCTGTGTTGCGCCCATCTCCGGGCCGATCACATGGACGATCCCCTGGTCCGGGGAGTACATATCGAAGAGTTCGATGCCGAAATCACGCGTGTTCATGTCCAGTGTTTCAAGCTGCTGCTTTGCGATCGGGTCTTCAATGATGACCTCTGTGTCGCGGGGCGTGGTCGGCACGTCGTGGTCTGCGACGGCTAGCACAAGATCGGGGCGGCGGACCTTACGATCGACAAGCCGGAGTCCCTCAAACGCCTGAGGCGATGTCACCTCGTGGATGAGGTGGAGGTCGATGTAGAGGAGGGAGGGCTTGCCTTCCTCTTCCTGAACAACGTGTTGCTCCCAGATCTTCTCAAACATCGTTTTTGGCATCGTCTTGGGCATAACTGGATTCAGTCTCTCCGTATTTGAATTTCAGGTCTGGTGGTGGGTAGAAAGCCAAAGCGTCAAGGCAGAACTGCGCCCCGGTCGATCCAAATGATCAGGGCGCAATTCTAAAGCTCTATCGGTTTTCCGGTTGTTACTTGTTGTTCATTCGGTAAACGTAATGCCGGTCTGGTCGGGACCGAGAACGCCCATCCGGTTGATGGCGTTGATATAAGCCTTCGCGGAGGCGACGATGATGTCAGTATCGCCGCCGCGACCAGCGTAAATGTGTCCCGCTTCATCCTCGACACGTATCGTCACCTCGCCGATGGCGTCGATGCCGTCCGTGACCGATGCGACCGCGAACTCCGTCAGGTTGCACTGCTGCTCAACGATCTGATCGATCGCCTTGCAAACGGCGTCCACCGGACCGGTGCCCTCAGACGTCACGGTCTTTGCCTCTCCATCCGGGAGCGTGATCGTCACCGTAGCGACCGGCGTGGTCATGTCTCCACACTCAACCTTCACGCCCTCGAAGCGGTACTGAAGGTCTGTGTCAGAGAATCGATGCTGCTCCGACATGAGCGCCTGCAGGTCGAAATCCGTGACCTCGCGTTTCTGGTCAGCCAAGATCTTGTATTTCGGGAACAGGTCGGTCAGTTCTTCGTCGCTGAGTTCGAAGCCCAGGTCGCCGAGTCGTGAACGCAGCCCCGCCCGGCCTGAGAGCTTGCCCATGACGATGGCTTCACCACGCCAACCAACCGAATCCGGCTCCATGATCTCGAACGTGGTGCGTTCCTTGATGTAGGCGTCCTGATGGATGCCCGAGCCGTGCCGGAAGGCGTTCTGGCCAACGATCGCCTTGTTCGGCTGGATGGCGAAACCGAACAGGTCTGCTACCAGCCGGCTTGATGGGCCGATCTCCTCGGTGTTGATGTCACTCCTGGCACCGTAGTGGTCCTGGCGCGTCTCCAGCGCCATGATCACCTCTTCAAGCGAAGCGTTCCCGGCGCGCTCGCCGAGTCCGTTGATGCAACCTTCGACCTGGCGCGCGCCGTTCTCAACCGCGGCCAGGCTGTTGGCGGCGGCGAGCCCGAGGTCGTTGTGGCAGTGGACGCTGATGGTCGCTTTGTCGATGTTCGGGACGTTGTCGAACACGCCCTTTATGAGCGCGCCGAACTCGACCGGGTTTGAGTAGCCGACGGTGTCAGGGATGTTGACCGTGGTCGCCCCGGCATCGATCACCGCTTCGACCAGTTTGTAGAGCCACTCCGGATCGGTCCGCGTGGCATCCATCGGCGAGAACTCGACGTCTTCGCAGAGTGACTTGGCCCGGGTCACGGCGTCGACGGCCATCCCGAGGATGTCTTCGGCGTTCTTGCGCATCTGGTGCGCCATGTGGATCTCAGAGGTGGAAAGGAAGGTGTGGATACGCGGTCGTTCTGCGTCCTTGATCGCTTCCCAGGCGGCGTCGATATCGTCGGGCACCGCACGAGAGAGTGAGGCGATGATCGGTCCCTTGATCGCACGGGCGATCCGCTGCACTGCTTCAAAGTCTCCGGGAGAGCTGGCGGCAAACCCGGCTTCGATCACATCGACGCCAAGTTTCTGGAGTTGCCGCGCTATCCGCATTTTTTCGTCCGGCGTCAGGCCCGCTCCGGCCGACTGCTCACCATCCCTGAGGGTAGTGTCAAAGATGATTACTTTGTCTTTTCTTGCTACGTCGGTCTCTGCCATTTTTGAACTCCCGTCCCCGCCTTGATTGCCGTCCCTGTGAGCACTTTTCGAGAACCTCAGGGTGCTTTCTTTCGCCTCAGAGTGTTGTCTGTAACGCTCCAGGGTGCGGCGATCTTTCCGGGGTTAGGTTGTCGACTCCAGCCAGGGCATCATGCTGCGCAACTCACGGCCGATCTCCTCGACCGGGTGAGCCTTGTCTGCCTCCGCCAACGCTGTGTAGCGGTGCAGGCCTTCGTCGTTCTCGGCAATCCATTCCCGGGCGAACTCGCCAGACTGGATCTGCCTGAGAACTTCTTGCATGTTTTCCTTGACCTCTGGGCCAATGATTTCCGGTCCCCGGGTGTAGTCGCCGTACTCTGCGGTCGTGCTGACCGAGTAGCGCATACCCTCGAGACCTCCGGTGTAGATGAGGTCCACGATCAACTTCAGTTCGTGGAGGACTTCAAAGTAGGCCGACTCCGGCTGGTAACCCGCTTCTGTGAGCACCTCGAAGCCGGCCTTGATAAGGGATGTGACCCCGCCGCATAAAACGGCCTGCTCACCGAAGAGGTCGGTCTCCGTTTCCTCTTTGAAAGTCGTCTCAAGGATCCCTGCGCGGCCGCTTCCGATGCCTGCACCGTAGGCCAACGCACGGGCGTGGGCGTTGCCGGTCGCGTCCTGATGGACGGCGATCAGGGACGGTACCCCTAGGCCCCGCTCGTACACCGCCCGCACGCGGTGACCGGGGGCTTTGGGGGCGATCATCGTTACGTCGATGCCTTCGGGTGGCTTGACCTGTTCGTAGTGGATGACGAAGCCGTGGGCGAACATCAGCATGTTGCCCGGTTCCAGGTTGTCAGCGACCTCGTTCTTGTATACCTCGGCCACGGTCGTGTCCGGCAGGCAGAACATCACCACGTCCGCCGCCTTCGCAGCGTCGGCAACGGTCAGGACTTCCAGACCGTCCTCCTCTGCCACAGCTTGGGACTTGGAACCTTCGTACAGCCCGACGATCACTTCAAAACCGCTGTCGCGCAGGTTCTGGGCGTGCGCGTGGCCCTGGCTGCCGTAGCCAAGGATCGCGATCTTCGACTCATTCAGGGGAGTCGTGTCGATGTCCTTGTCGTAGTAGAGAGTCGCCATCCAGATTCCTCTTGGCGTTGATACGCCGCTAATACTTGATTACGGGTTATTGGGATTCGCTCTGGCGCGCTTAGACGCTGCCGGATTCCAGGCCCTCGCGGGCGATGATGTTGCCTGCAAGCGTTTTGCTGTACGCGCCGTCCTCGCCACCCGGCGATAGGGCGGAGCGCAACATAGCGACCCGGCCGGTGCGCATGACTTGCTCCACGCCGAACTCTTCCATCAGCGTGATCATGGAGTCGATCTTGTCGGTGTCGCCGGTGATCTCCATCGTCACGGTCTCTGCGCCCACGTCGACGATGCTCACACGGAAGATGTTCGCCAGTTGGATCACACGTGGCCGGCTGTCCTGCGTGGCGCGGACACGGACCATCGCCAGCTCACGCCACACAACGTTGTTGTCGCTTATGTCCGCGACGTCGACGACCTCGATCAGCTTTTCCAGATGTTTCGCGATGTGGCCGACGGTGGACGGGTCGCCCTCCGCGACGAAGGTCATCCGGGACAGGTCTTTCTGTTCGGAAGCGCCCACGGCGAGGCTGGCTATGTTGATGCCGCGCCGGCGGAACAGGCTCGCGATGCGGGCCAGGACGCCGGGCTTGTTTTCGACCAGCGCAACCAGGGTGCGCCGCGCCAGTCCGTTTGCCTGGATGTCCGCCATCAGAGGTTCTCCTCGATCAACTGTTCGACCGACTGGCCGGACGGGATCATCGGGTAGACGTTTTCATCGGCGTAGATAACGAAGTCGATCACGACCGGTCCGGGATGCGCGCGCGCCTCAAGGATTGCGCCTTCAAGCGCGTCCTGGTTGGTGACGCGTATGCCTTTGATGCCGTAAGCGTCCGCCAGCTTCACAAAGTCCGGGTTGCCCGTGTAGCTGTTGGCGTAAAAGTTCTTGTCGAACACCATGTCCTGCCACTGCGTGATCATCCCGAGCATATCGTTGTTCAGGATGGCGATCTTCACAGGCAGGTTGTTTTCGGCGATGGTCGCGAACTCGGACAGCGTCATCTGAATCCCGCCGTCACCGGCGAACGTCCACACCTCTTTTTCCGGGTGCGCGATCTGCGCGCCCATAGCGGCCGGGACCTCGTAGCCCATCGTGCCGGCGCCGCCGGACGAGAACCACGAGTTGGCGTTCTTGAACTGGTAGTGCTGCGCCGCCCACATCTGGTGCTGGCCAACGCCGGACACAACCAGGGCGTCGCCCTTCGTGGCGTCCGAGATCGCCTTCACCACGTGCTGCCCGAGCAATTCGTCCGTCTCACGAATCCTCAGGGACGGGTGATCGGCCTTCAGCTGTTCGATGTGCTGGATCCACACAGGGTGCGTGGTGTTCGCGACAAGCGGGTTCAACTGGCCCAGGACGTGGCGCACGTCGCCCGTGACCGGGGCCTCGACCTTGATGTTTTTGTGGATCTCGGCCGGGTCGATGTCGATATGGATCTTTTTCGCGTTTGTCGCGAAGCGCTTCGTGTCGCCGGTGATTCGGTCGTCGAAACGCGCCCCAATGTTGACGATCAGGTCCGCCTGGTCCAATGCGAGGCTGGCATAGGCCATGCCGTGCATGCCGGGGAAGCCCGCGCTGAGCACGTGGTCCTCCGGGAACGCGCTGATGCCGAGCATCGTCGTGACCACCGGGATCTGGGCGTTTTCCGCCAGCTCTCGGAGCTCCTCGTAAGCGCGCGAAATGATGACGCCGTGTCCGGCAAGGATCACAGGTTTTTCCGCCTCGTTGATCAGCTTTGCGGCGGCCGCGACATCGTCCACGTCCCCCACGGTCGGCGGGTTGTAGCCGCGCAGCGAGACCGGCTTGTCCCACTCTGCTTCATCGAACTTGATCTCGCCGGCCTGTACATCGCGCGGGATGTCGATCAGGACCGGGCCTGGTCGGCCTGTTCGGGCGATGTGGAAGGCTTCCTTGATTGTGGCCGCGAGGTCGCGCGTGTCCATCACAAGATAGTTGTGCTTGGTGACCGGAAGAGTAGCGCCGGTGATGTCGGTCTCCTGGAAGGCATCGCTGCCAATCGCCGCGCGCCCGACCTGGCCGGTGATTGCGACGAGGGGAACGGAGTCCATCATCGCCGTCGCCAGACCTGTAATCAGGTTGGTCGCGCCGGGACCGGACGTCGCCATGCAGACACCAACGTCGCCGGAAGCGCGTGCGTAGCCGTCAGCGGCCAGACAGGCGCCTTCCTCGTGTCGTACCAGTACGTGGCGCAGCTCCGGGTAACTTCCGAGCGTTGAATAGAGCGGTAAAATCGCTCCGCCCGGAAGCCCGAAAATGACTTTGACACCCTCGCGAACGAGAGCGTCGCAGACTATCTGACCACCTGTCTTGATCATGACTACCTGTCTTCTTATCCCCTCTCCTATCGAGAGAGGGTTAGGGTGAGGGAGAATTTTCTCCGACCCCGATCTTCCTAGTGCCCCCCTCTCTCCCGGAGGAAGAGGGTTGGGGTGAGTGGGTTCCTTCGCCTATTCCCGGCCCCTCCGGGGGACACGCACAAAAAAAGCCCCGCCCTCTCAAAGGACGAGACTTACTCCCGCGGTACCACCTTTGTTGTCCCGATCGGCGTAAACGCTGATCGAAACCACTCGATGCCGTTAACGGGGGCGTCCGTCTGACCCTGGCAGCCACGAGTAGTCGATCAGGTCAGAAGCTCAGGGGTGAGTTCCCAGAGGTCGGGCGCCGGTTCACACAACCACCGGCTCAGCCCGCCTATCCGGTACTACTCCCCGTCAAAGCATATGGGGGACAATTGTATTGCCTGTGGATAACCGTAGTCAACGAATTTGGGCATCGGGGAGTTGACACGCCCATTCGTAATGGAGTACTTGCCTAACGAATGGACGAACTTTCCGAGGGGCCATGAGATCAGCACGAACCACCCGATCCCTAGAGGGACAAAAGTCCATTCCCATCGATTTCCAATTTCAAATATCGACCAGAGGAGCACGGTTGCCCTAAATTTCATCGCGGCAACAATAACGATCGAGTGTTCTGCACCGCTCCTCAACCGCTCTCCCCTGAAGCCGCCCGGCGTTGCCGCCGGTGATATCCTGCCGCTTCTTTCCAACCGCAAAAGCGAAGACATTCGGTGCTGGCGACCCCTGGCCGTACACGGCGCCGTGACGGGAGTCTCTTTGAGCGACGCAGCCGATATCCGTAACTTCACATGGGACGACTTTGACGTCGTTTTCGACACGCGCGCAGCAGTCATCGGCATGTCCGATACGGACGCCGATGAAGAGCGGCCACATTTCCGGGCGCGGCTGGAGCTTCCGGGCGCCGATCCGCTCGACAACGTTTTCGTCGCCGAGAGATCCGGCGTTGTCGTTGGCTGCGCCATAGCTGCGGTGGAACCGTCGATCGGTCGTGCGGTGGGGGAGTTCGGCGTGATCGAGGGCGGGCGAGGTCAGGGTGTTGGTCGATTGCTTCTGGCGCGATTGGAGCGCCGGGCGGACGAGGCTGGTGTGGCGGTCCACCAGGTGAATGTTCACCACACGAATCGGGTCCTGAGATCATTCATGGGCACGTCCGGTTACGAGCGGATCCGCACGTTCAATGAACTCAAGTACCGGCCAGCGCCCGCCTATCTTGAAGGCGATTACCGACCGCTGCCGGTCGGAGTCTCTCTTCGTCCGTTTGTGTCGGGCGCCGACGAGGCAGATCTGGCCTCAGTGCAGAACGCTGCATTTGAGGGGTCGTTTGGCTTTGCTCCGAACACGCCGGAACAGATCGCAGGATACGTCGCCATGAGAGGCGTGCCGGGGGACATCCTGATCGCCGAAGACGTGGCGTCGGGCGATGTGATCGGTTATGTGTGGACCAGCGTGACCGAGGGCGAAGCTGAGACCAGCGGGATGATCGAGATGACGGGCGTCCGGCCAGATCAGAGGGGGCGCGGAGTGGGTTCGGCGGTCATCGCTGCCGGGCTGCGTCACCTCAGGGAGCGCAGCGCTTCCGTGATCGACCTGGAGGTGGACGGCGAAAACCTGTCAGCACGGCGCATTTACAAGGACCTGGGTTTCAAAAAGGTCGGCGAGCAGTTCTGGTACCAAAAGAGCGTCACCCGGTAGAGGGTGTGGTTACGGTGGGGGCTTTGCGTCGCACATATTCAGTGATGTCGCAGTAGTGGCTTGTGCTTGGACCACCCTCACCCCGACCCTCTCCTGTGGAGGGAGAGGGAGCAAAAACCGGACGATACGGAGCCTTCTGCGTCCGTCGTTCCCGAGATTCGGGAATCCAGTCGGGTCACTGTTTTCGACGTTTGCCCCCACCGTCGGGGCGGCGCTTGCCCCGCCCGTTGTGTGATCACCTGAGTATGTGGCTGCAACATCACGAAGAATCTCGCCGGTTGATGGCGGTACGTCGGATCGATCTGTGCTTTGCCACCGGCGCTATCCTTCGCCTGCGGACTCAGGATGACTTGTTGTGGGTGCGCGTTTTGACCGCCATATAGCTCTCGAAGGACGGCCGTGGACGTGTTGCCATACAGCCCTTACTGCACGACGAAGAACTTAGTCTGCCGCCGGAATTCCGCTGGCTCCAGCTGCGCGCTCCGCACCCAGGTCGTAAAACACGCTCAGCAGTCGGTCCACCGCCACGCCCCAGCCCAGCTCGAGTGCTCGTTCCCGGGCTGCCCGTCCCATGAGCGTCCTAAGATGGTCGTTTGTGATCAGTATCTCTATTCGCTGGATGAAAGCCGCGGGACAGCGTGTGGGTATCAGATACCCAGTTTCGCCTTCCCGGACGATCGACGGCAGGCCGCCGACGCGTGAGGCGACCACAGGCGTGCCGCAGGACATCGATTCAAGTGCCGCCAGCCCGAAGCTTTCGTAGTAGGACGGGAATACGCAGACATCAGCCGCCGAGTAGTACTCCGGCAACTGGTCCTGTTTGACTGACGATAGGAACCTCACCCGGTCTGTGATTCCAAGCCGTTCCACGACCTGTCCGAGGCGTTGTCGTTCAGAATCGATTTCGTCGCCGCCGATGATGAGCAACGTGACATCGTCTTCCTCCTCCATCCCGGCGACGGCCTGGATGAGGATCTCGATGCCCTTGAGCCGCTCAACGCGCCCGACGTACATCAGGATCTTGCCGCTCTCCGGAAGGCCGAGCCGCCGGCGGGACTTCAACCTGTCGTGAGGTCGGAACATCTTCGTGTCGACACCCGGCGGGATGATGAGGATGTTGTCTCTACTCGCTCCGTACAGTTCTGCTAGCAGGTCGCGCTCATGTGAGCTCCATGCGATGACCCGGTCAGCGTTCCGAGCGATACTCCGCTCGCCTGAGACCCGTTCGGGTATCTCGACCTCTCCCGGTCGCGCCCGCCGTTTGACCTCAGCCAGTGTGTGGAAACTTGTGGCGTGCGGGAGTTCCCATCGGCTCGCAAGCTCTTCGCCGACAAGGCCGGATAGCCAGTAGTGGCTGACAATCACATCGTATCCGTCACCCTCATCGTTGACGTAATCAGCTACGCGATCGGTGAACTCCGGGAGGAGATCGAAGACGGCGTTCTTCTCCGGCCGGATCGGTCCCGCCTCTAAGTGGATCACGCGCGCACCCGGCGATAGCTCGATCACCTGCGGATCGGACGGATCATGGGAGCGGGTGAAGACATCCACCTTGACGCCCCTCGACGCCAGTTCGTTGACGGTCGCCAGCACGTACACGTTCATGCCGCCGGCGTCTTTTTCGCCTGCGCGCACGACGGGGCAGCCGTGCACCGTAAGGACGGCGACACGGAGTTCGGGGCGAGTTGGACGCCCTGAGGACCTCGGGATTTCCTGGGATCGAGAGCCGTTAAGCCCGGGTGACCACCAGGTTGTAGAGGGAACGATCATGGGCTCCAAGATGGTACTTGTAGGACTCGTCGCCTCGAAGGAAGTCGAAGTATCGAATCCCGTTCTTGATGGCGAGTTTGATGGTCATTGCGTGGTTCAGCAGGCCTACGCTTAGTGCCCGCTGCTCCGGGTCGTATCCGCTGTTGTAGACGAGTTGGCTATCGTCGTGCACGAAGCAGACGGAGGTGGCAGCTCGCTCGCCGTAGATCTCAAGGAAGTAGAGGCGGGATATGCCCGCTTTGGCCAGATTGATGACAACGGCCCGGAAGAACTCTTCCCGGTAATCCGTCATGAACTCCGCCTTGTCCGGCGTGCTCATGCGGTGAAGGCGTAAGAAATCATCCAGGTTAGCGGCGATGTCTTCCGGAGTGCAGTACTCGACGTGCGTTATCTCGGCGGACCGCTCCAACCGGCGCAGCTTCCTCCGCAGCTCATGGCGGTCTTTCTTGGACAGACCGGAGACGTAACTCTCCCAGTCATCCGCGAGTTCTATGCCGGGAGAAACGTCCTCAAAGGTCTCTTCAACCTGCCAGCCAGCCGCTCGGGCCGCCGCCGGCACAGCGGTGTACGCGGCCGACCATTCAGGAACGGAGGTCAGCCTGAGCGATTTCAACGACTCAACGCCGGTCAGGTGCCCGAACACGGTGTCGTAGAAGGTTGAATCGTCGATGCCGGAGTGGAGGAAGTGGTGGTAGTCCACCAGGTCTGACTCCCCGAGGAATGACACCTCGTCGCCCCGGCGCATGAACGGCGCCAGCCCTTTTACGTCGCCGTCCTGCCACACCGTGAGCAACTTTAGATCGGCGTCTCCGCCGAACATCTGCCACCAGGTCTCTTGCCAGGCGGGGGTGGCGAAAGGAGAAAGGTCAGGCGCTTCGATCAAAAGCCGCTCCCAATCCTCCCCTACGCTATCGAAGGTCTCGATACTGACCTGTATATCGCTCACAGAGACGCGTTCCTCGGGTGCGCGCTGCAACACTCTTGAAGACGACAAAAAACCAGAACGCGGGTATGGGCGACCCGTCCGCTCTTATCCGGCAGGTTTATTTCTGACGTGTCCGTAGACCTGTATCCGTGATTGAGTTGGAGATTGAGTTGGATGATTACGTGTCGCCCCTGATAACGGCCTCGAACTGTGCGAACTCCGGCTCGACGTACTCGAGCTCTACAGAGGCGCGCTGTTCCGCCGTGGCCGGATCTTTCAATCCGTTGCCGGTTAAGATGCAAACAACGGTGCGACCGGTTAAAGATACTCCAAGTTCGGGCAACCTTAGCACCCCGGCGACCGATGCGGCGGAGGCTGGTTCGCAGAAAATTCCTTCCTGGCGGGCCAGTTTCAGATAGGCATCGATGATCTGATCGTCCGTCACGGCTTCGATCAAGCCATCAGATTCGTCCCGTGCGGCCTCTGCGAAGCCCCAGCTTGCGGGATTCCCTATCTTTATTGCGGATGCGATGGTGCGCGGCTTGAGGACCGGGGCGCCGTTTACGATGGGCGCCGAGCCGGCGGCCTGGAAACCCATCATGCGCGGCACGCGCCCATCCGTCTTGTCTGTGTACTCGTTAAATCCGCGCCAGTACGCCGTGATGTTCCCGGCGTTGCCGACGGGGATAGACAGGAGATCCGGGGCGTCGCCGATCTCGTCGACTATCTCAAACGCCCCGGTCTTCTGACCCTCGATCCGGTACGGGTTGACCGAGTTTACGAGCGCTAGCTCAAGTCTTTCTGCGGCTTCCCGCACGAGCTTCAAGGCGTCGTCAAAATTGCCGTTCACGGCCACTATCCTGGCCCCGTACGCCATCGCTTGCGCAAGTTTGCCGATGGCGATCTCTCCGGCCGGTACGACCACGACGGTGCTCAGGCCGTAACGCGCTCCGTACGCGGCGGCGGAGGCGCTGGTGTTGCCCGTGGAGGCGCAGATGATGTGTTGCGCCCCGCCTTCGATCGCCTTGGCGACCGCAAAGCACATTCCGCGATCTTTGAAAGAACCGGTGGGGTTGGAGCCTTCTAGCTTGAAATAAAGGGCCTCACACCCAAGCTCCGGTCCGATAACCCGTGAGCGTACCAAGGGCGTGCTTCCCTCTTCCAGGGTGACAATTGGCGTACCGGGGGTCATCGGCAGATAACTGCCGTACCGCTCCATTATGCCGCCGAGCATTCCCACGCAGAAGCTCCGTGCAAGGCCCGTCGGCTGATGGCGTCGCTCGCTTGCGCGCTTGGCCCAGCTTGATCGGGTCCAGGATTATTGATTTTGATCGTGGTCAGATACGGGGTTCATCATGGCGGTTGGTTACCCGTCAGAGGGGTAAGACTCCACCCGAATCAGGTTCGCGACGGTGTCCACATCGCCAAGGGCGTCGATACGCTCGACCGCTCTTTGCATATTAGCCTCTCGTGCGGGGTGAGTCATTATCACGAGATCGGCGTTCCCGAGTTCCGGGTCCGAGTCCACCTGGAGCACGGAATCGATGCTGATCTCCCCGTCGCCAAGAGCCCCCGCAATCTGTGCCAGGACGCCCGGTCGGTCACGGACGGTGAGCCGGATGTAGTACTTGCACACGTGCCTGGCCATGTCCAGCAGGGCCAGATCCGGGTCGATTCCCCTGGCCTCCGGAACGTGCCCGCCGCCCCTGATGACGGAAACGGTGCGGAGAATGTCGCCCATGACGGCGCTACCCGTGGGCTCCGCGCCTGCCCCCCGACCCTGGAACCACAGCGGTCCCACGAGATCGCCTTCCGCTTCCACGACGTTGAGCACGCCCTCTACCTTCGCCATTGGCACATCGGCCGGCACGAGGGTGGGGTGCACCCGCACCAACAACCCGCCGTCTTCCCGGCGCGCCGCAGCGAGGAGTTTGATGGTGTAACCGAGCTCTTTTGCGTAACGGAAGTCCTGCGCCGCCGTGCGCCTGATCCCCTCGCGGTATATGACCTCGAACGGAGCGGCCACGCCGAACGCCAGCCGCGCCAAGATCGAAATCTTGTACGCTGCGTCAAAGCCATCGACATCTGCTGTGGGGTCCGCTTCTGCGTAACCCAGACGCTGGGCGTCAGCGAGGGCGTCTTCAAACGTCGCACCGTCCGCCGCCATCTGCGTCAGTATGTAGTTGGTCGTTCCGTTGATGATCGCCCGCATGCCGAGAATTTTGTTGGCGGTGAGGTCGTTCAGGAGCGGGTTGATGATCGGGATTCCGCCGCCGACGCTGGCCTCGTACTGCAGCGACACGTTGTTCTCAGAGGCCAGCGTCCGGAGACGCTCCCCGTGTTTGGAGATCACCTCTTTGTTGGCGGTGACGACGTGTTTGCTGGCGGACAAGGCGCTTGAGATGTATGTCAGCGCCGGCTCTTCGCCACCCATGAGCTCAACAACGATGTCGACGTCGGGTGAGCCAAGGACGGATTCAGGGTCTGTTGTCGTGGTCCCGGGCGCCAACTCCACAGCGCGCTTCCGTGACGGATCTCGCACAAGCGCCGCACACAGACGGATGCCTCTTTGCCGTGCGTCCGCCGATGTTAATGAAGCTGCGACCGCCGATCCGACAACGCCGAGACCCAGCAGTCCAACTCCAACGGGCGCGCCGTTCGCGCTTGGGTCCATGACTGCTAGTTGCCTCCTTCGAGCAGATCACCCAGGTCGACAGGGGCCGAACCGGGGACCGGTGTCGGAGTCTCGACCGCGATGCCGGTGTTGAGAACTTGTGTGCCGATCCACTCAAAAATCTCGCTGTTGAATATCAGCTTGTAATTATCAAGCGCGACACGTTGGTCCTCAAGCCAGACCGCCAGCGAGTGGTCGGTAAGTAGATCCAGATCTTCGTCGTCCAGTTCACGTGCGTCGGACGTCTCGTCGATGTAGTAGTAACGGTAGACGGCGCTTTCGCCATCCCACTGGGATTCGCTGAGGGTGTTCAGTGGGAGATTTCTCTCGCCGGCTTCGTTCACACCGAACACCAGATTCTCGACATCCAGGTCTGGGAGAACGCTCTCCGGGAGCCATCCGATATCGCCAAGGGTCCGGGTCACAGCCAACTCCTCCGACAGGTCAATTGCGACCTGCTCGATGGAATCTCCGGTCGCGAGCCGGCGCATCGCGAGGTCGATGTCGGGGTTCGTGTCTCGTTTGAACTCAAGGGCGTACAGATGGACTTGTGCCTGCAGGTGAGGCACTTTCAGCCGCAACGCCAGGCGCGCCTTTTCACGGAAGAGGCTTTTCCTGATGATCTCGGTGTATGCCTTCTCGCTCAGCTGGATCCGGTTGAGAAGTTGTCGGAAGGACTCGGCGATATCCGACCTCACGCCTGACTCGGCGGCCATCGAGGCCGAGAGCCCCGAGAAGCCGATCGTTTCACGGATAGCGCCCTGGACCTCTTCTTCTGTCACGGTGATGCCCAACAACGGCGCCTTTTGATAAGCGATCTCGTTCTCGGAGATGGTTTCGAGGGCGGTCAGAAGCTGGTCAGTGATCCGAAATTCGTCGCCGGCCTCCAGCGCCAGACGCTGATGGAACCGCACGAAGTCCACGATATCGCCGCGTGTGTACGTGACGTCATTGACCTGCACAGCGACTTGGCGTGAGGGAAGTACGAACTCACTCACAAAGCCATAGATCGGCACCGACAGGATGGCGAGGAATATCAGGACACCGCCGATTATGAACGGGCGGTTACGTCGGCCCTGGGCCTGTTTCTGGGCGACCAGTTCACGGCGGCTGAGCGGGCGTGCCGCGGGCCGTTGCTCCGACGTTAGATCTTCGGGAAGATCTTGGGCGTTGATTTCCGGGTCGGCGGTTCCGTCGCTAGGCATGGAATATGGGTCTCCGCAGCTGGCAGACCGGTGCGGACTGCGCAGGTGTCAGGCGCGAACCGGGCGTTCCTCGATCAGCGCAGATCAGATGCCTCGGTCCTTAGTCCTTGTCTTCTTCGTCCGTCTGTTCGCCATCGGAGTGGTCCGATTCGGATTCATCCTCATCGCCGGAGTCTTCTTCTTCAGGAACCTCTTCATCCGAAGACTCTTCCGATGCCTCAACCTCGTCTGACGACTCATCCGCTGCGGCCGGTTCGTCACCCGAAGACTCTTCTTCGTCAGAGGACTGATCGGCAGAGTCTTCCGAATCTTCCGCGGACTCTTCTTCGTCAGAGGACTCGTCGGTAGATGCTTCCGGATCGTCGTCAGAAGACTCATCGGCCGGCGCATCGGTAGCCGCCTCAGGCGCGACCTCGTCCGTGCTGGCGACGGCCTCTTCGGCGCCTTCTGGTGCTTCAGTTTCAGCGGTTTCCGGGACGGACGGCCCTTCCTGCTGTTCCGCGACCGATCCTGTCATCTTCAAATGGTTGTCGGCTATCGGGAGCAACGCCATGTGGCGCGCCCTGAGCAGAGCACGACGGAGGACGCGCTGGTGCTTCATGCAGGTGCCGGACTTCCGGGACGCTTCGATCTTGGCCGAATCGGCGAGGTAACGCCGGAGAAGTTCCAGGTTCTTGTAGTCCACGCGATGCATCTTGTCGACGCAGAACATGCAAACGCGCCGCCGTCCGAAACGCCTGCCGCCTCCGCCACCGGGCCTGCCGCCACCGCCACCGGGCCTGCCGCCTCCGAATTGACGGCCACCACCGCCGCCTGCGCCGCCACGCGGCCCACCCTGGGGCGGTCCGCCGGGACGACCGGAATCTTGTCGGAGCGCGGAGGAAAAGGATTGACTGGTCATTGTTGAAATGTTTCCTTAAAAAGCCGCTGCATTCCGTCCTTGGATGTGCCGGAATGTGCGACGCAAGCTTCGGTCAAAGCGATTTGAGAGGCTCCGTGGTACCAAGTACTACCAGGGCAGGTCCTCTACGTCGCTCGGCGACTCCGGCCCTGACGGGTCCGAAGGCGCTTCTTGCCGTGGAGCGTTGGCGGTCCCGCCGCCCCCTTCTTCGTTCCACTGTTGTTGCGTGCCACTCCGGTCCGAGCCACCTCGGTCAAGGAACAATACGGTCTGGGCGTTGATCTCGTTCGAGAATCGCATCTGACCGTCGTTACCCTGGTAACTACGGCTCTTCAGACGGCCCTCCACGTAGACCTTCATGCCCTTGGTGACGTACTGGTTAACGGTGTCTGCAAGGCGTTCCCATGCGGTGACGGTGAACCATTCCGTCTCTTCTTGCTGGTTGCCGTCGCGCGTTGAGTAGCGGCGACTCACCGCAAGGCGGAAGTCGGTTACCGCAGCGCCGGAGGGCGTGTAACGCATCTCCGGGTCGGTGCCGACGTTGCCGATCATTGTGACCTTGTTCAGACTCATACTTAGGTTCCCGAAGCCTCAGATTCCACAGCCTCTTCCTCCTCGGCTGCCGTATCGGCGGGTTTCTCTTTCTCGGCCGCTTCGTCCGTTGAATCTTCTGGCGATTCCCCAGACAACTCGCCCGTCGCCGGGGCGTCAACCGGTTCGTCTAAATCGCCTGAGTCGTTAGGCGCGGCCGGAGGGGTTGGAGGAATCACCGGCGCGACCGGGAGTAACTCTGACTCCTCGATGCGAAGCTGGAGATGCCTGATTATCGCCTGGTCGGCGAGGATTTCTTTCTCGAAAATTACAGACTCGTCCGGCTCCATTCTGAACTGAACGACGTTGTAAATCCCCTCGGCGTGGTGGTTTATCGGGTAGGCAAGCGACCTGCGGCCCCATGCCGCGGACCTGAGCCGCTCACCGCCGTGGTTCTCGATCTGCTCATCGATAGCCTCGATGGACTGATCGATTCCTTCTTCGTCGGCATCAGCGCCGAGAATCCACATCAATTCGTAGTAGCGCAACGTAAATAGTGACCTCTGGAATGCAATCGTTCTGAACCGACGAAGTGTATCACGGCGGGGACCGATCCCAAGACCCTTTTGGCGAGCCGGATGGAACAGATATCACTGAGGTTGGACTTATTCGACGCCGGGCACCAGAAAACCGGAGGCAAAACTCTTGACTCTGCTGCGGATCGAGGCGAGTGCACCCTTGTCGCCCGACGAGTCCAGCGCCTCCAGGATGAAGCCCGCGATGATGTCCATGTCTCCCGCGTTCATGCCCCGGCTCGTCAGGGCGGGTGTACCCAGCCGTACGCCGCTCGTCACCCGAGGCGGGAGCGGATCGAACGGGATCGCGTTCTTGTTGGCGATTATGCCCGCGCCCCGGAGCATGTCCTCGGCCTCTTGCCCTGTGATGTCACGCGGGGACACGTCTACCAGCATCAGGTGGTTGTCCGTTCCCCCGGAAACGATACGCAGTCCGCCTCCGGCGAGCGCTCCTGCCAGGGCCTGTGCGTTGGCGACGATGGCCGCCGCATACGCCCTGAACTCGGGGGTCGCCGCTTCTGCAAAAGCGACCGCTTTGGCGGCGATAGCGTGTACCATCGGGCCGCCCTGCATATTTGGGAACACGGCGGAATTGACCTTACGGGCGAGGGATTGGCGCGCTAAAATTATCGCCCCGCGTGGCCCCCGCAGCGTCTTGTGAGTGGTGCTCGTGATCAGGTCGGCGTAGGGCGCGGGAGACGGGTGTGCGCCGCCCGCGATCAGCCCGGCGATGTGCGCCATATCGACCATCAGCAGCGCGCCGACCTCGTCCGCGATCTCACGGAACCGGGCGAAATCGATGAGCCTCGGGTACGCCGTCGCGCCTGTGACAATGAGCGCCGGCTTGAACTCCCGGGCGGTCGCTGCAACGGCGTCGTAATCGATCGTCTCTTCCTCTCGAAGCACGCCGTAGGAAGCGAACTCGTACAGCTTCCCGGAGAAGTTGACCGGCGATCCGTGGGTTAAATGACCACCCTGGTCAAGTTGCATCCCCAGCACGCGGTCCCCGTGGGTGAGAGTCGCAAAGTAAGCCGCCATGTTCGCCTGAGAGCCGCTGTGAGGCTGCACATTTGCCACGTCGACGCCAAAAAGTGCCTTGACTCGATCGATAGCGAGCGTCTCGACGGCGTCAGCGTTTTCGCACCCGGCGTAGTAGCGCCGTCCCGGATATCCTTCTGCGTACTTGTTGGTGAGGACCGAGCCCGTCGCCTCAAGCACGGCGCTGCTGGCGTAGTTCTCAGACGCGATCAGGTTGATCTCGTCCGTCTGGCGCGTGATGTCGCTGGCGATCGCCGCTGCGATCTCGGGATCCTGGGCGGCAAGCATTTGTGGCATGGAATGGGGAATCCCCTCCTGGAATCGGGTTTGGCGCGTGACTTATTGATGATTTTGGGTGTTAAGTGTCCAAGTCTATCTAAGGGTTGGCTGCCGGTCCTCGCTATCATCTAATTCAGAGAGCCAATGTGCCGCGCCTCACTGGGTGCGGCATGTTTTGTATTCGCCGGACTTCATGAGCAAGAAAGTTTCAGATAGATGACCCACAGGGCGTCCCGATCATCTGAGTTTTATCAGCCGCGGGCCAGCGAACCCTTTAACGTGATCGATGACATTCCGGACCGCGCCATGGTGGTCTGTGCCCACCCGGACGACGCCGAAATAGGGACGGGCGCGACGGTGGCCAAATGGATCGAAGGCGGATGTGAGGTGGTGTACGTGGTTTGCACCGACGGTAGCGGCGGTTCCAACGACGACGACATGACAAGCGACCGTATCGTCCCGCTCCGTAGGGAGGAGCAGTCGGCGGCGGCCCGCGTACTCGGCGTCAAAGACGTCATCATGCTGTCCCACCAGGACGGCAGGCTGGAGGACGATCGTGGATTCCGTGGAGAGATTGTGCGGGCGATCCGTCTGTACCGGCCGGACACCGTTTTCACCCACGACCCGCATCGCATCAAAGGGTTTCAACACCGGGACCATCGGATGGCGGGGATCGTAACGTCGGACGCTATCTACCCTTACGCCCGTGACCACCTGCACTACCCGGAGCAGCTCGCAGGCGGGCTTCAGCCGCACAAGGTGCGCCGGTTGTTGTTCTGGGGAACGGATCACCCGGACGTGATTGTGCAGGTGTCCAACGAGCACGTTGAGACGCAGATACAAGCGCTCTCAGAACATGCCTCTCAGGTCACTGGCCTCACGACCGAAGATTTCGCGAACGGCTCTCGCGAGCGGTCCCGGTTTGCAGAGCGACTGTGGGAGCGTTCCTTAACAGCGGGGGAAGCGAACGGCTTTGAGCATGGTGAGACATTCCGGCAGTTGATCGCCAGGGTATAACCCCTGGTGGTGAGCCCCTGTCTGAGAGTTATCTGGATGGCGGAATTCCGCGACGCGCGCCTTGCCGGATAGGCACCGTTTCCGCACCGATGATTCTGCAAACCCGGTTGACGGAGCATTGACCGCGTCCCACACTCCACAGGTGGCGCAGATTGAACGGACGTTGTGGGCCGGCCGTTCGGACCTTGAATTATCTCCTGAGCGTTTTGGGCAGAGCGGAGTCATCTTTGGGCTGGGTCGATATTCATACGCACCTCCTCCCGGGGATCGATGACGGTCCCCGGGAGATGTCCGCGTCTCTTGATATAGCGCGGCGCGCGGCGGTCGATGGCACAGAAATCATGGTGGCGACGCCCCACCAGCGTGACGTGATGCTTGGATCTTCGATCCAGCACGTCCGGGACCTGGTGAGCGAGTTGAATGGCAGGTTAAGGGCGGAGGAAGAGCCGCATCGCCCGGTGGTCCGTATCGTGAACGGCATGGAGAATCACATCGAACCCGGACTGCCGGACTGGGTGGAGAACGGGAGGGCCCTACCGATATCGGACACGCGTTTCATCCTCTCAGAGCCGCCGTTTTCCTCTTACCCGGATTATGTCGACGACGTGCTTGCCCGCCTGCAGGACCTCCACCTGGTGCCGATAATCGCCCACCCGGAGCGCAACGCCGTACTCCAGCGTGACGTCAAAAGGGTCCGCCGCATGGTGGAAGACGGGATGCTGGTCCAGTTGACCGCCGGCAGCCTCCTAGGCGATTTCGGCCGGCCGGCGCAAAGGTTCGCGGAACAGCTGGTACGCAACGGGAGCGCACACTTTGTCGCGTCCGACACACATCGCCCGACAGGCGCAAGAACGCCCGATCTGTCGCACGCTATTGACAGGGTTGTGGATCTGACCGACGAGGCGAGAGCGTTTGAGTTGTTCGACGAGAACCCGCGCATGCTGCTGGCGGGCCGGGAGCCCAACCACGACCTCGACCGGACGTTTGAACGCGGCGCATTCGATTCTAACCGGAAGTGGTGGCGTATCTGGTCACGAGGCACTTAGTGCGTGACTACTGCTGAAACCGTGCCTGAGGCTCTCGAAGAGCCGGGACACGTGTGTTCCACGGCCCAACGTTTCCCCTTTACCGTCACACCGTGGGGCAGGTGGCAACACGCCCACCTCGTCCTGAATGTGGGATCTGGCAGACGCCGACAACGCATCATGAAAGACCGACAGCGTATTACCTTACGCCCCTACAACGCGCGTTAAAGCGCCGAACCGTTCGATCAGATGGATAGACGTACGGCTCGATTCGCATCGACCCGAGGGCGGATGGCCATTCGCCCTACAACGCCGAGGCCCACCGACCCGGGCTTACCCTCCGCTTGGCGTGATGGGGTGGAGCCAGTGCATGTAGTCCGGGTTGTTTCCGACCACGATGTCGAAGTACATGTCCTGTAGTTTGCGCGTTATCGGCCCCATCTGGCCGCTGCCGATCTGGCGGTTATCCAGTTCACCGACGGCCGTCAGGTGCGCCGCAGTGCCCGTGAGGAACACCTCGTCGGACAGGTAGAGCTCGCTGCGGTGCATGCGTCGCTCAACGACCTTCATCCCGAACTCTTTTTGCGCAAGTTCGATGACACATTCCCGGGTGATGCCGAGAAGGCAGTTGTCGGTCTCGCTGGGCGTGTGCAGAACGCCGTCCCGCACCAGAAACAGGTTTTCTCCGGTGCCTTCGGACACGGTGCCATCGTGGTTCAGGACGATAGCCTCGTCGTAGCCCGCCATCACGGCCTCGGTCTTGGCGAGAATCCCGGTCGTGTACAGCCCGGACAGCTTGACCCCGGTCGGAATCATCGTGTCGTCCGGTCGCCGCCATGACGAGGTCTGGCACCTGATCGCGCCGTCGTTCTCGATGTACGCGCCAAAAGGCACGACGATCAACGTGAAGTCCGACTCGACCTCATGCAACTTCAGGTTGGCGACCAGCTGGGCGCTTTTGAAGGCAAGCGGACGTATGTAAACATCTTCCCTGTAACCGTTGCGCTCGACGAGATCCGTCGTGATCTGGATCAGGTCCTCGACCCCGTAAGGGAGCTCTATCTTGAGGATGTTTGAGCCGCGAAGAAGTCGTTCATAGTGCTCGCGCAGTCGAAACACGAACATCTTTCCGTGCTTCTCGCTCCAGTTGCCCCGAACGCCCTCGAACACCGCAGTGCCGTAGTGCAGGGCGTGGGTCATAACGCCTACCTTCGCCTCGGCCAGTGGGACCTGTTTCCCGCCGAGGAATGCGTAAGGTTGCGGCGACATGAATTCTGGGCTCCTTCTGGAAAGTCGGGTCTCAACCCTGAAAAAGTGCGAGGGTAAATCTGTGGGCCGGAGGCGGTCATCGAACGTCGGACTCGCCCGGGCCGCTCGCCATTATATGAAGAGGATGGTGGCGCAGCAATTTTGAGCGGCGATGGATTCGGGCCTAATATTTGTTTCGCTTGACCACTCCTGCGCAAGCATCGAGTAAATGGCGAGATCGTAGGACGCCTTTTGCAGGAGTGCCGCCTCACGTTGGTAACCCCCAAAAGTGAATCCAAGATGTTCCGGGATGGGCCAACTCCTCAGGTTGTGGCGAGCCGCCCGGGTCATGATCCTGTCGAGGCCATGTCTCCAAATCCCAGTTCAATCAACGGCCGGCACGCCCGGGTGATGATGCCGTTCCTTTGCACGTCTTCGGATAACCGGCAGCCGATCTCCCCGACCTTATTCACCGACCTGATGTTGTGGAGATCGGTGGCGACCGGCTGTGAGTGACGACGGAGCGCTGATGTAGCCGTCGGCCACTACAGCCTGAACCCAGGGAAATCGAGATTGACCTGAGCTGGTTCCATAGACGTGTCGTTCGGCGCGTCAGTCGTGCTCGTGGCGTCGCGGGGCGCGCGCGGGCGGTGTAACTGCGCCCTCCCCCGGTGGCGAATTGCCCCCTCCTCATGGGAGAGGCCCGAGAAAATAAAGGGTGAAGGGGAAGACCGCGAACTCCGTGAATGATCTGTTTGTCGCGATGACGCGCTAGCGCATCGGCCGTTTGCTGAAGGCCCCCTCTCATCCTGCACCTTCTCCCGATCGGGTGAAGGGATCGTGTCGGATCACGAATACGGTTCGCACCAGTTACCCATCCCTCCCGCACCAGCCTCGTGATTTCCACGCAGGTGGGAATCTTGTGTCGTGCAACCCGGATCTCATCCCATTCCCAACACGGGGTACCATGCGACTTCCGCGCTCACGCAATCCCCAGCAATGAAAGCCCGCCACTCATGCCCACACCCGCAACCGCCGCAACCATTTACGAGCCAGTCAAAGGTTGGGCGAAGATCCCGCATGGGATCTGGATGAAGGAAGCGACCTCGGTAGCGGTCGATTCCGACGATCGCGTCTACGTTTTCAACCGCGGCAACATGCCCGTCCTAGTGTTCGATTCCGACGGCAACATGGTCGATAGCTGGGGCAACGAGACGCCGTACGACGGGGTTGATCTCATGAAGGATCCGTACGGCAACATGGTCCCCCGCTGGGTCGGCACCCGTTTCACCCGAGCCCACGCCATCACGGTCGATCACGAGGACAACCTGTGGCTGACGGACGACTCCGGGAACTTGATGTCCAAGACCGACAAGAAGGGCAACACCCTGATGACGATCGGCACCGGAGTGCCGGCGGAGCGTCAGTCGGGCGAGATGTTCAATCGGCCAACTTCCGTGACGGTCGATCCCTTAAACGGCGATATCTTTGTTTCGGACGGCTACGGCAACTCGCGGGTCCACCGATTCGACAAAGAGGGCAACCACCTGCTGTCGTGGGGAGAGCCGGGCACTGATCCAGGCCAGTTCTCGCTACCACACAACGTGGCGATGTTCGGCGACGGCCAAGTGATCGTGTGCGATCGGGAAAACCACCGTGTGCAGGTGTTCACGACCGACGGCGAGTTGGTGAAGGGCTGGCACGTCCACAAGGCGGTGGCGGCGTGGGGTGGACGGGGCGACGACACAAACGTGTATATCGCCGAGCAGGGCCCGCCGCCGGTGCAGCGCGGTGTCCGAAACATCGGCCACAAGATCGGTATCTACGACCGCGATGGAAACGTGATCCAGAAGATCGGCGCAGACCTGCCGGGCGAACGGCCGGACCAGTTCAACTGGCTGCACGCCGTCGCCGTGGACAGTTGGGGCGACATCTACGCCGCCGAGGTGAGCTACGTGGAGGTCGGCCGAACGCTCGACCCGCCACGGGAGCTGGTTAGCCTACGCAAGTGGGCGCGGGTCAGCGGGTAGTAACGAGTGATTGACCTTCCACAGACGCAGAGTGATGTGACCGTCTCATGCGGCTACTGGTCCTCCAGTGGTAGGCTTGAAAGCATGGGTACCGACCACCATAAAGGTGGCGTTGGTGGGATCATGCGGGGTCCGGAGCAACGGCCCGCGGTAGAGGCACGCAGGCTATCTTTCGCGTTTGGCAAACGTGCTGTGTTGCGAGATCTTGCTATCTCGGTACAGCCCGGCACCGTGTTCGGCATGCTCGGCGCGAACGGCTCGGGCAAGACGACGCTCGTGCGGCTGTTTGCTGGCCTGTTGAAGCCTGATTCCGGCGATGTACGAATCCTTGGAAATGCGCCAGGGCCGGGGTTGTCGGACAGGATCGGATACATGCCGCAGTTCAACGCGCTCTATGGGTCCCTGACCGTGCGCGAGAACGTCGATTTCTTCGCCCGGATGTACGGCGTCGGGGATCGTTTGGCCCGGGCCGCGGCGATCGATTCGGCGTTGGAACTTGTTGATCTTGCTGACCGGGGGCGCGACCGGATCACGAGCCTCAGTGGAGGCATGGTGCAACGCGTCAGCCTGGCGATCGCTCTCGTGCATGCTCCGCCGGTGTTACTCCTCGATGAGCCGACAGTTGGGCTGGACCCGGAGCTACGGGCGACCTTCTGGGGTCACTTCGGCAGGATGACGGCCGAAGGTACCACGATTCTAATTTCCAGCCACACGATGGACGATGCGGCCCACTGCGATCGGCTCGGATTCCTGCGCGACGGACGATTCATCGCAGAGGGGACGCCTGATGAGCTTCGCGCGACCACCGGCGCAGCGTCGGCGAGTCTCGAGGACGCGTTCCTTTACCTCGTGAGGACAGGGGCGTCATCGTGACATTTGATCGCACGGTCTCGATCGCCACCCGCGTGATGCGCGAGATAGTGCGGGACCGGCGGTCGCTTGCGTTGATATTCCTTGCGCCACTGTTGGTGATGGCACTGGTTGGCTTCAGCTTTTCCGAGAAACAAGACACGCTTGACCGCGTCGCGCCCGCTTTGATCAGCGTTTTCACCCTGCTGTTTACCTTCGTACTGACCGGAATCAGCTTCCTGCGAGAGCGGAGTCAGGGGACGCTGGAACGGTTGTATGTCACGCCGGTCGGACGGGGCGATGTGCTGATCGGCTACTTGTTGGGGTTCCTGATTTTCGCCGCCCTCCAGTCACTGCTTATCCTTCTCTTCACGGTGTTTGTGGTGGACGTCAATTACCAGGGTGACGTGCGGCAGATGTTTGTCGTGCTGATCGTGCTAACCGTGTTTGGAGTCAACCTGGGGATCTTTGCGTCCACGTTCGCTCGGAACGAATTCCAAGTCGTGCAGTTCATTCCGTTGTTGATTGCCCCGCAGATATTTCTTTCTGGTGTGCTGATGCCGGTGGAAGAGTTGCCGAGCTACTTTCAGAATCCGGCGGAGATCTTGCCGCTTACGCACGCCGTGCGAGCGTTGCGAGACATCATGCTGCGGGGTGAGTCGCTAGGCGATGTGGTGTCTGAGCTGGGAGTGCTGGCTGCGTACGCGGTCGGGTTGTTGGCCGTAGCCGCGACAACGGTCCGGCGGACTTAGCAATTGGGTGGCCACCCACCCTGAGGCACTCGAAGGGTGCGTTGTGTGGCAAAGCGCGCTGGCGCTTTTCGGCCTCTGGCCTCGACCTCCTCACCCTTCCGACTAGCGGAAGGGCGGGCTCCCGTCCCTCTCCTGACTAGGAGGGGGGCAAGCGTTTCCGTCTTCGCTCATGCGGTCATGCTGAACTCGATTCAGGATCAGGTTGTTGATCGAATCACGTGCGACCGGACCGACCCGTTTCGCTTAACCGATCTGCCCGCCCGCTGTCTCTGTGCTGGTTATCCAGCCGATCCTGATTCAAGTTCAGGATGAGACGTCCGCGGTCGTGGGCTTCGTCGCTGTAAGGGCGTATGGCAATCTTTCTGGATTGGGGTTGATTACGTCCTTCAGGCCGTGTTTGCGGACCGATGTGGCTGTATCGCCATAAGCCCCCTACGGTGAATAACGTCGCCGCACATTGGGCGTGGCGAGCGCCGCCCAACAGTGTTTCGCTAGACCCCTGTCACTTCCTTCAGGAAGTCGTAGAATGCCTTTTTTCGTGGCGTGTTGATGCGCCAGTTGATGGGCGGACACTGGTAGCCGTTTTCGTAGTCGCCATAGAACGGGGTCCCGCCTGCGCCTTCTGCCGGGTCGAAGTAACCCCATCCGGCGTGGCGTGAGATCGCCGCCGTCAGATTGTTCAGGGGTCGATCGAAGTGATAGTGGTCGTCCTCGTTGAACAGGATGGGCTTGGGCGTGTAGGTCGAAACGGCCCGGTGGTTGTCCACGACCTTCGATACATCGTTGGGGTCAACCAGCCCGTTGCCGTGCAGCAGGATGAAGTCGGACGACGCCACGGCCTCTGGTGATGCCGTGCTGCGGCGGGTCCAGCTCGTGCTGACCAGCAGACGGACCCCGTCCCGGGTCACGCCCTTCGCCAGGTCGATCAATTCGTGGATTCGGTCTTCTTTCAGGATCGGGTGCTCGTAGGTCGGGACGTTGACTTCGTTATTGATCTCGATCACGACGTTCGTGTAGCCCTTTTCCAGCACCCAGACGCACGTGTTAGTCACCGCCGCTTTTACCGCTTTCGTGTCGGTCAACCGCTCATCCTGTCCTTGGTAAAACAGGCCAAGAATGACGACCATGCCGTTCTCGTCTGCGGCGTCGATCAGGCGCTTGGCGCGGCCCATGAACGCGGGCTTCAAAGATCCATCGGCGTTAAACGCGCCGGAGATCCAGGGCTGGGACTCGATCTCAAGCAGCAGCCCTTTCCAAATGTCTTCGTCCTGTGCGCCCGGATGGTCGGCGTGGATGCGCTCCCGCAGCTCCTCTAGGTGTTCAGGATCACGCCGGTAGTAGCCAAGCGGTGAGCTGTTCTGCAGGTTGAAGGGCAGCGAATTGATGCCGTGCGCTTTGTACTCGGGCAACATGGCGATCAGTTCGTTGGTGTTGCGGTCGGCATCCCACACCCCGGTGTCCGGGTACTTCCACAGGTCAGCGGTGATCGGGTTGTCATCGTCGAAAATGGCGCTCGCCATTCGACTGTTCATGAGCAGTCCTTCGATGCGCCAGCCGCGGTACTCCCGGCCCGGGTATGTCACTTCACCGTTGATCAACCAGTCTTCGCCATCGATGGAGATCCGGGTGTTGCGCTGAGCCACAGGCGATCCCTGCCTTTCTTGTTGTCGGACGGACACTAGGTCCGGCATTCATGAGGAATCGCCAGATTCGGTCGGGCCGTCCTATCCGGGGTATTGCGGGGGCACGTTATCCTACCGTTCCGCTTCCGCCCACCCCTGCCCAACAGAAAGGCCGCTCATTGCCGCTGGTTAAGACCGAGATCACCGTCGAGTACAACGTAGTCACCCCGATGCGGGACGGCACGATTTTGCGGGCCGATGTGTATCTGCCGGAGAAGGTGGCGCCGATAGGGGCGATGGGGGTGACCAACCGGAGTAACGGCTTGCCGACGCTCGTCTGCCGGACGCCGTACGACAAATCCCGGGAGCGCGACATCGTGCGCTACCGCGGGCTGGCGTCTAACGGGTACGCCGTTGTTGTGCAGGACAAGCGCGGACGATGGGAGTCGGACGGGCTGTATCGGCCGATGTACGGGTCTGAGTTTGACGACGCCGTGGACGGCTACGACACGATCGAATGGGTGGCCGAGCAGCCGTGGTCCAACGGCAAGGTCGGGACATTTGGCTACTCCTACCCGTCGTGGACGCAGTGGATGCTGGCACCGACCATGCCGCCGCACCTAGTGACGATGTTCGCCGGCGGGATGGGGCCGAAGACAACCGACTGGGAGATGGGTGGCGTGTTCCGACCGGGGCGGGCGCTGCAATGGCTGCTGGGGCTGATAGCGCCGGACACGCAGAAGTGGCTGGACGAGGCGCAGGGGCCGACGACGATCGAGGACTACGACACCATTACGCGGGTCGCAAACCGGGAGAAGTGGCTCTGGTTCCTGCCCTGGAGCGAGCTGCCTCTTGAGGCGGTCGGGGGCTTGCGAGAGAGCTTCCAAGACTGGCTGCGGAACCATCACAAAGATCGGTTCGGCTTCATCGGCAACTTCTTTAAGATCGATCTTCCCGTCCATCACCGCACGGGCTGGTACGACCGCCTGATCGCCACGACCGATATGTATGACCACATGATCAACGAGGCGCCTTCGGAGCACGCGCGCACCAATCAGCGGCTGTTCATCGGCCCTTACACGCATGCCAACGAGATGACGCGTGTGACCGGCGACATGGACTTTGGCCCGGATGCTGAGATCGACTGGGTGGAGCTGGCGACGCCGTGGTTCGATTACTGGCTCAAGGGTCAGCAGAACGGTGTGATGGACGGCGCTCCGATCAACATCTTTGTGATGGGCGCGAATAAGTGGCGTCGTGAGGAGGAGTGGCCGCCGGCACGGGCGGTGGAGACCGACTTCTTCTTGCACTCGGGCGGCGGGGCGAACACGCCGTCGGGCGATGGCGAGCTTTCTCTGGAAGGACCGGGGTTGGAGGGTCATGACTCGTACATCTACGATCCGCGTGACCCGGTGATGAGCCTGTACCTGGCCAACGGGCAGGATGGGCCGTTCGACCAACGGATGAACGCGTACCGGCGGGACATCCTTGTTTACCAGAGCGCGCCGCTGGAGCAGATGATCGAGGTGACCGGCAACCCGGTGCTACGGCTGCACGCTACGTCCGACGCGGTGGATACCGACTTCACGGTGAAGCTCATTGACGTCCACCCGGACGGCACTGCGATCAACCTTTGCTACGGCTTCCAGCGGGCTCGATTCCGAAACGGGCTTGATGAGCCGACCGAGTTGATGACGCCGGGCGAGGTGTACACCTTCGACCTGACGCTGCTTCCAACCAGCAACCTGTTCAAGCTCGGCCACCGGATACGGATCGACATCTCGTCAAGCGACTACCCGAACCACGACCGCAACCACAACACCGGCGCGGACGACTGGCAAGACGCCGAGCTGAGGCCAGCGCGCCAGACCGTGTTCCACGACGCGACACGGCCATCTCGGATCACGCTGCCGGTGATTGAGGGTTAGGCTTCTCCGATGGAATACAGAACACTTGGCCGGACCGGCCTGAAGGTCTCGCTGCTTGGCTATGGGACAGGCGGATCGCGGAAGTTTGGGACGACTACGGGCGGAACGGCCGAGGGTCGACAGGCGTTTGTGCGGCGGGCGCTTGATCTTGGCGTCAACTTCTTTGACACGGCGGGTGGCTACGGGGAGTCGGAGACTTATCTCGGAGAGACGCTGGCCGGGGAGCCGCGGGATTCGTACGTCCTGGAGACGAAGTGGGACGGCGGCGCGTTTCTGAAGTGGGGTGGGATCGGGCTTACGGAGTCGGTGGAGCGCTCACTGGTTCGGATGCGGACGGACCACGTTGATGTGTTCCTGTTCCACATGATCGACGCGCCCGTGTACGAGATACATCGTGACCGGTTCTATCCAGAGGTGGCGCGGCTAAAGGAGCAGGGCAAGATCAGGCACCTCGGATTCACGCAGACCATTAAGCGGGAGCCGAAGTTTGAGGGCGTGATGAAGGCGCTTGAGGGCGATCCCGGTCTCTGGGATGTGGTGATGTTGAAGTACGGGATCATGAACCAGTGGGCGGCTAAAGCGGCTCTGCCGCTGGCTAAAAAGCACGACATCGGCATCGTGAATATGGCTGTCGTGCGGACGACGCTGACTGACCCTGTCGCTATGCGTGAACGGTTGGACGAGTGGCGCGCCGACGGCACGATCTCCTCCGACGCCCTGAACGGTGATGCGCCGTTCGACTGGCTTGTGGACGGAGACGTGGGGTCTGTGGCCGAAGCTGCCTATCGGTTCGGCGCCGCACAGGATCCGATGAGTACGGTGCTGACCGGGACGTCGAATATCGAGCACCTTGAGGCGAATGTCGCCGCGCTGGAACGCGGGCCTTTGCCGGACGCGGATGCGGCGCGGCTGGTTGAGTTGCTGGGCGGGAGCTGGTCGCCGGATTAGGCGGAAGGGGCTGATCGAGATCAACCCGTCTTCCTCCGTCATCCCCCTCTCCCACTGGGAGTGGGGGACGTGGGCGTATTGCCATTCGCCGCTACGGTGTGGTCGCGTTGGCAGAAGCAGAGACAGTCGCTGGCTTAGAAACGTGACGGGGCGCGTGCCGGGAGATCCTTCGCTTCCGGCTCAGGATGACATTCGGGCCATTTCGTCATACGCGCAAGTGGTCATCGTGCCCACTGCCCCCTCGACGGACGCGCCAGATAATGGGATAGTCTGCCGCGGCATCGCAGACGGAGCGGTTCGGTTGACGAGTGACCTGACCCGGTTGGTATGGTCCTGAAAACAACCGATCATCCGCTGCCGAGCATCGACTGGTTTTACGAGTAGCTCACATAGTTTTGTAAGGTCCCAATAACAACTGATCACCCGCGCCGAGCATCGGCTAATTCCAAGGAGAGACGGATTTGGGAGCAATTCTTGCCCTGCCATTCAAGATCGTGATCTGGGCCGCCAAGAAGATCATCATCGGCATCCCGCTCATGATTGCGAAGTCGGCCATGATGGCGATACTCATGGCGTTGATACCCCTCATCGTCGTCGCTGCTGCCATCTACTGGTTCGTCACCACCCAGATCTGACGCAACGACCGTAACACCCATCCCCAGCGGAAAGGCTTATTCACGGGACCCCAAATGAAGATCACCGATATCACCGTCAACCTGCTCACGACCGGCCGAACGCTTATCCGCGTCTTCACCGACGATGGCGTCACCGGCATCGCCGACGGCAGTCGCTCCGTCGCCATCACACGCGCGTATCTGGATGAAGTAGTTAAACCTCTGCTGGTAGGGCAGGAAGCGCTGCAACCAACCCGGCACTGGGAGACGCTCTCGCTCGGCAACGGCGATCGTGCGACTAGGCTGCCCCCGCAGATCGTTGGGTCGATCGACATCGCCCTGTGGGACATCATGGGCAAGGCCGCCGGCATGCCGCTGTCCGCACTGATGGGCGGCGCCGCTCGGAACGACATCCCGCTCTACTGGAGCCAGGGTAATGGTTGGGAAAAGACGCCGGAGCAGATGCTGCGTGACGTACAGCGGGGCTACGAGCAGGGGTACCGGTTCTTCAAGGTGCGGATGGACTGGCGAGACTACCGGCAGGACGCTAACCCGGAGAATGATATTGCGATCTTCAGAATGGTCCGTGAGTGGTTGCCGGACGACTGCCCGCTCGGATTCGACGCCAACAACGCCTACTCGGTCTCGACCGCGATTATGCAGGGAAAGCGCCTCCAGGACATGGGCTGCGCACACTTTGAGGAGCCGCTGCCGCAGTACGACCTGCCCGGCCTGAAGCAGGTAGTGGACGCGCTGGACGTGCCGATTTCCACGGGCGAGCAGGAGACTTCACGCTGGCGCTTCAGGGATTTGATCGACCAGGCGAACCCGGACATCCTGCAGCCCGACATCCTGAACATTGGTGGGATTTCAGAGGTGAAGCGGGTGTACGAGATGGCGGTGATTCGGAACAAGCCGGTCATGCCGCATAGCCCGGTTGCAGGGATCAACAGCGCCGCCTCGCTGCACGCGTATTCAACGGTGGGCAACGCCATCCGTCCGCACGAGTTCTCTGACGAATTCTCGGGTGATCTCGGTTTGATTGCGGACCTTTTCAAGGAACCGATCATGCCGGATGAGGGGATGATCCATCTGCCGGACCGGCCGGGCCTTGGGCTTGAGCTGGACGAGGATGCGCTTGCGAAGGCGATTGTGGAGTAGGGAGCATCAGCAGCCTCCTCGTTGGGGAGAGGAGGCTGGACGTGGGTCGCGGTGTAGCGAGACGATTAACCATCCCCCTGACCCCTTCCTACATTGGGAGGGAGCAACTTGGAACATCCCTCGATACGCGGATCAGCAAATGACATCAGACAGCCAGGTCAGCGACGCGGCTCTACAACTGCATCGGCGTTCGCTGGTGGTCGACACGCACATCGACACCATCACGCACTTGATGGAGCGCCACCCGGACTTTGGCGTGCGCCTTGAGGCGGGGCACGTGGATATTCCGCGGTTGCGTGAGGGCGGCGTCGGCGCGGCGTTGTTTGCGATTTGGTTGGACGACGATGTGTACGACGAGCCTGGTTCACTCAAGTACGTTTTGAAAGGCATCGACCTTATGCGGCGGACTGTTGACGCGCACGCCGATACCCTGGAGATCGCCTACACCGGCGACGACGTGGAGCGCATCTACAGAGAAGGCCGGATAGCGGTGCTGCTGACGGTCGAGGGCGGCAACGCCATATGTAGCGATCTCGCCGTCCTGCGGGAGCTGCACCGCGCCGGGATAAGGTCCATCACGCTCACCTGGCAGTACGCCACGCCGTGGTGCGACTCCTGCAACGATGAACCACACGGCGGGCTGACACCACTTGGCAGCGACATCGTCAGAGCTATGGGGCAAATCGGCATGCTGCCCGACGTGTCACACATCTCGGACCGTGCCTTCTACGACGTGCTGGAAGCCGCCGAAGCCCCGGTATTCGCCTCGCACTCCTCATGCCGATCTTTGCAGGACGCCAAACGCAATATGACGGACGACATGATCGTGGCGCTCGGACAGGCCGACGGCGTGATCAACATCAACTTCGCCTCGCCCTTTATCGGCGGCCCGGCCCACCCGCCATTTGTGCCGATGCTCAAGCCGGAGCGCTCGCGTTTCCGGGACCAGTTTGAGCGCATCCATCAACCGGACGACAGGCCCGGAGCGCCCATGGACAGGTTGCTGGACCACTTCGATCTCGCCGTAAAGCTTGCCGGAGCGGGCCATGTCGGCATCGGGTCGGACTACGACGGCGTGTCGTCGGTACCGATCGGCATGGATCACATCGGTCGGTTGCCAAATCTCACCCGCGGCCTGTTACAACGGGGCCACGACGAAAACACGGTTACGAAAATGCTCGGCGCAAACAACCTGAAGCTGTTCAAACAAACCTTACGTTAGACATCGGAGACACCGGAATGCCGCTGACCTTTTTCAACGACTGGACCTTTGGCGCCATCAAGGGCGATCAGGTCGTGGACCTGACCGAACCGACCTCTCACTTCACGGTGATCAAGCCCCAGGACCAGCTCGAGGCGGTCATCACCCACTGCGACCAGGTTCGGGGCGATCTGGAATCGCGTACCGCCTTGCAAGACGGCGTGGCGCTGGCCAGGGGAGAGTGAAGGGTAAAAGCGGTCCTCTCCTTGGGAGAGAGAAGATTCAGGTGTGAGTCGTGAGGCGGCGATGCGAAATTGTTCGCGACCGCGATTTTCAACAATACGTAACCAAGACGAGGCTACCAGAAAGAGACCCATGTCCAAGATTACGTCCGTTAAAGCGATCCCGATGTCCGACCCGGTGCCGCTCGAACGGCAACACCGCAACGATCTTGGCACCAAGGTCAAGAGCGACGCTACACTCATCGTTCTCGAGACCGACGACGGCCTGAAGGGCCTCGGCGCTTCGCTCGGCAACCCGGAGGTCGTGGCGGCGCTTGTCGAGTTCGATCTCGGCCCCGCGGTGATCGGCGAAGACCCGCTTTTCTCCGAGCTCATCTGGGAGAAGATGTACAACGGATCCCGCTGGAAACCGGCTCTTGAGCGCGGCAATTCGCAGCCCCAGGACGGCCGCCGGGGCGTCACCGTTGAGGCCATTTCCGGGGTCGACCTGGCGGTGTGGGACGTGAAGGCGCAGATACTGGGCGTCCCGATCTATCAGGCTCTTGGCGCCGTCCGTGACAACGTCCGTGGCTATGGCAGCGGCGGCTGGGCACCCGGCGATGAGGCCGAAGCGGAGATGGCCGGGTACGCCGCAAAGGGGTTTGACGCCGTTAAAATGCGGGTCGTTGGCGGCGATGGATTTTCGCTCAAGAACGCGGAACGACGGATCGCTGCTGCGCGACGAGGCATCGGCCCCGACGTGGAGCTGATGCTGGATGCGCACGGTGCATTTGCGGTCTCGACCGCTATCCAACTGGCGAAGATGATGGAGAAGTACGACGTGGCTTGGTTCGAGGAGCCGATCTCCCCGGACGATCACGCAGGTCTTGGATACATTCGTAAGGCGACCACAACCCCCATAGCGACCGGCGAACGCGAGTTCACGCGCTTCGATTTCCAGTCGCTATTCGACAACCAGGCCTGCGACATCGCACAGCCGGATATCGCACGCGCTGGCGGCTACACGGAGATCAGGCGGATCAGCGCTCTGGCCTCTGCACGCGGCGTTCGTGTGGCGCCGCACGCCTGGGGCATGGGCGTGCTGTTCGCTGCTAGCATCCACGTGGCGATGTCGACCCCGAACTGCCACATCTTGGAGGTCAGCCAGGGCTACATGCCGATGATGAACGACCTGTTCAACGAGCCGTACGACATCCGCCCGAACGGCCGGGTGTACGCGCCGCCGCCGCCGGGACTGGGCTTCACGCTGCGAGACGACGCGTTGGAACGCTTCAAGTACGTCCCAGGCCCGGAATACGTGTTCTAGCAGGCATTCGCAGGCGATCGCCTGGGTTATTTGGATGGCGTCGGCGTTGGATCGCGTGTGCGCGTTTGATTCCGTCATTCCCGAGTAGTCGGGACTCCAGAGGCGGTTTCCGTGATTCGGGTCCGTGATCGCGCAATTGGCGGTTTCTGGACTCCCACCTGCATGGAAATGACGATGTCGGCGGTAGGTGTCGTGTGCGCGATCGTAAACCTCTATCGCTAAACTGCCTCTGATGTCTCGCTACGTTCCCTCCGACGCCCTCTACGTGGACCTGTATCAGCTGACGATGGCACAGGCATATTCGCGGTCGGGTCGGACGGCCGAGGCCACTTTCAGTCTGTTCGTGCGTACTCTGCCGCCTGATCGCGGGTACCTGCTGTTCGCCGGGTTGGAGGACGTTCTTCGCTATCTCCAAAGTCTGCGGTTCACTCCGGAGGACCTCGACTACCTGCGGAGCACGGGCCAGTTTGGCGACGATCTCATCGAGTACCTGGCCGGGTTTCGATTCACCGGGAGCGTCCGGGCCATGGCCGAGGGCACACCTTTCTTTGTCAATGAGCCGGTGATCGAGGTGACCGCCCCGGTTATCGAAGGGCAGATCGTTGAGACTTTCCTGATCAACCAGGTCAACATGGCATCGCTGTTTGCCACCAAAGCGGCCCGGATTGTATGGGCGGCCGCCGGCGGCGGGGTGACGGATTTTGCTGCACGGCGGACCCACGGCACGGACGCCGGGAACAAATTCGCCCGGGCGAGCTACATCGGCGGGTTTGTCGGCACCAGTAACGTTGCGGCGGACGCTCTGTACGGAATCCCGACCATCGGGACGATGGCGCACTCGTTCATAACGAGCTTCGAAACAGAGTTGGAGGCGTTCAGGGCGTACACCAACGCCTTCCCGGACACGACGACATTGCTTGTGGATACATATGACACCGCCGGGGGCGTCGAAGCGGCCATCACCGTCGCACAGGAACTGGAGGCGCGAGGCAGCAGGTTAGTGGGCGTCCGGCTGGACAGCGGTGATCTGAACCAGCTGTCTAGGACGGCCCGAAAGATGCTGGACGCCGCTGGCCTTCCGTATGTACAGATCGTGGCTTCTGGGGGGTTGGACGAGTTCTCCATCGGGGCTCTGGTAACCGCGAGAGCGCCGATCAGCGCTTACGGCGTTGGCACGCTGGCGGGCGTCTCTGCGGACGCCCCGTGGTCGGACACCGTGTATAAACAGGTCAGATACGGGGGTTGCCCGGTCGCCAAGTTCAGCCCCGGGAAAGCGACCTATCCCGGCCCTAAACAGGTATGGCGATGTTTCGATAAGAGTGACGGCAGGATTGTGCACGATCATCTGACAACCGCGGATGCGGAACCGCCGGAGCGCATCGCTCTGCCCTTGCTGGGGGAAGTGATGCGTGACGGGACGCTTGTTGGTGAGTTGCCGTCGCTCGAACAGGTGCGGGAACGAGCACGCGGGGAGCTTGGGCGACTTCCGATTTCGGCGTTGGCGTTGTCCGGAGCGACTCCGGTAGCGGTTAGTGTTTCCGACGAGTTGAAGTAACCGCTGTGATTGCGGGACCGGGCGGGGTGTGTACCGCCCCGACGGTGAGGTTACGCATCGGGCGTATTGCCCTTCGGCTCTTCGGGAGCCCGCATCCTGAGGCTCTCGAAAGGCGGGCGTATCGTACGATACACCCCTCCGTCAGCGGCACACGGCCGCTTAGTGACTGGCGCTTCAGATGGAGTGGCCGTATCGCTCGGCGTTCACTTTGAGCCACTTGAACATCAGGAACTTCGTCAGCTTAAGCGCCACGCCGGCGGCTTGCGCGGCCAGGTTTTTGGCGACCAATATCTTGGCGCCATGATAGCGCAGGTGCCCGTACAACTTCAGGTTGTTTTTGCGGGCGTAGGTGTCGACCGATACCTTGGCATGGCTGCCTCAACCGATGGCGGCTGAGTTCACGGATGTGATCTCGGGCTTCATCCGTCATCAGGATCTGCAATGTGAGTCCCTTTAGCAGCAACGCCGGGTTGCGAATTCTGGCCTCTGCCGGTGTGATATCTGGTGCGGAACCCGCTGAGTCGGCACGGGCGCATTACTTCCCGAAAGCGCCCTCTGCACGTAGAGAAGAGACGCGTTCGTCAGAGTAGCCAAGCACCCCTGCCATCACTTCGTCCGTGTGTTGGCCAAGATTCGGCCCGGGCATCGGGTTCTCGACCACGCCGTCCGTCTTGATGGGCGAACCTATCTGGCGGATCATGCCGTACTCCGGGTGCTTCACCTCCAGGATCATCTTGCGGGCGAGCACCTGCTGGTCCTGGAGGGCGTCGGCCACAGTGTTCACGGGGGCGCATGGGACGGTGCCTCGCAGCCGTTCGAGCCAGTCCGAGGTGTCCCGTTTGGCGAACTCTTTCTCAAGCTCCGGGATGATCAGGTCACGGTTTTTCAGACGGCCGGCGAAGTTGGAGAAACGGGGATCGGTCGCAAGCTCCGGACGCCCCATCGCTACGACCAGGTTTTCGTAAAACTTCTCCTTGGCACAGAACACCACGATCCATCCATCACCCGTTTCAAAGTTCTGTGAGGGGAGGAGCGACTGGTGGCTTGAGGCGGCCTGGCGGGTCGGCTCCCAGTCACGGTTCAGGGTCCAGGATGCAAAGTAGGACAGCATAGCGATGCCGGTGTCGAGCAGCGAAACGTCCACGTTCCGGCCTTTGCCTGTGCGCTGCGCGTCGAACAGCCCGATCATCAAGCCGAGCACCGATGCGTAGCCGCCTGCGAAGTCGATTATCGAGACACCGCACTTGGCCGGCGGGGCGTCCGGCTCGCCAGTGAGCGACATGTAGCCGGCGTAGGCTTGTATCAGGTGGTCGTAGCCGGGCTCCGAGACGCGCGGGCCTGTCGAGCCGAAGCCGGAGAGCGAGCAGCAGACGACCTTCTCGTTGAACACGCCCAGCGCGTCGTAATCGAGCCCCAGCTTCGCCGGGAGGTCGCCTCTGAGGTTGTTGTAGACGCCGTCCGAGGCCTTGACTAGGTCGTGGAGCACCGCCATCCCGGACTCGGTTCGCAGATTCAGCGTGACCGACTTCTTGCCGCGGTTGAACGCCTGGAAATACAGGGAATCACGGTCGATCGCGAACGGCGGCACGTAACGGGCGACATCGCCGCCCGCGCCCGGGTCCTCGATCTTGATCACCTCGGCGCCCATATCGGCCAGCACGGTGGTACCGAACGGCCCCGCTCCAAACTGTGAGATCGCCAGGATTCTGACGCCTTCTAATGGTGGGCGGGTGGACATTCTGGTCTCCTGAAATGCTGTGTGATTTGCGGACGACGCAATGAATGATGCACCTGATCCGGGGCGACTGTAACCCGGGATGCGGTTTCGCGCGTCGATGATGGTCGGTTCATTTGTTTCGCCGGCAATGAGCTGGTCGCCATAATTCGCATCCGTGTGGGCCGTCGCATAGCTAACCCAGCGCTGGTAGCCGATGGCTATCACGCCCGGTCGGACGGCCTGACGAGTCTGGCCGTGGTCGTGGCGACTATCGGAGCGCTGGTCGGCTGGCAACTGCTCGATCCGATCGTGGATCTGGTCATCTCCGGGATGATTCTGTGGCTGCTGAAATCCGCAGCGAAGCCGGTGCGCCTTCACCTGCTTGACGGCATGGTTCCGGAAACGACGGAGTGGTGTGCGCGGCGCCGCCCTCGCTACCCCGGAGGTTGCGGGCGTCTCCGACATTTGATCTCGCTGGTCCGGCCACGAGTTGTACATCGAGTTGAGCGTCTCGGTGACCGAAGGTCTCGGGGTTGTGGACGGACATCGGATCACCGCCGCTGTAGTGCGCGAGTTGCTTGAAGCGGCGCCTCACGCGGGCCGGGTGATGGTGCACGTGGACTCTGAATCATCCCCGGGAGAGACCTTCCATCATCACGCATCACGAGGCGCACGAACAACTGTCCGGTCGCCACCCGGCCCATTCACACTAGCCGGTGAAAAGCACTGCCCGGGATGCTTCCGCCCTTTTTAAGCGGACCAGTTCGGATCGCGTCCGGCCAGCGCCAACGCCTGTTCAAACGGCCCACCACCCGCAGGAGCATTGACCTCCCGGCCGAAAGCGCCGGCCTCGCGGGCACGATCGACACACAGTCGTTGCGCCGTGACGAGGCTGGTTTCGCTCAGTTCATTTGAGAGTTCAAGGCGCTGACCGGTTGCTGTCGCCAGGTCCCAGCCATGTACTAGGGTCTCGAACAGGGTGATGTGGCCGGCGATGAACGCCGACATCTCCCGGGCGCCTAAGTGAGTACGACCTTCAAAGGCGTCCGGCGTGGCCCAGGCATCGGCCATTGTTGAGCCCAACACGTGCCAGGTAGCACGCGGGTTGTCACCGAGGTCTGCGTCGTCTGCCGGATAGGATCTCAGCGCGGCGGCAATGGACGTGGCCATAAAACCCGCCACGTGCGCCAGGAGATCGCCGACGTTGAACTCGGCGCATGGCGTGCGGCCTGAGCGATTATCCGGCGATACCCCGTCCGCCAGATGCGACGTGGCCGCTACCGCCTCGCGAATCAGTTCCGCCGAGCTCATTCCGGGTTCTCCTCTCCAGTCGTGGGTGAGGCATGTGACCGCCTCAGTGGACAGGATATTACGGACGAGGCACCGGCGGAACCGAACCGCTCCGCATTGGGTTCAGGCAGACCAGTTCGGGTCTCGCCCGGCAAGCGCCAGAGCCTGATCAAAGGCGCCGGATCTCGCGGGCGCCGGCACCGCCGGGCCGAAGCCGCCGCCGGCTCGCGAGTCGTCATTGCAGATAATCTGCGCCGTTGCCAGACTGGTGTCCGCTAGGCCTGAAGGCACCTCGATCGACTGGCCCGTCGCCGCTGTCGCCCAATCGCCGGGCGACTCTTAACCCGGGTCAACGCATGCCGCGACTTTCTGCATCTGAATGAAACCGGGGATTCAAGGCTGAACATCAGGGTAACCCGGGTCTGAGTGCTAGGATTGCCCGTGTAGCGGCCTGTATCGGTCGCTCTGATTTCCAACATGAGCGGAGAACGATGGGCAAAACCTACTGGCTGCTCTCATCGACGGAAGAGAATTTCAACGCCACGCGAAAACTGGAGTTCAGCCTCCAGGGTGTCGACACCCACCAGCGCCGGAAAGCGGTGCGCATGGCTGAAGAAGACCGCATGATCTTCTACATCTCAGACCGAAAGGCGTTCGCTGCGTCCACCACACTCATCTCCAACCACTTTGAAGATCATGATCGGATCTGGAAAACGCACCGGGAGGCGGAGGACTTTCCGCACCGGGTAAAGATGCGCGCGGACGTGGTGGTCCAAGAGGAGAAGTGGGTCGATGCCATGCAGATCGGCCCCCGCCTTGAGTACGTTAGAAAGTGGCCGCCCGAGATGTGGCCGCTGGCGCTTGTCGGCATGCTCCACATCATCCCCCAGCGGGACTTCACCATGCTGGAGCAGGAGCTAAAGCGGGCGAATATCGACAAACCGGCCCGACGCCGCGGGCGCGGGCGCCGTGGCAGGCGTGGTCGACGCAACCGGGGTGGAGAACCTGCCGCCCGGGTTGACCCCCCCGGAAGTGCCCTGCTAACGGCGCAGGTGTTGGACGATCGGGCCAGTCCAACCGAAAGCCCATCCAGATAAACGGCTTACCGGCCGTCGCGGTAGCCGGACTCCGTCAGACTGGACTTGATGGGGTCGTGCGGACCCTGCCCGAAATTGTCGTCGTACAACTCTAGGAGACGCGAGTTCTCGTCGTCCCGGACGTCTGCGAGATCTGCCGCCGCCAGGAACTCCTCAAGCTGTTTGTTGCTCGTCATAGTCGGCAGAACCGACGCCACGATCTCCGGCTTCAGCACGAACTGGATCGCGACCTGGGCGACGGTGCCGGAGTTGTTTTCGAACAGGAACTGGACTTCATCTAGCTTGTTGAGTCCTTTCTCCAGCCACTGCTTTTTGCGGTAGGTGCGATGGTCGTTCGGGTCGAAAACGATTGGCGTGTCGCGAGTGTAGGTTCCGTCGAGCAACCCGGATGCGTGCGGCACGCGGCTGATCACGCCGATGCCCTCTTCCTCTGCGACCTCGATAAACTGGCGTCCGGGTTCCTGCTCGAACACGTTATAGATAATCTGCGCCGGGACGCGTCGCTTCTGAAGGGTGTACTCGCCCTCTTCCACCCAGCCGATGTCCGGGCCTACCGCGATGCCGTAGCTCCGGACTTTTCCGGCCTGAACGAGCCCGTCGAGCGTGTCGAAAAGTTCGTCCGACTCGATGGCGGAGAGACGGGCGTTGTGGGCCTGGTAGAAGTCGATGTAGTCAGTGCCGAGCCGCTTCAGTGAGCGGTTGCAGGCCTCGACAACAAATTCCGGGTCCCATTTCTGCGGCCGTTCCTTGTGGCCTTCCCGGGGGGCGTCCAGGTCATAGCCGAACTTGGTGCCGAGAACTATCTCGTGGCGGTGTGCAGAAAGCGCGTCGTTCACGACCTCTTCACCGTAGCCCTCGCCGTAGGTGTCCGCGGTGTCGAAGAACGTGACGCCGAGGTCAAAAGCCCGGTTCAACAGCGCGTCACTGGCGTCTTTGTCCACGGGGCCCCACCAACCGGTGGATACGCTCCATACGCCGAAGCCGATGGTCGATAGTTTCAGGTCGGTTCCGGCCAGGGTCCGGTATTTCAAAGGTCGGCCTTTCTTGGCGGGATTGTGTCTGGGAAGGCGCTGGTTGCGGTCGTGTGGCCGAACTCAGACGGTTGCGGGCGCGGAGGCAAGTGCGCCCCTGATTTCCGATACCCGGGCTTCGTATTCGGCATCGGAAAGGGCCGGAGTTATCTCGCCGAGCGGAACCTCGGATTCGAGGTCTACCCATGAGGTACAGCCGCTGTACTCGGGTAGCACCGGCATCGTGACCGGCTTTTCGATCGAGTAGCAGCGCAGAAGTATGACGTTGAGCGGATGCAGAGGCTTCCAGTGCACGCGTTTGAGAGCGAATCCCGGTGCCCAGATGTGGAACGGCCCTAACGCCGACACCACATCCTCAAGGTCCGGTGAATCGAGCTCGATCGCGTCCGTTACCTCTGCGTACAGGCCAAACGTGACCCCCGACGGGTCAGGCTGGTCCTGGATTGGCGTCAGACGTGACTGGTAGTCCGGCTTCAGGAGCGACGCGTCCTGGTGCAGATAGCCGGGGAAGAACAGAAAGCGGTCGTGCTCGATCTGGAAGTGCAGGTTCCGTTCGTGGATGCCGCCCTTGCGCAGGATGAGTATCTGTTCGCCGCCCGCGAGGGCGTCGATGGTGACAGCCCATTCCTTGAAAGCCGTCTGACAGGCATTCGGCAAGTTCGTTACCTCCCAGTCTTAGCCCGCCGATTCACACGGCGAGCAGAGAAAATTATACGAGCGAACCGGCCGGTGACGAAGGATTTTTCGCGGGCCGGGTTTCGTGAAAGTGAAAAAGAACAGCGTAGTGGCTCGGATGGCAGCGGATTTCCGGGACGAAACCGGGTTATCGGAGGACGGCCGAGACCCGGTCGGCCTTGTGGCCAAGCATCGTCAGAGCGTTGTTCGTTGTCGTCTCCATCACCTCCGCGACATCGATGCCCTTCAACTCGGCCAGCTTCGCAGCCACCATTGGCACATCCTTCGGCTCCGTCCACTTCTCGCGCTTCCCTTTGAATGGCTGCGGGTAGCAGTCAGTTTCGAGAACGATCCACTCAAGCGGGACTTCCCGGGCGACCTTCCCTAACTCCGGCAGTCGGAGCAGGGGCTTGGCCAGAGAGATGTAGCAGCCGAGTTCGATCACTGCGGCCGCTTCGTCATGGCTGCCCTGGAAGTAGTGCGCCGCACCGCCCAGGACCGAGACGCGCTCCTCTGTGAGCACCCGCAGCATGTCGGCGGTGGCGAAACGCATGTGGAACACAACCGGTAGTCCGGCCTCGTGGGCGATGCCGATCTGCGCCCGGAACGCGCGCTCCTGCATCGCCCTGTCCGGGGAGTGATCCTGGTGATCAAGCCCGACCTCGCTCATCACCACCACCTGTTCGTTGCCCGCCATGAACCGTAGCTGGTCGAGGGCGTCGTTATCCAGTTCACCGGTAAGGTCTGATGGATGGACGCCCACGCCAGCGAACACGTTGTCGTACTCGCCAGCAAGCTCAAGGCCGCGGCGCGTGCTCTCCACCGTCACGCCGGCTGCGATGATCGCCCCGACCCCGGCATTGCGTGCGCGCTCAAACATCCCGGGCAGCTCGCCGGGCTCGTACTGGTCGAGATGCGTATGAAGATCGACGAACAACGTTGTCTTCCAGTTACTTTCCCTGCCGGAGGGGCGATTTGTATTCGGCCGGCGTGACGATAACGTCCCCGATCAGCACCGGACTGAAGAGGCGACGCGCCCGTGCGCTCCGTACACTGTTCAACAGCAACCAATCGTAACCGCTCCCCCTTTGATTCATTTGCCGTCTACGCCACTTTCACGCGCCGGCCTCTCCGGCCAAATAACCCGCGTACATCGCGGGGTCACGCCGATGGCGGCGCTGACCGTTGTCTTGCTGGTGAGCCTCGCCTGCAGTTCATCCGACGATGGAGCATCTACGGCGACCACGGCAACTCCGATCACTTACTCCGCAACGCCGACCCCGGTCGTGACGCCGACGCCGACAACCGCGCCCGTCGCCACGGCCTCACCGTTGACTACCGCAACGCCGGTACTCCCGCCGGCCTCGGCCGGCGGGAGCGTGCTCAGGTTCTCGGTCCCAGAGGCTGGACCGCATTTCGATATCCACCGTGAGGTGTCGCCCGCCGTGTCCACTTGGGGCATCGGGTTGATCTACAGCCGTCTGTTCAGGAATGCGGACGCTGATTCCCCGGATCTGGTGGAGTGCGAGCTGTGTGAGAGCTGGGAGTTTGTCGATGGCGAGTTGTTGCGCATCACGCTCCGGGCTGACGTGTTCTGGCAGAAGATCGAGCCCCTGATCGGACGGCGTCTTGTGGCATCGGACGTGGCGTCCAGCCTAGAGCGACAGCGCGCGCCGGGGAGCCCGAACGGCGACTTGCTGACCGGGATAGGCGCCATAAACGTGATGGATGATCTGACGCTGGAGCTGGAGATCGACGGCCTGAACGCCGATCTTCTGCTGAACCTGGCGGACGGCCGAACACGCGTGGTCGCGCCCGAGGCGGTTGCCGTAAGTGGCGACCTGCTCAGGGGTCCGAACGTTGGCAGCGGACCTTGGATCTGGGTTGATACGAATTCGCAGACGGCTGCTTACGACCGCAATCCCGATTATTTTGAGGCCGGCGCGCCCGGGGTCGAGGCGCTTCGGATTTCATACATTCCGCTGGCCAGCACGAGGCTCGCCGCATACCGCGTGGGACTTCTGGATTTCGTGGACATGACCGAGGTTGAAGCGGCGCAAACGCTCAAGAAGTTCCCCGATTCCTTCTCAAAACTGGTTGCCAGCCCCGGGGCGGGAGCGGAGATAGCGCTCAACGCCGCCGAGGCGCCGTTCGACTCACTGCTGTTCCGGCGCGCCGTATTCCGCGCGTTGGATCCGTGGGCCGACCTGACGAATATATGGGGCGGCGGGGGTGCGGTCACGCTCGGCATCCCCATGCCGCGCAACTCGTGGTTGCTCAGCGAGGACGCAATGCGCACGGCGTTTGCGGACGGCAACAGGGCGGCCGAGTTATCCTCCGAGTCCGGTGTGACGCCGGCCGGGCCGATCGAGATAACGGTCGGGCAGTTCGGGGATGCCTACCTGTTGCAGGCCGGGCGGGTTGCGGACGCGCTGGCGACGCTGGGATTTGAGAGCACGATCCGTGAGGTGACGACGCGTGAATTTGCCGACGAAGTGTGGATCGGCGGCGATTACCAGGTGTTTGTGGGCGCGCAGGCGCCGGTGGACGGCGTGAGCGACGATCTGTTCTCGGTCCAGCACTCGGACGGGTTGTGGAACACGACAGGCTTTGCGTCCGACGAGCTCGACGGACTGATCCTGGCGCAGGCGGAGCAGATGGATCCGGCCGACCGAAGACGAACGCTTCTCGACGCCCAGTTCCGGATCCTGGAGGGCGCGCACCGGTTCACGGTGGCGGCGCGGGAGACGCACTGGCTAGCGCGTGAATGGGTGAACGGTTTCGACCCTGACCCGAGGCGCGGCGAGAACGCCTGGATAGCACGGCTCACGCTAGGCGAGCACGAGGAAATCTAGCGGGCTCTTAGCCCCCGTTATCAGCCTTCCACTTTCGGAACTCGGCCGTGGTCTTCTCGTTGGGCGGGTAGTACTTGCCCGGGGACAGACCCTCGGCGTCCAGCCGGGCGCGGATCCACTCCTCAAGCTCGTCGTACTCGATCGCCTTTTTAGCGATGTCGGCTGCGACTGCCCTCGGGACCACCACGACGCCGTCATCGTCCGCGTGCAGGTAATCGCCCGGCTGCACCAGGACGCCGTCGACCGCTACCGTGCCGTTGGTCTCGAAAGGAAATCCGAAGGTCGTCCCAAGGTTGGACGTCTGGTCGAGTCCGAAGAAAGCAGGGCCGTAGTCCTTCACCACGTGCATGTCCCGAACACCGCCGTCGCAGATCAACCCAGCGACGCCGCGTTGCTTGAGCCGGAGGAACTTCACGTCCCCGCCGATCGACATCCGCTTGTCGCGCATCGATTCCATCACGATCACGTCACCCGGTCCGGCGGCTTCAAATGCAGCGTACTCCGGGGAGTCCTCTCCGGCCGGTTTCTGCGCCTCAACGTCGGCCCGGAACGGCACAAATCGGACCGTTACCGCCCGTCCGACCAAACGGCGGCCCGGGGTCAGATTCCTGATGTTTGGCATGTACATGTAGTTGGGGGCGAAGCCGTTTTTGGCCAGCACGTCTAGGACGGCGGTCGAGTTGATGGCCGTAAGGCCTTCTATCAGGTCCTGAGTGAGTGTGGGAGCCGGGGTCGCCGGGTGGTTGGCCATGGATGGTCCTCGGACGATAGGGCGTGTTGCCAATGGAGTTGGGCGCGACCGGATAAAACATTGCCAGCGTGACGGGATTGGAGCCGGAATTATACGATCGTAGCGCCCGCCCGCGCCGGACTCAACGGTTCGATGTCGTACTCGGATGCGCCGTCAACAATCAGTCCGGCGATGGCTGCGCCGGTAACAGGTCCGTAGTGGATGCCTTCGCCCGAGTGCCCGGTCGCCAGGAAGACGTCATCCCAGCCGGGGACGCGCCCGACGTAAGCCCGACCATCTGCCGATATGGGCCGAAGACACGCCGTCTGCCCGGAGATGTGCGCCGTCTCAACGCGGCTCGACAGGCGGGCGGCGTTGATCAGCAACTTATCGCGGGCGGCGGAGGTGGTCGAGCGGTCGAACCCGACGCATTCCCTTGAGGCCGCGACGATGGTGTCGCTCAGTCGCTTCCGGAGGATCGAACTGCCGTGCTCGACGATGTTCAACCCGGCCTCAAGCTGCGGCCCTTCACTATCTCCGGGCGGCGCCAAGTAGACCAGCTCGCCTCGCTGTGGCGTGACGGGCACCGAGTGATCCAGCCACGCGGCGGCCTCACCGGACCAGGGACCCATCGCAATAACCACCGCTCCACCATAAACTTCCGAGCCGTCTTCAAGCCAAACCCCGGAGGCCACGCCTTCGGACGACGAAATCAGCCCGATAACCTTCCCGGAGATCACGCGAGCGCCGCCCATCTCGGCGGCCTGAAGGGCGGATATCGTGAGGCGGTAGGAGTCGAGGGTCGGCTCGTTGTCGCTCCGAAGCGACCCTATGATCTCCGCCGTAATCCATGGGCTCAGCGAGCGTGCTTCCTCGCCCGACAGCCATTCCATCGGGACGCCTTCCGAAGCGCGCTGCGACTGGAATTCACGCAGCTCAGCGACCCCGGCCTCCGTGACGGCACAACGCAGATAAGGACCGGGTCGATACCCGTGGTCGATGCCGGTAAGCGCTGGAAGCGTCTCGGAAAGCTCGGCATGCAGACGCAGTGTGGCCGGTGAGAGGGCCAGCATCGCGGGGTCGTTCTCGTGCGAATACGGCGTCAGCCACCCGGCGGACGTGCCTGACGCGCCGCTCGCGATGCCGTCGGCCTCAATAACGATTGTGCTTAGCTCGCGCTGAGACAGGTAATAAGCCGTCAAGCAGCCGATAATCCCACCGCCAACGATGAGGACGTCCGCTGAGTCTGATTTCGCCGTGTTGATGTTCGTCATTCCTGATTCAGTCGGCGAACCAGTCCCAGAACTTTGACGCCTGAGACACCGACACCTCGATGTCCTCCTCGATCAAGTAACGCTCCGCAACAAGCGCCTCGCCCGCGGCGCGCACCCGCCCCAGGTACACGTTCTTGGAGGAGTAACGCTCCTCGATTGACAACCGTGGATCTCCCGCCATCTCGCGCTGTGCCTGTGTCGCCGCAAACGGCACCGTCCCGCCCGCGAACACCAATAGCTGCGTCTCGCCGCCCACCGCCGGGTGGCGCAGCGTCCAGCCGGTCGTCGCCGCTATGGGAACAGCCACCTCAGGCAGCATTACGCCGGCGATCTCATTGCCGTCCACGTCCACTGCGGATACGAGCGAACCAAACACCTTGCCGACCCGCGGCGGGAAGGTCGTCACCTGCTCGCGTGACTCCATCAGCCCGAAATCACGTCGGCGCGGATCGGCGTGGTGTCCGGGGTAGTTCGCGCCCGGGATCTTGTTGAAAACCGTGGCCGGATGGGCTGTTGGAACCGCCGTGCCGTCGTCCAATCGTGGATGACGACTTGGTGGAGGCTCCACGCCGTCCACCACCCAGGCGTCCATATTGGCCAGACAGGCCCGCAACAGCGGCCTGTAATCGATGATGTTGCGCAGGTTCTGGGAGCGGTCCTGCCCCTCCTCCCCGGCAGCCGCGATATCGGTCGGCGGCCACATCCCGAGCCCGTGTTCCGTGCCCGTGAAGTGGTAGATGCGCGTGTTCGCCCCGGGGGCGACGTCCCGTCTCCCGTCCGGGTCGGTGTGGAGCAATGATGCATCTCCGCGGTGATACTCGGCGGAGGTGTTCGTGTAAAAGACCTTGATGTTGCTGCCGCGCCCGTCCAGCCGGGCGTGGAGCGAGCCGATCTCTTCGTTCTCCGGGTCCGTTGTCTGGACGCTGGCAAACGGGAAGAGCTGGGTCAGCATGTTGTTGCGGTCCTTGGAGTTCTGGCCGAAGCGCTGGTTGAACTCGCCCCGCATGCCACCGGCCACGTTTGCGATCACACCATCCAGCGCCTCACGGCCGTCCTCGTCAAGGTTCAGGTCGTTGTAGACGTAAGTCCGCAAGTAGCGACCGGTCTGCGAGCGCCCGTATGCGTATGCGTGCTCGACCCCTGGAACCGGTGATTCCAGGGCTGACGTTCCGTGTTTGATCCACGAGGTAACATCCCGGAGGGCGGCGAAGCTGAGTCCAAGTACACGAGCGCCCACGGAGTTGTAGATGACCTGGTAGAGTCGGCCCTTCTCGAACAGATCCCTTGTGCAGATATAGTCGGGATCGGAGACGTACTCGCCGTCGTCGTCTATCCGTCCGAACCGCCAGGCGTCCCGGGCGATGGGCTGTGACTCACCGTCCGGCTCATCCCGCACCGACATCGATGCGCCGGGTTCGTCCATATCCGCAGCCGGGTAGGCCCGATGGCCCTTGTCCGAGAGAAGGAAGTTGTGAGTGTCGGTGGGCGACTGGAATTGCGAGTAGACGGCGCCTGTGATGGGCGATCCATCCGAGTTTACGCCGTCCGGGCCGTGCAGCGTGATCAGGGCCGGGTAGGCTGGCGCGTCCTTCTGCCAGCCGCATGCCACGACCACGTAGCCGTGCCGCATGAGGTAGCCATCGCCGGCATCGACCTCGACGTCTATCGGCGTGTCTTCGTTGATGGTGGGGCGTGTCGCTCGATTGAAGTTGGGTAGGGCGACCCGATTTCCGCGGTTCACCACGTCCAGCATCATCCGGCCGCTGGCCTTGCTGCGGTCCACCGGGAGGATGATCGATACGTCCGCCGAGAACTCAACACGTCCATCGGCATTGCGGGGCGCCAGTTCAACGTCCGTGATGCGCTCGTTTGACGGGTGTTCGGGGTCGATATCGAAGTGCAGCGTGCCACGCAACTCTTCGTACGGGCCGATATCGCCCCACGACTTTCCATCGGCCACGAGGCGGCTGAACTTCACATCGAAACGATTTACCGGCATTTAGCGTTCCTTGTATACGCGGGCGTTGCGAGAACTGGTGGAATGTCGACCACAGAGTACGCCTTCACGGCGCATTTCGTACGCAGGCAAGGAACGGCGGGAGAGACGACAATGACGGCGCACGGGTCGTGGGAACTGCCTGAGGAGGAATGGGAAGATGGTGCGATTCGCGACACTGGCGGCGACCGGGTTTGTGCTGATCGCCTACGCTGCTCCGCTGGCCGATTGGAGCGCAGCGATCTGCATAGACCACCTGCCGACATTTACACGGGTGGCGCCGGACACAGAAGGCCGCATGTTAAACCACAAAAGCGTCGGCCGAGACGCCATGGTCGCCGTGTGCGCCGTCCTGGCCGATGAGGCCCTGATGAAAGAAGTGCGGACAAGGGCCGCCGAATGCAAACCTTATCCGGCCTGTTTTGCTAAAGCCATCGACGGTGACCCGTGTGGGCTGTATCGCTGGCGTGAAGTGGTGGCGGCCATTTGTTGTTACCCACCACGCCCGTTCGTGTAGTAGTCCCAGCGGATACCGGCGTGGGTGACGAGATCATCGATGTCTTCTGTTAGGACGTAACCTTCTCTTGCTACTGCGGTTGCGGATTCCCTGATCTGGGAGAGGTAGGCGCCTCGGGACGGGTAGCGTTCTCGTATTGAGGGGCGTGGGTCGCCCGACGCCTCTCGGGCTGCCCGGGTTTTGGCGAAAGGGATCGTTGCTCCCATGAATACGAATAGCTGGCGTTTGCCGCCGTTGTCGGGGTGGCGGAGGTTCCAGCCGGTGTGGGTGGCGAGCGGGACGGTGACCTCGGGCATTCGGATTCCGGCGATTTCGTTGCCGTCGGCGTCCACTGCGGATACCAGAGAGCCGAAAGGCTTTCCGGGGATCGCCGGTAGGGTGTGCGTCTGGTTGATGTTCGGGTCGGCGCCGAAGTCGAGCCGACGTGGCAGGGCGTAGCGGTCCGGGACGTGCGCTCCCGGGATTCGATCAAACACCGGCGCAAGCTCCGCCGGCGGGACGGCGCTGCCATCGTCCAATCGAGGGTGCTTGCTCGGCGGCGCGGCCACACTCTCCGTTACCCAACGATCCAGATTCACCAGCGCTCCACGCAGCGCAGGCGAGTAGTCGATCTCGTTCAGCGAGTTCTGGCCAGCCTCTCCGATCATGTCGTTCCGGTTGGTCGGCGGCCACACTCCCAAGCCGTGCTGCGTGCCGCCGAAGTGGTAGATCCGCACGTTCTCCCCGTGCTCGACGTCCCGCGTGCCGTCGGGGTTGGTATGCAACAAAGACGCATCGCCGCGGTGGTACTCGGCCGATGAGTTCGTGAAGAACACACGGGTGTTGGAGCCCCGGGCTTCGAACCGGCTCAAAAGCGCGCCGGTCTCCTCCGTCTCGGGATCTACCTCCGGTTCGTCCGTGAACGGGAACATGTGGACCATCATGTTGTTGCGGTCCTTGGAGTTCTGGCCAAAGCGCTGATTGAACTCGCCCCGCATGCCGCCGGCCACATTGGAGATGATGCCGTCCAAAGCCTCACGCCCCTCCTCGTCCTGGTTCAGGTCGTCGTAGATGAAGGTCCGCATCATGCGTCCGGTCTGCGAGATGCCGTACGAGAAGGCGTGTTCGATGTTCCCGGCCAGCGGGTTGTCGTCTTCCAAACCACCATGCTTCACCCAGCTTGTGCAGTCGCGCAGTGCGGCAAATCCCAAACCGAGGACGCGTGCGCCGGTGGTCGTGTACGCCACCTGGTAGAGTCGCCCCTTCTCAAATCCACCGTCCAGCGAGATGTAGTCGGGATCGGCGACGTACTCGCCTGAGTCATCGATCCGGCCAAAGCGCCAGCGGCCACGATCAATGGTCTCCGGAGGCAGGTCCGGCATGTCCCGGACCGTCAGGACGGCTCCGGGTTCGTTCATGTCGACCGCCGAGTACGGTCGGTGGTCACGGTCGGACAGCATCATGCTCGGGACATCGACGCCGCGCTGGAGTTGCGACCAGATGCGGCCGGTGATGGGCGAGCCGTCCGGGTTGGCGGCGTCTTGCGATCGCATGCCGATCAAGCCCTCGAACGGCGGGAGGTCGTTCTGCCAGCCGCAGGAGATGACGGCATAACCGTGGCGCATCAGGAAGCCGTTGCCGGGATCGATCTCCGGGTTTGGCTCCTCGCTGTGGACGCCGCCAAAAAGCGGGCGCGAGCCCAGGTTGAACATGGGGACAGACACGCGATTGCCGCGGTTCACGACGTCGAGCAGCATCCGACCGTTGCCATGGGATGGGTCCACGGGCGCAACGATCGCGAGGTCCGACTCGAACTCCACCAGCCCCTTAGAGTTACGGGGCGCCAGCTTCAGGTCTGTGATCCGCTCATTGGCCGGGTGCTCGGGGTCGATGGCGAACTTCACGACGCCTTTGATCTCTTCATAAGCGCCTGCATCGCCGAACTCGCGTCCGTTGTTGACGGGTCGCCGGAGAGTGATCTTGAAGCCGGTTACTGGCATTTGTTTTCTTTCGTGTTTGGGGCTATCGGATGTTGGTCGCGGAACGAACTTCTCCCTCATTCCAAGCCTCTCCCGCTGGGAGAGGGACTCCATGTTGCCCCTCTTAATTCGGAGGGGGGTCGTTCTCACACTGCTTGGCGTAGGGGAGGGCAGCGGCCCGCCCTTGCGGGGTGTTCGAACCGGGAGACGCTGGATGGTTAGTCTCGCTCTACTCCCCCCGACCGTTGGTGAACCAGTCCCATCGCACCCCGGCCTGCGTCACCACCCGCTCCACATCCTCTTCCAGCATGTAGCGGTCGGCCACCAGCGCCTGCGCTTTTTCTTGCACAAGCCCCAGGTACTGCTCCTTCGACGCGTAACGTTCTGCGATCGACGGTCGCCGGTCCCCGCTGGCCGCTCGCTCCTCCGCGTTACCGGCGAACGGCAGGGTCGAGCCGCGCGGGCCGCCGGTCAGCCCGATAATCTGGTCGGGCGCGCCCACGCTCGGGTGGCGCAGGTTCCACGGTGTGGAAGTAGCCAGCGGCACCGACACGTCAGGGTGCGTGATGCCGCCGATCTCGTTGCCGTCATCGTCCACGTCCGATACCAGCGACCCGTAAACCTCGGACGGCGTGGGCGGAAGATTGAGGGTTTGCTCCTGTTTTTCGGTGGTCCCAAAATCGAGGCGGACCGGCACCGGGATGTGCGCCGGGAACTTCACCGGGATGCCCTCAAACGCGCGCGCCAGCGAGGCGGCCGGGACGGCAGTGCCGTCGTCGACACGCGGGTGCTTGCTCGGTGGCGGCGGTGTTCCGTCGCTGATCCACTCATCCAACCGGACCAGCAGGGCCCGCATGAAGGGCGTGTAGTCGACCGAGTTCAGCAGGTTCTGGCCGCGCATACCGTCGATCTCCTGCGTATCGGTCGGCGGCCAGATACCGGGGCCGTGCATCGTCGCCGAGAAGTGGTAGACCCGTGTTGAAGGATGGTCCTCCACGTCCGCGCGCCCCGATGGATCGATATGGACCAGAGAGGCGTCGCCCCGCCAGTACTCGGCGCCGGTATTGGAGAAGAAAGTCCTGGTAGCAGAACCCCGCTCGGTCAATCGGTCCAGCACCCCGCCGGTCTCCTCCGTGACGGGGTCCGTGGACGCCGCCGCTGTGAACGGGAACATCTGGGCGATCACCGACGGCAGGTCCTTGGACGGCTGCCCAAATCTTTGGTTGAACTCGCCCCGCATCCCGCCGCCAACGTGCGGGAATACGCCCTCAAAAACGTCACGCCCCGCCTCGTCCAGGTTCAGGTCCATGTACAGGTAGTGGCGCAGGTAGCGCGCGCTCTGCGAGACGCCGAACGCTATGGCGCGGTCAATCTCTCCGGCGGTCGGGTTGTTGTCGTCCGCACCGCCGTATTTGAGGAACGAGACGGCGTCCCGCATGGCGAGATAGCCCAGCCCAACCACCGGCGCTCCGATGCTGGTGTAAGTGAGCTGGTACATCTTGCCGGGCTCAAACCCGTCAGCCATGTAGACGAAATTGGCGTCCTCAACGGGCACTCCGTGATCCTCCAAGGCGAAGCTCCACTTGTTGCGCGGGACCAATCGCGGCTCAAGATCCGGCTGGTCGCGGACCGTAAGCAGGGCATTGGTTTCAAGCGTGTCGGCCGCGGCGTGCGGAGTGTGGAAACGGTCGGCCAGCCTTAAATGCCGCACACGGCTCATGGGCTGGAACTGGGAGAAGATTCGGCCCGTGATCGGCATCCCACGATCAATAGCATCCGGCGCGTAAAGCTTCATTCGTCCGGCCAGACGTGGGGCATCGGGCGACCAGCCGCACCACACGGCGGTGTATCCGTGCCGCATCAGGAAACCGTTGCCGACCTCGGCCGGCGGATCCTCCCCGGCCACAACGGCGACGCGCCCCGCGCTGTTGAATGTGCCAAGCATCACCTTGTTGCCGCGATTCAGCACGTCGTAGACGATCGTTCGCCGCCCTTTAGACGCTTCGACCGGCCGCATGACGTGGACATCCGCCGCGAACTCGACCAGCCCGGCGTCGTTTCGCGGGGCCAGATTGATGTCGGTGATTCGGGAGTTGGCCTCGTGATTCGGATCGACCGCGAACCGCAGGATACCGACCACTTCCTCGTACTCGCCCACGTCGCCAAACTTTCGGCCGTTGGCGAGGGATCGGCGGCTGGTGATCTCGAGCTGCGTGACGGCCAAGATGGGCCTCCCTTTAGGTTGGAACCTGTTGAATTCGGGTCTCCCGACTTCCCTCGCGATGCCGAGAGTCTACTCCCGTCGCTCGACATGCGCGGTCCGGGCGATGGTGGCGAAAATGAACAACCGTCGTATCATGCGCTCGCCCGGCCCGGTGAGATCAAAGGTCGTGCCGATTCAATCGCACCACAGCACCCAGAATTACGGAGCCGAAGATGCCCACATTGATGACCGGCAAAAAAGCGCTGCTGGAGATGCTCAAGGCGGAGGGCGTCGAGTACATATTCGGCAACCCTGGCACGAGCGAGGGGCCGATCATCGACGCTCTTGAGGACTATCCGGAGTTCAAGTACATCCTGACGCTGCAGGAAGGCGTCGCCGTGGGCATGGGCGACGCCTATGCACGAGCGACAGGGCGCGCCGCGTTCGTGAGCCTGCACATCGACAGCGGTCTCGCCAACGGCATCAGCCTGATGCAGGACGCGTTCACCACCGGCACGCCGATGGTCGTCGTTTCCGCCAACTACGACACGCGCAAGCTGGCAGAGCGCAAGACGGACCTGCCGGAGATGGTCCGCTCGGTCACCAAGTGGAGCGTTGAGCTTACGCACCCTGACCAGATCCCGAGCGTGATGCGGCGCGCCTTCAACGAGGCCAACTCGCACCCGAAAGGCCCGGTCTACGTCGGTTTGACCTCAAACGCGCTCGATGGCGAGGCCGAGATGAACATCGTGCCCTCCACGCAAGTGTACGACGCCGGAGGGCCGGACCCGGCCGGTGTAGCGCAGGCCGCTCAGCTGCTTGTGGGCTCTGAACGCGGGATCATGATCATCGGGGACCGCGTCGGCGAGGCGGATGCGGTTAACGAAGCGGTCCAGATCGCCGAGCTGCTCGGGCTGCCCGTTTACCAGGCCCCCGGCGCTAACGTTGGATTCCCGACGACGCATCCGCAGTTCATGGGGGCGCTGGCGTTGAGACGTGCGGAACACCGTGAAGTGATCGGTCGCGCCGATTCCGTGCTGGCCGTTGGGGCGGACATCTTCTCCGACCTGTTCTACCTGACGGATATCCAACTTCAAGAATCCACGACTCTCATCCACATCGACCCCCGGCCGGGCGCTATCGGGCGTTCGGAACCGACCGATATCGGGATCCTGGCCAACCCGAAACTGGCGCTCCCGGCACTGTGCAAAATCGTAAAGACCGGTCTCAGCGCCACACAGAAGACGGCTATCGACGATCGTCGCACTGCCGTGGAAGAGGCGCGCAGGGCTGAACGGTCGGCGTACGAGGCCGGGGTCGCGGAGAAGTGGGACAACGCGTTGATGACGCCGGCCCGCATGCTATCCGCGCTATCGGACGCACTGCCGGAGAACGCCGTCGTCCTTGACGACTCGGTCAGTTCCAAGGCGGCGCTGCGGCATTACATACAGGGCGAAAAGCCGGGCGACCTCATCGGCGGACGCGGCGGTGCTATTGGCTGGGGCATCGGGGCGACGATGGGCGCGCAGTGTGCCAATCTCGATCGCCCGGTGATCGGGATCATGGGCGACGGCAGCTCGATGATGACCATCCAGGGCTTGTGGACTGCGGCGAACGACAACATCCCGTGCGTCTTTGTGATCTGCAACAACGGGATGTACAGGGTCCTCAAGGTCAACATGGACATCTACAAAAAGGATATTCTCCACGAAGAGGAGGCTGGCAGCAGCTACCTGTACATGGACTTCCCGACGCCGTTCGACGTGGCCGCGATAGCTAACAGCATGGGCGTGCATGGGGAGCGCATCACGAAGCCCGAGGAGATCAAACCGGCGCTGGACCGGGCGCTGGCGTCGGGCAAACCGGCGCTATTGGACATGGTGATCGACGGGGCGCTCTAGGGAGCGGGCAGATGATTTCAAGGGTGAGGGGGTCGGAGGCGCGTGTGAATCGTGATCGTACGAGCCGGCCCTTCGAGAGCCCCAGGGTGCTGTCGTTCGCTGAGTCGTGAGCAACGTACGTAGGGGCCGTATGGCAATACGCTCGGGGCGGGGCAAGCGCCGCCCGTACAACCTCAGGTCAGAGCGCCTTGTCCTACCCGTTAGGCGCGAGGGGCGCGTCCGGATCGTCCGTGTAGTAGTGGACGATGTCCGGGGCCGTGATGGTGATTCTGATCGATGGCTTATTGCCAACCGTCAGGAGGTTGTGGGATGTGCCCCCGGGGACAAACACTAGGTCGCCGGGGCCCGCGGTGACAGGATCCCGGTCGGCGATGCTGAACTCGATCTCGCCGACGATCACCGCCCACCACTTGTCCATGTTCGGATGCCAGTAACGCCGGTTCACCGTGCCCGGAAGCTCGTGCGTAATCAGCGCCCGATTCCGGGAGTCCAGGACCGCCAGTTCCTTCCAGTTCGTGTCGCTGCCGTGTTTCTCCAGCAGTCCCTTCATTGATGTGTGGATCAGGTTCGGCGAAGACAGCCCCTCATCCGCCGGAATGAGCCGGCTCGGTGGGATGCCCTTGATGTCGTGGTTGCCGTCCGGGTGCGTGATCCCGATGCGGATCGCCTGCACGCCCTTGATCGGTCGGATATCGTGCGCGTACCCGGCCGGGGCGATCATGATGTCTCCCCACAACGCGTCGATAGGCTCGTATTGCCCGATCTGATAGCGTGTCATGCCATCCAAAATTATCCAGAACTCGTTGAAATCCGGATGAATATGCGGGTCCGGTGGGGTTCCGGGAGGACCGGAAATCCACACCGCGCGGTTGCGTCCGTCCGTGATCGGCACCTCCGCCCAGCGACTTCCGGCCGGGTGGCGGCCCATGATCTCTGCGTGGCGTGTGACCGTGAGGTTCTGTGTCTGTGCGGGGCTGGTCATTTCGTAAACCTTTTATCCGAGGGATTCCTGCCGAAGGGAGCGCTGGCGTGGGCGACATCTTACGCCGCGCTCACGTAATCTCGCGATCGAGATTCGTTCCGGACGACCGCACACTCCGGCCCGGAATCGTGTTTAATTCGCCGGTCGAATCATCGCACGGAGCCCCGCGGCCACGCGGAATCGGAGCGAATATGTACGAATTACGCGGGATTCACGTGCTGCCCAGCGAAGAGAGGCGCGTTGCGTCGATTCTCCAGCGTATGGGCCAGAGCCTTGTCGACGCCGGTGTCCGAAACCCGTTTCACGTGTCGTTTAGCGGCGGCACGACGCCTGGCGACAAACAGCTCGTGCGTATGACGTGGACCTCGGAAAAGATCGAATCAACTTTTCCGGGCGGACGGGAAACCCCGGCGGAGGACACGGCGATGATGACGCTGCGAAACGAGCTGACGGCCGACACCTGGGTCGAGTTAAACGAGTTGATGAACGACGACAAGATGGTCGACGAGTAACCCATACGGAGAGGATTCCCGAAAAACGATGTACGAACTTCGCAGGACCTACGTGACGCTGCCGGGCAAAGAAAGGCTCGTCGCCTCGCTCCTCCAGAAAGCTGGCCAGCTGCTCGTGGACGCCGGACAGCGCGATCCGTACCACGTCTCGTTCAACGGGGGCACCGCCCCGGGGCAGAAAGGACGCGTCTTTATGACATGGACCGCCGAGACGATTGAATCGACTATGCGAGGCGGGCTCAAGAAACCGGCCGGCTATCGAGAGTTATTTATAGAGCGCGATCCGTTCTGCACCGATACGTGGATCGAGTTCAATGAACTGATGAACAACGACAAGATGGTCGAAGCGTAAAGCGGCGAAATAACAAACCACAAAACGAGACATAGGAGAACGCATGTACGAACTACGCAGGACTTACGTGACACTTCCCGGCAAAGAAAGGCTCGTCGCCTCAATCCTCCAGCGGGCCGGAAACATGCTCGTTGAGGCCGGACTTCGCGAACCCTTCAACGTCTCGTTCAACGGCGGTACGACGCCGGGTCAGAAGCAACGCGTCCAGATGACGTGGACGGCAGAGAAGATCGAATCGCCGATGCGAGCCGGGAACCAGAACCCGGACGGCTACGGAGATTTCATTGCTCAACGTGACCAGTACACAACGGATACCTGGCTCGAGATCAGCGAGCTTATGAACGACGACAAGATGGTAGACGCGTAACGCGCCGTCACACGCACTTAGCCACCCCCAGACCCCCTCCTACATTAGGAGGGGCAATTTATCGCCTCCTCTCTGGGAGGGAGGAGGTTGGAGGTGGGTCGCGTCGTGAGACAACATCCTTGACGCCAATCCGTGCATGATTACAGTAGCCCCCGCCGCCACAACACGCACACTACAGGAACGCACATGCCAGGCTCCATCACCGATGCCGACCTCAATGCCGCCCTCCCCGACGTCACATCGTCGCAGACGTTCCCCGGGCTCGACGGCCCGGTCACGATCCACCGTGATGAGTGGGGCATCCCCCACATCAAGGCGACGTCGGAACACGACGCCTTTTTCGCGCAAGGGTTTGTGACGGCGCAGGACCGCATGTGGCACATGGACTACGACCGGCGGCGTGCGCTGGGTCGATGGGCAGAGTGGGCCGGCCCGAGCGCCCTCAAAGAGGACCGTTTGATGCGCCGGTTAAGCCTTGAACGGGCGGCGAAGGCGGACTTTGCGGCTACGAAACCGGATGCGCAGGCGATGGTGCAGGCGCTCACCGATGGCATCAACGCCTTCATAGACAGCACCAGGACGCTGCCCATCGAATACAAGCTCCTTGGCGAGACGCCGGACCGCTGGGAACCCTGGCACTCGTTCGCCGTCTACAAGGTGCGCAACATGCTCATGGGCACATTCGACATGAAATTGTGGCGCGCACGGATCACGAACGCGCTTGGCCCGGAGCGGGCGGCATCACTGTTCCGTGGCTACCCGGTCGACCACCTGGTCACCACGCCTCCGGGAGTGGAACACACCGGCGCGCGCTACGACCCGTACGAGGAGCTCGCGGATTCGTGGCAACAGCTCAACCAGATCGGCGAGATCGACAACGGCAGTAACGCCTGGGTCGTCAGTGGGGCACGCACCGAATCCGGCATGCCTCTCGTCGCCGGTGACTCCCATCGCGGGCTGGACACGCCAAGCGTCTACTACCAGGTCCACATGACATGCCCGGACTGGTCCGTATCCGGCTACTCGGTTCCCGGCGTGCCAGGGGCGCCGCACTTCAGCCACACGGAGCACGTCGGCTTTGGCATGACGCACGGAAACGCCGATTACCAGGATCTGTTCATCGAGAACTTCCGCGAGGCGGCCGGGGGACTTGAATACGAGTACCGCGGCGGCTGGTACCCGGCCGATGTGCGCACAGAGGTACTGAATTGCCGGGGCCACGAGGAACTCACGATCGAGGTCGTCGTTACGCGGCACGGTCGGATCGTCGCCGGCGACCCGCGGGACGGCGTCGGGCTGGCGTTCAGCCACACCGGCACCAACGGGCCCACCAAGTGGATGGACTCGGTTCTCGACATCTTACGTGCGGGCGACGCCGACGAGCTGGAGCAGGCGGTCAAGGAGTGGACGGAACCGGTCAACAACTACATGTACTGCGACACCAGGGGCAACTTTGGCTATCGCCTGCGGGGTCGAATTCCGATCCGTGACGTCGCCAACACATGGGCGCCGGTCGACGCCGCTTCCGGGCTTTACGAGTGGGAGCGAGAGATCCCGTGGGAGGAGCTGCCGCACATCCGCAACCCCGAAATCGGCTACGCCGTGACCTGCAACCAGAAGGTCACGACGGATGAGTACCCGTATCACATCAACCACTTCTTCACGAACGAATGGCGCGCCCGGCGGATCACCAATCGAATTCTGGACGTGCCGAAGGGCGAAATGAATGTCGAGTCGATGGGCGCCATCCACGGCGATCGTATTTCGATCCCTTCGACCTGGGTTGCAGAAAGGGTGGCGTCTCTGAGTTTTGATGACGCCCGGGCGCGTGAAGCGCAGGCTTACCTTGCGAATTGGGACGGCGAGATGGGGCGGGACGACGTTGAACCGTTGATCGTGGCAGAGGTGATGTCGCAGGTGCAGTGGGAGATCGCGACCCACCTGTTCGGGGGTATGGTCGACGAGGTGTTGGCCGGTTCAGGCCGCGGTGGTCCGTCCCATTGGGGCGAGTTGGTCTCTCACGTATGGGAAAGCCTGAAGGACGATGATGACGAGTTCCTGCCGAACGGGCGGACATGGGACGAGATTCTCTCTGACGCACTGACAGGCGCTGTGGACGAGCTGACGGGTCCGCTTGGCGCTGACATGTCGGGATGGGTCTGGGGGAAGGTGCACCACACGAACCCGATGCATCCGCTCTCGGCCACCTTCCCCGAGACCGACGGTGCTCTCAACCCGCCCCAGATTCCCATGGGCGGCGGCATCGACACGCCCCAGGCGGGCAGTTTCTCGCAGGGCAATAAATACGTCATCACTGGGCTATCCGTGAACCGCTACATCCACGATCCGTCCGACTGGTCGAAGTCCAAGTGGGTCTCCCCGCTGGGCGCTTCCGGTCATCCGGGCAGTACGCATTACGCCGACCAGGCGCCGATCTGGGGTGAAGTTGATTACGTCCCACAGCTCTGGGACTGGGACGAAATTGCGGCGCGTGCTGAGACAACCCAGGAGTTGACGCCGGGGTAGGCGAGGCGTCTGCGGATTGCCGCCCTCCTGGGCGGCTTTCACCCTCACTCCAACCCTCTCCCGTCAAGGGAGAGGGAGCAAACACGACTACCGTGGAGTGGTTGTGAGCCGCGAGGCGCAAATGCTGTCATCCTGATCCTTCCACGGAAGGAGAAGGATCTCCCGGCTTTTCGGCGGCGTGATCATTCGGCCCTCAGACGCGGTCCGTCGCCGTAAGGGCGTGGCTTGCTCCGCCCGATTGCGCGATCAGGATGTTGTCCGCCATGACATCGTAGGGACGGATTGGTATCCGCCTTCGGATGCGTCACGCCAACACCCTCGTTTTCAAATCTGGCGCTTACTCGCTGATCGAAAAGCGCGGGTATTTGTCCGTGGTCAGCATGAACGCATAAAGCTCAATTCGTATGCCATAGCGCATGACTCCGACTACGTAATCGAACAGTCCGCGCGGCATCCTGCCGGTAAACAAGATGGAGAACCAGGCGATGATGACGGCGATGAATGCGCCGATCGCCAACAGAGTCCACACGACATAGTGAGGGAACGCCAGGAACCATTTCACTAACGGCATCCAACGGTTGAGATCGTTCTGGACATCGGGGTGCGGGAAGTCGAGGTGAACCGACTGTTCTTCATCCGTGGACGGGTATTCGTCCTGCACGAGAAGCAGATACGCGAGGACTCGTACGTTAAAGCGTGATAACGCCAGGTTCCAATCGAAAAGCCACTTCGGGTATTTCTGACGAAACAGGATCATGAGTAATGGAGCAATCACCTGAATTCCGACTCCGCCGCCGGTGATTGCAACGGAGACCGCGAGAATCGGTAATACCAGAATCCACCTGAACAGCGTCGTCAGGCGATTCGACTCCTCGGGATAGTTGATGGTCAGTTGCAGGGGAAAGTTTGAAGCTATGTTGTCAAAATCCTTCCGTCTTCAGTTTCGAGTGGTGTGATCAAGAGATCTATCCAGACGGTTGCTATTCAACTACGTCGCTCTAGTGCCAGTTCCTTTCGTCCTCCAGCATGCGCAGGTTGCGCTTCGGGTACTGGTCGCCAGCGTATTTGGCGAACTTGCTCTCGTCCAGCTCGATGCCGATTCCTGAGTCGGTCGGCAGCTCCATGTAGCTGCCGGACGGCACGAGCGGCTTGACCGAGATGTCGTCGCAGATCTCCTGGTTGTGCACGAAGTATTCGTAAATCAGGAAGTTCGGCATCACTGCGGAGGCCTGTAACGCCGCCGCCAGCCCGACGGCCGTGCTGTTGTTGCCGTGCGGGGAGACGGCGATGTAGTGGGGCGCAGCCATGTCAGCGATCTGCACCAGCTCAAGGATCCCGCCGCAGATGCAGATATCCGGGTTGAGGATGTCCACGGCCCGCTGATCGATCACATCCCTGAACTCTTCGCGGGTGTACAGCGCCTCCCCGGTGACCACCGGGATGTCGGTGGCATCCCGAACCTCACGCAGCGCCGGAACGTGCTCGGACGGGTTCGGCTCCTCAAACCAGTAGGGCCGGTAACGCTCAACCATGTGGGCGAGCCGTATCGAGTTCATGGGCGCGAGACGCCGGTGGATCTCGATCAACAACTCGACTTTCCCGCCGACCGCGTCACGCACCGCCCCGACAACCGCCGCCGCCTCTTCCAGGTCGTCGTAATTGGGATAGGCGCGCCACGGCCCGGAGAGCGGGTCAAACTTGAGCGCTGTGAACCCTTTTTTGACCGTTTCCGCTGCCGCCGTGGCCCAGTCTTCAAGCGACTTTGACCCGCCGTACCAGGCGTTCGCATACAGCCGGATCGCCGGCCGCATCGGTCCGCCGAGCAGGTTGTAGACGGGCTGCTCCAGCGCCTTGCCGACGATGTCCCACATAGCGATCTCGATGCCGCTGAGCGCGCACCACAGGTCCATGCCGCCGCGCTTCGTGGCGAAATCCTCGTAGGCGACGTTCATCCAATGCCGGATCAGGAAGGGGTCTCGACCCTCCAGGTAGCGGCCCAACTGCTCGATGTGTGCGATCGCCGCCGTGTCGCGGTCGGTCTGCGTGTACGCCTCACCCCATCCGACGATGCCGGTATCGGTGGTGAGTTTCACGAAAAGCATGTTCTTTCCGCGCGGCGGGTGGACCACGAAGGTCTCGATGTCGGTGATCTTCATCGGGCTGGATCTCTCCTCATGTGTTCGGTGGACTCAGGACGACTCGTTGTTGGTTCGGGTGCAGATCGCGTTGTAGGGGCGTATGGCAATGCGCCCGTGGGCGGATACCAAACCGGCCCTACGTTGTTGATGCGAACTTGGTCTGATACGTCAATGGCCTTATCTGGTTTTGACGTTATGGGACGTGCCGGCGACCGCATCTTATGGCTTCCAGATGGTCGCTGTGATGTAGCGCTCTCCGTTCGGAGAGTCGTTGTAGTAGTAGACGGTCACGACGGCCCCATCAGTCCGTTGAACGGATCTCGGGTAGCCAATGTCATGGTTGCCGCCGTCGGCCCTGAGAACTATTGCGTCACCCCAGGACTCGCCATCGTCCTTGCTTAAGACGGCGTGAATGCCGGACGGAGCGTCACGGAAACCGTAGGTCAGGCAAATGCGGCCATCGGAGAGGCGGATCATGGCGGGCGGGTTGCCGCCCGTTCCGGTGTCAGGGGCCGGGGTGGAGACGCGGCGCCACGTCACGCCGTCGTCGTCACTTCTCATAAGGTCGATAGCGTCCGCACCACCGGAGCCGTCACGCGTTCGGAGCGCCGTCAAAATCCCGCCGCCGTCGCGACGTCCAGCGGGACCCAGTCTTAGGGACGCCGGCATGATGTCGAACCCGCTCGGGTCCGACCGCAGCCACGACACAAATTGGAACGATCTTCCCCCGTCCTCCGTTCGGGCGCAGAACACGCGACCCTCTCCACCGTCTGGCCTGGTGGACGTCAGGAACAGCGTCGCCCGTTGCGGGGCATCGACCAGATAATCCGTCCGCGCCGCGATCCCCAGCTCGCCGAACATCGGCAGCGTGAACGGCCCGTCCCAGTTCTGGCAGCGGTCCGTTGACGTGTAGAACCAGGACTCTGCGCCCGCTTTCAGGCCCGTCCGGGCGCAAAGCATGGCGAAGTCCGGGCCCGTAAAATCGACATTCCCCGGGTAGGGTGAAGGGGCGTTCACGCGGGCGGCAACAGGACCCTGCGGTGCGCTCATATGCTCGTCGGCGGAGATCGCCGTGTTTCCCGGGGCCAGTAGCGGCGTCGGGATCACGTCCCAACTCAGGCCGCCGTCGAGGCTTCTTGACTGCATCGTCACGAGCGGCTTGCCGGTATCCCGCGCATGAAACCCGCCGCCATCGTTGTGGTAACCGAGGGTGAAGCCGGTGACGATTTCGTCTCCCCAGCTCCAGACGCCGTAGTTGGCCGGCCAGCCGGCGTACCGTCCGTCAACCCTGTAAACGATGGTGTGTTGTATCTGCATGGCGTGGCCAGCGCATCATATACCCGGCCCGTATGGAGGCCATCCCGGGGACGGTTTTCCCGGCCACCGCCGACAATACCGGGAATTGCGTTGACAACAAAACGAGGCGGAGACGGAACCCAACGTCATGGACGCCACGGGCAATGAGCCACTAAAACTTCCCAAGCAACTCCTCGCGGAGATGATCACGCACGCCCTGGATAAAGACCCCGAGGAGTGTTGCGGCCTACTGGTCGGGCGCGGGGACTCGGCCACGCGGCTCCGACGAATCCGAAACGTTCACGAGAGCCTCAGCAATCGATTCAGCATGGACCCGCTGGACGTGATCGAGGCGGAACGTGACGCGGACGGCAGGGGGGAGGAGTTTGTCGCGATTTACCATTCGCACACCTACTCGCAGGGCTACCCGTCCGATACCGATGTCCGTAACGCCACCGAGAACGGTTGGACCGACCCGTTTTACGTTTTGATCTCGTTGGTGGAGAAGACCAGGCCCGTGGTCAGGGCGTATCGAATTTCAGGAGACGGTGAGGTTGCGGAGCGTTTCATCCGCGTCCTCGGGGTCGGCGGATACACATCCGGCACCACACCACCCGGTCTGGTGGAGTGAGGGCGTCGCACCGATTTGATGCCCCGATCCACCCGAAATCCAGAATCCCAGAGTCAGAGCTCAACGAGGAAGACCGATGAAGTTGAGAAAGGTCCCCGGAGCGTGGTTGTTCGGGATATTGGCGGCGCTGTTGCTGGTCGCTGTGGCGTGTGGTCCCAGCGAACCGGATGATGCCGGTCCCGCCGGGGCGTCGGCGGGCGCCAACGCTTCAGGTTCCGGTGATTCCGGTGTTCTTGTGACCGAAACAAGAGCGTCGGACACCGAGGCATCTGCGATCTGGATCGGCGCTGAGACGGTACTAATTCCGGAGGTCCTCGCTGGTCTCATTGGACTCCCCGCGGGCGAACGCGTGGTCTGGGTGAACCCGGGCGGCCCGGCGTCCGGGGTATTGATCCTGGGCGATCAGATCACCGCGATCGACGGCGTAACCGTAGATGCCGAAAACGGTCTGCCCGCCATTCTGGCGTCACGGGCTGCCGGAGAGTCGGCGTCGTTCTCTGTCCTGCGCGGCGGAGAGGTTCTGGAACTCCGGATAACGCTGGCGCTGAAACCCGTCCATGGATCGACCGGAAGTCTTGCGGGGATTCAAGATCTGTTCGACCGGGCGCTGGGCGGTGAGTTTCGATTCCTGGACTCGGTTGGGGAAGAACACTCCGGGTCGTTCTTTTCCGGGACGCTGTCCGAGGCAAGCGATGACCGGGTGACGCTGGCGAGTCCCGGCGCGGGACCGACGACGATGACGCTCTCGCCTAACGTGTTCGTATGGATAGATGGCGCGCCGGGGACGACCGTCGAACTGGCGGGCGTTACCGGGGGATCGGCGAAAGTGATCGTGATTGACGACGTCGTGCTTGCCGTTCTGGCCGGTGGATTGATCCCGCCGACACTCGAAACGCTCGAAGGCCTGCTTGGATCGGGCGAGGCAGGCGCTCCCGGGCTACTCGAGAAACTGGGAGCGTTGGAGAGTTTGCAGGGTCTGTTTGGCGGTGGCGGATCATCCACCGGTGATGCCGGGCTATAAGGCTTTAAACCCTGGCGAGTTTCAGGAGAGCCCGGTGTTGAGACGGGCCTGGTTCATTCCGGAGGGCGTTTCGAGTCGGTCCGTCATGAGCAGTTTCGCTGAGGCAGTTGCGGGCTCGATCCGAGAATAGGCGTCGGCAGACATCGGCCCGCCGGGCTCATTGCCTAGCCCTTCGGTGAGTTCGGCCAGCTTCCGTATCAAGTGGCTTCCCGACCAGGGCCTTCCGAAGAATTCGGCGGCGTCAAGCTCGGAAGCGTAACGCTCACGGTCGGGGTCTTTGACCGTGGACCGAATGCCGACCGGGATCCTGAAAGTGCGGATATCGGACTTCAATATCTTGATTGCAGTCATGCCGTCCATCACCGGCTTGTTCACGTCAAGAATGAACACGTCCGGCTCGAACCGTATAGCGAGCTTCAGGACCTCCGAGCCATCGGTCCCTTCGATCACGTTATATCCGTAGTCTTCGACGATGGCTCCGAGCGTCATCCGGAGGTCCGGCTCATCATCGATTATGAGAATCCTGAACATGTTCCCGACTCCGTGGCGGTGGGATCGGCGGCGCACGTGTCTCCCGTGACGACCGGTTCCATCTGTCGCTGTCTAAACAGTTGAGTGAGCCGAACACGCCCGTTGCCCTCCCCAGAGCCGGGACATCCATGCACTCGTAAGAACTGCATATCATTGTTGAGGGCGCGCATCCACCACAGTGGGCCGGTGGGGTCGGTAATGGTGCGCCGAAAAGGTCACATGCCGTCCGGCGGCAACCGGTCAGGATGTTTCTGAAAGATGTGGCCGGCGGCACACGAGCCAGTACTCCATGCTGTCCGCGAGCGCGAGCCAGCTCGCCTCCAGGATGTTTTCTGAAGAGCCGACCGTGCTCCAGGTGTCGTGCCCGTCTGACGATTCGATCACGACTCTCACGACGGCACCGGTCCCCGAACCTCCTGCGACGACCCGAACCTTGTAGTCGGTCAGGCGGACGCGTTCTAGGTCCGGGTATGACTGCAGCAGGGCCTTGCGCATGGCGTGGTCCTGGGCATTCACCGGGCCGTTACCATCGGCCGCCGTGTGCTGAATATCCTCGCCGACGCGGACCTTGACTGTGGCCTCAGACAGGATGCCGCCTGACTGGTAGAACTCTGACATCCGTGCTGTGCGCCGGTTCTCGATTAGCACCATGAAGTCGATCAGCTCAAACGGCGCCTCGTAGTTGGGGAGATGGCGTCGAATCAGCAGCTCGAAGGACGCGCCCGCGCCTTCGTACGAGAAACCGCGGCTCTCCAGCGCCTTTAGTTCCTGGACGATCTCCTGGATGTCGGCATCGGTCAGATCTTCCTCAAGTTCCAGGTCTCGGATGCGGCGCAGGACGTTTCCACGCCCGGACAATTCGGAGACGACAACGGCGTTTCGGTTGCCGATGGCGCCCGGCTGCACATGCTCGTACGACTGACGCGCCTTATTCACCGCCGCCGCGTGGAGACCGCCCTTGTGGGCGAAGGCGCTCGCTCCCACGTACGGCTGGAATGAGTGCGGGGACATGTTCAGGGTCTCGGCGATGAACAGCGAGGTGTCGGTGAGGGTGGCGAGCTGCTCGTCGGAGATCACGTCGACCCCCATCTTCAGCTTCATGTTGGCGATGATGCTGGTCAGATTGGCGTTTCCGGTGCGCTCGCCGTAGCCGTTGATGCAGCCCTGTATCTGGCTCGCCCCGGCCTGCCACGCCGCCATCGATACCGCGACCGCGGTGTCGGTGTCGTTGTGCGCGTGAATGCCGAGTCGGACGCCCAACGGGGCGGCGAACTCGTGCGCCGTGGCCACGATCTCCGCCGCCTCGTGGGGCAGGGTGCCGCCGTTGGTGTCGCAGAGCACGACCGTCTCCGCGCCGGCCTCGGCCGCGACGCGCAGGGTTTGTAGGGCGTAATCGGGATCGAATTTGTAGCCGTCGAAAAAGTGTTCGGCGTCGAATATTGCGCGGTGGCCCTGGCCTACGAGATGCGATACCGAGTCCGCGACCATGTGCAGGTTCTCTTCGACCGACGTGCCGATGATCTCCGTCACATGCCACGCCGACGCCTTGCCGACGATCGTCACGAGCGGCGTCTCGGCGCGCAGCAACGCCACGATGGCGCCGTCCTCCTCCGCCTTGCCCCCGGCCCGCCTTGTGCTTCCAAATGAAGCTAGTACGGCGTTTTTAAGGTCAAGGGAGCGGGCGCGCTGGAAGAACTCGTCGTCCTTGGGATTGGCGCCCGCGAAGCCGCCCTCGATGTAGTGAACGCCCAGCGCGTCAAGCCTTTCGGCGATCGCCAGTTTGTCGTCGACGGAGAGCGAAATGCCCTCCTGCTGCGTTCCGTCCCGGAGGGTGGTGTCGTATATCTCCACTTGTGCGGCCATGTGGTTGCCTCTTGTTGGTACGTAACTTCCAGCTTCGTTCATCGCCGGGCCAAGTCTGGTTGGGTAGCTTCCGGGCACAAAAAGGCCCGTCCCGATAAGGGACGGGCTGTAAATCAGGCCCGCGATACCACCCTAATTCCCGCCCGGCGGATACCGGACGAGCCACTTGGTAGAGGCACAAACATGCCTCCGTGTTCGATAACGGGTCACGACCCCGTCCACGCGTACTTGGATCCGTGCCTTGTGGCCGGTTCACCGTTCGGGCGGAAGCTACGAAGGGATGTTCATCCGGTCGGTCCATGCCTGCTCACACCACGCCAGGCTCGCTCGGAGTCCCGGGACCGAACTACTCGTCTCCGTGCAGTGCGGGAACCCTGAAATGATCGATCCATGAATCCACGCATAGGATCAGGCTAGCACCGGACTGTCCCCACCGCAACGAATTTCGTAACAATGCGAGATCTCGTTGCGGAAGATGGCGGGCAAATTTCAGGTATTCGGGCTCGGCGAAAGCCACGCCAACCATCCCGCGCTCCCGCTTCGTATGGCAACATCTTGGCGTGACCGAAGCATCCCCCGTGCATACTGACGCCGAGTACCTGGACAACCTGACCCGTAAGATTTTCATCTCGGGCTTTTCGGGCGATCCTGTATCCGCCCGCTGGCCCCGATTTCGGGAGGTCTTCTACGCGTTCGATCCGGAGACGGTCGCCGAGATGCCGGACCTGTTGATCGACCATGTCCAGCAGGATCCCGGCGTCATCAGGAACAAACGCAAATTACGAGCGACGGTAGCGAACGCCTCGGAGTTCGTACGCATAGTTGAGGAGTTCGGCTCGTTTCACACGTACCTGCGCTCGCTCGACGATCTACCGTACGAACGACGGGCGAAACTGATCAGTGACCGGTTCCAGTCGGTCGGTCCAAACACCGTCTACTATTTCCTGGAAGACGCGGGCGAACCTGTGCCCCGTGTGAAACCAGAAGGCGTCAAATCAAAGAAGAAGAGACTCGCTAGAAGGAACCTGGAACGTGCCAGATAACGGCTTCAAGATCGGCGTGAACCTGAGCGACGTAGCGGACACGGCGCGCCACGCGAAGCTCTCCGAAGACCTGGGATTTGATTTTGTCGGCGCCGGCGAGCACATCATGCGTGACGACCCCTCCGGCCCGACACAGATCGCCCTTTCCGCGCTTGCCGTCGCAGCCGGTGCTACCGAGCGCGTGTCGCTGCTCAGTTCCATCGTGATCGCACCGCTCCACCATCCCGTTCTGCTTGCCAAAGAGGCGGCGGTGGTGGATCTGGCATCGGCCGGCCGCCTGATCCTGGGCATCGGCGTCGCAGGCGAGTTTCCGGCCGAATTCGAGGCGATGAACATCCCGGTCAATCAGCGCGGAACCCGTGCGGATGAGACGATAGAAGTGGCACGCGCCATATGGTCCGGGCCGAACGCCAGCCACCACGGCAAACGGCATAACTTCGATGGGTTTACTCTTTCACCGGGTACACACAGTCCCGGCGGTCCGCCGATCTGGGCCGGGGGGCGCAGCGAGTCGGCGATGGAACGGGCGACGCGCGCGGGTGACGGCTGGTTGCCATACCTGTTTACGCCGTCGCAGTACGCCCGCGGCGCCGGGCAGGTCAGGGAGATGCTTGAGAAACGAGGACGCGGCGATGAAGCCGACTTCGGCTACGGTCTCCACCTGATGACTGCCCTTGGCTCCACCCACGAAAAGGCGCTGGATTCGGCGGCGAAGGGACTCTCGGAGGCATACCGCTACTCTGGAAGTTACGAGGATCTCGCCGAGCGCTACGTGCTCCTCGGCCCTCCTGAGGAGGCCGCTGAGAGGATCAACGAGTTCCGAGAGGCAGGCGCGGGCCACATCCTGCTGAGCTGGGTGACGCCGTTTGATGAGATCGACGATCAGATAGCGATCGCTGGGGAGGGCTTGCTCCCGTTGTTACGCGGTTGACGTGGGAGCGGCGGACTTCCCGGGCGAACGCTGAGCCCTTTCGGGCTCCCGGGGCGATACCTAGAATGAGTTGAACCCGCCGGCAATTTGGAACCCGGGCCCGTATTCCCCTTATTTTAGGGGACCCGGCCTGACCAGACGAGGAGACCCTTGGCTGAAGAGCAACTTGTTGACCTCGGACTAGTGGATTCGATCAGAGCGGTGACCATCGGCGAACCGGGTCAACGGACCTTCAATATCAGTGCGCGCAGCTCGCGAGGGCAGGCCGTGATCTGGATGGAGAAGGACCAGCTTCTCCAGCTGTCGTTTGCGTTGCAACAGCTTTCGGAAAAACAGGAGCGGCCGGACTCCCCGTCCGCGTTCGCGCCGGAGTACGCGCATACCGGCGGACCGGTGTCGGTCGAGTTCAAGGCTGGGGACATGCGAGTCCGATACGACGGCGAGTCCGATGTGTTCACCGTCGAGGCCACGGATCCCGACCGCAGGGATGAAGAAGGCGACGCCGAGGAGGAGAGGGTGGCGGTCCAGTTCAGTTTTGGGCGTGCCGCCGCCGTGGGTGTCGCGGAGGAAGGGCAGAAGATCGTGGCCGCGGGGCGCCCGTATTGCCCTTACTGCCATAGCCCGATCGATCCGGATGGGCATGTATGCCCCAGGTCGAACGGCCACAGCAAGTCGGGGATCCCGGTCGAGTAACGGCGCGAATTGGTAACTCGGTACCCTCAACCGCTCCAGGGAAACCCGATGACTCTGCAAGACGCCTTCAACGCACCTAGAGGACCGGGCTTTGACGGCCGATCCGAGGACGACGTGCTGGGGCTGTTGCAGACATCCGAGATCGGCGAGATCGGCCTCCACCCGAACGGCTCCAACTACGTATTCATCGTGCGGTTTGAGGCGGATCTCGGTGGGGACGTGCCGCTGCTCGGAGTATACAAACCGCAATCGGGAGAGCGCCCCTTAAGAGACTTCCCGCGTGGCCTGCACAAGCGCGAACGGGCGTCGTATCTACTGAGCCGCACCCTGGGTTGGCCCGCCATTCCGCCGACGGTGATACGCGACGGACCGCACGGCGAGGGCAGTGTGCAGTTGTTCATCCACGCCGATTCCGAGGAGACCTATTTCACGATGCGTGAGGGGCCGGAGTTCTCCGGTCAGTTCGAGCCGATCGCCGGGTTTGATGTCGTCGTCAACAACGCGGACCGCAAGGGCGGCGCCTGCCTCAAGGATGCAGACGGCAAGATCTGGGCCATCGACCAGGGCCTTACGTTCAATCCCTACGCACGCGTACGAACGGTGATGTTCGAGTTCTGCGGGGAGCCCTTCAGCCCACACCTGGTTGAAAGCCTGGAAAGGCTTCGTGCCGGGCTGGCGTCTGCGGATACGGGCCCTGATGAGGCCCTGATCGCTGAACTGAAGGCGGTGCTTTCGCAGGGCGACTTTGACGGGCTACGCGAGCGGATCGACACGATCCTTGATGATCCGGTCTTCCCGATGCTGGACGAGTACTACAATGTCCCGTGGCCGCTGGTCTGAGCGTCCTGCCCCGTAACTAAACGGCGCTGAACGGTAACTCCACCACCACGACCGGGCCGTTAACACCCTCCAGCATGGTGCCGGGTTTGGCGTGCGCTTTGCGGACATACGCCAGCGCTATTTCTCGCCCGAGCGAACGCGACACCACGGTGGACGTAATTCGGCCGATCTCGCGTTCGCCTGCTTTCAGTGCCGAATCAACCGAGAGTTCGGCCCCCGACTCCGACATAAGGCCAACGAGCTGGCGCTGGACCTTTTCATAAGTGTCCAGGCGGGCGATCACTTCCTGCCCCATGTAGCAACCCTTGCTGAAGCTGACATACGCCTCGAGTCCCGCCTCGAGCGGATTGGCATCGTCGGTGAGCTCACGGACGCGGGCGGGCAGGCCTCGCTCAACACGGAGCACGTCGAAGGCGTCCTCGCTGGACGGCATGCCGCCCGCGGCCAAGAGCGCATCCCAGACATCGCCGGCGCGTTCGCCCTGATCGACAAGTACTTCGTAAGACGGCAGAGATGGACCTGGCACGTGTGCGATCTCGACCGGGACCCCGCCGATCTCGGCGGCAATCATCCGGTCGGGTTCCGGCAGGGGAACGCCCAGATCGACCGCCTTCGGGCCGGATATGGTTATCTGGGCTGAACTCTCGGTCGTGACGGTGAACCCACAATCCTCGCCGAAGTTGTACTTATCCAGCCATCCAGTGACGGAGTTTTCGGCGCCCGTGCCGGTCAAGATGATGCTCTCGGTGGCAGAGCGGCGCACGATGGTGAGCAGCTCCTTCACGCGGCCGGCGTCCGATGTGAGGATCGTAACCACAACATCGCCGTCGGCCAGCCCGACGGTTTCGTTGGTGGAGAAGCGGTTGATCAGATCAAACGCGTCGGCACCGGTGGCTACGACGCGTCCCATGTGAGAGCGGTCCAGGAGGGCGACGCCCGTCGCAAGCGCGTCGTGTCCAGCTTCGATGTTTGTGGAACTCACCAGCATGGTGCCACCTAGGCGGAGAACGAATCGCCGCAGCCGCAGGTCTTGGTGGCGTTCGGGTTCTTAAAGACGAATCCCTTGCCGTTCAGTCCGTCCGAGAAATCGAGCTCGGTGCCGGCCAAGTACACGTAGCTCATCTTCGGGACGTACAACTCCAGATCGTGGTGGACAATCACTTTGTCGTCCGATCCCGGGCCGTCCACGATGTCGAGCACGTACTCGAGGCCAGAACAACCGCCACCTTTGACGGCGACTTTGAGGCCGAACCGGTCCTTGCCGTCACGGGCCGCGTACTCCTTCACCTTTGAAGCTGCCGTCTCAGTGATGAAGATCGTGTTCACGGGGATTGCGGGTTTGGAAGCGCTGACCAACGGAGCCTCCTGGCGACGAGCACCCCGGATTTAGTTACCGGGATCGGGTACGAATTCGCGTAAAATCTTGAACCCATTCTAGCTTTGAGGCGCAAATCGGTCAAAGAGGGCTGCACGAACCTGTAATGGCCTAGAATGTAAGCCCGAATCCGCCACACAGGTAACTTTCCCAGGACCCCTCCCAAATCCGGGTATGAAACAGAGATCGCATTGTCGAACCAGCAACCCCAGCAATCCCACGGATCTGACAGGCCGCGAATCGCGGTGATCAACCACCGGGCGGCGAATATCCACAGCGTCAGCAAGGCGTTAGAGCGTTGCGGCGCGGACGTTGTCGTAACGGACTCCGCTCAAGAGTTACTGGAGGTGGACGGCGCGGTACTTCCCGGAGTCGGTGCCGCTGATGCCGCGATGCGGACGCTCGGGGAGTTGAACCTTATCGAGCCCATCCGGGAGTTCGCACGCTCGGGCAGGCCCCTGTTGTCCATTTGCCTGGGGATGCAACTGCTTTTCCCGGATTCGGAGGAAGGTGATCTGGCGGGGCTAGGCCTTGTCGACGGGCGTGTATCCCTGTTCGATATCAAAGAACCAGTCGGCGACGGACCACGCCTCAAGGTGCCCCACATGGGCTGGAACTCCGTGAAGTTCACGGCCAACGATGCGGACCGACACCCGGTCTTTCGTGGGATACCGGACGGATCGTACTTTTACTTCGTCCACAGTTTCCACTGCCTGCCGTCCGAAACGGGAGAAATCGCCGCTATAACCGAGTACGGCGGCCCGGTTTGCGCCATCGTGGTGAAAGACCAGCTCATTGCGACGCAGTTCCACCCGGAGAAAAGTGCGGACCTGGGTCTCAAGATCTACACGAATTTCGTGCGGCACGTAGCCGAAATGGCCGCGGCCCGGGTGGTGTGACCTTGCCTTCCCTCGGTAACCAGGAGAGCGCCACACGATGGACGTGATCCCGGCGATAGACCTGCACGGCGGCAAGTGCGTCCGCCTGCACCAGGGCGACTACTCGCGCGAAACAGTGTTCGATGTCGATCCGCTGGCCGTGCTGCGGCGTTTCGAGGCCGCCGGCGCCACGCGGGTCAACGTGGTGGACCTGGATGGTGCGCGCGATGGGATCCGCTCGAACGCGGGTGTGGTCGCAGACATGGCGGCTACGGCAACTATCCCCCTGCAGATTTCGGGCGGCATACGTGACGCTGAGACGGCGGCGGCACTGGTCAAGGACGGTGTGGCGCGGGTCGTGTTTGGCACGGCTGCGGTCGAGGCGCCGGACGAGGTGGAATCCGCTATCGGCGAACTAGGAACGGAACGCGTGGTGGTTGGGATAGACGCCAGGGACGGTGTGGTGGCGACACGCGGTTGGATGGCTGCCTCGGACGTGCGTGTACTGGATATGGTGCGGAAGATGGCGGATATGGGCGTTTCGCGCATCCAGTACACCGACATTAATCGCGACGCGACGATGGCGCACCCCAACTTTGAGGCGGCGGCGGAACTACTGGACAACACCACTTGCCGTATCCTTATAGCTGGTGGCATCTCTTCCATCGAAGACCTGCTCAGACTGAAGGAGCTGGGCGTCGATGGGGCGGTGTTGGGCCAGGCGATCTATACCGGCGCAATTGATCTGGCGGAGGCCGTATCCACGATCAAGGCGCACTCCTGAACACTCACTGAACACCCGTAGAGATAAATACTTTTATGCCCACAAAGTTCCCGGTCGAACACGCTGACGTTTTGCTCTCCAAGTCGGACCCAGGCGCCGTCGACCCGAATCTCCTTATCGCCGAGCTGCCGATACGCACCGATATGAAGGTCGCAGACGTCGGTTCTGGCCCCGGCTACTTCAGCTTGCCGCTCGCCAAGTACCTGTACGACGGGACGGTGTACGCTGTCGATGTGCAGCAGGGCATGCTTGATATCGTCGAATCGCAGGCGGAAGTGATGAGAGTTAACAACATCGAACTGATGTTGTCGAAGGAGACCAAGATTCCGCTCGACGACGAGAGCGTCGATGTCGCGCTCCTCTCAAACGTTCTGCACGAAACCTCTTCCCCGACCCGCTTTATCCGTGACGTGTCTCGCATCGTCAAAAAGGGCGGCTGGATAGCGATCATGGAATGGAAGAAGGAAGAGACAAAATCAGGCCCGCCGCTGAAAGAGCGAATCGCCCTGGAGGATGTCGAGAAGTTGATCGGGAAGATCGATTTGCCAATCAAGGCCAGGCGTTTGATCGGTACCTCCAGGTACCTGATCCTGGTCGAAAAGTAGGGCGGAGTGCTCGCCCACCGAATCATCCCGTGCCTGGATATCGACAGCGGCCGGGTCGTCAAAGGCGTCAGTTTCGTTAGCCTGCGTGATGCTGGCGATCCCGCTGCAATGGCCCGTTTTTACAACGACGCCGGCGCCGATGAGCTGGTCTTCCTGGACATCACCGCCAGCTCGGACGACCGCGACACGATGGTAGATGTGGTGCGACGCGTCTCGTCCGAGGTCTTCATCCCTCTAACGGTCGGCGGCGGGTTGCGGTCGGTCGCTGATATCCGCCGCATGCTTGAGGCCGGTGCAGACAAGGTTTCCTTGAACACCGCCGCCATCAATCGCCCGGAATTGATCCAAGAAGCCTCCGCCGAGTTCGGCGCACAGTGCATCGTGCTCGCCATCGACGCCAAGCGGCTTGAAGCGCAGAGCGCTGTTGCTCTTGATGACCGCCCGGACCTTGGCGCTCAGTCGTCCTGGCGCGTGTTCACCCACGGCGGGCGAAACGCCACGGCGCTGGATGCGGTGAAATGGGCGCGCTGCGGGGCGGAGTTGGGCGCCGGGGAAATCCTCATAACCAGCATGGACACCGACGGCCAGAAGGACGGGTACGATCTGGAGCTTCTGCGCGCCATCTCAGACTCGGTCAGCATCCCGGTGATCGCTAGCGGCGGCGCGGGAAACCTAGACCACATGTACGACGCCCTGCACGAAGGACATTCCGACGCCGTGCTGGCGGCAAGTATCTTCCACTTCGGTGAATACACCGTGGCCGAGGCCAAGCAGTATCTGGCGGACCGCGGACTTCCGATGCGCCCGGCGACTACCCTGGCGTAGCTTTACCTATATAACCCCATAACCCGTAATACCTCGCTCGGTGGCGGCGCATAGAAGGAACCGCAGTTCCAACATGAAATTACTCCGGAAACCCGATGCCATCATGTTCGACGTGTACGACACGTTGTTCTTGAACGACCCCGATGCATGGCAACGCGCCTTCCAGCAGATCGCCGAGGAGCAGGGCCTGGACATCACCGGCACGGAACTGTGGACCCGCTGGAAGAAGTTCGAGGTCGGCTTTCGTGTCTGGCGCACGAACATGGACGACCCTGACAGCTCGCCGCGGTTCAAAAGCTACGAGACGGCGTGGCGGGAGTGCTTTGAGAGGGTGTTCGAGGAGGACAAGATCTCGGGTAACGCGGCCAACGCTGCCCGCCGGTCCGTCACCCACATGGCGCACCGGAACCCGTTCCCAGAGACGGTGCGGGCGCTTTCAGAGCTCAGCAGTCGGGTCCCGCTGGGTGTGTTCTCAAACGCCGACGATGCCTTTCTGCGACCGATGCTCGACGAATACGGCCTCACCTCGAAATTCGAGGTGATCGAGTCGTCCGAATCCGCCGCCGTTTACAAACCGCATCCCGGGGCGTTCAGACATATGTTTACGGCGATGGACGTCCAACCGAGCCGCGCCTGGTACGTCGGCGACCATCTGTACGACGATATCCGCGGCGGCTCCGAGGTCGGCGCAAAGGCGATCTGGATAAACCGGAACGAAGCGAAGCGCGGGCCTGAAGACGCTAAACCGGCGTACGAGATAACCAGTTTGATGGAACTCGTGGAAATGTTTGACCGCTCCGCCTAACAGGCGCGGGCCGGTTTATTTGGGACAGGTACCGCCTGGATTATTTCGGAATACGTTTCGGCGTAATTGACTCTTCGCCCGTTACATTCGATCTGATATTTTCCACTTAAGATTTCTCGAAACCCGAACGAATCAGGCTCTGCCTGTGCCTGTGCCGGCGCTGGAGCTGGAGGGAAACAAGATGGCGGCGACTCTGACTTTTGACGACAGGGGCCTGATCCCGGCGATCGTGCAAGACGCCGGAGACGGCCGCGTGCTCACGCTGGCCTACATGGACGCCGAAGCCCTGCGACTGACCCTGGAAGGGCCGACCGTCTGGTTTTACAGCCGGAGCCGCCAGGAGCTGTGGCACAAGGGTGAGACCTCAGGCAACTACCTGAAGGTCCGCTCCGTGTCGCTTGATTGCGACGGGGACGCGATCGTGGTCAAGGCCGAGCCAGCCGGGCCTGCCTGCCACACCGGCGAGACAAGCTGCTTCCACACCGATCTGGATTCCAGTGGACTGGCCGGGGCTCAATCGGTCGAACGGATCGGCCCGGGGGAGATCGCACAGTTGTTCGCCGTGATCGAAGACCGAAAGGCCAATCCGACGGAGGGCTCCTACACGGCCGAGTTGTTCAAAGACGGCGTGGACCGCATCGCACAGAAGGTGGTGGAGGAAGCGGGCGAAACGGCGATCGCCGGGGTGCGCGGACAACACGAGAGGATCGCTTCTGAGGTTGCCGACATGCTCTATCACACGCTCGTGATGATGTCGGCTACGGATGTCGCCCCGGACGCCGTGTGGACGGAACTACGCTCCCGCCGGCCCGGTCGGGCTTAAATCGAAAGGGACTTTAAGAGCGACGCGGGTCACATACGGTATTTCTGAGTTTGAGGTTCGCGGGCGTCGGGGGGCGCCGCGTTCCTCAACTTTATTCCGCCGTACCCGCCTGAGGGTCCAACGGCGTCGGCGTCCCGGCGGAGATCGCCTGTCCGCCATCCAGCGCTATCGCCGCCTGGATCGACGCGATGGCGACCTCGCACTGCCCGTTATCGGGCTGCTTGGTGGTCAGGTTCTGGAGCAGCAGGCTGGGCCAGGCCACCACCTTCACCCACCGCCACTCCGAGTGCCGACCGTTGAACCGGATGATCTCGTAACTGACCGAGGCCACACCCGGGATCAGAACGATGCGAGAGGCGAAGTGTATCCAGAGCGGATCTCTCGGGAAGAACATGAACGCAATGATCGAAACGAGCACGACCGTCAGTAGAAACGCCGTGCCACAGCGTGCATGTGCGGTGGGGTGAGTGCGCAGACCCTCCGGCGTCAGAGGGTCGCCGTTCTCGTGGGCGTGGACGGCCATGTGCTCCGCGCCGTGGTAGCCGTAGAGCCGTTGGATGTCCGCCATTCGACCGATCAACCAGATGTAGCCCAGGAAAAGGAGGACCCTGATGCCGCCCTCGCCGGCGTTGGCCGCCCAGTCGTTCCAACCGAACGACTCCAGACCTCGCGACAGGAAGAGGGGGATGATGAAAAACACCACAATCGCCAGGGTGAGCGATATTGCAATCATGCCGCCCAGCGCAAGACCGCCCAGAGCCTCTTCTTCGGCGTCTTCACCGTCCACTTTCTCTTCCTGCGGAAGCGCTGCGTTTGCGGACACGGCGAGCGCCTTCATCCCGAGAACCAGTGTTTCGGCGAGTACGGAGATACCGCGCAGGAAGATGATTCGACGCCAGCTGCTCAGCCACAACTTACTCTGCGGGAGAGATTGGACCATGATCTCGCCGTCCGGCTTGCGCACCGCGACTACGGCGTCGCTGGCCCCACGGATCATGATGCCTTCGATAACGGCCTGTCCGCCGTAAAGCGCGGCTTTAGGAGGTGAGTCGGCCATCGGACGTTACCTCCTTCATTCTGCTTCCGTATCTCTTACACAACGAGCCTGCACATAATGTGCAGGCTCGTGCGTTCGTTTTCTTAATACCGGGTGTGCCCGGAATCCGAGTTCAGTCAGCGTCCGCTTTGGCTTCGTCAGAGTCTCCGTCTTCAGAGTCTTTTGCACCGTCGGCCTCAGGCTCTTCTTCTTCGACATTCGCACTTGGCGGTGCTTCACCGGCCAGCATGGAGGCCTGAGTTGCAGCCCTGGCCGCCTCGCGCTCCGCTTCTGCTGCCGCTTCGGCTTCAGCCTCGGCTGCGGCGGATCGTGCCGCCGTTTCCTCAGCCAGCCTGGCTGCTTCTTCGGCACTGCCCAGGTTGAACCGTCGCATCAGGCGCTCGACACGGCCTTCCGTGTCAACGATGCGCTGCTCGCCCGTGTAGAACGGGTGGCATTGGCTGCACAGCTCGACTCGGATCTCGGCCGACGTTGAGCCGGTGGTCCAGGTGTTGCCGCACGCACAGGTGACCTGCGCGTCCACGTGGTAATCGGGATGTATTTCTGTCTTCATGTCTGGCGTTATCGCCCCGTGTCATAAGGAATGAGGGCTAGGAGGTCGTTACCGCTACGGGATAGACTACCGCCCGTTTCCTGGTTTTTGTGTCGTGTTCGTAGGCGACTTGGCCGTCGATCAGGGCGAACAGCGTGTGGTCTTTCCCAACGCCGACGTTGTTCCCGGGACGGATCGGTGTGCCGCGCTGGCGGACAAGGATCGTTCCCGCGGTGACGTACTGACCGCCGAAGCGCTTGACGCCGAGTCGCTGTGAATTGGAATCGCGGCCGTTCCGAGACGTGCCGCCACCCTTCTTATGTGCCATTGGTTACTCCTCCTTCTTTGCGGAGGCTCTTGAGCGACGAGGCCGTTTCACTGAGATGCCCTGAATGAGCAAAGAGGTGTACGGCTGTCGGTGGCCCTTCTTGACGCGTGAGCGCGTCTTGTTCTTGTACTTGAACACCGTCAGTTTGTTGCCGCGGCCGTGCTCCGTGATTTCCGCCGCCACGGTAGCGTTCTCCACAACAGGGTTGCCGACCTGGAGCGATCCGTCGAGCGAGGTCATCAGTACATCGCTAAAGTTGACACTGTCGCCGATCTCGCCTTCGAGTTTTTCGACGTCGACGGTGTCGCCTTCACGAACCCGGTACTGCTTCCCACCCGTTTTTATGATTGCGTAGTCAGTCATTACACCAGCCTAACCTTACAAGCCTACGAGTTCGACCGGCCCCCGGTCAACGAATCCAGACAGGCAAATGACGTGCCTGTTCGTAGCCCGGGGCATCCAATCCTCTAGTGCACAGTTTGGACCACTCCTTATCGAACCCACCTCAGCATGCCTATCCCGCGGAGGAACACGATGCTGGAGACCGAACTGACTGTGCTCGAGACCGCCCACACCTATTTCAACGAGTCGTACGATCTGCTCGAGATCGACAATGGGATGCGTTAGGTTTTGCTGTACCCGTGACGGGAACTGACGGTCGCTATCCCCGTCCGCATGGACGACGTCGCGATCCGCGTGTTCAACGGATTCCGAGTCCAGCACAATGGTGTCCGAGGCCCGTACAAGGGTGGAGTCCGGTTCGCCCCGGCAGCCGATGCCGCTCATACGAATGCGCTCGCCATGTTGATGAAGTGGAAGACGGCTCTTGTTGATATCCCGTTCGGTGACGCCAAAGATGGCGGACAGGTCAGACCATCAGAATTGTCGGAAGATGAATTCAACGCCTCACCAGACGTTAAACGGGCGCGATTTCCCACATCATCGGGCCAACCGCGATATACCGGCCCCGGACATGGGCACCATCGCGCAGATCATGGCCTGGATGATGGACGCCTACGGACAGTCGTACGGCGACGCGCCCGGCGCTATGACCGGGTGAAGGAAATGGCGGAGGAGCGTGACCTAACTCAGGGGGAAGCTACGTTACGCCGTGGCGAAGGCGACCGAGCTCCAAGGGTTTATCTAGACCGGGCTAGTCCAGTTCGATCTTTCCGAACTTGCCGGTGTAGAACAGCAGGGGATCTCCCTCGTTAGTCGAAAGCTGGACTGCTTCTCCGACGAAGATCGTGTGGTCTCCGGCATCGTGCGCGGCCACAACCTTGCAGGAAATGGCGGCCAGCGCCTCGGCTATCACCGGCGGGCCGTCTTCACGCTGCTCCAGTGGTATCTGCACGTCTCCGATGCGGTCGGCAGCTTTTCGGACGTAGTAGTTGGCGATATCGGCCTGGTCTTTGCGGACGATGCTGATGCCAAACCAGCCATCGGCGGTGATGTAGCCGTGCGTGTTACGGGCTTTGTCCACGCAGACCAGCGCCAGCGGCGGATCGAGTGACACGGACAGCACGCCGTTCGCCGTCATGCCGTGCGTACCGCCGTCCGGCTCTGTTGAGGTGATGATCGTCACGCCGGTGGCGAATCGTCCCCATGCGTCGCGAAACTCAAGTTGGGTGACCGGATTCTTGGTGGCCAACGTCGTCCTCCCGGGAAATTACGGTATTGCGTCGAATAAGACCGTGACGCCGGATTATAGGGTGCTGGCCTTCCGAAGCGGGGTACCGACGGTGGTTTCCGGCCCCGGTGGGTCCGACTCCGCGCTCAGGCCCGGACGATTACGCCATCCCTGAGAGCCATATCTATCTGCTCAGACGGCACCCCGGCCTCCGTTGCCGCCAGGAGTGAGAAGCGTTGACCCCCGGGCTGTCGCATTTCAACGATGTGGAGGAACGAGGCCAGCTCGTATCGGCCCGTCCAAGCGAAACCGTAATCGTTGTACACGTCACTCCCCGACACCGTGCACCACGGGGCGAGGGAGAATCGATCGTCGGTGGGCGAGGCCGACCGGGTTGCTTCGGGCATTTCGCCGGTTATGGCGGCCACGTAGGCGCGCTGCATCTTCTCAAACGAGAAGTACTCGCTCAACAGCGCGCGAATTCCGTCCGGATCGGTCATTCCCCCGGCAGCGATCAGCGTCGCTTTTGTGGCCTCGTCGGCGTCGGCATACGCGAAGGTGTGGACGTCTGGATGTCCCGGGAGATCGCGCAACGCGCCCACGCGGGCGGCCACGATGGGCGTTCCGCAGGCAAGCGATTCGTAGGCCACTAGACCGAACGATTCGATGAAGTTGCCCGGGCACAACGTCACGTCCGCAAAGCTGTAAGCGTCGGGAGTTTCTTCGCCGGACCACCACGGAGTGAATTCGAGCGAGCCCAGAACGCCTTCCGCTGTCGCGAGCCGTATGGCGTCGTCGTAGAACTCACACGTTTCGGCTGAGGAGGCGGCGTCGACATGTTGAGGTACGAGAAGCCTGATGTTCCGGGCGGGCAGTGCACGCGCTGACCGGGCGGCGATGGCGACCGCATCTGCAATCCCCTTGCGCGGATCGGGGCGATGCGGCCACAGAAACACCAGGTCGCGTTCTCTGCGTTCCCGAACTCCCCCCGGCGTGACGCCCGGTCTGGAGCGATACGCCTCAAGGTCGATTCCGTTCGGGATCACCACCACCGGCTCCGTTGAGGCTCCCCGATAAGCGCCCACCGTAGCGTCGATACAGCGCTTCAGGTAATCGGACGGCACGATGGTCAGGTCGGCATCGAACCCGAACGCCGAGACGAGCGCGGTCTCGTAGTGAAAGTCGTGGAAGGACCGAACAACTCGCCGACCTTCAGGGATCAGCTTTCGTAAATAGAACGTGTCGGCGTGAAGGTATACCGACTCCGCCCACTCGAATACAGGTGCGACGGATTCTGCGCTCTGCAGTATCTGGTGTGGCGGCACTTCCCATGGGTCCGGGAAGTAACCGCTGAGCCTGAGCAGTGGTTCGACCCTGACGCCGGGTGCCAGGTCGAACCCGCCGTCGTTCTCCGGCCGCCATGAGCAGACGACACGCACGTGTGCCCCGGCCTCAGCCAGTCCGCGTAGAACGCCGTCCAGGATCCGCTGAGAGCCGCCATGAACCGCGCCCGGAAGGATCGGGGCGATGGATACGACGGCGACACGCTCAAGCATGGGATTCAGGCCGGGCCGCGGTTAAAGCGACCCGGCCACGCGCCTAATCTTCGTCTTGAATTTCGGGCGTTTCGGAAGTGTCTTCCGACTTGGCGGTCAGCTCAGCCGTGACCTCTCCGTTACCCGGCTGTTCACCCGATTCCGCGGCGGCCAACTCTTCTTCGGTGAGAAGTTCGGCCGGGGCTTCCCGGGTTTTCATGGCCCGTATGGCGCTCACCGCGTCGCCGGTCTCCGGCACCGCCATGATGACGCCCTGCGTGATGCGACCGGTCTCCCGGACCTCGTTCAGGTGGACCCGGATGACCTGCGCCTTCTCCGTCAGGATGAGGACGGTGTCGTCCCCGTCGACCTCGCGGTCGACCACCTGTGCGGCGGCCACGCGGCCGTTCTTGCGGGCGATCCGGAGGGTGATGAGGCCCTTGCCGCCCCGCTTCTGTTGCCGGTAGCGGCGCATCTCTGAAAGCTTTCCGTAGCCGCGCCGGGTCACCACGAGCAGCGAGCCCGTGGGGCTAACCACGTCGGCGGCGACGATCTTGTCGTTGCCCTGCAGCGCCATACCCCTCATCCCGCCCGCAGCGCGTTGACGCGCCCGGATATCGGTGCTCCGGAAGCGGATCGCCATACCCTGCTCGGACACCATGATGATGTCCTCCTCGGGCGTGGCGAGGACCACGGACTGGAGCTCGTCACCCGGCTTAAGGTTGAAGGCGTTGAGCCCGCCCCTGCGGATGTTCGATATCTCCGGCAGGTGCATCCGTTTGACCTGACCAGCGACGGTCGCCATGATCAGGTACTTGTCTTCACGGAGGTCGGAGACCGTAACCACGGCGTTTACGTGCTCACGCGGCTCCAGGTTGATGATGTTCGCCACCGGGGTACCACGTGATGTGCGTGAAACGTCCGCAGCAAGCTCAAACGCACGGCTCGCAAAGACGCGGCCACGGTCGGTGAACATCAGCAGGAAGTCGTGCGTGTCCGCAACCCGGAGGTGCGGCGTAACGTCGTCCTCCTTGGTCATACGCTGTCCCTTGACGCCCTTGCCGCCGCGATGCTGCGCACGGTAGGTAGCGAGCGGGATGCGCTTCAGGTAACCGTTTGCACTCAGCGTGATTACGACCGTCTCATGGGGCTCTGTGTCCTCACGTCGCCACTCGCCGAGCTCTTCCGGGTGCACAACGGTGCGTCGCTCGTCGGCGTGACGGCGTTTCAGGTCCAACGTCTCCTTGCGGACCACTGCGTAAACCTTGTCCGGAGAGGCGAGGAGATCTTCCAGTTCAGCGACCAGCGTCACAAGTTCCTGGTACTCGTTCTCTATCTTCTCCCGCTCAAGTGCGGCCAGACGACGGAGCTGCATGTCCAGGATGGCTTGCGCCTGTACCTGTGACAGATTGAACTCGGTCATCAAACCGGTACGAGCGGATTCGACGTCCGCCGATCCGCGGATGAGGGCGATCACGGCGTCCAGGTTGTCCAGCGCGGTGCGCAGTCCCTCAAGGATGTGTAGGCGGGCGCGGGCTTTGCGAAGATCAAACTCGGCGCGTCGTACAACGACCTCTCGACGGAACTCGATAAACGCCCGGAGCGCCTCCCTCAGGGTGAACACCCTGGGCATGCCTTCGACGATCGCCAGCATGTTTGCGGAGAAGCTGGTGCGCAGTGCGGTGTGCTTGTACAGGTTGTTGAGGATCACGCTCACGGAAGCGCCGCGACGCAGGTCGAGCACGATCCGCATGCCCTTGCGGTCGGATTCGTCTCTGACCTCGGAAACGCCGTCCACGACCTTGCTCTTGATCAGGTCGGCGATCTTGGCGACCAGGCTGGACTTGTTGACCTGATATGGGATCTCGGTGAACAGGAGGCGCTGCCGGTTGTTGCGCTTGACCTCCTCGATCTCGTGCGTGGCCTGCATCATGATCCGGCCGCGGCCGGTTGCGTAGGCGTTCCTGATCCCCTCGTTGCCGTAGATGTGGGCGCCTGTCGGAAAGTCCGGACCCTTCACGAACTCCATCAGATCGTCCAACGACGCGTCTGGCCGGCGGATCAAGTGTGCGATGGCGTCACATAGCTCGCCGACGTTGTGCGGCGGGATGTTGGTCGCCATGCCTACGGCGATTCCGGCGGCCCCGTTGACGAGTAGGTTTGGAAGCGTGGACGGGAGTACAAGCGGCTCTTTGAGCGATGTGTCAAAGTTATCGATCCAATCGACCGTCTCTTTGTCGATGTCGTTCAACAGCGTCATGGAGATCGCCGATAGACGCGCCTCGGTGTAGCGCATGGCCGCCGGCGGGTCGCCGTCCACGCTGCCGAAGTTACCCTGTCCGTCGACGAGCATCGCCCTCAGCGAAAACGGCTGCGCCATGCGGACCATGGCGTCGTACACCGCCGTGTCGCCGTGCGGGTGGTACTTTCCAAGCACCTCGCCCGTGATACGTGCACTCTTTTTGTACGAAGAGGTGGGACGGATGCCCATGTCGTACATTGCGTATAAGATGCGGCGCTGCACGGGTTTTAGCCCGTCCCGAATGTCCGGCAACGCCCGGGATACGATGACCGACATGGCGTAATCCAGGTAGGAATTACGCATCTCGTCATTGATATTTATCGGACGGACTTCACCGATATCCTGACCTACCACGGCGGGTCTCCTGAATACCTGAATGGAGGGGGCAAGCCCCGCGCGGACGTCGATCGCGCCTGTCTGGCTTGCGTAAATCGGGGCGTGTCCGGAGTTATATCGTCACGATCGGTTGGACACGGATTAGACCCCGCTAATTTTACCTTTTGTTCACGCCCCAGGCAAAGGTAGATGTCACTTTCGATTCGTTCGTACGGGCATCATCGCGAGCTCGCGCTCGCGAGGGCGTACGGGGACATCCGGGGAAAAAAGCCGCGGTTGCGCCGGACGGTCCAAAAAACGCCGGACCAGGCGTCCACAACTTCGCCGATTAGACTTCCAGGGACCGCTCCACAAATGCGGCTACGAGATTGTCGAATCGGGACGGCAAGAGGTCCGGTCGGTGGAGCGGCCAGACGACGCCGATGACCCAGTGATAGCCGGGCATCTCGAGCGCCTCTATGGCTCCCGTCCCCATGTCGTAGGCGCTCGCCATCAACCCGGGCGCCTTCTCGGCCTCCCGGATGGCGAATCCCCCCGGCCCCGGTGTCGCCACAGGCCCTCCGGCACCGATAGTGGCGGCGACCTTGCCGCCCAGCGTGAGGAAGGTGCGCATCCGGCCCAGGTCGGCCGTCCGGCCCTTGCGTCCCCCACGCGGCCCGGCGACGACGACGTCGGCCAGCCGCATGGGCGGTTTGCCGCCCAGAACGACGTTAAGGGCGTGCATGCCCCATCCGATCCCCAGGACGGGCATGTCGGCCTTGATGGCGGCCCTTAAAGCGGGCGGGGCGGACTCAGGGAAGCCAACGAACACCGACTCGCCGTACATGAGCAGCCCGCCGACGCCCCCGGGCAGATCGGCGTCGGGCGCGACTATCATCGGCTCGGGACCGATTTCTCGGATGATCCCGGCGGCCACTTCCGGGTCCTCTCCGGGCGCCGTGATTAACGCGGGTATCTTCAATCTAAAACGGGATGTCCCACAGCGGGTACCAGTGCTCCGTAGATCGCTCTACGACCATTCCATGCCGGCTCATCAGTTTCGCAAGATCCAACTCGGCCGGATGGTCCCGGTCGTTGGAGCTCCGGGGTATGAACGGGTAGAACGTTTTTCGCTGGTAGGTGTAAAGCCAGTAGGCGGCGGACCCGGAGTAGTGGATGTTCCATACGGCGGCGATCAACAGGCTCGGCCCGGCCTCGATGGCGAGGGCGTTTCCCACCGTGAATACGGAGTTGGTAAGGTCCTCAAAGTTGCCGTCCTCAAGGATCACCCATTCGGTCCCGTGCTCGTCCATCTGGACGTCGTGAGACGTCTTGGTTGCTCCGGGGCCCTCATTGAGCACGCCGCGCAGACGGCCTTCAAGGCCATCGACGAACGGGTATCGGCCCCGTTCCGAAGGACGGAACAGTACGCCAGCCCTGCGTCCGGGAAGGATCTCCCCAGCGGTCTGTAGCCGCGCTTCGGCAGAGATAACCGTTTTGATGGCGTCCCAGTCAGATTTGGGAGCGGATGGTCCGCGCTTGAACAAAAAAGCCATCTAGTTCTCGAACCGAATGTCTGCTGGCAGGCCGCGCATTTCGTTCTCCATCCGTCTTAATCGTGCGATTCGGTCTTCGATAGGTGGGTGTGTCGAGAACAGGCTCTGGACGGAGTGGCCCTTGAGCGCCGGGTATATGGCCAGGGCGCTTGCCGCCGTCATATTGCGGAGGTCTTCCGCCGGCAATAGCGACATCGCCCCGCTGATCTTTTCGAGTGCGTTCGCCAGGCTTCCAGGGTCTCCCGTCAGCTCGGCTCCGTTGTGGTCGGCCCCGTACTCGCGGTACCGGGAGAGCGCCATTATCAGCAGCTGGGCGACGAACTGGACGACCAGCGTGCCGACAAGCAGCATCATCATTGCGCCGCCGTTGTTGTTTCGACCACCTCCCAAACCGCCGAACATCATGCGGAAGAACATCATCTGCATGACGAAGCTGGCGACCGTCAGGAAGAAGCTGGCGATTGTGATGACGGTGACGTCACGGTTCTTGACGTGGGACAACTCGTGGGCGAGCACGGCCTCAAGCTCACGCTCGGTCAGTTTTTCCCATATGCTCGTAGTCACCGCGACCAGGGCGTTTTTCGGATTACGCCCGGTCGCGAAGGCGTTCGGCGCGGCGCTGTCGATCACGGCCAATTTTGGCATGGGTATATCGGCCCGGCGCGCAAGCCGTTCTACCATCTCGTACAGCTCCGGCGCTTCTTCGCGCGTCACCTGCTTGGCGCCGGTCGAACGCAGGATCATTCGGTCCGAGGCAAAGTACTGGATACCCACCATCACGGCGGCGAATCCGACCACGAACACTATCGGGATCCCTGCGGCGATGAGCATGAGCATGAAGAACGTGTAGACACCGGCCAGTATGAGCATGGTGAGGTACATGCGGCCACGCAGCCCGCTGTCGCGGGTGATGCGTACCGGTGAGTTGCTTGCCATGGAATTTCCCCGTGTTCCTCTTGCTCGCTGGAACCCTCCGGGTGCAGGCGCATGGTTGTTTAACCACACGTTGGGGGACTTAGAATCGTGGACGGCCACTGCCAACCAGATTGTAGGACAAGCCGAAGCGACGGGACAATCGTAGAATCGTGATCGGCAACACCGTTGGCGCCCGACGCGCAACCCATTCGTCTTCGCCCCTGTCAGAATGTTTCGACTTACACATCAATACGAGATCGGTGATCAACAAGATTGACGGCACCTCACGACGACGCGGCGCTAGCGGAGATAGAACTTTTCGCGATAGAAGTGGTGAACGCCGCGGGGAAACTGGTCTCCAGTCGGTTTGGCGGCGATATGGATGTGGAGTCCAAGGACGGCAACGGCGCCAATCTCGTCACCGACGTGGACCGGACGAGCCAGTCGCTTATAGCGGAGATGGTCCAGGAGCGATTCCCAGGGCACATGGTGCTCGGCGAAGAGGATGCCCCGAAGGACGAGCCCGACGCCCGGGACTACATCTGGTGCGTCGACCCGATAGACGGGACGACCAACTTCGTCAACGGTCACCCAGTGTACGCGGTCTCGATAGGCGTCCTATATCGCGGGGAACCGGTCGCTGCCGCTGTGTGGACGCCGTGGCCCGCCGATGGCGGTTACGAGGTCATGCACGCCCGAAAGGGCGGCGGCGCGTGGATCGGCGACAGGAAGCTCGCGGTCAAAAAACCGTCGGCCAAAGAGCCGCACAGGCCAAAGAGGGGCTGGCTCTCGACGATCCCGGGTAGTTTGCGGTTCATGTTCAAGGTTGATCGCGCGGCGCGCGGGAACCTGGGCGAACCCAGGACCACCGGCAGTGCGGTGTACGAGATGGCCATGGTCGCCCGGGGCGTCCTCCAGTACGCCCTGACCGGGGCCGTTTTCTCCTGGGACCTCGCCGCCGGGATCCTGCTGGTTAAAGAGGCCGGGGGCATCGTCCTGACTCCTGCGGGCCCGGCAGATCGGGTCGCCGGAGGCTGGGTGATGCTCGACGGGTTTTCGCCCGGCTTTGAGAATACCCAGGAGACGACGAAGGCGATAAGGGGCGCACGGAACGTCGCGCTTGCAGGAGCTCCGGAGGTGGTGTGGTTCGTCTCGCGGCGCCTGAAACGCCGGCGATACGGGCGAGTGCGCCGCCGCATGCGGCGCTGGTTTCGCTGAAGGGGTTTGCCTAGCGGCGTACCAGCATCTCACCGCCATCGACAAGGAGGATCTGCCCCCGGATCATGCGGGCATCTTCGCCACATAGGAACGCCACCACGCGCGCCACGTCACCCGGCTCCACGACCCGGCCGGCAGGGGTGGGCCGTTGCGCCATCTCGTAGGCGATTGAGCCCTCTGGGAACGCGTCCACGGCGTCCGTTTTGATGAAGCTGGCGGACACGGCGTTCACGGCGATGTCTTTGGACGCCAGCTCCACGGCCAGATAGCGGGTCAAAGACTCCAGCGCCGCCTTCGAGACGCCGACCACAAAGTAGTCCGGCAGCACGGAAGTCGAGCCGGGGCTGCTGACGTTCACGACCGTCCCGCCGTCCGTCATCAGGTTCGCCGCTGCGATGGCGCACTTCCAGGGCGCTTTGGCGTTAATGTCCAGCGTCCAGTCCCAGTGACGGTCTTCAAGCTCGGCCGCCGGTCGCATGACGCCGGATGCGGCGTTGTTGATCAGGATGTCCAGGCGGCCGTACTCTTCGGAGACTTTTTGAAACAGGCCGTCGATGACGTCGCCGTCGCCCAGATGGGCGCGCACGCGCAGACAGCGGACCCCGAGCGCGGATATGGCCTCTTCCACCTCGTGGGCAGCCTTGTGATTTCGGAAGTAGTTGAAGGCGATGTGGGCGCCGCGCCCTGCAAGCTCGAGGGCGATGGCCCTGCCGATGCCGCGGGAACCGCCCGTGATGAGCGCTACCTTGCCAGAAAGTTCACCCGATCCAGATGTCATTTAACCAGCGCTCCCTGTCCTGCCGGGGACGGCGTTAGTTGGACCCTGAGATGGCCATACCGCCATCGGTCCGCAGAATGATGCCGGTCGTGTAGCGTGCTGCGTCCTTCGCAAGGAACTCCGCGGCTACGGCGACCTCATCCGGGACGCCGAAACGCCGCATCGGAATCCAAGTCATGATCGTGTCTTTGGTCTTCTGCGGCAGGTCGTCAACGGTCGCTGTTTCGATGTAACCCGGTGCGATGGCGTTCACGGTGATGTTCCGCGAAGAGAGTTCCTTCGCAAGCGAGTAGGTCAAGGAGTGAATGGCGCCTTTGGACGCCGAGTAGTTGGTCTGGCCGATGTTGCCGCTGATGCCGACGACGGATGAGATGTTGATGATCCGGCCCCAGCGCGCTTTTACCATCCCGGAAACGGCGCGATGGCAACAGTAGTAGGTGCCGTTGAGGTTGGTCTGGATAACGCGGTCCCAAGCCTCGTCTTTCATTCGAAGGATGAGGGCGTCGTCGATGATCCCGGCATTGTTCACGAGGATCTGCACCGGCCCAAACGCCTCTTCTGCGGCGCTGAACATGGCGTCCACCTGCTCACGGTCGGCGACGTTTCCCTGCACGGCGATCGCCTCGCCGCCTTTGGATTTGATGGACTCCACTACCTCTTCGGCATCTTCCGGGTGCGTGTTGTAGTTAACGGCGATGCGGTGGCCCATTGCGGCTAGACGGAACGCGATGGCCCGGCCGATCCCTCGCGATGCCCCGGTTATGAGCGTGCTGCGCGACTCTTCAGACAACGGAGTGTCCTGTTCTGATGCTATGTGCTGACCGTCCCGCTGAGTCGGTTCAACTCCGCCTCGGCCTGCTCTATGTAATTCAAGGCTACGGTACGTCTGGCCGTTTGTATTGCGCGGCTAACGGCCAGCGCCATGGCCTTTCCGTGGCCTACTACCGCCACGCCTTTCACACCGAACAACGGGCCACCCCCGTGTGCCTCCGGGAGGTTCGTCGTTTCGTATATCCGTTCGCAGATCTCGTCGATCTCGGCTTCTGGCACACGGCCGCTCATCAGTCCACGGATATCAGTGGATAGCGTCTCGCCGATCCCCTCCGTAAGCTTCATCACTACGTTACCCACGAAACCGTCGCACACAACTACCTCTGCACGGCCGTACGCTATGTCGTTGGCTTCCACGTTTCCGATGAAGTTCAGCCCGCTGCTCTCAAGCAGCACGGTCGTTTCCCTCACCTGGGTGTTCCCCTTGCCCGCCTCGGTGCCGACACTCAACAGGGCAACCCGGGGATTCTCCGTGTCGAAAACGATCTGAGAGAAGAGGGCGCCCAGCGCTGCGTAATCGGCTAGCTGCTGGGGTTTGCAATCCAGATTTGTGCCGATGTCCATGATGATCGTACGCGGAGCGAGACCGTACAACGGTCCGCCCAGCGCGGCTCGTTCGATGCCTTCGAAGGTGCCGAACACGACGGTGGCTGCGGCGATGGTTGCGCCAGTGGAACCCATACTCACGAACGCCTTCGCCCGGCCGTGTCGGACGGCGCTGGCGGCGCGGAAGATGGAGGCGTTCCGTTTTGTCATGTAGGCAGTGGCGGGCGGCTCGCCCTCCACCACCACACCCTCAGACGGCTCGGTGGAGATGGGAAGTCCGGCCACGTCGTGTCTGGCGAGTTCAGCTGCGACGGGTTCGGGATCGCCAACCAGGATGATCGACACCCCGCCCTCGCGCGCGGCCTGCACGGCTCCCTTGACGATCTCGGCAGGGGCGTTGTCGCCGCCCATGGCGTCTACCGAAATCGGGATCAGGTCTTTTTTTTCTTCGGCGGTCAAATACTCTCCCAAATTGGTCTGGGAATTCACGGGAGCATGTGAACGTCCCCGCGGGTTATTCAGTCGACCCGAACGACAGCCCGTCCGGTGATCACGTCTTCGCCGTCGTCTTTCTTGACGGCGAGGGTTATCTCCACCGTTCGCACGCCATCCGATTCAGCCACTTTCAAGACTTCGCCGGAGACGCGCACGGCCTCGCCCGGGAAAACCGGCGCACGAAAGCGTACTTTAAGTTGGCCCCCGGACGCCCAGTTAACTGGATACGCGGAAGTTAGCATTTCTGACACCATCGCGAGCGTAAGCATACCGTGAGCTATACGGCGGCCGAACGGTGTTTTTGCTGCGAACTCTGCGTCTAGGTGGATCGGGTTGTGGTCGCCCGCTGCGTCTGCGTACGCCTCAACCTGGTCCTGCGTGATGGTCCGGTCGAAACCTTCCAGCAGATCGCCGGGATTTGCGGGTTGGGCGCTCATGATGCGTTGACCACGATCAGGCTGCTCGCCTCAGCGACCGCCTCACCGGCGTCGTCAACGAACAGCATCTCCACGGTGGCGAATCGGCTTCCCCTGCGCTCGGCATTAGATTTCAGAGTCGCCCGTATTTGAAGGATATCGCCGGGGGTGATCGGGCGATTGAACGATGCTTCCTGCGAAGCGTGAACCACCTCAACGGTTCCGTCGGCCAGCCCCAGTTGCTTGATGAAGCGCGACAGCCCAGCGGCGATCACCGCCATGGACGGAACGCGCTCCGAAGGCTGCGCCGACCTGTCGCCGACCGCCGCCGCATACGCCGCGGCTTCCGATTCGCTGATGACGAGCGATTCAGGTGGGAATTCGTGTCCGGAGTCGAGGTCTTGTAGTGGCATGTGCTCCATCGAAGCGAACGTTTGAGTTGGGAACCGACGGTTGATCGGCGGCGTGGGTTGAATTCTAGAAATGCCCCCGTACGGGCGCAACGAATAGACACCGGAATCAGGCTTCCGATGTGCCGCGCGGCCCCTGCATGTCCACGGCCTCGGCGATCAGATGGGAGGCGTACTGGAACGAGGTCTTGTTGCGGTAGTCGAGGTCCGATAACGCCAGAATCCTGTACATCACGCCGGATGAGACGCGCGCGTCGACGCTATCTCCCAGCTTCGGCACGCGCACCCGCAACGCCTCCGCAATCGCCGCGGCCGCCGCCAGGCCGTTGCGGTTGACGAACACGCGTGTCATGACGCGTCCTTCGTAGTAGAGCGAGAGGCCCGACTTTGTCTGCGCCAGGGTGACGCGCATGTGTGCGCGTGGTTGAGATAGCACTTTGTAGGCGTGTTCGAGGGCTTGTGAGCGGGAGATCGCCACTGTTTCGCCTGTCGCCGGAGCGTTGAATCTGAAGAAAACCGACCGGAAGTATAATCTGAACGCTCCCGGGCGGCCTAAATCAGAGGTCTTTCAACGGTCCTGGGCTTCCCGATGTTCAGCAGGTGAACGCCAGCGTTTGGAGTTACCGTGGACCTCAGAGGGTATGTGGCGATCGTAACGGGCGGAGCGACCGGCATCGGACGCGCCATCGGTATCAAGATGGCAGAGGTGGGGGCGGACATCGTCGTTTCAGACATCGACGCCGACGCCTGCCAGCGAACGGCGGATGAGATCGCAGCCATGGGGGTGTGCTCCGCCGGGATACCGGCCGATGTCACGGATCCGGAAGCGGTGGGCCGCATGGTGTCGGAGACGGTGAGCCGGTTCGGACAGGTTGATGTTTTGGTCAACAACGCCGGGGTCGCCGGAGCGCCTGGGTGGCAAGACCATGAGACGTCCCGGGCGGAGGACTGGACCTTCACCTTCGGCGTGAACGTGAAGGGGATGGCGATAGTGACCGAGGCCGTGGTCCCGCACATGAAGTCGGCGGGCGGCGGAAAAATCGTAAACCTGGCGTCGATCGCCGGCCGTCAGGGCCGCCCTTCGCTTCCGCACTACTCCGCCACCAAAGCGGCCGTCATCAACTTCACACAGTCGCTCGCCAACGAGCTTGGGCGCGACAACATCAACGTGAACGCCGTCTGCCCGGGGATGCTCTGGACACCGATGTGGGAGCAAGTCGGCGCCAAATACGCCATCAACAATCCCGACTACGCGGGTTTGACCGCGCGCCAGGTGTTTGACCGTATGGTGAAGGACATCATGCCGCTGGGCCGTGAGCAGACCCCGGAGGACATCGGGGACACCATCGTGTTTCTGGTTTCCGAGGACGCCATGAACATCACGGGTCAGTCGCTGAACGTGGACGGCGGTGCATTCCTCAACTGAAGAATTGAAACGCCTGAACTTTTTGCACGCTTCCAGACGCTGGAAACTGGAGAATCAATTGGAAGAGCTAGATGACCGGACAGCCGTCGTCACCGGCGCCGGGAGCGGTATCGGGCGTGGCATCGCACTTGTGCTGGCCGAGCGCGGGGCCGATGTCGTCGTATCTGATATCGATCCCGGCGCCGCCCAGGCCGTGGCCGATGAGGTCCGGTCGCTGGGCAGGGCCGCCCATGCGATACCGGCCGATGTCACCGATCGTGTCTCCACCGATGCCCTCGCAGCCGTGGCGGTCGAGCGCCTGAGCCAGATAGACATCCTAGTCAACAACGCCGGCGTCGGGGGGGCGCCGGGTTGGTGGCAGCGCAGCAACCCGAGCCCGGAGGACTGGGAGGCGACCTACGACGTCAACGTGATCGGCATCGTGAACACGACGTCCAGTTTCCAGGACCATCTCAAGGAGCGACGATCCGGCCGCATTGTCAACATCGCCTCCGGGGCCGGGCGACGCGGGACCGGCGGCTTTGCCCACTACTCTGCGACCAAAGCGGCCGCCATAAACGTCAGTCAGGGTTACGCCCTCCAACTGGCGCCGTACGACATCAACGTGAACTGCGTATGCCCCGGGCTGTTGTGGACGCCGCTGTGGGAGAAGATCGCTGAGCGCGACCGCATTAAGTCCGGAGAGACGGTTTTGACCGGCCGACAGGTGTTCGACCGGCGGCTGGAAGCATCAACGCCCCTCGGCAGGGAGCAAACGCCCGAAGACGTCGGCAAACTGGCCGCCTTCCTAGCATCAGGCCGATCAAGAAACATCACTGGCCAGAGCATCAATCTCAACGGCGGGTCGTATATGAATTAGGCCCAATTCCGGCGGGCTGATTGTCTGGACGATGGGTTCGGCAAACATCCGTAGGGGCGGGGCTTGCTCCGCCCGTGTTTCGATCAGGTCAAATGAGCCGTTGAGATTTCAGAGCGAACGCCATCGGCTTGGTCATGAAGTCAAATGATGCTGTGTATGTGATCAGGCATAGGAACGAATGTGTCGACGGCGGCGCCGTTGAATCGGGTCGGAATCGACATCCAAACATCGCCCATCGCGGAGCCCGTTGGGGTCAACCGCACGGTGGCGGTAGTAGACACGGATGCGAGTATCGGCCAGCGCCGGATGATGCACGTGGTCACTAAATACGTCCCGGCGGTAGTGTATGCAAACCCTTGCAGCCATGGGGCGCGGCACGCCTGGGGCTTTGGGACAGGGTTCATTGTGAGCGGACTGTCGCGCCAACTCCGTTGAACTAGAAGGGACGGGTGGCGGCGGATACCGTTGCAGTGGTTAGCAGATGTTGTCCAGAGACGGTGCGGGCGGAGCAAGCCCCGCCCCTGCAACCGGAACGGTTCCGACATTAACTACGCTCGTTCCTAAGGCTCCGTCTCCGCAATAGCGGAAACCGGGTCTGCGTCTAGGATCTCCCGCAGCTCCAATCCCAGCTTGTCGCGCGTCATCGGACCCGCGTACTTCTTCACCACGTGGCCCTCGCGATTGAGGAAGAACTTTTCCGGGATCCCGACTACGCCCCAGTCGACCGCTACTGCGCCGTTGGAGTCCGCGACGATCGGATAATCCAGCTCGAAGGCGTCCCTGAATTTTCGCGTCTCGCCGTCGACGTCCCAGATGGCGATGCCTATGAACTCCACACCCTGGTCACGAAAATCGTCATACGCAGCTTTGAGGCCTGGGCTTTCCTGCCGACAGGGGGGACACCAGGAGGACCAGAAGTCCACCAGCACCACCTTGCCCAGAAAGTCTGAGAGTCGCACGACTTCGTCGCCGTCGATAGAGAGCAACTCAAAGCTCGCGCCTTCCTGCGCGGACACGTCACGCTCGCCTAGGGTCTGATTGACGGCCAACCCACCGGGGTTGCCCGTGTTCTGAATGACCGCCCAGATCAACAACGCGGCGACCAACGTTACTGGTAGAACGACGGCGAAGCCGGTGATTTTGCGTTGTGACATTCAGGAAGCCTGGCGTCTGGAACAGCCCGGAAGATCGGCCTTAAATTCTACGTCCTGAAACGCCGAACGGACGTGACTGGCGGCCAGAATGCTGGAATATCAAGGGTGAAACAGATCCCCCACCGACTTCTAATCGGGGGTAGAGGACTCCTTTGGAGCTGGGCCTGACGGTCCATCGCCATCTTCGTCCGACGGTTGGTCTTCCTCCATCCCCGCCAGGGCCCGTGCAGTCAGAGCGTCGCGGCTGGCCTGGTGCTGCTCGGGGTCGATCTCCCCCGCCTCAAGCTGCTCGTCCAGCTCCGCGATCTCTTGGAGGATGTTCATTCGCTCCTCCCGAGACACCGCAGCCGCAAAGCCGCGACGCCGGGCCGTCGTGAGCGCGTAAACGACAAGCCCCGCCATAGCGATAGCGATCAGGATCGGGAACCCGAAGACGACAACGTTGCCACCGGGGATCGCCTCGTTCATACGTTTGAACAATCCCGGCTGCGGGAGGTCCTTGAGAACGAAACTCATCTTGAAGCCCGTCTCGTAGTCGGCTCCGACGTACTCCTTGTACACCGTCTCGCCGAGTTCGGTGGTCTGCGTGGCGGCCATGCCGTCCGCCTCGACAACGCCCAGGTCTGGCGGGATCAAGACGCGTACCTCGTCTGCGCCAAAGGCCAAGGTCCGCGTGAACGCCAGGGAGTCCCTGGAGTAGTTGATGGCGTAGCTGTACAGAATCTCGTGCTCGCCGGGCGGTACCGGGTTTGTCATGGCGAACCCGGTGGCGATCTCAACTAATTGACCCTGCGGCAAGACGCTGTCTACTGCCAGTTCTTCATAGCCTCTTGGAAGACTGAATCTGAGCATCTGAAGATCGGTGACGGTCGGGTTGGACAGGTCCGAGATGAACGTGCGGTCGCCATTGTTTCGGACCGTGACCAGGTCCAGAACACCCATCAGGCGGTCCGATCCGACCACCGTTGGGATGATGGTCGCGTGGGCTCCGACGTGGATATCGTCCATGGAATCGGTCGTTTCGTGAATGATGACTGGCAGGTTTTGCGGCGCTGCCTCATCGGCGAGGATTATCTGGTCGGTGACACCCTCGTACTCCCACGCGAGGCGGTAGTGGATGCCTTCCTCTTGCATCAGTTCAGTGAACTCAAAGAGGGGGTCATCCGGACCGACATTCACGGATTGTTGATCTACGAATTCGCCGTCTTTGAATCCCAGGAGGCTAATCTCGAATCCTTCCGGCACTTCTGCGCCTTCGGTGCCGTTGCTGACGGCTCCCGCCACGCGATCGGGAGTCGGGCGTTGCGCCAGGACGCTCACGCCGTCAGTGGTCACGAAAAGGACAACGGCGGCCAGGGATGCAAGTAACGCCATCAGGGAGGCTCGCCTGAATGTCCTGCGTTTTCCGGGGGAAATTGTTGCCACCTGGTCCCTCAAACATACCCCTCCTATTCGTCGGTTTTTGTACACCGCCCGGCGCCACCGGCCGCTCTGAGCGCGGCGATCTCCTCCTCAAGCGCTTCCCGGGTCAGCGACACCGGAGCGTCCTGAGGATCATCTTCTTGTCCTAGCTGGTCCAGCAGCCTGATCGTCTCGGCGGCGCCCACCCGTAGCTCAAGCAACTGGTCCCGGTATTCCTCATCCGTGATCGTGTTCGCCCCGTGATCGGCCTGTAACTGACCGATCTGATCGTACAGATCACCCCTTAACTTCGTCAGCCGATCCACCTCGCCGGATTGCTGTTCGGAAAGCGCCGCTCCGGAGCGACGTATGAACGGGGTTGCGATCACCACCAGCGAGACAAGCGCCACAAGCGCGCCCAGCGTTATCGCCATGTCATTTTTCTCCGGCTCAAGACTCACACACCTGCTATTCGGCGGGCCGAGGCGTAGACGGGGTTCGTGTGCGTGCTGGCACAGTGCGGCGCTCAAAGGCGGGCGCCGGCCAGAGCGCGATGATCGTCCCGATGACGAAGATCGGCCCGGATATCCAGAGCCACCACGCCGCCGGGTTGATGCTGATGCGCAGCACGACGCGGCCGTCGTCCAGAAACTCACTCGGGACTATGTACAGATCCTCCAACCCCGGGTTCAGGTAGCCCGGCAACCCCGGGATGTTCACAAGGGGAACGTTGTAGACGGAGGCCCGCACGGACGCCATATTGAAGACGGGATAGAACGCTCGCAACGGCGAAAGGCTGGCGATCTGTTCGTCGTCCTTGAACACGTTCACGTTCGCCCATTCAGAGATACGGTCGGAGCGTTGCTCGTCCTTGGTATTGACGTATTCGACCCGATATTCGTCCAGGGTGAAGCTTTCCCCCGGGGCGAGCGCTACATCGGCTTTCTGTTGAAAGAAGTTCGTACCGATCACGCCGATGCCCAGGGCGATGATCGCTATGTGAACGATGTAGCCGCCGTGACGAGGCCGGTTCCCGCTCACCATGCGCCACCACCCGGCCGCAATATTGAGCCCTGCCCTGCGCTGCGCCATCGTGCCGCGATACCACTCTTCGATGACGGCAGTGATGACCATCGAAAGGGCGCCGAAACCGACAACCGCCCAGAGTTCATGAACGCCGGAGATCCAAATCAGGACGATGGTCGCGGC
>PCAM01000029.1 GCA_002730555.1 Chloroflexota bacterium
GCCGCAGAGGAATGCGCCCGACTCTGGGATGAAATGGTATCCCGGGAGCATGAACAAACGGACCGTTTTCGCGATCCGCCGCCGAACGAGGATCCCTGGACCGACCTAGCCTGGAATTTTGCACCGCCAAACCGGGACGAGGCCGGGATGGATCCGGCGATACCGGTAATCGAGACCTATCTTGACCGAGGCGACACTGTAATTGACGTCGGCGCGGGTGGCGGAAGGATAGCCGCCCCGCTTGCCCGGCGCTGCGCCCGGGTGGTTGCCGTTGAACCATCGCCATCGATGCGTGCCCGTATGGAATCGGCGGTGTCGGAACTCGAGGTGGAGAACGTAGACGTGGTTCCGGCGACATGGGAGGACGTCGATATTCCGGCGGGCGATCACGTGGTGTGTTCGCACGTCATGTACGCCACCAGACCGATCCTTCCCTTCCTGGAAAAACTGGGGAGACACGCCCGGAAGCGCGTCACCGTGATGCTTCGCGAGCACCCGCCACAGGGCAACTTCCACGAGCTATTCGAACGCCTTCACGGGGAGAAGCGCCACCCTCTTCCGGCCATGCCGGAGTTCCGTCGTCTGCTGGAAGCGCTTGAGATCGAGCACGACGTGCATCGGCTGGAAGACAGGCCGCACGGCATGTTCCAGAACACCGAGGCCGCGCTGAAACGCTCCTCGCAGCGATTGTTTCTGAATCCCGGCTCGCCCAACGCAAAGCGACTTGAAGAACTCCTGCCGTCCTGCCTCGTCCCGAACGGCCCGGACCCGAACGGGGTCAAGTTCAGCTGGGCAGAGCCGCAGCGGGGTTGGCTCGTCACGTGGTCGACGGAATAGCGCTTCCGCGCTCGTGTGAAAGGTGTAACCTGCGCCCGGCAGACCGCACCGGCTGACATCCCTTTTCGTCTGGAGGACCACCGGAATGAAGATCACAGGAATTGACACCTTCGTCGTGGACGCCGGCTGGCGCCCCTGGCAGTACATCGCAGTACGCACGGACGAAGGAATCACCGGGTATGGCGAATGCTCGGACGGCCGAAACCCGTACGGTGTCGTTGAGACGGCGAAAGAGTTTGAAGCGATCCTCATCGGTGAGGACCCGCGCCCGGTGGAGGCCCGCTACTGGGATATGTACCGGATGGGACGCCAGAGCCCGGGTGGCATCGTAGGCAAGGCGATCGCCGGGATCGATATGGCGCTCTGGGACATCAAGGCCAAGGCGCTCGGTGTGCCTGTCTACGAACTTGCGGGTGGGCCGATGCGTGAGCGACAGCGCGTCTACTGGTCGCACTGTGGAAGCTCCCGGATGGCGAACTCCGAGCTCATCGGCGTCGATCCCATCAACAACTGGAGCGACGTTACGGCGCTCGGTAAAGAGGTTGTCGCGCGGGGCTTTACCGCCCTCAAGACCAACCCGTTATTCCCGGGCGAGGAGACTTACGGTTCCCAGCGGCTCGGCGGCTTCGGCGGTGGGCCCGGATCCACGGACGGCAACGTCACCAATGAGTTCCTAGACCACATCCGAACGCAGATCGGAACCTTCCGTGACGCAGTTGGGCCGTATGTGGACATCGCCCTGGATCTGAACTTCAACTTCCGGGTGGAGGCCGCAAAGCGCATCGTTCATGCGCTTGAAGAGTTCAGGATGATGTGGGTCGAAATCGACATCTACGAACCCGAGGGGCTGCGTGAAATTCGCGACTCCACGAGCGTGCCGATCTGCTCAGGCGAGAACCTGATCACGACGCGTGATTACCGGCGCTACTTTGAGGCCCGGGCCATGGACGTGTGTATGGTTGACTTGCCGTGGAACGGTTTCACGCAGTCGAAGAAGGTCGCCGATATGGCGGAGACCTTTGACATCAACGTGGCGCCGCACAACTACTACAGCCACCTGTCCACGCTCCACTCGATGGCGCTCTGCGCATCTGTCGGCAACATCCGGATCTCGGAGATCGATATCGACGACGTGCCGTGGAAGGATGACCTTCTCACCGAAAAACTGGAGATCGAGAACGGCGAGGTCATCATCCCGAATCGACCGGGCTGGGGCGGCGACCTGAACGAAGAAGTGGCCCGTGAGCATGTCTGGGAACGGGGACGCCGTCCCGGGTACGCGCCGCGTAGGTAGGGCTTTAATCGGAATCTAGCGCCGGACGTGGGTCGTAGCCCGGGGTGATGATGGGGCACACTGGGCGTGCCGCATTGGCGCCCGGGTGATCGACTCGCATCCGGCGCTGATTGTTGCACCGTCCACACAGCGGTATCGGCTGCCGGGAAAATGATTTTGCAACCAATACTCAGATCGCGAGCCCGGAGGATCTTTGCGCGTCGGCTCTGGGCATTTGTCGCACTGCTGATGCTGGGAGCGGTCGCGTGTGATTCCGAAGACAGTGTCGAACCGCTGGATCGAACCCTGACCGTGGCGCTGCCATCGTTCTGGGCGGAGACCCTGGATCCGTCGCTGGACGGACAGCCCGGGCTCCAGTACCACGGGCCTCTGTACGACCACCTGGTCGGCGTCGGACCGGACGGCAGGTTTAACCATCGTTATGGCCTGTTGGAGGGCTGGGATCCCGGCGAGGACGCGTCTACCTACACGCTGACCTTGAAAGAGGGCATCAAGTGGCATGACGGCGTCGACGTCACGTCCGCCGATATTGCTTTCTCGATCAACTATTACGCCCGTGAGGACGCTCGTTGTGCTGTTTGTCCGGTGCTGGCCGGGGTCCTTGGGCGCGTCGAGATGCCGGATTCTCGTACTGCGGTGCTTCATCTGAAGTCGCCACACGTGTCGATCATGCACGCCTTCGGGCCGGTCGCCGGCGACATGCCACTGCTTGCGGCGCACGCGGATGGATCGGACGGGGGGCTCGGGACCGGTCCGTGGAAGATGTTTGCCCGATCTCCCGGCGAGTGGATCGAGTTCGAGGCGAATACCGAATACTGGGATGAGGAGCGGGTGCCCGGGTTCGCGCGGCTGCGCCTGGTACTTGCGCCGCAACCTGCGGATCGGGCCGAGATGTTGAAGCGCGGCGAGGTCGATATGACGGTGCTCAGGCCTTCCGGGAGGCCGTGGTCGATCGACGAACCGCAGGGCGATGTGCCGTCTGTCCGTGACGCCGGGTTCGTAATCGATGGTCCGAAGTACGTGAACACCACGGTGATGCGGCTGTTCACCGCGTCAGAGCCCGATTCACTGAACAATGATCTGGATTTCCGGAAGGCGTTAACGCTGGGCATCGATAGCGCCAGGATCATCGACGCCGTGTATGAGCCGGAGGTCGCCGAGATTGCCGCCGGGTCCGCTCTTTTCAGCCCGCTCTCGGACGGTTACGACCCGGAGCTTCCGGCCTATCCGTACGACCCTGTTATGGCCCGTGAATCACTTCTGGCTTCTGCCTACACGGGGGAGAGCGTGGTTATCTTCTCGGCGCCGTCGTACGGCCTGACGGAGCTGATTCAGATCAACGAGATGATCGCCGAGGACCTGCGGGATATAGGGATCAATGTCGAGGTACGGGCGGCGGGTTACACCGACATCCTCGCCCGGCACTCACCCCGGCCGCAGCAGTTTGATGACGTCGCGCCTGCGCCGTTGTTCCACGGGGTGAACTACCAGACCTGGCCGGATATTCTGGGCGGTATCAAACGCTACCTGACGACCGACCCGGCGGCGTTGCTCACGTATCACGATCTCGAGCGCGGGGACCGGCTATTCGATGAGTTGAGCGCCATCGTGGACCCGGTTGAACGTGATGAACGGTTACGACAACTCAATCGTGAGATGTACGAGGAGTACTGGGCCATCCCGGTCGTATGGCGGCACGAGGTGTACGGGCTGCGGTCGGATCTGAGCGGGTGGGCGCCGACGAACGGCACGGCGTCGGACCTGCGATTAGAAACCGTGCAGGGCGTCGCCGGGTAATGTCCGTTCCGGGGTGTTTCCGGTATAAGACTTCTCCCTCACCCCGACCCTCTCCCGCAAGGGGAAGGGGTTCTGGGCGACCGGCTAATCGGCTGGATTGGCGAGCGACGCTTCGTGCTGCTCGTCTGCGTGGTAAGACGACCGGACCAGCGGCCCCGCTGCGACGTGGTTGAAGCCCATCGCCTCGCCCGCCTGTCGAATCTGTTTGAACTCGTCCGGGTGGTAGAACCTGATGATGGGGTGATGTCGCTTTGACGGGCGCAGGTACTGACCCACCGTCAGAAGATCGCAATCGCTGACACGCAGATCCTCCATCGTCTGGAGCACCTCGTCCATCGTCTCGCCGAGTCCGACCATCATTCCGGACTTTGTGACCCCGTCCGGTTGCATCTCTTTGGCCCGTTTCAGGAGTTCTAACGACAGGTCGTAGTCGCCCGCTGGACGCACCTTGCGGAACACGCGTCTGACCGTCTCGATGTTGTGGTTCAACACTTCTGGGCGTGCGTCCATCACCCGTTGCAGCGATTCACGAACGCCGCCGAAGTCCGGGATCAACACCTCGACCTTGCAGCCGGGAGCGGCTTTGTGGACGGTCTTGATGGTCATCTCAAATATGGTCGAGCCGGCGTCTTCCAGGTCGTCCCTGTCCACGGACGTGATCACGGCGTACTTGAGCTCCATGCCCTTGATCGTCTGAGCGAGTCGGAAGGGCTCCGCCCAGTCGGTCTCTGTGGGGCGTCCCGTCTTCACATTGCAGTACGAACAGGCCCGCGTGCAGGTATCGCCCAGGATCATGAATGACGCCGTGCGCCGGTCCCAGCAATCGCCGATATTCGGGCACGTGGCCTCTTCGCACACCGTGTGCAGGCTTGCGTCCCGCATACGCCGTTTCAGGTCAGAGAAGTTCTCTCCGGCCGGCATCGGGACCTTGAACCACTCCGGGAGCCGGCGCTCGACGTTGTTGCCGGGAGCGTTGGGCCGGGGTTTGACTACCAAATTCAGTTACCAGTTCCGTTTCTCGCGATGAGTCTGCTCATGAGACGCATCGCCAGCTTTAACGCCTAATACGAACAGGAAGCATATCAAACGGGGCAAAAGCGTTCGTCCGCCATCGGCAAATGCCGTCCGAAAAATCCGAAGCGGCGGTAGCATAGGTGGTTCCAAATCCCGCCTTCCCGCTGCATGTCGGCACGGTCTCGGCGGGAGGGCACACTTCTGCCGGGCATACGTCGTCAGGGATTCGAGTTAATTTGGCGTCCGCCAATACAAGAAATGGATCGAGAGGCCGCCGCAGGTACAAAGGGCCGTGGCCTACCGACGAACTCGGCATCGACCGGGGTGATACGTTTGACGTTGAGCTAGGTTCGATGAACGAGCGGGGCGAGCTGTGGTCGGAACACGGGGGCTTCCGGGTTCTGGTGGAGGGCGGCATCCCGGGTGAATCGGTCACGGTCGAGGTCTTGCGGCGATTCCCGGAGTACATCGGCGCGCGGGTCGTGGAGGTGGTGGACGCCTCGGCGGATCGGGTGGAGCCGGCGTGCCGCTACGCGGCCGTTTGCACGGGCTGCCAGTGGCAACACGTCAGCTACGAGCGGCAGCTTCAGTTCAAGCGAGACATGGTTATCGACGTATTGGCGACTGAAGATTCGGTGAAGGACGCCCGGGTGTTGCCGACACTTCCCTCGCCGCAACAGCTTGGATATCGCAACCACGCTCGTTTCAGCGTCGGCCGCAAATTAGGCGAAGTTGGGTACGTCAACGCGATTACACGATCGCTCGCGCCGGTCGATCGCTGTCTCCTGATGCACGACTCAATCAACGAAGTCCTTAAGGCCACCCAAAAGCGGGTGAAAGGTATGACGCAATTCTCCGTGCGGGTGGGCGTTGGGACCGGGGATCGGCTGGTGCAACCTCGTCTCAAAGGCGACGGAGGCGAGGGGTTAGACATCGAGTCCGGCGGCCAGTACCTGCGGGAAAAAATACTCGGGTGGGAGTTCCGCGTCGCCGGGTCGTCGTTCTTCCAAGTCAACACCACACAGGCCGAGCGCATGGTGGAGATGATTCGTGACCGGCTGGAACTGTCCGGGAGTCAGATCTTGATCGACGCCTACGCCGGCGTAGGAGTGTTCGCCGTTCTGCTTGCGCCGTACGCCGGCAGGGTGATCGCCATCGAGGATTCTCCGTCGGCGGTGGAGGACGGGAAGCGGAACGCAGAGGGGTTGGACAACGTGGAGATGGTTCTGGGGCGCTCGGAGCAGGTGCTGTCCGAGTTCGACTCACACGTGGATACGGTCATCCTCGATCCCTCCCGCAAAGGCTGCCACCCGGACGTGATCGCCGCGATGTCGCGGCTTGCTCCCGACCGCATCGTGCTTGTTTCCTGCGATGTCGGGTCAATGGTGCGTGACCTTGCAGCTCTTGTGGATGGCCCGTTCGTCCTGGAGGAAATACAGCCGGTAGACATGTTCCCGCAAACACGGCACATCGAGAACGTGTCGTTCCTGCGGCTCGAGGTCTGACGTTCGCACAGTTTCGATCTACACGAAATTCTGACATCGCCGGAGCGGCGGGCACTGCCGTCTGGGCGTATCATTTCCGTACGATGATTGAGCCCTCGACGCCGTCGAATCGCCACCTTTTCGGTGTGGCTACCGCAAATACCTCGCGCCTTGTGCTGGCGTCCGGATCACCCCGGCGCGCCGAGATCCTGTCTTCTGTTGGGCTGATAGCGGACGTGCGGCCCACGGAGACGCCCGAACACCGCCTGCCGGGAGATGGCAGTCCGGAAGAGTGGTCTCAACGATTGGCATCCGAAAAGGCCGCAAATGCCGCCCTTGAGTCACCGCATGCGATGATCCTGGGAGCGGACACCATCGTCGTGATCGATGGCGAGGTGCTGGGCAAGCCGTCCTCGCCGGAAGAGGCGGAAGCCACTCTTCACCGGTTGAGTAATCGTTCGCACCATGTGATCACAGCGGTTGCGCTGGACGGTGTCGCCGGGAGTTATTCAGGATGGTCTTCCACTGATGTGTGGATCCGTGACCTGGAGGACCGGGAGATCGCCGAGTATGTGGCGTCCGGGTTGTGCTTGGACAAGGCGGGCAGCTACGGCATCCAGGACCGACCGTTTGAGCCAGCAGAGCGCATCAGCGGATGTTATTTGAACGTGGTCGGTCTGCCGGTCTGTCTGACGGCGGAGCTTTTTGCGCTTGCCGGACGGCCCCTGGACGTTGAATGTGACAACTGCTCTGAACCCGATAACACAATATCGGAGCGGCCGTGAATTTCTTTGGGATCGGTGGGTTCGAGCTGATTGTGATCGTAGGAATCGCGTTCTTCGTCCTCGGTCCGAAAAAGATGATCGAGACGAGCAGAAGCGCTGGCAAACTCATTCGTGAGCTCAAGACCGAGCGCGACAAGTTCACGAACATGGTGATGTCTGAATTCGAAGACAAGAAACCTGATGCCGCCGCGAAATGCGAGGGCGGGGGCGGCGCTCAGCACGCGGCCTCGAACGACGTTCCAGCTGGCGCGGTGAGCAGGCCGCGTGGGCGGGTTTCGGCCCCGCCCCAGGATGTCGCTGATGCCGTTGACGCCGAACCAGACGCTCCTGGGCCGGCCGCCGGAGACGATAACCCGGTGCCGCCGACTGGTGGATCGGCATGAACGATCGCAGAACTCCGTTTTCCACCCACTTCAAGGAACTAAAGCGACGGCTGATCCGCACGGTGCTGTTTTTCTTCGTGGCGACGGCCACCGCACTAGCGTTCCACCGGCACATCCTGCGATGGCTGCTGGAGCCGGCTGAAGACCTGAACCAATTTACGGACGGCCAAGCCATCTTCACGGACCTCACAGAGTTCTGGGGCGCTGTCGTCAAAATATCTGTCTTAACCGGAATAGCGCTCACGACGCCGTTCATGCTGTTCCAGATCGCCAGATTCGCGTCACCCGGCCTTAAATTAAACGAGCGGCGATGGGTGTGGATACTGCTCCCTGCCAGCGTGGTGTCCTTCGCCCTCGGCGTGGCTTTTGGCTACTACATCCTGCTTCCCCCGGCGATTAACTTCCTCCTGAACTTTGGCGGCGACATCGCCACGCCGCTCATACGGATAGGCTCCTACGTCGGGCTCGTGACGACGTTGTTGTTTTGGCTCGGCGCGATTTTCGAACTGCCGATCGTGATCTTCTTCCTCGCCAAGATTGGCCTCGTGACGCCGAAGTGGCTGGCGGGGAAGCGCAAGTGGGTCGTGGTCCTGGCTTTCGTGGTGGGCGCCATGATCACGCCGACGTTCGATCCGGTGAACCAGTCCCTGGTTGCCGGGCCGATAATCATCCTGTACGAACTCGGATACTGGCTCGCCCGGATCGGGGTGCAGGACAAGGGAAAGCGTGACGTAGAGATCGAGGCCGGCACCTGAGACCATTGATCCGAGACCGAAAACAAAAAGACCCGCTGATAAGGCGGGTCTTTTCTTTAGATCGAACTGAAAGCGGTCGGGTTAAACACCGTTGTCGTCCTTCGCGTCATCCGCGTCGTCGTCGTTGTTGCCGGTCAGCGAACGACGGAACTCGCGGATACCTTTGCCGAGACCGCCACCGACTTCAGGCAGGCGGCCAATTCCGAACACGACAACGATGATCACCAAGACGATGATTAGTTCGAGCGGGCCGATCCTCGGCATCTTGCGTTACTCCAGGAAAAATGCGGACTACAGCACATGGTCACGATCATAAAGTGATCGTCTCTATCTGGATCCGTGCAACGTCAAGTATACGCCGGTCGGGGTCGCATTCCCTTTTGGAGGCGTGAGATTTATCCGATGAAACGCCAGACCGCTACGAGCCGACTCAAAACCTCGACATTCGTCGCGTCGCACATTATCGGATCCATGTGGCTGTTCTCGGGCTGCAGACGGATCTTCTCGCCCTCACGGTAGAACCGCTTCAGCGTCGTTTCGTCTTCCAGCTTCAACCTGACCGCCGCCGTCTGACCGTTCTCCACCTGGCTCGTCTGCTCCATGATCACGAGGTCACCGTCTGCGATCAGGGCGTCGATCATCGACTCACCCTTGATCCGCAGCGCGTACAAATTCTCGCCGGTACCGGTTATCGACTGCGGCAGATCAACCGTCTCGGACCCCTGGGCATCCGCCGTTGGCAACGGGAACGGCTCACCCGCGGCAACCGTACCGAGCAACGGGATAGTGACCGTCTCCGGCATCGCCGGGCGGCCCCTGCCGCCATGGACCAACTGCAGTCCCCGTGACACCTCAGCATTCCGGTTGAGATAACCCTTTTCGGTTAACGCACGAAGGTTGTAATCAACTACCGAGGTCGAACTAATCTTACACCCGGCCTGGATGTCACGGATCGTCGGCGGATACGAGTTATCGTCCATGAATTCCACGATGAAGTCGTACATCCGCTGCTGTTTGTCGGAGAGTTCTCGCATCTACATTTCCGTCCGTACGGTCCGGTGGTGAAGTGGCGTCCCTCGACGTTTGTCCAGTACATTCCGCACTAATGTTCTGAAATCTAGCAATGCCCAACCCACGTGTCAACGCGGCCGTGTCACCGCTTAAGACGGGGTCCGGCAACCGGGCGGATAAGCTCTTGCAACTGGCCAGCGTGCCGGAGTTATCAAACAGTCTGGCGTCGTCGGGATCGCCGTTGTTCCAGATGCTCGCGCCCCGGCCGAAGGTGAAGCCGCCAGATTCCAGGTGGAACTCGTTCGTGTAGACGTATATCGGTTGACCGGCGCCGAGGGTGACCGCCGGGAACCGGAACGTGGGCGTGCCGTCAGCGATATCCGTCAGGGCCCACCCGACGAGGCCCCTTGCCGTACCGGCGGTGTTCTGGATTTCAACGAACTCGTCGGATTCCGATGTCGGGATGACACTATCAAAGAAGATGCACGTTATCTCGACGCTTGAGGGCGATGAAGGGGGTGGCTGTGGCGCCGAAATCGGGCGGCGGTCGAAACCGCAGCGAGGGTGGGAGGGACGACCTTTGGGGTGGCTATCGGAACAGCGGGAGCGCTCGTGCCGATCGGCTCGACAGGTGTCGGTGGCGCGTCCGTCGTGGCCGTTGCCGCCGCTGTAAGCAAGGCTGTGGCAAAGATCTGTGGCGGGACCGGAGATGATGTGGACGCCGGGGCGGATGTCGCCGGCGCGGCGACGAACTTCGAAGCCGTAGCGACCGGCGTCGCAATCCCGGCTGAGATGTCCGACTCCCCGGCAGTGTCCTTAAATGACGGACCCGTTGGGTTCACGCAGGCTCTGGCCGTCAAAACAAAGAAAGCGATTCCGGCCGAAAGCAAACGTGACATCACGGCCTGAAGCGCCGGGCGTCTGGCGGTTAATGGCCGCCCGGGCCGTGATCGTGCCCCGCGTGGTCGTGTTCGGCGTGTGGAAGCCCGGAATTACCGTGTCCGTGTCCCGCGTGGTCATGCCCTTCGTGGGCGTCGGCCAACCGATCATGCGAATCCCCGAAAGAGATGCCCTCCAACGATTTCGGAGGGTCTTCCGGACCTTCCGCCTCACCAAACGAGACGTAATGCGGCGGCGGGTCGTTGAAGATCAGGTAAGCGGACCGGGACGACGCCGAAAGCCGCTCGGTGGCGCCGAACCACACAACATCCGGACCGTTCAGCAACTGCGTTGGACCGCCGCTGATCTGGCCACGGAGGCGGTCTTCGATCGGCGATCCGTTCGGCCTTCCCACGCCCCATTTCACCACCCCTTTGTAGTCGCTCGGCAGAACAAAGCGCCAGTCCCGGACAAATCCGAAATGTGGACGGACCTCTACGGCGACCGAGTTCTCCACGTCGTTGTAAGGGTGATGGACGCTCCAAGCGTAGTGGGTCTTGGGTTCGCCCGGTCTTGAGTCGGGGCCGTGTGCGTGTCCGTGATCGGGCTGTGTCAAAACGGCGGTTAGACCCGGGCTACGAGACTAGGAGTCTTGGCTTGCCTGTGCTCGGTTCAAGTGCCGGGACAGGCGGGAGATGCGGCGCGCTGCGTTGTTCTTATGGACTACGCCCTTGCTCGCGGCGACCGCGAGAGCGCTCTTGGCCGCGGACACCGCTGCTGCGGTCTCTTCCGATGCGGGGTCTGCCTCGATAGCGGCGCGTGCGGTAGCCACCCTGTTACGCGCGAGTGTTCGAATCGGTCGGTTGCGTTCGGCTTTGCGTTCCGCGACTCGGCGGGCCTTCGCTGCGGGCATTTTTCGTCCGTTCTCCTCAGAAAAAACCCGGTGCCGGGCGCTGGATCGTGCGCCGGGCCGTCAAATGAACTACCGGGCTCGTTTGTCTTATTTACCTTAATGGCCGGAGCAGGGGATCAGGTTTACCCGACTCCCTGTCTCTGGACAGATTGCACGCCGGGGATGGCGTCCAAACGTGCGCACAATCTGGTCAACTGGTCAACCCCACTAGTGTACACCGTGAGTTCCACTACCGAACGGCCATACGTCTGCTGTTCGTTCGAATGGATGCGGCGGATGTTGGCCTTTTCACGAGATACGACCGCCGTGATGTCCCTGAGCAACCCGACCCGGTCCCGGGCGTGTATCTGAAGGCGTGACGGATAGCGTTCCGCAATATGGCCCCACGCGACTTCAACCGACCGCTCGGGCTCCAATCGGGCGCGCAGGTTCGGGCAGGTCTGCAGATGGACCGTTACGCCGCGCTCGCGGGTCGCATACCCGGTGATCGCCTCGCCGTACACCGGTGAACAACAGCGGGCCAGTCTCGTAACCGTTTCGTCCGAGTCCAGGACGACCACGCCGTAGTGCGAGGTGTCGTCGCTCTCTTCGATCTCAACGATCTCCGGCTCGCCGATGATATCGACCAGTCCGCGTACAACGTCAGCAGGCTGGAGGGCGCCACTTCCCAGCGCCTCGGCAAGCTCGTCCGCCGTTTCGAAATTGAGGGTCGCCGCGATCTCGTCCTCGGGAGTGGACGATTGAAGCTGCGTCACCTGCCTGCCGAGCAACTCACGTCCCCGCTGAACGTTCTCCTCACGCCGCTGCCGTCGGAACCATGTCCGGACCTTCTCGCGGGCGCTTGCGGTCACCATGTAGCCGAGATCGGGGTTCAGCCAATCCATGTTCGGCCCACGTTCGCTGCGTGACTTGCGGATCTCTACCGTGTCGCCGTTCTCGAGCGGCGTGTTGAGGGGCACGAGTTGTCCGTTGACCGATGCCGCAACGGTGTTGTGGCCCAGGTCCGTGTGCACGCGATAAGCGAAGTCCAGGGGCGTTGAGCCGCCCGGCAATTCTTTGATCTCACCCATGGGCGTGTAGACGTACACCTGGTCGCGAAGGATGTCGGTCCTCACCGTGTCCAGGTACTCGCTGTCGCCCTCCAGCTCCTTCTGCCAGTCAAGAAGCTGACGGAGCCACGACATCCGCTGTTCAAAGTTGTCGTCGGAGTTGGGGTCGCCCTCTTCTTTGTAGGCCCAATGCGAGGCGACGCCGTTTTCTGCGAGGTCGTGCATCTGGCGCGTGCGTATCTGCACCTCTACGGGTGCGTTCTCTTCGCACATCACCGACGTGTGGATCGACTGGTAGAGGTTTTCCTTGGGGCTGCCAATGTAGTCATCAAACTGGTCAGGGACCGGCCGCCACAGCTTGTGGACGATCCACAGCACGCGGTAACACTCTTCTTCTGAAGATACGAGGACTCGGAGGGCTGTCAGGTCCTGGATGTCGTTGAACTGGCGGCCCTGCTCTGCGTAGCGATGCATCTTCTGATAGATGCTGTACAGGTGCTTCGGGCGGCCGTGCACCACCGCCGGTATGTGATGTTCATCCAGCTCATCCTGGAGGATCTTCATGACGCGCTCGGTGTACTCCTCGCGCTCGGCCCTCTTGCGCTTGATCAGCCTGTATACGGAGCGGTATTGCCGCGGTTGCAGGTACCGGAACGCCTCGTCCTCCAGGCGCCATTTCAGGTCCCATGCGCCGAGCCGGTGCGCCAGCGGAGCGTAGATCTCCAGCGTCTCTCGTGCGATGGCGATGCGACGTTCATGCGTGTGTGCGTCCAGCGTCCGCATGTTGTGGAGACGATCGGCCAATTTGATCAGCACCACGCGGACATCGTCGGCCATTGCCACCAGCATCTTGCGCATGCTCGCCGCCTGGCGCGCCGTTCGCTCGTCTGGCTGGGTATCGCCGTCGCCATCGCCGTTTAGAGCGAACGCCGGCGTGTTGACCCGGTCTCCACGTGTCAGGACGTCGATCGAGTTCATCTTGGTCACGCCGTCGACCAGCTTCGCCACTTCTTCCCCGAACTGATTTTCGAGTTGCTCCCGGGTGATCTCGCAATCCTCGATCACGTCATGCAGCAGTGCGGCGGCCAGCGTGGTGGCGTCCATCCGGCGCTCGGCCAGGAACTCCGCCGTGGCTATCGGATGCTCGACATAGGGCTCGCCTGAGAGGCGCGACTGGCCCGAGTGGGCGTTCATCGCGAAGTCAAGTGCATTCCGCACGAATTCGGCGCGATCGTTCGCCAGGTAGGAGTCGATCTTTGTCAGGAGCGTTGTGGCTGGCATGGGCGGGTTTGTTATCGGGCTGTGATGGCGAGACGCACGTCATACGTTCATCGCCTGATCGAATCGGCCGATAAGAATGGTCTGAGTTTACGATGTCCGGGAGCCGACTCCAAGTGGGTTGAACCACGGTGGATTCCCGGATAATCCCGGATATTCCGGCGGATAATGGCCGCCTATTCTCCCAGCACACGGGCCATTTCGTCACGGTTGAACGTGGGAAGGGGCGTTTCGGCGCCCCCGGATCTGACCGTCAACCCTTCTTCAGGCGGCCTGATGTCCCCGATCACACTCGCCACGACACCGGCCCCGGTGAGCGCGTCCATCACACCGTCCACGCTTTCCGCCTCGGCCGTGATAAGCAACGCCCCGGACGAGATCAGCCCCCAGGGATCGACGTCTAATGCCGCACACAACTCCGCCGCCTCTGGCAGTACCGGGATGGCGTCAGCCACCACCGCGATGCCCGTTCCTGAGGCGGTCGCAACTTCAGCCAGCGCCGTGGCAAGTCCGCCCTCTGTCGGGTCATGCATCGATGTGACGCCCCCGGCGGCGTGCGCTACACGGGCCTCCGGAACCACGCTGATCCCGGGCTTGTACAGGTAGTTAGCTGCCCGGTCGATCACATCGACGCCCACACCGGCGCGTTCGAGTTGCGGCCGCATCTCGCGCGCCAGCAGCGACGTGCCTTCGATGGCGATGCCTTTTGTCAAGATCACACCGTCGCCCGGCCGTGCGCCCGCCGTGGTCACCTCGTCGCCCTTCGCCACTTCACCAAGCATCGTCCCGGCGACGATCGGCCGTGGCAGGTCCAGGGTCATCTCCGTGTGGCCTCCGATCATCGTGACGCCAAGCTCGTCGCAGGCCTCCGAGATCTGATCGAATATGGCTTCGACCTCGTCCGGCGTCGTTCCCACGGGCAGCAGGGCGGTGCCCAGGAACCACTTCGGGATTGCACCGCAACATGCAATATCGTTGGCGTTCACCTGGACCGTGTACCAGCCGACGAGGTCCGTCGCGAAGGTGACGGGGTCGCTTTTTGCGACGAGCAGAGTTTCGCTGAAATCTACGAAAGCAGCGTCTTCGCCGACGCCAGGACCAACGATCACTCGCGGGTCGTCACGCTGGATCTTCGCCAGCAGGCGCGACAACAGTTCGCTCGGCAACTTGCCAGCGGGCAGGCCTTTGTTGGCCGGGTAGGAACCCAAGAGTAATTTCCTCTTCTTTCGTATCGGTCGACCGACTGTCGCGGATTGTACGGCTCGTCTCAACCGGCTGCCGGGCACACCGATTCTCGCCCTACAATGCCGTTGGCCAACATCACTATCAGACAGAAAGACCGCAACATGCCCGAGATGACCGGCGCCGAAGCGCTTCGACGATCCCTTGAAGCGGAGGGCGTGGACACCGTTTTCGCACTCCCCGGCGTTCAGATCATGGCGGCGTTTGACGCCCTCCATGACAGCCAGGCTATCCGGCTCGTCAGCACCCGTCACGAGCAGACGACGGCGTATATGGCCGACGGGTATGCCCGGGTCGCACGCAAGCCCGGCGTGGCGCTCGTCGTTCCCGGACCGGGCGCCCTTAACGCCTCGGCGGCGGTAGGGACGGCTTACGCGGTTTCATCACCGGTCCTGCTCATCTCCGGCCAGATACCGAGCGGCTCGCTTGGCAAGGGCGAGGGACAGCTCCACGAGGTTGAGGAACAGCTCGACGTTTTTAAGCCGATCGTCAAGTGGAACACGCGAGTGTCGTCTGTCTCGGAGATCCCGAGCGCGATTCACGAGGCGTTCAAGCAGATGACCACGGGCCGTCCGCGTCCTGTGGAGCTGGAAATCCCGCCGGACATCCTCGCTGCCACTGGCGAGGTGGAAATCCTGGAAGCTGAGCTCTACTCGGTGAAACAGCCGGCGGATGACCTTGTCGCACGTGCCGCCGAAGCGCTGGCTGGCGCTGACAATCCCGCGATCGTCATCGGCGGCGGAACGTTGCGCGCCGAGGCCGGACCGGAGATCGCGGAAATGGCGGAATTGCTGGACGCCCCGGTGGTCGGAACGCAGCAGGCGAAGGGCGCCATTTCCGCAAGTCACCGGCAGTACGTGGGTGTGCACTACGCACAGGTGGGCGTAAGCAAGGAACTGCTCGATGATTCCGACGTGATCCTGGTCGCCGGGACCCGGTTCTTGGTGCCCGGGTTCAAAGCGGCGAACGGCCAGACAATCATCAAGATCGATGTCGATCAGCGGGAACTGGATAAAGACCACGGCACAAGCATCGCCATCGAAGCTGACGCTAAAGCGGGGCTGGCCGCGATTATCGACGCATTGCGAAAAGGCGGCGTGGACAATGCGACCGGTCCGGGGGGCGAGCGAGCGGCGACATATCGCAACAAGATGCAGGCCTTCCTCAACGAAAAAGCACCAAACCAGACGACATGGGTAAAGGCCGTTAGGGAGGCGACGGACGACAACGCCGTCCTGATCGCAGGCATGACAAACATCGGCTACTGGAGCCACGTTGCGTACGAGGTGCAGGACGGCGGGGAGTTCATCACCTCTGGCTACTTCGGAAACCTGGGCTTCAGCTTCCCGACGGCTCTCGGGGCCAAGGTTGCGGCGGGCGATCGACCGGTGGTGGCACTTTGTGGCGACGGGGGCTTCATGTATAGCCCGCAGGAACTGGCCACGGCGAAACAGCACGGCATCAACCTTGTCGTGGTGGTGTTCGACAACGGCGCTTTTGGAGCGTCTCGATGGGACCAGGAGCACCGGTACGGTGACCGTGAGATCGGCACGGAGTTCTTCAACCCGGACTGGGACACGCTTGCGGCCGCGTTCAGTATTCGCTCGGTGGGCGTTGACTCGCCGGACGGCCTCAAAGAGGCGCTGCAGGAAGCCGTGTCGTTAGAGGAGCCGTCATTGATCCACGTCACGCTCCCGATCATGGCGCCGCCCTTCCAGCTCGCGTAAGCGCGAGATCTGAGGCCAGGACGAACTTTAGAACCGCCTGGGGTCGTTTGTTTGACGCGTCGGCGGATAAAGAGGCACACGCGGGAGGACTGTCAACAAAATAATCTCTTTAATACGTATATACGAATTAGTTTATTCGTATGTACGTATTACGTTTGGGATAGCTTTAATTAACAAGGTATGTAAAGACCGTGTGGAGATCAATATATTCACAATCTCCTCATTTGACGTCGCACGTACGAAGATTTAAAATCGTTTGTGCACAAACGACAAACTGTGCACACTTGCCCGGCATTTATCGATATCTAATCGGTTCAGATCGTTGTCTGAACCGGCCCAACCGGTTTATTCACTCCCGCAGCATCGCCGCGAGAACGTGTTTGAGCCGCGTGAAGAAAGGTTCCTGCGCAAGGAATGACAACCGAAATATCGAATCTCCTGGCCCGACGTCCGGTCTTGTTGGCATTGGGCCTAATGGCGGCCCCGGCCTTGGCGGTCGCCTGTTCTTCCGATCTGGGGAGAGGGCCGAACGCGTGACTGGCTTGCGGGCATGGTGGTGAACGAGCCCCGCATCTACACCAAGAACACGCCGACTATCGCAGCAACCGGTGCCGGTGCCGGCGAGGTCGAGGTCGGGTTCGTGAACCACTACTACCTGCACCGCTTCCTTGCAGAAGAAGGTGAGGGCTTTGCGGCACGCAACTACTTCCTTCCCGGAGGCGATCCCGGCTCAGCTGTACTCGTCACTGGCGCGGCAATCCTGAAAACGGCGGACAACTCCACACAGGCGGAGCGCTTCCTCGAATACCTGCTGAGCGCCGACGCCCAGAAGTACTTCGCAGAAGAGACATACGAGTACCCGTTGATCGATGGCGTGCCGCACGCAGAACTCCTCCCTGAGCTGGTCAGCCCGAAGACGCCGGACATCGACGTGTCTGACCTGGGCGACCTGGCGGCAACCCAAGACCTGCTACGTGAGGTCGGCGCTTCGCCATGAACGGACCCCATGTAACGCGGGTAATACGCGAGCAGCTTCCTACGCTCGGCGCCACCTGGTCGCCACGCACGTTGCTGCCGCCCTGGTTGAGGCGAGCACCGCTGTTGCTGTGGCTGGCCGCCATCGCGGTGGCGGGGGCCGCAGCATTGCCCGTCCTGTACCTGGTCGTCCGCGCCTGGGAGTCCGGCGATATGGCCCTGGAGTCGTTATTCGACATCGACACGGCCGCCATCCTGTGGCGCTCAATCCAGTTGATTGCTCTCGTGACCCTGGGATCGGTGCTGATCGCCGTGCCGCTGGCCTGGCTGACGGTCCGCACCGACCTGCCATTTCGGCGCGCCTGGGCCGTCGCATCCGTGTTACCGCTCGCCATTCCCAGCTACGTCGGCGCCCTGGCGTTCATATCTGCATTTGGTCCTAAAGGCCTGCTCCAGGGCTGGCTGGAAGGACCGTTCGGCGTCGAGCGTTTGCCCGATCTGTACGGGCTCACGGGCGCGACGGCGGTGCTGATTCTGCTCAGCTACCCGTACGTGTTCCTCACGGTCCGGGCGACCCTCTGGCGGCTTGAGCCTGAGATGGAAGAAGCGTCGTGGTCGCTGGGTCGATCCGGCTGGCAAACCTTCCGTCGAATAACCCTGCCCCTGCTGTACCCGGCAATCGGAGCGGGCGCTCTGCTCGTGGCGCTCTACACGCTGAGCGACTTCGGCGCGGTGGCGCTGCTCCAGTACGACACGTTTACCCGGGTCATCTTTATCGAGTACAACAGCGCATTCAACCTCTCCGCCGCCGCCGCGCTATCGCTCGTGCTGCTGGGCGTGGCGGTGAGCCTGATCCTGACCGAGGCATCCGCCCGTCGACGCGCCCGCTACTACGCCGGCGCAAACGCATCCCGACGCAGGCGACGAATCGTCCGGCTGGGGCGTTGGCGCACCCCTGCGACGGTTTTTTCCGGCGGCGTCACGGCACTTGCACTGGGTGTTCCGATATTTGTGCTCGTCTACTGGCTGACGCGTGGGATCAAGGCCGGCGAGTCTGAGCTGTTCGACTGGGGAGCGCTGTCCAACTCGGTCCAGTATTCGGTCGCCGCTTCCATCGCCACGGTCATAGCTGCGGTGCCGATATCCGTTCTCTCGGTCCAGCGTCCCGGCATGTTCTCGGCGGCACTGGAACGGTTCTCTTATGTCGGCTTCGCTATGCCCGGAATCGCCGTCGGGCTCGGGCTGGTCTTCTTCGGAATCAGGTACGCCACGGGCATCTACCAGACGGCGTACCTGCTGATATTTGCCTACGTCGTGTTGTTCCTGCCGGTGGCGGTGGGATCGATCCGCGCCTCGCTGCTCCAGGTCAATCCACGGATGGAAGAGGCGGCGATGAGCCTTGGCCGCTCCCGCATCAACGCCTTCCTGACCGTTACGGTGCCTGTCATCCGGCCGGGGTTGGCCGCCGCCGCGATCATGGTGTTCCTGCTCACGATGAAAGAATTACCGGCTACATTGATCCTGGGGCCGATAGAATCACGAACCCTCGCAACATCCATATGGACGGCTGCCGAAGAGGCGTTCTTCGCCCGCGCTGCCGCTCCGTCGCTTCTGCTGGTCGTGGCCTCTGCTGCGCCCATGACGTTCCTCGTACTACGCGAAAGGTCACGCAATTGATTGGGCTGCCGGGACTCGGGAGAAAGCGTCAGGAAGACGTGGTCAGCGATATTACCCTTCGCTGTAACGGCGTTAGTAAGACGTTTGGCGAGAGCATTGCCGTCGAAGAGTTCGATATCCAGGTTAAACGCGGCCAGATCCTGGCGTTGGTGGGACCCAGCGGGTGCGGCAAGACGACCGTGTTGCGGATGATTGCCGGGCTGGAGCCGCTCGATACCGGGCGCATCGAGATCGGCGGCGAGCTCGTCGCTTCCAGTGGCCGGCACGTCGGCCCGGATAAACGCAGCGTTGGCATCGTGTTCCAGGATTACGCCCTTTTCCCGCATATGACCGTCGAGGCGAACGTCGGGTATGGCCTCGGACGAAAGGGCAGAGGTGAGCGCGTCGAAGAGGTGCTAGCGCTCGTGGGGTTGGAAGGATTGGGCGAGCGGTTGCCTTCCGAGCTTTCGGGCGGACAACAGCAGCGTGTTGCCCTCGCCCGCACACTGGCATCGAAGCCGGACCTACTGCTTCTGGACGAGCCTTTTTCCAACCTGGACGCGGGATTGAGGGAACGCGTTCGGTCGGAGATACGAGACATCTTGAAAGCGGCCGGGACGACCACCGTTTTCGTGACGCATGACCAGCAAGAAGCGCTCTTTATGGGCGATCTCGTCGCCGTGCAGGTCGATGGCCGGATCGAGCAGGTAGATGTCCCGGAGCGGGTGTTCCACCGGCCCGCCACAAGCTATGTCGCCCGTTTCATGGGGATGGCGGACTTCTTGCCGGTGGAGGTGCTGGGAACGCGACTGGTCACTGAGGCCGGCCCGGCGAGGGCGGTCCCGGGTTTCGTCCCGCCCGACGCGTCGCCACTGTTTGTGATGGCGCGTCCAGATGACTTCGTTCTGGCGCCGTCCGAAGACGGGCAGGGGATCGTGGTCGATCGCGTGTTCCAGGGCTGGGCGTACACCTACGAGGTCGAGCTTGACTCCGGGCTTCATATCCACTGCCAGATGCCGCACCTGCTCACGATCGAAGTCGGGCAGCGCGTGCTGGTGAACCTCAGGCGCGATCACCCGCAGATGTTCTTCAGCGGAGGCGCAGCAGTACCAGAAGTCTCGAGATACGGCCAGACTTAATCCGGACCAGGCTCGCCTGGTCCTCATCGGCTGCGACCGGGGTTGTCTGGGTTGGACTCGGCTCGGCGCGATCTTATCGGCCCTGGCCGGCACTAATCCTGAAACCTGGCCTCTTCTGCTTTTAATTCAGCTTCAGCCATGTCTGCGTTGCGGGCTGCTAAGCGGAATCTTGCTTTTACCCGGGCGGGTGTTTCTAGTGTCAGCATCATCGGCCCGCTCGCCAGCAGGACCACGATCAGTAGCAAGAACGGCGTGCGGTAGGTGCCCGTCACGTCGAACATGATGCCCACGAAAACCGGTCCAAACGCCCCTATCGCCGCGTTTGCCGTGCTCATCCACCCGAGCATCGATCCGTAGGTCTGGCGCCCGAAGTAGTCGCCGATCATCGCCATCCTGACTGGAATGCTCGATCCAAATCCGGCGCCAAAGAAAGCGGCGTAGATCACGAGCCCCCACTGGCCCAGGAATACACCACCCACGGTGGCGTTCAGAGACACCAGTCCAAGAACCCCGAGGATCTGCATGTTGAAAGAGATCGCCAGCAGGTAGCGTTTATCGAAGTAATCACCGATAAACCCCATTCCCAGTCGGCCAACAAAGCTGCCCACGGCAAACCCGAACACGGCGATGCTGGCCGTGGTTCGGCTGATGTCGAACGACTGCATGGCGTCGATATGCATCAGGGTCGTGGAGCTGACGAGATGGCCTAGGCTGGTGCCGATAGCAAGCTGCCAGAAGAACCGGGACTTCAGCGCCGTCATGATCGGTATGCGTCGTTCTCGGACCGGATCTTGAAGTACGCCGCCCGTCTGCGTTAAAACCGGGTCGCCGTCCGGCAGCATTCCCTTGTCTTCCGGACGGCGTGCCGTCACTAAAATAGCCGGTATACCGATCGCCCAGAACCCGATCCCGACCCACAGGATGGCGTCCCGCCACCCGACAGCATCCACGTACCACACGAGAACCGGCACCAACATTCCGCCGATTGCGGAGGCCGACATCAACAACCCGATGGCGCGACTACGCTTTCTGACGAACCAGTTTCCAACCGTCGCAACAATTGGAATGAAGGTGCCGAAAGACATGCCAAACGTGAGCACGGCCATCACGACGTAAAAGTGCCAGAGGGACTGCATCTGGCTCATACCGATAAAACCGAGCCCGGTGACGAAAAGCCCGAACGACATCAGCTTGCGCGGACCGTACTTGTCGAGCAGATACCCAACCGCGATCGACATCCCGCCGGACTCGATGCGGTTAAACGACAGCGCCAGCGCGGTGCCGCCGCGGCTCCATCCAAAGGTGTCGATTATGGGCGTGAAAAACGCGCCGAATCCCTGCCAGAACACGCCGGAGGCGTAGCCCTGTACCAGCCCGCCGGCGCCCACGATCCACCAGCCATAGAAGAATCGGGATTTGCCTCCCGCGCTCTCCGCAGGCGAATCCCCTTTGGGAATTTCTTCAGAGGGCTCTTGTGCGGGGTGTGACCTGTGAAAGATCGACGTGGCTAACGACTCCCGGTATTACGTCGAGGGTGGCAGTGAAGCCAGGAACGGTGAAACGGCAGCGTGGAACCCGGCCGGGTTGTCGCCCGCCACCAGGTGGCCTGCTCGTTCCACGGTCTCGGCCACGCTTCCGGGGATGACTTCCAGCATGCGTTCGATGCTCGGCGGTGTGAGCATCTCGCTGTCGCCGCCGATTACGTAAAGAGTCGGGCAAGCGATCTTTGAGAGCGTGTCCCAGCGGGCCTCTTCCGAGTCGCCTGGCCCGTTGACCGGCCGGCGGATGTTGGGGTCGTACTTCCAGGACCACTTGCCGTTCGGGAACTGTCGGGTGGTGTGTGTCAGGCTGCCACGCAACTGCTCAATTGGCCGTCCAGGGAGGTAAGAGTGGACGCGCTCGACAAGGTCATCGTAGGTATCGAACTCGCGCTGTCCGTCCATGAAGTTGCGGACGCGCGCGCCGCCCGGCTCTTCCATGCGTGGCCCGGCGTCGACCACGATCAGAGCCCGAACCTTGTCTCCGTGGGCTGACGTGTACGTGTAAGCGTTGCGGCCTCCCATCGAGTGGCCGACTAGCACGAAATTCTGCAGTCCCAGCGCGTCCACAAACGCCTCAACGTCCGGGACGTAGATCGGCGCGCCGTATTTGCCGTCCGGGTCCCACTCGGAATCGCCGTGACCGCGCTGGTCAAGCGCCATGCAGTGGAAGCGCTCCCGCAACGCCAGCGATGCGAAGTCCCAGGAGTGGCCTTGCTGCGCCGTTCCGTGAAGGAAAAGCAGGTCCGGAAGGTGGCCGTTGCCCCAGTCCAGGTAGTGGAACTTCAGGCCGTTTAGCTCGACGGTTTTGTCGGTGGGCTCGGCCGCCTCAGCGATGTCGAGACCGGAGCGTCGAGCCGCCTCAAGCAGGCTCAGCCCGGGGGTAGCGTTACCTTCCGAAGATGCCAAAGGACTCCTGAACGAAGAAATGATGTCGAAATTCCGCGCACGCAATCATAGACCTGCTGGAGGCTCACGACCACGCCCTGACCTCGACGGGTTTCGCCGGGACTGAAATTACCCCGGTATCAGATCTCCGCAGTTCCAGTCAGCGATCGCGATCATACGCCCCCCGATGGTCTCCACAAGTTCTCGGGATTCCGGGGCATTCATGTCCAGATTTGCCACGGACAGGACCGACGGGATGAGGGTTCTCAGGAGGTCCCGCCGATAGTCTTCGAACAACTTTTCTGGCGGGTAGTTCGTCACGCCGTTCTTGGCCAGGGTTGAGTTGTAGAGGGCCAGCAAATCTTGTTCGTGGGTGCGACGTGTTTCCACGGGGAGGCTGCCCTGGATGAAGTAGGCGAGATCGAGCCCGGGGCCGGTCACCATGATGTTTTGCCAGTCGGTGAATACAACCTGATCGTCCCGGAAGAACATATTCCCGAGGTGGCAGTCGCCGTGGTTTAGAGTTTGATCGCCGACCGTGGAGGTGTGGAGAACGGCAGCCAGCCCGGGGCCGAACCGCTCTGCGATCGCGAAAGTGGTGGGCGGGTAGATCGCGGCGAGGGTGTCGGTCGCCCGGTTCCAGGCGTCAAGGTAGAGATTTTCAAGCCGGTTGAATTGTTTCGAGTGATCTGCTGGGCCGGTAAGCCAGCTCAGCCCGGCGACACGCCGGTCGTTCCACCAGCGCGCATGGAGCCGGGCGAGGGTACGCACGACAAGCTCGGCCTGTTGGAGTGAGCAACCGGCGATCTCGTCGCCTTCCTGCAAGCCTGTCAGATCCTCAAGCAGGAGTACGAAGTCGCCGGATCCAGGATCCAGATCGGCAAAGTAACAGTCAGGAACGGGGATACCGGACTCGCCCGCCAACTCTCGGTAATACATCGTTTCTCGCCGGTACATGCCGTCTTCGCTGGCGTAGCGACGTATGTCTGGATCAACGGACGAAAGCTTCACAACCATCGTGGATGGCGCGTCAGATTCGTCCTCGTACTGGATTATCAGCCGGCTGATTGACCCGGCGAACCCGCGAACCTGCCCGATGCGTTCTATCGATAGCGACTCCACACCTCCGGCCGGCAGGCGCCCGCCAGCGCGCAATGCGTTTGTTAACCATCCCGGGGTGATGTCGCCGCTGGTCCGAGGTATCGCCAGGGATCTACTTCTCCGTCAGACGTCCGTGAATGGATCTGGTGTTTGTCAGGGCACGCAGTCTACAAGCGCTTTTGATCGGGGATCAGAGAGCCGCAATCCCAGTCGGTGAGGCCTGAGAGGTGGGGCAGCGCCAGGTCGATGACCGCTCGTCCGGCCTTATTTTCGAAATCTGCGTGGGCGAGCATGGTCACGGAGATCGAGAGGAACCGGAGCATTCCGCGCCGATAATACTCCGCAAGCTGTACGTATGAATAGTCGCTCACGCCCTCCTCCGCCAGTCCCTTGAGATAGATCCGCAGGAGAGACTTCTCGGGTGTTCGTCGCTCCTCCATCGGCGGGTAGAAGATGAGGAAATTGACCAGATCTACCGCACCCCTGGAGATGGACGGACTTTGCCGGTCGATCGTGACGATTTTCGTGGATCTGCCGTCATCCCGAAAGAACAAGTTGTGAAACCGGAAATCCTCGTGGATCAGCGTCACTGGTGATTCGCCAAGCGGCCGCATCACTTCCTCGAAGTGCGTACCGAGACGTACGATGATTTCCGACACGCCCTCCGGGAACTCCGAGCTGATGCCGTTCGCAATCTTCTCCCACGCGGACCGGTGGGTATCTCCCACCAGCGCCCGTGAAGCCGGGCCATGTTGCGGACGACCAGCTTCACGTCTTCCAGTACAACGTTTGCCTCATCGTCGGGTCGGTCGCTGGACAGGTCCTCCAACAGCAGAACGAAATCGCCCGACTCGCTATCGGCCTCCGCGTAATAGCATTCGGGAACCGGCACGCCGAGATCGGACGCTAGTACTTTGAAGAAGCGTACCTCTCGCTCGTCGGTGCCAAATTGTCTCGCCGCAGCGTTCGTTTCTACGTTGTCCGATGGCAGCTTTACGACCAGAGTGCGCGGCGGCCCCCCGGGTCGTCCGAGTACTGGACCGTGCCCCGGACGACCAGAGATGCGAAACCAAGTCCGATGCCTACGCGTTCAAACCCGACCAAGGTCACGCGGCCTTCGCCGAGATAGCCTCCAGCACGTTATGCGCCCGTCAGCCACCCAAGGATGATCACGTCCGTAGTGCGCTGTATCCACATCCGGTACCCTCCTGGCTCAGAAATAAGGCTCTATTGACCGTCGAATCAAGGCGCCGCTCACTCGGGGGGTAGTCTACACAGGGGTCAGATGCGTACCAGCCAGATGATACCTGCCGAGACCAATCGGGTTGCGGCCATCGCCAGAAACACGATCTCCCAGGGGCTACCGCTGGCGTCTAGGATCACACTGAAAATGAGTGCCTGTGCGCCGGCGTATGCGTAGCCGTGGGCATCCAGTAGTCCGCTGGCCGTGCCCGCCATGTGCCGCCCGCCGATATCCACGGCGGTTGCCGCGACCAGCGTCAGGCTCATGGCGAAGCCGCCCACTAGAAGCAGCCCCGCGCCCAGGAACTCGTTACCGGCCGGGGCGAACGCGATGATCACAAGTACGACGGCGCTGATGATCGCCGATGCCATGGTCATAGGGCGGCGCTGGCTGGCCATGAATCGGTCCGAAATGTAGCCGGAGACCAGGGGCGCGATGAGATAACCAACGGGCAGGGCAACCGTCACCAGCACCGTCGATTCGATCGACAGCCCGCCCTCCTCGAAGTAGTAGAGCGGGACCCAGGTCGTCAGTCCGTAGCGAACAACATTCTCCAACCCTTTGACGTGGGAAACGGCAACGAAGTGCCAGTTGGTTAGAAGCGCTTTGTAAGGCCCAAAGCCTTTGAGCTGTTTGCTTGAGGCCGCTTCGGCCCGCCCCGTATACGAATCGGGATCCTCTGCATATGGCTCGAGCCCGACGTCCGCCGGACGATCGCGAACCAGCAGGAAATAGATGACCGCTGCGCCCGCCATCAGCAGCGGCGGGTATCGGAACGCGGCACGCCAGCCCCATTCGGAAGCAACCCAGCCCGTGACGAGCCACATCGTCAGCATCGCCCCGCCGGCGGCGACCCCGACGACGCCCAACGCCCGCCCGCGTTCTGTTCGGGGCCACCACTGCGATATCAGCGATATCCCGGGAGCCCATACCGCGGCGTTCACAAATCCCGCCAGCCCCCAGGGAATGGCGAAGGTCCATATGTTGGTGGCGAAGCTAGTGGTAATGGCCAGGGCTGTTGTCGAGATAGCGCCGAGCGTCACCCACAGTCGGAGTCCGTAGGCCTCAGCCATGCGGCCGTGCACAAGATCACCTGCGCCGAATCCCCAGAGCAAGACGGCGTTGATAATGCCGATCTCGACGTGGGTGAAGCTCAGGTCCTCGCGGATGATCGGCGCCGCCGGCCACAGGGCGAACCGGCCCATGTAGACGAAAAGATAGAACCCGGCGAAAGCGAAGAGCGCGCGCAGCTTCCACCGGTTGTAAGCCCCGGTTGGGCTCGTATTGCCTGCGGGCAGAGTTTGGGATTGTTCTGATGACATGGGATCCGGACCATCCTAGCGAAGGGCCGGTCGCACCGACATCGGGAATCGCGTCCAATCGGACGCGGTCCTTGTCACCTTTCCTATCTTGATTGGCCTAGTCGCCGGCTTCAACCGCCGCGGTTTCGGTGACCGGAGAGACCTCAGGGGGGGTCTCTGCTTCCGGGCCTTCGACGCTGACGTCGGGGAGCCATTCGAGCCACTTCGGCAGGTGCCAGTTGAGGTCGCCCATGAGTTTCATGGATGCCGCGAGCAGGGTCGACCGGATCAAAGTGGCATCGATCAAGACCGCCCTTCCCAGGCCGATGCCGAACTGCTGCATGTCGATGTTCCGGCCCAGTGCGGAGGCGCCGACCATCTCCGTTCCGATACGCATGGGAATCGTCTCGGAACCGGCATCTCGCATTGCTTGACTCCCCCCCCGTGCTTAGGTTCCCGTCCCACATCGCCTGCGATCATGCTTTCGCCGGTACTTGCCGCCTTGCCGGAAACCGTCGCCGAGTCGACAGGAGACCGCTGGTGGGTCGCGGCAGTTAGGTCTTCTCCGCCCGCCGCCAGTACAAGGCTGTCCCCGTTCGGGGCGCAGTGATAGACGGCCAGATCGCCGTAACCGAACTCCTCACGAAGCCAAGGAATCGTTGAGCGAAGCTCGTCAGCCGTCCGCAGGGGGTTCAAGCGTATGACGACATCGTTTAAACGCCGTTTGTTTTGGCCCGGCGAGGTTCCCGCCTGGACGGCATTGCGTTCTCGGATTCGGCTCCAGAATCGCCCGCCGCAGCCACCGATTCGGCCATGGAGAGAAATGATTTAGCGTCAGCGTTGTTCGCGTCAACGCCGAGCAACGCTTGTGCCGTCTTTCTCACGCGCTGCCAGTCCATGGCCTCCTCCGCCTGATCAAGAAGCCGATCGATTCGCTTCTGCGCCCGTTCGCTTGTCATGATGGCTGGATGATACAGCGCCCGGGCTATGGGGTTGCGCGGCGGAAGCGTGCTCGGCCTGTCTTGCGGGTGCTTGAAATGGGCCACGGTGATTGTGGTTGACGCGCCCTGCCCTCGGGGCTAGCTTCGTGAAACCGCGTCCCGTAACACACCGATACACCAGCCAGAGAGGCTCTCAATGGCCAGCACACCCAGTAAACTTAGCGTCATGCACCCGGTCGCCGCCCTTGAAGGGGCCGGGATTGAGACCGATATCGCCCCGCGTCCGACCTCGCTGGATGGGCTGAAGGTTGGCCTGATCTGGAACCGCAAACGGGGCGGAGACGCTATCTTGGAACAGGTCGGCACGATGCTGCGCGATCGGTTTTCAGACGTCAGGCTGACCACCTACGAGGGAAGCATCCCGACTCCTTCAGATATGCTGGACCGAGCGGCGGAGGAGTGCGACGTGGTCGTCGGCTCCTCAAGCGACTGAGGGCAGTGCACGTCGTGGCTTGTCCACGACATGATTTACCTGGAGCGCAAGGGCATCCCCACGGTGTCTGTGGCGTCGGCCGGGTTCGAGAAGGACACGCTGGCCAGCGCCCGTGTTTTCGGGATGCCCCGTGTGCCGTTTGCCGTGGTGCCGGACGTGATAACGAGCGTCCCGCCGGAGCGGTCTAAAGCCAGCATCGCGGAACGTATAGACGTGGTGGTTCGCGGGTTGACCGACCCGGAAGCTATGCCCGATCTTGCGGACACCGGACCGCTGCCTGAACGATTGCCGGGCGAGCCACTGGACTTTGACGGCGCAGACCAGCTGGACGCGCTGGCGCAGTTCAACGAGACGTTCCTGGAGAACGGCTGGAGTGATGGCTTGCCCCTGCTACCGCCGACGCCGGAACGGGTGAGCGAGATCCTGGCGGGCTCGACCCTGGAACCGGAACATATCATCGGCCTGCTGCCCCCGGGCATGGGTATAGCGACGGTTCAGAAGATCGCCGTGTCCGCCGCAATGGCGGGGTGCGAGCCGTCCCACCTGCCGGTGCTGATCGCCGCATGCGAGGCCGTGATTAAAATGGGATCGCGTGCTCGGCAGTGGCTTATGTCCACCAGCCCCGATGCGCCGATCATGCTGCTGAACGGCCCGATCGTGGACGAGCTGGGGCTTAACACCGGTAAAGCTTCTCTTGGCCCGGGCAAGCAGTCCCGGGTAAACATCGTGCTGGGGCGTGCGTTCCGGCTGGTGCTGATGAACGTCGGACACAACTACCCGACCGAGATGGACATGGACACTATCGGCGCGCCGTCCAAGTTCTCGCTGTGCGCAGCCGAGCCCGTTAAAGGCGGACCCTGGGAGTCGCTCGCCGAGGAGCGAGGGTTCCCGACGAGCGCGTCCACTGTGACGGTCGCCGGCGTACGTAACCTGATCGACGCCGCAGACCTGAACAACTTCACACCGGAGCGCGTTTTGAACACGGTAGCCGGGGGCATCAGAGGCGGAGGTGGTTATTTTGGCATCCGCTGGTCTGACCCGGACCCGTACGACCGTGAAGGTGGCGGCGGCGCGCTGGTGATCCTGTGTCCCGATCACGCCCGGGTTTGCACGGACGCCGGATGGTCCAAGGACATGGTGCGCGACTACCTGTGGGCCAAGACCCGCGTGACCGTATCCGGGCTGCACAACGGGTTCAAGGCGAATCCGGACTGGCTACTCCCGCCCTGGCGCTGGATCATGGACCTGTCGCCGGAAGAGGCCGGACGCACCAGCTTCCCGGCGTTCAACAGGCCGGAACGGATCGAGATCGTCTCGTTCGGCGGTCCCGCCGGCAAGAGCATGGTGATGATGACGAACGGGCCGTCGCAGACGGTGGAGGTCCAGAACCGAAGTTAAACCACAGGGAGGGAACTGGCATAGCAGACCATCATAGGCGGGACGCTAATCGAAGGCACTGGCCGGGATCCGGTCGCGAGCGCTACGATTTTGATCGACGACGAAAGTCTGATTCTGATGAGGAACGCAGGTGAGGGCGACCACTCCCAACGTTGTGTGATACGTCCTAATAGGCCGCGTTGTTCTCCATCACCTTCGATTGTTCAGCCATCGCGGCCCGAAGTGTGTCCGGCGTCGCTCCAGCGGCCTGGGCGGCCTTGATCATTGGAGCCTCGTACAAGCCCATCAGATCCGCCAGCCTCGGGATGTCCCTGGCGACCTCCAGCGGGATCTGGATAGCGCCGTGCTTGTCGGCTGCGATCAAGTCGCCGGGGCTCACCTTCATGCCGGAAACCTCGATCGTGGTCCCGAGCGCCTCTGCGTGCACATATGCGTGGGAGACACAGACCTCTTTAGAGAGGAATTGGAAACCCATCTCCCTGACCTCATCAAGGTCGCGAACCGTGCCGTCCGTCACCACCCCGACGGCGCCGAGGCCCTTGGCGATGCTGCCGTTAACCTCACCCCAGAACGAGCCGAGCGGCTTCTCGTCGCGGTCGTGGATCACGATCATGCGTGGCGAGGGTTGGGCGACAATCGACTCCCAGTACTGGTCGCGGGGGACGGATTTGCGACCGGGCACGGCGGATGCGATCTCCACTGTCACGGCGTATCCGACGACCGTCTCGAACTCCGGGAAACGGCAAATTATGTCGGGACGGGTGAAGCCGTCTGTCCAGGGTCGCAGGCCTTTGATCAGCTCAAGTGCGTTGGAGATGGTGGGAGTGTCGAGCTGACGGATGGCGTCCAGTTCGGCTTCGGTCAGTGGGGCGGTCGGCTCGGCCAATGTCATTTCCTTAATAGGGCGTGGTCTTGGATGAGGACCGCGGTCTGCGGCCCGTGTCGATCAGTTCGTACTCTAGATACCCATGATCCCGTAACCGCCGTCCACCGGCAGCACGTGACCCGTAATCCCTGAAGACAGATCGCTCAACAGGAAGACCGCTGCGTCTGCGACCTCCGTGTGTGTGATGTTGCGGCCTATCGGAGCCCGTGCGGCGTGCGACCGTCGCATCTCGTTGAAGCCGGGGATGCTGCGCGCTGCGAGCGTCGGCAGGGGACCGGCGGACACGGCGTTTACGCGGACGGCTTTCGGCCCGAATTCGGCGGCGAGCTGTCGCACGGCGTTTTCAAGCGCCGCTTTGGCCGTGCCCATCACGTTGTAGCCCGGATACACCTTTTCCGATGCGTCGAAGGTCAGGGTGACCACGGACCCGCCGCCTTCCCCCATGTGGGGGACCGCCAGCGCCGTGATCGGGATCAACGTGTATGCGCTGACCTCTAGCGCCGTCCGGAAGCCGTCTATTCCGGTTTTAGAGAAATCGCCGCCGAGATCGTCCCGTTCAGCATATGCAATGGAATGGACGACAAAGTCCAGCTTGCCCAACGCCGCGACGGCCTTTTCGTAAGCCGCCTCGACTTGACCCGGCTCGGTGGCGTCGCACTCCACCAGGCACGGGTCGCCCAGTGATGTGACAGCCTTCTTAACGGAGTCCAGCAGGCGTTCGGTCTGGTAGGTGAACGCGAGCTCGGCGCCGGCGTCCGCCAGTTCTTGAGATATCGCCCACGCAATGGAACGGGCGTTGGCGACGCCAAACACGACACCTTTTTTCCCGCTCAAATCCAGTCTCGTCATGGGCGGCTCCAATTCCTTTATATAGGAGGTGATTGAGGAAGTTTACCGATCCGTCACGTGTGAAGTTCGATCGTCTGCGTGAGATCGCCCCGCGTTGGGTATTTCCGGGCGGTAAACATATCACTGTAATGCGGTCCGTCTAGAAGTTTGTGTAAGAGCCGTCTCTCCTGTGCGGGTGTGTAAAACTCTCTGGTTGGACTGAACGAGCGGCCGCGACCTTCTCATCCACGTCGATATCCAGCCCCGGTCCGGTCGGTATGGGATATCGGGAACCGTCCAGTTTGAGGAGATCGGGGAACAGTTCTCGGTCGTCCCCGCCGATGTTGCAGATGTCGAGGCACACAAAGTTCGCGAGGCCGGGCTCGATGAAGGGAATGAAAGCCCACTTGGTGGAGGACTCCTCACCAATGGCGAATGGGGTGTCGGTCATCGCCCTGAACAATTCGTAGGCCTCTGGCGACTCGGAACGGATCGGCTCTTCCAGGAAGTCGAGCGTGCCGGGAGGCATCTTCTGCGCAAAGGACGCGGCCTCTGCCCTAGAGAAACGGTGGTGGACGTCGATACCGTGTACCGGTTCCGGTTAAAGGGCTTCGCACACTTTCGTTAACCAAGTGGCGGCGGTGGGAATCGATTCGCGCGGCTCGTACATCTGGCCGCCTCTATTGTCAGTGCCGTCCGGCATGAGCGGTAAATTCCCGGCGGATAGCGTCCCATCCTTTCTCCACCAGCATCTGGCAGTCTTCGACCAGCTGCGGGCCGTTTGGAGCTGTGACCGTGGCGAATGCCGGCACGTAATCACGCTGTTTCCCACCGAGTAACTGGTAGGCCGGCACGCCGAACGCTTTGCCGGTGGTGTCATACGGGGCGATGTCTATCGCAGAGATCCCCGCCGTGAGGATCAGATTGCCCTCAAAGTACCGGCCTCTGTATATGCGCTGCCAGTGCGCGCCGCGATCCAAGGGATCGGTTCCTATCAAGAATCTCTTGAAGTACTCGATCACTCCGGGCACCGCCCGTTCATGGTTGGCCAACCCCGCCTCGCCCCAGCCGTAGATGCCTTCATCCGTCTCTACCTTGACCGGGAACTGACTGTGATTGCCCACCTGAGTGGGAAAGGCCTTGATGTCTGTGATCTTCAATGGGATCTCTGGGTTCAAGTTGAATCCCGTGTCGTTTTCCCTGGGATACGACTAGGCCGAGAAGGTAGGAAAGGCGAGTCAGAGTTGCCCCGCCCGTCCCGCCTCCCTGAACGGGTACGCGACAGATGCCCGCGCAAGACTCCCGCCGGGAACCCCCGGGCCAGTGTAGTTTTTCGGACATCGCCGCGGGCCTCGCCGGGAGGTCGGTCGTCTGGTAACCTCGGAACAACGAAACTGGAGTCGCCCCCAGACTCCTTGAGAGGTACCCCTCCCCATCAGTCGCAGAGACCGCAACCTCAATTACGAATTGCCGGTTCCCCCGGCCCTGCGGCTTCCCGCTGGCTCACCAGGCCAGCGAATGGCTCCCACCGATGTCTGGGAATTCGATTTTCTCGAGCCTGATGTGAGAAGTCGGCTGCGATCTCCGTCGACCGAGAACCTTCGGATTCTTCCTTTGTCCCCGGTGTACCCAGCGTTCAAAGTATTCACGGAATCTACCGCTGCGCTCCCGGCCGCCCTGATTTCCCCAATCCACCCTATGGTTTCAGGGGTTTCAGGCGACCCCGTTTCTTCCGGCGGCCTGACAACCCCGGCATCTCCGGTATACCCGGTTCACAAGGAGGCACGACCTTGACCCAGTACGTGTTTGTAACTGGCGGCGTCGTGAGCTCCCTCGGCAAGGGCATCGTCGTTGCTTCTATCGGAAGGATGCTCAAGAGCCGCGGCGCCACCATCGCCGTGATGAAGCTTGATCCCTACCTCAACGTGGATCCCGGGACGATGTCTCCTTACCAGCACGGAGAGGTGTACGTGACCGGGGACGGATCCGAGACGGATCTGGACCTGGGCCACTATGAGCGCTTTATCGATGTTGAACTGACCGCCGTGTCCAACGTGACCGCAGGGCAGATCTACTCAGACGTTATCTCACGGGAGCGAAACGGACGCTACCTCGGCGGAACCATCCAGACCGTTCCGCACGTCACCAACCTTATTAAAGAACGGATCCACCAGCTCGCGGACGAGACGGGCGCGGATGTCGCCGTTATCGAGGTCGGAGGAACTGTCGGCGACATCGAGGGACTGCCGTTCCTTGAGGCGATCAGGCAGATGCACAACGACGTGGGGCGGGATAACGCCATTTATGTCCACCTCACCCTCCTGCCTTATCTCGGTTCGACCGGCGAGCTGAAAACCAAGCCCACCCAGCACAGCGTTCAGGCGCTCCGCGGTATCGGCATACAGCCAGACGCCATAATTTGCCGGAGTGACTTTGAGGTCGACCTGGGACTGCGTGAGAAGATTTCGCTCTACTGCGACGTGCCGACCGAGGCCGTTATCGGACTCGAAACCCTGGACACGGTGTACGCGGTGCCGCTAAGCCTTGAAGAGGCTGGATTTGGCGATTTCTTGGCGGACCGCCTGGGCATCACGAAGAGTCCCGACCTATCGCAATGGGCCGACATGGTCGAGAAACTTCGTGACCCCAAACGGACGGTGCGGGTCGCCATCGTCGGAAAGTACGTCGAGCTTCCGGACTCTTACCTCTCCGTTATCGAAGCGCTCCGTCATTCGGCGCTCGCCCAGGATTGCGAGGTCAAGATCGATTGGATCAAAGCCGAGGATATTGAAGAGTTGGGCGCAGACTCGGTGCTCGATCGGGCTTCCGGCGTCATAGTCCCCGGCGGTTTCGGTGAACGTGGCATCGAGGGAATGGTTTCCGCCGCGCGCTACGCACGCGAGCGCGCGATTCCTTACTTGGGGCTTTGTCTCGGCATGCAGGTGATGGTGATCGAGTTCGCACGGTCCGTCCTCGGGTTGGAAGACGCCAACTCGGCGGAATTTGATCCTGGATCGAAAAACCATGTCATCGCGTACATGCCCGGGCAGCGCGAACTGGGCACCACCGGGGGTACCATGCGCCTCGGCTTGTACCCGTGTGCGTTGGTTCCCGGGACGATCGCAGCGGGTGCGTACGGTTCCGAACTGGTTAATGAGCGGCACCGACACCGGTATGAATTGAACAACGATTACCGGGACCGGCTCAACGGGGCCGGCCTGCTGACAAGCGGGACCGCTCCCGATGGCTCTCTGGTCGAGATCAGTGAGGTGGAAGGGCATCCATTTATGGTCGGATCGCAGTTCCACCCGGAGTTCGCGTCACGACCCGACCGGCCGCATCCGTTGTTCCGCGAATTCATGGGCGCTGCGGTCGATACCCTCCGGGAGGGTGCGCAACACTCGTTGCCCATGGATGAATCAGGGGGGGACGACACGGCTTCATCGCCGGAAATCGTTGAGCGATCGGGTATCTCCACGTAGAGGAACACGTGAACCTTGTGCTATAGTCGCGAGAGGCGTCCTCCGCGTGATTCCAGATGAATCCACCGGTAAGGCGCATCGGTCGGGACTTCCGGCCTTCCCGCCCATGGGCACCTCCCGGGGCCCCTCCGCATCAGGCATTAGTTGTCGCAGCGGACTTCGCTGCAGGCCAGCGGGGCGTCCGGTCAAGAGGCAGATTACCGACTGGGCAACCAGACGGACATACGGCGTCGGCAAACACAGGCCGGCACCCCGGAGATCTACTCTAACGAGACTCCGTCCCCACACTTTTCAATAGATCATCACGAACCCTGCGCAAACAGCAGCCGGGTTGGTTGGCTTTGCGCCAATCCCGCCACGGTGATTGTCGACTACGCCGGGTTAACACGAGACGCGTTTGTCGTCCCAAATCTTTGCCCTTTGAAGGGGTACAACCTGGAGGAACTCAACTGAGTACGCAGAGCCAGTCACGCAGCAGACGCCGCCGGTCATCGCACCGGGGACGTCGATCCAATGGCCGCGGACGTGGGGCGCCGGCGGGGCTGCCGAAGGATATTCAGTACGACGAAGGTGGTTCGCAACTCGGCAACGTCGGAGCGTTGTCGATGGACGAACTCCGGTCCCGGGCGCTTGAGTTAAGCCTTCGGAGCGGGATACCGAAGAAGCGTTCAGATCTGGTGCTCCAGATCCTCGCCCGCCACGCCGAAGAGGCCGATCAACTTCTCGGCATGGGGGTCCTGGAGGTCAGTGGGGACGGCCACGGCTTCCTCAGGCGACCGACCGGTAGCGGGATGGAATCGGATCCAGAGGTTTATGTCTCCCCGGCACAGGTACGGCGTTTTGGCCTGAGGCCTGGCGACCAGGTTGCGGGCGAAGTACGTGCCCCCAAAGAAGGGGAGCGTTACTACGCCCTGATCCGGGTGGAGGTTGTTAACGGTCTGGACCCGGAGTCCACCCTTAAACGACCCAAATTTGAATCGCTGACCCCGATCTTTCCGGACGAGATCATCAAGCTTGAGACCACGCCGAAGAACATGGCGACGCGACTCATCGACCTGATCGCTCCTATCGGCCAGGGACAGCGCGGGCTGATCGTCGCCCCGCCGAAGGCCGGCAAAACGATCCTCCTTAAACAGATCGCGGAAGGCATCACCGCCAACAACCCGGGCGTGAGTCTTATTGTGGCCCTGGTCGGTGAGAGACCCGAAGAGGTTACCGACATGCGTCGCTCGATCGAGGGCGAGGTCTTTAGCTCGACGTTTGACGAGCCCCCGGCAGACCACACCCGTGCGGCGGAGGCCGCGCTCGCCCGGGCCAAGCGCCTGGTCGAGGCCGGCGAAGACGTTGTGATCCTTGTGGACAGCCTTACGAGGCTTGCCCGCGCCTACAACCTCTCGGTCCCGGGAAGCGGGAAAACCCTGTCCGGCGGCATGGACCCGGTTGCGCTGTATCCTCCCAAAGGGTTCTTCGGGGCCGCCCGTAACTGCGACGAGGCCGGCAGCCTGACGATTCTTGCGACCTGCCTGATCGACACGGGCAGTCGGTTGGACGACTTGATTTATGAAGAGTTCAAAGGCACCGGCAACATGGAACTGCACTTGAGCCGGGTGCTGGCCGAACGCCGGGTTTATCCTGCGATCGATATACAGCGCAGCGGCACCCGCCATGAAGAGTTGCTGCTTTCTGAGCAGGACCTGCGACAGATCTGGCTGCTCCGGCGCATGGTTTCGATCATCGCCTCGGACTCCGGCGGCGACAACACCGTCGGCACGGAGCGAGTTATCGAACGCATGTCCAAGACCCAGGACAACACGGAATTCCTGGCTTCGATCAACAAGGTGGGGTAATTGGCGTGAAGGGTATTTTGCCCATCCAATGCCAAAAGGAATTCAACGCGAAGCCGCCGTTATCTGAGGATTCGGCGGCTTTGTCGCGTTTGGGCCCTCACGATTGGCCCGACACTAACCGTTGAAAATACGAGCTAAAAGTGCGGATCACGTGCACCGAAAGTCGTTGACACTGATCTGCGTTCACACGTATTCTCGCTTCTGCCATGACATCCGAGTCTGGCGCCCCGCAAATGGGCTTCATCCGCTACCGGATAAGAGTGTTAGAAACCAGCCAGAGTCGCGCGGTTTAACGCGCCTCCGGCTTCTTGACAGTCTCCTAACCGGAGTGTAAGAATCCATCTGCTCGGCTCCAGTCCCGGGAGTCCGCGCGTATATGTGCGCGTTTTCCAGTGAAGTATTGGGACGTATACACGGGCCGGCGCCGTCGATCTAAAGGCGGAACGATCCTGTGGAGGAAAGTGTTCATCTTGGGATCAAGGCGTGGCCTAGACCTACAGGCAGAGAACTCTGCCAGCGGTGGTCAGAAACGCGAAAGTCATAGGGGGACAAGGAACGTGAAACTTTCGGTGAAATTGATAACTGCACTGGCGGCATTCGTGCTGCTGGTTGTGGGACTAGTGGGCCTGACGTCGTCGAGCTCGACTGCGCGCGCTGCAGTAGACGGTAAAGTCTACGTAGCGAACGAGTGGTCGAAACTGACGAACGACCCCACGCCGATGACCGGCTACACGTACGCCGGCGCGAGCAA